>CAJURO010000036.1 GCA_910588985.1 uncultured Eggerthellaceae bacterium | reverse complement strand
CACCATCGTCATCGACGGCCAAGAGGTCAGATCCATCGCAACGGGTATCGGCTCTCTTTGGTGGAGCGCGCTCGACGCCATGCGCATAGGAAGGCTCGGGGCATGCGAGGTGTGCGGCAAGCCATTCATCGCCAACAACGAGCGCGGCAAACGCCGCAAATACTGCACCGAGGCTTGCAAGCAATGGCGCAAGGTTCATCCCGGCGAGACACGGATGAACAAGTAAGCCGATTCCACCCGTATGGGCGTTATTGGATAGATAGGCAAAGCGCGGTTAGGAGGTGAATGAAAATGGCAAAAGGAGACGGAAGCATTAGCGCCGTTAAGGACAAGAGCGGAAACGTTGTCCGCAATCGCTGGCGCGTGGGCTTGAGCTTTGGGGTGAACCCGCTAACAGGCAAGCCGAATCGCGTAACCAAGATCGTGAACGGCTCCAAGGCCGATGCGCGACGCGTGCGCGACGAGTTGCGAAGGCAATACGACGAAGGACTCGAATTCAGCCAGAGCCACATCACGTTCAGCGAGATGTCGAAGCTCTGGACGCAATCCCGCTATACCGCAGGAGCTGCGAGCGAAACCACGATCAAGCTCGATGCTCAGCGTCTAAGGCACGTAGAAGCGCTGATAGGCCACATGGCATTGCGGAACATCACAGTCCCGGTTCTTGAGAGGACCTTCGCAACCATCAAGGAGAAGCGCAAGCTGAGCAATACTACCATGCATGAGCTGCATGGCATCGTGAAGCGCGTCTTCTCGAAGGCAGTGGACTACGACATCATCCTTCGAAACCCATGCGACAAGATCAAAGCTCCGAGGAAGAGTGACCCCAATAGGAAGTCGCTCAAAGTCGAGGACGCGATAAAGCTGGTCTCGTTCGTGGATGAATACGAGCGTGAACTCTTGGAAGAGTTCAACCAGAAAGAAGACCGCCAAGACAGACGCGGCAACTCCACCACACGCAGCTACATCAATGGTCTTGTGAACATCTCAAGCATCATGGCTGTGCGCATCGCCATCGCTACAGGAATGCGCCGAGGTGAGATTCTAGGGCTCATGTGGAAGGACATCGCCTTCGGGGATGTCTGCGAGATAAACGTGATGCGTGCCTACACGCCAGCGCTCAAACTCAAGGAGCCTAAGACGAAATCTGGGTATCGCACCATAGCGATCGACCGCATAACCGAAGAGCATCTGAGAGCCTGGAAGCAACTGCAAGCAGAATGCTTGGATACGCTCGGTGAGGCCTTTGCGCAGACGGAGGACGCGCCGGTTTGCTGTTCCAACATCGGCGGTCTCTACGACCCCACGAACTTCTATGGCTGGTGGAACGCATTCAGAAAGCAAGCAGGTTTCCCCACGCTGCGATTCCATGAGCTTCGCCATACGCAAGCAACGCAGCTATTGGCAAACGGGGTAGACGTCAAGACGGTTCAAACCCGCTTGGGTCATGCGAATGCTTCCATCACATTGAATTGGTACGCCCATGCCGTACCAGAGAACGACCGAAAGGCTGCACAGCTAATCGGAGATCTGTTCTCAGCCAATGCGCAAAATGAAAACTTTGGCGACGATTCGCCACAAGCAGATGCGCTCATCTGGACCGCATCTGCACCGACCCCTCAAAACCCACCCTATACAAAGCAAACAGGTCAGACAAATTAGCTGTCTGACCTGCGATTTCTTGGTCGCGGGGGCTGGATTTGAACCAACGACCTCCGGGTTATGAGCCCGGCGAG
>CAJURO010000035.1 GCA_910588985.1 uncultured Eggerthellaceae bacterium | reverse complement strand
GTTATATAGAGCGAAAGCTGGGAGCGCGGAAATCCGAGCTCATTGCAGACGGGAACCATGAATACGCCATTGCTCGTCAGGATATTGCCAAGAGCGCCTGCTTGAAGGAAACAGCATCCGATGAGTATCAGCCAGGCACGATGAATCTCTTTTGAACCGATCTTGATGTAGGACTTGTTGGTATCCATTGCGTTGCTCCTGTTTGGGTTTGCTGTCGTCGCGGGTGGGTACCGATTCGCTTCAGGTTGTCATCTTTGAACAGGATCATCCATTGCCTCGACCCTAGCAGCAATGGCGAGGAGATGCGGTTATCCTCCTAGATTCCATATCTGAACAGGTCTTCTGCATTGACAGTCAAACTATATCCAACGGATGTGGAATGCTCGAAATGAAAAAAGATCGGCTTCGCACGGTGCGAAAGCGAGGAAGGCGAAATTCCACTATTCCATTGTGGAAGGATGAGGGATGACGCTCCGTGCTAGAGACATATGGGAAGAGCCCTGATCGGGAGGGCTGAACCTATGGTCGCGATGCTTTAGCTATTGGATCGGGAAAGCGCGAACTTTGAGAAACCTTGCAAGATATTCTCAAGCTTCTTGTCTGCGTCTTGCAGGTAATATCCTCGTATATCAAAGCAGAGGTCCTCATCATCGATGGGGATGAGGGCATAGCGCTCTAGCGTGAAAAGCGGGAGGAACATCTTTGTAGACGAAGGCAGGACGAATACTTTCCCCTCTAGGCCTTCAAGGAGCAGATTGCTGTAAGTCCCACATTCAAGCAGCTGATAATCGAAGTGAAGTCCCTCGCTGTATCCGTGACGCGAGCAAGCTCCCGTTAGATGTTTCATGATATTGGAATCGACTCCATTGTTAACAGTGGCGAAAGTCTCTCCCTTCAAGTCCGAATAGCGCAGTGAGCTATGGTCAGCGAGTGGGTGCGTTTTTTCCATTATGCAAAGCGCAGGATCCTTGAAGAGCTTGATCGAGATGATCCCGGAACGAGAATCTGGTCCTCCTAGATGGCAATCGATGACGATATCGGCGTAGTTGTTCTTCAGAAGCGACATAGAAGTAAGATTTACCAGTTGGCAGTATCGCACGAGAGCATTCTGCGTTCCGATGCTCTTGATGTAATCATTCAAGAGGAACGTTGCTCGGGTGTTCAATAGTCCACCGACTTGGATCTCAGTGATATCTGAGCTGCGATTCAATTGATCTATCTCTTTGCGCAGATGTGTAAGGCGCGAGGTTACAAGGCAAGCTTCTTGAAGGAATGCCATGCCTTGCTTCGTTAACTCCATGGGCACGCTGTCTCGCTTGAAAAGAGGCGCTTTCAATTCCTTTTCCATGCTTGCGAGGTGTTTGCTTAAGGTGGATTGCGTGGTATTGAGCTCACGGGCTGCTTCGGAGAGGTTCTTGAATTTAGCCATGACCTTGAATTCTCTGATACGCTCAAAATCCATTGACATACCCCCATATGTTTGGAAAGCGTTCCCCTTCGAGGCGGTTCGCTCAAAGGGATAAGGTTAACTATATACCAATGATGTGTAGACATTCGGAGCGAAAGCAAAAGCATACATGAGCAAATGGAGCGTTTCTGGTCGCATATGTTCTGCATCGCATCAGGGGGGGGCGAATCGACGCATCCTACGAACAATAGGGGAGGATGACCCGATACTCTTCGATGAGCTGTTCGAGCGATCTTGCTGCATTTGCGGGACTGGTCGATGGAAGGCGCGTGGCCGCCATGTTCGTCTGCGGCTCGCAATGCCTCGCGTAAAGCTCGGCCGCCTTCACCCCGGTGCAGAACACGGCCTCGATGGGCGCGCGTGCAAGCAAGCTGCCGATGTCGTTGGGCACGCAGTCGGCTATGGTGCCGTCGCTCGCGCCCTCGATGGTGCATTCCGCCAGCACGTCCCATAGCGCGATGCCGTGACGTAGTGCCAGGTCACGCTTCTCGTCGTTGGTGGCGGGAAGCGGCTCGTCGAACAGCGCGGCCATCACCTTCCAGAAGCGGTTCTGCGGATGGCCGTAGTAGAAGCC
>CAJURO010000034.1 GCA_910588985.1 uncultured Eggerthellaceae bacterium | reverse complement strand
GGTATGACATCATGCCGCCTTTCATCGCCTATGGGCTTGTGAACGGATTGCATCTTCCTCTCTGTGTCGGTATGGAGGTCGTTATCGTCCCTGACCCGAATGCGATATCGGTTGACCGAGAATTGCTGAAGCATCGCCCCGATCATGTGACTGGAACAGCGAATCATTGGGAGGATGTCTGCAAGAGCGAACTCACTCAGAACAAGAGTTTCTCATTTCTGGTTACGCCGATCTGTGGTGGCGATAGCGTTAACGCGAAGCTGGAGGAAAGCGTTAATGCGTTTTTCGACTCGCATGATCTCGATGCAAGGCTGAGAGTCGGCTATGGATTGACTGAATGCGGCGGCGCGACGAGCGTTTTTCCTGAGAAGAGCCTTGTCGTTCCACAGAGCGTGGGCTTCCCGTTCCCCGAATCAGTGGTTGCGGCCTTCAAGCAGAGGGATGACGGCTCCTTTGAAGAGCTGCCCTATGCACCTGAGGACATAACGTCCGATGGGATCGCGGCTGTGACAGGTGAGCTTTGCATCACGGGGCCTCATGTGATGCTTGGCTACTTCGATAACCCCGAGGAGACGGTGAGGGTGCTGGTCAAGCACGATGACGGACGCACGTGGTTGCATACCGGCGATGCCGGCTATATCGGAAGCCGCGGAGAGGTGTTCGTGACCGGCAGGATGAAGGACTTCATCGTGTCGGCATCGGGTTTCAAGATCCCACCCAAGGAGATCGAGGACATCGTCTGCAAGAGCCCTCACGTGCGCAAGGCGAAGGCGGTAGGCTATCCCGACGATGCCTATTCCCAAGGCGAGCTCGCTTGCGTGTTCGTTGTGCTTGATGAGGGCTGCAACATGTCCTGGAAGCAGGTCGAGGAAGAGCTTCGCGATAGTTGTGCCTCTGAGCTTCCGGACTACAAGCAGCCTGTTCGCTATGAGCTCATAGATGCGCTTCCCCTCACCCCCATCGGCAAGGTGGATGTGAAGGAGTTGAGGAAGCGCATTCGGTTATCTAGCTTGGTGAGATAAATGAAGAGAGAGTTCAGCGACGAGGCATCTCTCAACACGGGATTCGCTAAGCTGAAGCCAAAATACCAAAGAGCTATTCTGGAACTAGAAGCTGATCACAATCATAGTTTGTATCGTGAGATATGTCTTAGGAGCAAGGCATGGGATTCTGGCATTGCTTTGGAGTATAAGTCATCCAGATTTACCTATAGGGAGATGAGGGAAAATGCTGATGTTTTCGCTCGTTCTCTTGCGGCTATGGGATATGAGAAGGGTGACCAGATTCTCGTCTGTATGTCGAACTGTCCGGAATTCGTTTTTCTATTCTTTGCTGCCAGCAAGTTGGGGCTTGTCCTTAATTGTTTCGGCGATTGGTTTGACAGTGACTATCTGGAATATATCTTTGAGGATGCTGGGGAAGGGCGACTGTTCTTAACGGATGATGTCTACCCGAGGATCTCGGGCGTTATAGCCAATTCGCATATTCGGGAAGTGGTGGTCTTCTCGCTTGCGGATTCCTTGCCTAAAAAGGAGGGTGAGCCATACAATCCTGCCGAAGACCATGACTATCCCTTTCTTGACTTCAGGAACCATATATCTGAGATAAGAGATTCCTGTAGAAGCACGGTTCTCGGGTTGGCGGAATTTGTTGAGGTAGGCGATGGGGATTTTCCAGCACATGCCGCAGCTTCACCAGTTTTCCTGAACGATGGTTTCACGATCACGTACAGCAGCGGCACGACCAACCCCCTGCGGCCAAAGGCGATACAGCATGCCGTGAGAAGCTATGCGGTCCTTGCCCGTTTCAAAGATCCAGACGTATCGGGAATGGGAAAGATGCGCAACTTGAGATGCTTGATGCATTTTCCAACATACGTTCATGCAGGTCTCAGCACAGCTCTTGTGGATCCACTCTTCCAGGGATGCACGGTAGTGTTGGAACCAATCTATCACCGTGGTCATTTTCTGGATACTCTGCTGGACGATAAGCCGAATTTTTGTTGTGCCTCTGTCGGATTTTGGATGGAAGCGGCAAAGAAGCTCATGTTCAGTGATATGTACAAGGATGTGCAGCTCCCTTTTCTCATGATTGCATGTGTTTCGGGCGAGGGGTTGTCGAAGGGTGAGGAGCGCTTCCTGAATCATGTATCAAAGGTTCATAGGTTTGGAAGCAGCATGCTTCCTTGGCCACTCTCTCCTATAAGCTTCTCGATTGGTGGCGGAACGAGTGAGACTAGTGGCGTTTTTGTGACGCTCTTTAAGTCGCTTCAGGAGCGAAATCCGATAGCTCTTCTAAAAGGCGAGGGAATCGGACTTACTGTTCTCGGGTGCGCGCAGGTGGGAGTGTTATCAGATGGTCAAGTGCGGCATGATAGGGGTTGCGAAGGCGAATTGGTGATAAGCGGTCCGTGCAACATGATGGGCTACTTCTACGAGAATGCCCTGAACGATGATGTATTTCTTGCAAGTAGTGGGATTGCATGGATACGGACAGGTGCCAAGGCGTCGCTCTTAGACCAGAGTCACTTGCTGATCAAGGGCCGGCTTGCTGATATTGCCGCCATCGGCACGCATTATGAAATTCCGCTACATGAGTTCGAAGACGTTGTTCTCAACGAAGCTTCAGTGATGTCGTGCAGTGCGATCATGGTAGAGAACGAT
>CAJURO010000033.1 GCA_910588985.1 uncultured Eggerthellaceae bacterium | reverse complement strand
CGCTTCGAGCCAAGGTCTCTCAGCGACTTTGGCTTACCTCGCTTTCATCATCATAAGCAATCTCACAACATGGTGCTTCCCTGTCAGGTTAACGATCAAAAAGAAATGACCCTCTCAGGGTCATTTCTTTTTGATCATGCTATTCAGTCGTCGGATCGGTTGCGCCCCCGTCACCACCAGAGCCGCCGCCCGTATCTCCACCTGAGCCGCCTGCATCGCCACCACTTCCTGGATCAGTGGTTCCACCACCGCCAGGATTCGGATCGGTTCCTGGATCAGGCGTTGTCGAGCCACCGCCGCTTGATCCCCCACTGCTTCCACCTGAAGACCCTCCGCTAGGATTGGAGGGAGCCGTGCCTGAAGTAACCTCATCATCGTCATCGAAGAGGAGCGTGTTCGACGTATCGACATTCTTCGTGTTGATAGCTGCCCCGCCAGACTTCGTAGTAACGATCTCAGAGATGTCCTCGCCCTTCTTGAACAGCTCGATCATCTCAGCCGTCTTCTCCTCATCGTGGATCACGAACGAGATGCCATTGATCATTTGCGAGTAGGATGGCAACATGCCAGAGTAGATCACCAGATCCTCTGCACCAGCAAAATTCTGAGCAAGACCGATGATGTCCATAACGTTCAAGTCGGTCGTAACGCACTTTGTAGCCGCCTCGATCACGCCGGGGATCTGCGTGATGTTAAGGCCGAGCACCTTGTCCACCACCGCTTCGACAACCTGGCGTTGGTGAGCTTGGCGCCTGAAGTCGCCATCGGGATAATCGCGATTGCGCGCAAAGGTGAGCGCTTGACCACCTGTCAGATTGACGGTCCCTGCCTCGATCACATAGTGGTTGCCATCAGGGCCATCCGCTTTACGGTTGTCGATCTTGGATTCGTTCTCCACCGTGATGCCACCGACTGCATCGACAAGCCCGGCGAAGTCAACGAAATTAACCTCTGCGTAGTGCGTGATGTCAACGTCAAGCAGATTCTCAGCTTCGCGAATAGCACCAGCGGCGCCATCGAAGGCGTAAGCTGCATTGAACTTCTGCGTGCCATGCCCTTTGATGTCGATCTTGGTATCACGCGGGATGGAAAGCATCGTCACTTTGTACTCGATCGGATCAACGCGACAAACGATGTTCGTGTCGCTGCGCGCATTTCCCTTCTCGCCCGGACGCCGATCAGAACCAAGAAGCATCATATAGAAAGGCTTGTCTAAAGAAGTGTCGTATTTGCCAAGCACTTCATCGAGTGCAGCAAGCTCGGTGTCGGTCTTGTCCCCTCGATTGAGATTGCTGCCGATGTAGTTCATGTAGATGGCGAACGCGGTGCCCGCACCGATGAGAACAACAAGGATGGAAATGAGCACGATGATGAGCGCGCGCTTGCCCGTTGAAGAGCGCGCAGCAACCTGACCGCGATAATTGCTCAGGTTTGGCGCATAATCGTTGGCCGTCTTGTATTGGAATTGCTGCTGGGAGGAGTATCGATTCGCATTCTTTCGCATAGATGAAACTACCGCCTTACCTCGCACCCGCTCTTTTCAAGCTCCTCTGGATTAAACGAACATTATAGCCAACGAGAACCCCCATTTGAACCTTTCGGAGAGAATGCATCGCAACGTCCACAGCTCGCACAAATCTTACAAAAGAGTATGCCGGGTAGGCGTTTTTCGATATCATGAATGCAAACATTGCGTCTCACTCAGAGAAAAGAAGATGAAAGGCAGCATATGCTGAGCGATACCGATGCGAAGGTCAGCGTCATCGTACCTATCATGAACGTTGAGAAGTTCCTCGACCAATGCCTGACCAGCATCAGCGAGCAAACCTATAAGAACCTCGAGATCATCCTCATCAACGACGGCTCAACCGATGGCTCTCTGTCCATCATGCAGGAACACGCAGCGTATGACGATCGCATACGCATCATCGACAAACCGAACGAGGGCTATGGCGCTAGTTGCAACCGTGGTATCGAAGAAGCAACGGGCGCATGGATATCCGTGATAGAGCCTGATGATTGGATCGAGGCGAGCATGTATGAAGATATGCTCGCCTTTGCTGCTACCTTCGACGAGCGCATCGACATCATCAAAACCCCCTGGTACGACGAATACCGCTGGAATGATCCGAAGAGACATAAGAGGAACCACTGCTATCTTCATCGGCGTCTCGCTTCTTCAAAGCATCCCTTCACCCTTGCAGAGCATCCCGTTCTCATCGAAGGGCACCCCTCCATTTGGACCTGTCTCTACCATGCTGATTTCTTGCGTGAGAACAGCATCCGCTTCATTCCCTACCCAGGAGCTGGTTGGGCGGATAACCCTTTTCTCATCGAAACGATGATCCGCGCTGATCGGATCATCTACCTTGACAAGGCGTTCTATCACTACCGCACCGATATCCCAGGCTCCACCTTGCATCATTCAAGCGATGAGGCGATCCAGCGTCCCTTCGAGCGGTGGATCGAGATGATGGATATCCTTGATCGCGAAGGCATTGATGACCTCGGGGTAATCCGTGCGCATTACTTTCGTGGCTTCAAGTACGTACAGGGCGCGATCGTCGATGACGGCTGGGATAATCCCGTTGTTCGCGAGCACACACGCAAGCTCTTCAATCGCATGGATCCTGCCATTGTGGCTGCACATCCCAAGCTCGACCCAAAGGACAAGAAGTTCTTCTTCGAGGTAACTGAGACCAAGCCGCTTCATATCCCGGGCTTGCTCTATCCTAAACATGTCATACGCGAAGGCGTGCATAGCCTCAAAAGCAGCGGTGTAATTACAACTATCGTACGCATGTTTCGCGTTGTTCGCCGCACGATGCAAGACCCAACCGATCCAAGCCGTCGTCGCGAATTCAAGCTCGAGGACATAGACTGATCGCGTGAACATCACCTGTCTCATATCCGTCTACGCAAAAGCGAATCCCGCGCATTTGAGCGAGGCACTTGAGAGCATCTATGGTCAGACGCGAAAGCCTGACGAGATCGTCCTCATCGAAGATGGCCCTCTAACCGATGAGCTCTATGAGACGATCAACGCTTTCGATGCTGATCCTCTTGTTGTTGAGCTCACCGCTGAAGATGATGCCGAATCCATACAGGAAGCGCTTGAGCTTGCGCAAAGGGATGCGCGCAGGGAAGGCGATGCCGCGGCACCGAAGCTCATCATTGGCCGATTCGCTACGAACGTGCTTCTCGGACGCGCGCTTGCGGCAGGCGTCCATTTGAGCTCTGGCCCCTTGATCGCACGCATGGATGCCGACGACATCTCATATTCGCATCGCTTTGCGACACAGTTGGAATACCTTGAATCCCATGAGGACGTCGATGTGCTCGGGAGTGCTATAGAAGAGTTCGACGAAGAGGGCAATGTGCGCATAAAGCGCATTCCCACTGGCGAATCATTGTATGCATACGCAAAGTACCGATGCCCTGTGAATCACATGACCGTCATGATGCGCAAAGAGGCTGTCCTTGCTGCTGGCAACTATCATCACTATCCAGGGCTTGAGGATTACGAGCTTTGGAGCCGCGCGCTTGCCAAAGGTGTGGCGTTCGACAATCTGGAAGAGCCTCTTGTGCGGGCGCGTTTGGGAACGAACTTCTACGACAGACGTGGGGGGACCGACTATGGGAAGCGCTATATGGCCCTTCGTCGCCAGCAGCGCAAGGATGGCCTGCTCAGTGCGTCAGAGTATCTAAAAGCGAGGATCGCAACCGCTATCATGGTCTATTCTCCAGCAGGGCTGCGCAGATTCATCTATACCATTCTGCGAAGGGAGCGCTCATGAGCGAGCCTGTGCTCACGATCGTTGTTCCAGCATATAACATGGACGCATATCTTGAAGATTGCCTTGAGAGCATCGCCCATTCGGCATCAATAGATTTGCTTGAAGTCCTCGTAGTCGATGATGGCGGCACAGACTCTTCCCTCACGATTGCGCAAAGCTTCGAGCAGCGCTTCCCTGATTCATTTCGCGCCATCCATAAGGACAACGGTGGCCATGGCTCGGTGATCAACTTCGGCATCGCCCAGGCACGGGGTACGTATCTTAAAGTAGTTGATGGGGATGACCGCGTCGATCCAGCAGCACTGGATGCGCTCATCAACGTGCTCTCAAGCACACCTGCAGATCTCGTTCTGTCCGATTACGCCATCATGGATGACAAGACAGAGCAGCTCGTCGAACATCGGCATGCCGCAGCAGATCCGACTCATTACGGCACCGTGCAACCTATCTCCATAATGGGATATGAGACCATCGCGAAGATCCATGCGCTCACCATACGCACTGCCCTCCTTCGCGAGAACGATCTTCGCGTTGATGAAGGATGCTTCTACGAGGACGCCGAGTTCTCCATCTATCCGCTCGCGCACGTCAAGACCGTCTTCTTCGATGAGCACCTTGTATACCACTATCGCGTTGGGCGAACGGGCCAGAGCGTAGATGTTGAGCGCCTTGCACGCAACAGCGATCAACATTTGAATGTCATGGCATCCCTTCTGGCATTCAGAGATGCGCACGCTGACCTTGAGGTGGACGCCCTTCGTGCGATCGATCGCGCAATCGCATACTACACGCAGAATCAGTATCAGATCTTTCTCAGCCTTGGTAATACGCCAGAGGTACGCGCCGCATTGCGATCATTCGACGAGTTGCTCAAAGTTGACTACCCTGCCGTCTATGATGCAGCTGAGAAGCGCAGCATCTGGGCGATCCGCAAAAGCAGGTACCGCATGTTCGCGCTTGGATGCCTCGCCTACAAGCTCTATCGCACGTTCAAGTAACACCACGCTCCCGCGTGACTTCTTAGTGGAATATAATGAGGGACGCCGATAAGGGAATACCTTCTGGAGGATACATATACGACCATGGCCTGGTGGCAATACCTCATACTCTTCGCAGCGTCTTGCATCGTCACTATCCTCGTTGTCCCTCTTGCAAAGCAACTGGCAAAACGGCTTGATGCCATCGATTATCCCAGTGAGCGGCGCGTCAACAAGCAGCCCATCCCGCGTCTTGGCGGTGTTGCGATCCTCTCTGGCATCATAGCCTCTCTCATCCTGCTCCTCATATGCTCGGAGTGCTTTGGCTGGCGTGCCTCTTTCCTACCAGGGCTTACTCGGATCAATTACGTCGGTGCCATCTTGAGCGTTGTCGTCATCTTCGCGACAGGCTTCATCGATGACGTCATCTCACTCGGGCCCAAGGCGAAGCTTGCGGGTCAGATCATAGCCGCGACTATCGCCGCATTCTCAGGTATCCTTTTGAGTACCATCCATAATCCATTCGGACCAGGCTACATTGATTTCGGCTGGTTTGCCTATCCCATCACGATCTTCTACCTGGTCGCCTTCGCGAACATCATCAACTTGATCGATGGCCTTGATGGGCTTGCCGCAGGGATCAGCGGTATCTGCGCAATGGCCATCTTCGTCATTTCAGTCATGACGGCCCAGATCGATGCTGCTATTCTGAGCATCTTGATCGCAGGCGCCTGCTTCGGTTTCTTGCGCCACAACTTCAACCCCGCCTCTATCTTCATGGGTGACTCCGGCGCCCTCTTCCTTGGCTTTGCCCTTGGAGCGGTCTCCCTCATGGCAACTACCCGCTCAGCGCTGTTCGTGTCCCTCCTCGTGCCGGTGATCGCTGCAGGCATCCCCGTTATCGACACGTTCTTCGCTATCGTGAGGCGCCTTCGCGCGCACAAGCCCATCGACTCGGCCGACAAGGGACATATCCATCATAAGCTGCTGCAAGCTGGGTTCAGCCAGCGCAAGACCGTTCTCATCATGTATCTATGGACGCTTGTGCTCGCAACCTGCTCGATCGCCATCGCTGAGGCATCTGGCGCGACGAGGATCGTAGCCATCGTCATCGCCATCCTTCTCACCATCTACATGATCTGGAAGCTGAAGCTTCTCGATCCTGTGCTCGTGCACCATTACAACCCACGTGAGAAGAAGCCCAAGAAGGACTCCTCTGAACAGAAGGACAGTTAGATAAGGCTTCCGTAACCCAAGCTGGATATATCGTACTTGAAGGTTGCCCCATAATGGAGAAAGCGAGGTAAGCCAAAGGAGCTGAGAGACCTTAGCTCGAAGCGATGAAGCGGGGGTTATGTTTCAAAAAGTGTGCTCCCTTGAGGGCACTTATCCCAGTTCAGCCT
>CAJURO010000032.1 GCA_910588985.1 uncultured Eggerthellaceae bacterium | reverse complement strand
CCCTTTCGCTCATCATCATATGGCAACCCATTGTGTGTCCAATCTGGGTTAACAGAGCCTTCTTTTATGTGGGGCGTCGAGCAGTTCGAGCTGCGCTATTCTCCGAGCTTCTTCGGCATCCACTGCCCGAGCGTCTTGACCAAGGTGTCAATCTCGAGAGGTTTCGAGATGTGCGCGTTCATGCCGACGGTTTTCGCGTGCTTTATGTCTTCGCTGAACGCATCGGCTGAAAGAGCGATGATCGGGATCTCAGAAAGATCAGGGCGGCCGCTCATTCCATATCCGCGAATAGCCTCAGTGGCTTCGTAGCCATTCATGACGGGCATTTGGATGTCCATGAGAACGAGGTCATAGGTGTGCGGGGCGTTTTCCACGAGCGTGTCAACGGCGACGCTGCCGTTCTCTGCATGGTCAACGTCTGCCCCGGTCAGCTCAAGCAGCTCTTCTGCGATAGCTGCTGCCATCGTGTTGTCCTCTACGAGCAGGATGCGTCTGCCTGCGAAGCCGCAATTCTCAAGGATCTCCTTTTCGTTGACAGTAGTGTCTTTCTCGCCGCTCAAAAGCTCCTTCATCACTTGAATGAGGCGAGAGCGGAACAAGGGCTTGGAGATGAACGCGTCAACGCCAACATCACGTGCCTCCTGCTCGATCATCGACCAATCGTAGCCAGAGAAGATGATGATGGGCACATCATGGGTTGAGACCTCGCGTATCTTACGCGCTGTTTCGATGCCGCTCATGTCAGGCATGCGCCAGTCAAGGATTACCGCTCGGTAAGGATCGTCATTCTCTGATGCTTCCTTGACGGCTTCAACGCCAGCGATGCCAGAGAGCTTATAGTCGGGGACCATGCCGATATCCTCGAGCATGATCGCAGCGCTCTTGCAGGCCACTTCGTCGTCATCAACAACGAGCACGCGCAGACCTTGGAGGCTATCAAGGTTCTCGCGCATGGCGTCGCGGAGCTTCAAGTGCACGGTGACGGTGAAGGTAGTGCCTTCGCCAAGCTTGGATTCAACATCGATGCTGCCATTCATGAGGCTGACGACGCTCTTGACGATAGCCATGCCAAGACCCGTGCCTTCGACCTTGGTGATGCGCGAGTCATTTGCGCGCGTGAAAGGCTCGAAGACGGTCTTGAGGAATTCCTCGCTCATGCCACATCCTGTGTCAGAGAAGGTGAATTCATAGCAACCGCAATCAGAGACCCTGCTCGGAAGCTCTTTCAAGCGCAGCCCAAGGGAGCCGCCTTCAGGTGTGAATTTCACCGAGTTGCCCATGATGTTGACGAACACCTGCTGGAGGCGAGTGGGATCTCCGATGACATGCTCATGCTTGATGTCAACAAGCTCAACGCGCAGGTCAAGCTTCTTCGCTTCGATCTGCGGATGGATGATGGTGAGCAAATTCTCAATGGTCTCGGGAAGGTCGAACTCCTCTTCTGACAGCGAGATAGAGCCTGACTCGATCTTCGCCATGTCGAGCACTTCGTTGATAAGGCCAAGCAGGTGCTTGCTTGCCGAAGAGATGTTGTTCAGGCATTCGCGTACGCGAGCCGTATCCTCAACATACATGGTAGCGATGGCGGTGAGCCCCATGATGGAGTTCATGGGCGTGCGAATGTCGTGTGACATGGAATTCAAGAAATCGCTCTTGGCCTTCGAGGCATTCTCAGCGGCATTGTATGCCTCTTGGAGTGCTTTGCGTGCAGCAAGCTCAGCTTCCTTTGCTTGCGTGACATCTTGAACCGCCACCAGCGCTCCAAGAGGCGTGCCATTCTCATCCTTGTTCAAGCAGAGGATGGCCATTTGCAGCCAGCAGAGCTCACCCTTGCGGTGAGCACGGAACTCGAACTGGATATAGGGAATATCCTGCGAGAGCTCGTGGCGGATATTCTCGATGCTGACGAGCTCTTTAACATCTGAGCTATCCTGATCGGATGTGGTATCGATCCAGTAGTCGTAAAGCGACTGGTACGTTCCGGTTGGGGCTATCTCCCCATTCATGCAGTCGCCCTTGAGGTATTCATAGGTCGTAGAAGCAAGGTCGACAGCGATGAGGCCTGTGAAGAGATTCGTGCTCGCATCGATGATGCGCGTAGCCTTCTGGCGTTCAAAGAGAAGCTGCTTTTGCTGCCTACGTGATTGCACGAACAGAACAGCAATGAAGAGTGCAGCAGCGATGACAACTCCTGAGACAAGGAAGATGCCCGCGCTCGTGGCCTTGCTGACCATGCTATCGGTGATAGATTCGGGGAACGTGCGCAACAGCATCCAGTCGTGCGAGGGAAGCTTCATCATGTATGCATTGCCAAGACCCGATGATGACTTATAAGTGAAGCTTGTAGAAACGCCCATGGCAAAGTCAGATTTGAGCTGATCGAGCGTGATGCTGTTCAGCTCGCCGCCGCCATAGAGGTCGAATGCGTTGTCAGCGTGGACCGCGAACACGGTAGAGCGCGCTACGATAGATCCATCAGAAGCGCAAAGATACGTGGTCGTCTGCTCGCCGAAGAAGTACGTGGTGACGAAATCAGAAAGCGTTTGCTCTCTATAGACGCCCGAGAGCACGCCAACGACATCGCCATCAAAATAAAGCGGTGCGTAGAAGACCATGACGTTATGCTCATCGAACGAGGCGTTCTCGACAGCGCAGATCCCTGCATTTCCCTCCATACCACGCTGATAGTATTCACGATTCGTCGCAGTGCCAGAAGCACCTTGATCGTTATATGACAAGCCATTGACATCGGTGAAGATGAGATAATCGAAGTTGGTCGTGTTCACCATTGCCGTTGCTGCCGCAGCGTCGACATTGGGTGAGGTGAGGCTGCTCTCGAATACGAGCGCTGCTGTGCGGATGCTGCTGAGCGAATTCGTGAGCAGATCGTCGATGCGTCGCGCAGTCTGTTGGGTCGAGCCTTCAAGGTAGGTTGAGTTCTGCTCGACAATACGATCTCGATTGATATTCATGAACAGCATCAAGGCGATCACTACGATGAGGATGGCCCCGACAGCAGCAAGGATCCGATTTCGGATCGAGCTGTGCGTTTGAGCTGTCATTAGTGCTGCCTTTCTGCGGCGTGAGCATTGAAAAGGTTTTCTCTTGCGTCATTTTAGCAGGTTGATGACGCTTCTGTTCCTACCTTACAGCATCTTCATGAGAGAGTTTGATATGTGATGCAACCACGAAAGAGAGGCTCATCGCAAAACAGACGCCTTCACTTCTCGAGAATGGCGAAGAAGCGCTTGAATTCCTGCTCGAATGCGCTCTCTCTCAGGTGCACGAAGGAGATGTCATGATGGACGTGAAAGCGCTTGAGAGGGACCCTTGCGAGCGTCCCGTTCGCAAGCTCATCTTTGACGGCGGATCGATAGACGAACGAGATCCCAAGACCTTTTGCGACGAAGATCTTTATGATGTTGAGGCTCTCGATGACGCGCTGATTATCGAATGCGCTGAGAGCGACGTTTCGCTCGGTGAGCGCATGTTCGAAGACAGCACGTGTTCCCGACCCCGCTTCACGTATGAAGAGCTGTTCGTGCAAGAGGTCTTCGAGATCAAGATACGCGTGGGCGATCTTTGCGTCAGGCGCGCAAATGCAGATGAGCTCTTCTTCGCTGAAGCGATCCTTCGCATAAGGCGTTGCATCGAAGATGCCTTCGATGAAGGCGCAATCGATGATGCCTTCCTTAAGAAGCGAGAGCAGCCTTTCGGTATCGCCTGAATGAACGGAGACACGGAAGTCGGGGTTTTTGACAAGAGCTTCTGCGAGGGCTGGAGCTACAACGTATTCTCCAGCGGTGAGCGTCATGCCTATCTTGAGATCGATGGAGGCATGAGAGGTGAGCGCGCGGATGCGATCATGGAGGATAGCCTCATCATGTGCCATGGTGAGAAAAGCGCTCTCAAGCATGCGCCCCGCTTGCGTAAGCTTGAGCTTTCGGTTCTCATAGATGAACAAAGGAGCACCATAGGCGTGCTCGAGATGAGCGATGTGCTGTGAGACGGCAGGCTGGGTGATGTGCAGCTCCTTTGCTGCACGCGTGTAGTTGAGCGTTTTGCAAACGGTCAGAAACGTTTTCGTGCGAAAGTCCTGCATTGCGGTGTCCTTAGATCATATACATAAGAATATATTATCATGTCATAAGTATATATAAGGATAATTTGCTCATATCTTCACAGATAATGTGAACTCGTTGGTTTTGAACGCTCGGTCTGCTGCGTTGCGTTCCTCCTTGTGGCAATGCGGCAGACCGAGCCTTTTTTGAGAGGTTTCGCATGGCTGATATCATCAAGAACGTTCCCATTCCTACCGCTGGCGTCGCGCTGGGGCTTGTTGCGCTCGGGAATCTGCTTGCATCCTATTCTGCGCTCTTGCAGGGAATGGCAGTGGTACTCTCTCTCGTCATGGCTGTGCTTGTGATCGCGAAGGCCGTGCTCTTTCCCGCAGTTGTTGCCGAGGATCTGAGGAATCCGATCTTCGCGAGCGTGTCTGCGACGCTCTTCATGGCGCTCATGCAAGTAGCAGCATTCTTCTCGTCGGTGGCGATGATGCCTGCTCTTGTGCTGTGGGTATCAGCGGTTGTTGGCCATCTCACCTTGATGGGATGGTTCAGCTTCGCTCATCTTCGCAGGTTTTCGCTCGAGCGCGTCTTCCCGACCTATTTCATTTGCTATGTCGGCATTATCGTGGCGTCTGTCACGTCAGCGTCATTCGGCCTTGAGATGCTCGGGACCGTCCTTTTTTGGGTCGGCTTCGCGTGCTACCCGATGCTGCTCATCCTTGTAACCCTTCGTTACGCAAAGCATGAGATGCCGACTCCTGCGCGTCCGCTCTTTTGCATCTACTCCGCACCCTCTTCGCTTTCGATCGCAGGTTATCTGGCGGTCACAGAGGAACCCAACATCGCATTCGTAGCGGTGCTTCTCGCCTGCGCACAGGCATTCTTCGTACTCGTTTTGACGCAGGTGCCGCGCTTTATCAAGGGTGGCTTCTTCCCGAGCTATGCAGCAATGACCTTCCCCTTTGTCATCACCGCTACAGCGCTCTCTGCAGCGGTAGGTCTTTTCCAGGAGAATGGGTTTGCTTGGGCGGCTTCGCTTGAACCTCTTGTCCTTGCCGAGACGGCGTTCGCCACATTCATGGTTCTCTTCGTCTTCATCCGCTATGCGATCTTCCTGCTGGCACCTCTTCGCGAGAAGATTGCTGCTCGTCGAGCGATGGGCGAGGGGGTAAGCCAGCCTCTTATGGGCGAGGCTGGCATAGACCTCTCTTAGGCTTCCTTGCTCGAGTAAAAGGGACGGACCAAAACGCTCATTGGGCACATGCCCAATGAGCGTTTTGGTCCGTCCCTTTTACTCTGCCTTTTACTTATTCGTCGATCACCATGCTTGGCATTTCCCGCGTGATGATCTCCTTTGCGAAGATGTCAGCGCCAAGGTAGGTGCTTACCGCTTCGGCAAGCTCGTCGGTAGCTGCTTCGAGGTCTTCTGCGCGAGAGGGATCGACAGATTCGATGATGAGGAATGCCTTGTTCGAATCGTCGGTCAGTGCCGTGCGCTGCCCATCGCGCCAATTCCAGCAACGGCAGATGGCGCCCGTGTTGTCTTTGTAGCAGATCTCGCCTTCGAGGGTGGGTGCGTCCTCTTCTTCGCCGATCCCGCGGAAAGCGTCGCCTCCATCGGTCATGCAAAGGCGAATGTCACCATCCATCGCGTCGATGTCTTCGCCACCAACGGGGAGGGCATATTTGAGCGAAATGATGTTGTAGATGTCAACTGCGGGGGTGATGCTCCCAACGGGGTTGCCTTTGAGAACGCGCTTGAGAAGGTTCTCCACCGAGCATCGAGCGCCCTTCTTCGTCTTGAACTTCTGGTAGGCATCGCGCCAGACCGCAACGACCTCATTTTGCGAGATAGTATTCGAGTTCAAATGCTGATCGGCGGTATGATTCGCCTCTGAGAGCGTGCGCGCGATAGTTGCAGCGTCTTCCTCGCTTACCTCATCTGCGCGTTTCATGCCATGCGCTACAACAATGCCGATCTGTGCGTCAGGGAAAAGGTCCCAGAACGAATCCTCAACGATGAACTGCTTCATAAGATGCTCCTTATATGAGAAGCACCCACTCGAACACGCATCTTCAAAGGCCTAACGATACGCATAAGGTGGGTGCTTGCGTCTACCCGGCGGCAGACTATGTTATGACGTAGATCGAATATATCACATGATGGAAAACAGCAACGACAGGGGACAAGGGGGAGTAAAAGGGACGGACCAAAACGCTCATTGGGTAGCATACCCAATGAGCGTTTTGGTCCGGGCAGGGTCAGGCGGTCATCGCACCTCATGCTGCTTTCGCCAGAAGTTCGGAG
>CAJURO010000031.1 GCA_910588985.1 uncultured Eggerthellaceae bacterium | reverse complement strand
GACATAAGGAGCTGAGAGACTTATGTCTCGAAGCGACGACGCGGCGAGACTTTCATTCATCATATGGCAACCCATTGTGTATTCAATCTGAGTTAACAGAGTAAAAATATGGAAGGGATGGTCATGGAGGACCGCATTTTCATTGACGCCCTGACGGGTGATACGCTCACGTTCATGCTCGATACAGGCGATATAGTGCTTGAGCGCGGCGAAGGGGAGCTGCAACACGTGCGCTCCATCTTCTTCCCTGGCTGCTCGATGATCAACTACGCCATGCCGCTCACGACAGCAGTCTTCGATACGCTTTTCGATGCAGAGCTCGTGGATGGCATATCGGTGCTCTGTTGCGGCAAGATATTGAGCTATGAGCCTAACGGCGATGAAGTGCGCCGTGCCTTCGAAGAAGAGCTTCTCGACCATATTGCTGCGGCAGGCGTTGAGCGCATCATCTGCTCTTGCCCTAATTGCGTCAAAGCGCTTCGCGATGCGTTTGCCTCCGATCCGCGTATGGAGCATGTCGAGGTTGCAGTGCTGCCCTGCGTGCTCGCCGAGGCAGGCTATAGGCTCGATCCTGCAACATGCGGCCTGCTCATCAAGGGCGATCCTGAAGCCCCCGTTCTCTTCTGTCCGCATGATTCATGCCCTGATCGTGAATATGGCGAGCTCGCTGATGGCCTTCGCGCGCTCATTCCAGAAGGGATGTGGCGCGATCCTGCACACACACGTTCACGCTCGATCTGCTGTGGCTCGCTTCCACGCGCAGCAGGCAAGTTCGAGAAGGCTGACAAGTGCGCTGATATCAACGGCACCGAAGCTGTTGATATCAAGGCGGATGCGATCATCACGGCATGCATGAGCTGCGACTTTCAGTTGAATATGACACAATCCCATATCCAGTGCGTCCATTATCTGGAGATGCTCTATTCGTGGCGCATCGATTGGGCACAGGTAGGACAGTGGATGAAGCTGCGCTTCTTGTTCAAGGACACGCTTGGCGCGATCGTGAAGGAAGGTTCCTCATCAGGACGTGCCTTCAAAGGGCTTGATGACAAGACGCCTGCTGCTGAGATCCTGGCAGATGAGGATGTCTCGTTCTCAGAAACGAACACGAACATCATCGGAGAGTGAAGCGTGGGCGAAAGAGAGATAAAGAAGAGCAACTGCCACTTCTGCGGCTATCTCTGCGCAATGGATGTGACCGTTGAAGACGGACGCGCGGTAGAGATAAAGCCTGATGTGACGCGCTATCCTTATGATGAGCGCGTTCTCGCGGGTTGTAGACGCTGGCCTTTGAACTTGGACTTCCTTGATGATGAGAATCGAGTGAACCATCCTCTTCGTCGAGCGGGAGAACGAGGAGCGGGCGTGTGGGAACGCGTGAGTTGGGAAGAGGCGCTCGACGATATCGCGAAGCGTCTCTCGGAGCTTCGTACCGAACATAATGCTGGCGTTCTTGCGTCAATGATCGGTGGCCCGCATACGTCCTTCTGGCCTCTGCATCGCTTCATGTCCCTCTTTGGGTCTCCGAACAATGTTGGCATCGGCCAGATCTGCTGGAATCCGCGCATCTGGATGGATGTCATCACGTTCGGGTGGACTGTTGAGGCTGACATTACAGCTGAGACAGGATGCATGTTCATATGGGGAACGAACCCAGCTGAGTCTGACAACTCCCTGTTTTGGCGCACTATCATCAAGACTGGCAAGGATGAGAGCGTAAAGCTCGTCGTCATCGATCCGCGCTTCACGAAAACAGCGCGTCAGGCTGACCTTTGGTTAGCGCCATCGCCTGGGACAGACACGACGCTTGCCCTTGGTCTCATCCATGTCATCATCGAGAGAAAGCTCTATGATAAGGCATTCGTCAACGAATGGTGCTCTGGGTTCGATGAGCTCATCGAGCACGTGAAGCCCTTCACTCCCGAGCATGTCGAGCGCGTCTGCGGCGTACCAGCGCAAGACGTCATCACAGCGGCAACGTGGTTTGCCGAACGCTCTCCTTCTGCTCTTGTCTCTGGTCGTGGGGTCGATCAAGTAGGTGCTTGCGTTGCGCCTACCCATCGAGCTCTCTGCATCCTGCGCGCTATCACAGGCAATATCGATCGACCAGGCAGCTGCATCCTTGCTGAGGGGAGCGACTTCGTACCTGAGGTTGACCTAGAGCTCTCGCTCACCAACTTCGATGCCTTGAACGAGCTTTGCTTGAACACGGATGTCACCCCGCTTCAGTGCTATGAGGGCTACAAGATGGTCGAAGAGGTGACGGAGCGCCTTGGGCGCAAGCTGCCTGCACGGTATCTGACTTCTGCGCATCCTGACCTCGTGCTCCGCGCGATGGAGACGGCAGATCCTTATCCGATCCGCGCGCTCATCGTCGAGGCTACGAACCCGCTTCTCACGTATGCTGACACGCATCGCGTCTATGATGCTCTTATGGGTCTTGACCTCATCGTGGTGCTCGATTACTTCTTGACGCCGACGGCGCAGCTCGCTGACTATGTGCTTCCTTCTGCCTCTGCCATAGAACGTCCGACGTTCCAAGCTCATGGAGGTGTTGCGAACTTCGTCTACGGGGGAGATGCAGCCGTTGAACCTTATCATGAGCGCAAGACTGACTACGAGATATTCCGAGAGCTTGGTTTAAGGCTTGGGCAAGATGAGCATTGGCCTGACCCAGATTTTGCATCTGCATGTGAGCGGGCGCTTGCACCCAGTGGATTCGATTGGGAAGCTTACTGCGAGATAGGGGCGTATTTCGTGCCTCCAGCACCATTCAAGCATCTCATGCCTGACGCAGATGGCGCACCCAAGGGATTCGCTACGAGAACGGGAAAGATCGAGCTTGCGAGCGAGATGCTCGAAGCACTTGGTGGAGAGCGTCTGCCAACGCAAGGAGCCCATCGATCCCTCTGCACAGAGGCGTTCGTTCGCGAGTGCGAGAAGGAAGGTTGGAAGCATGTTGACCTCATTACAGGAGGACGCAAGCAGCCCTACAACGCGTCCATGTATCTCCATGTTCCTGTCTTCCGTGCTTCATACCCTGAACCCCTTGTCGAGATGAGCGAGGCAACGGCGCGGGAGATAGGCGTAGACGCCGGAGATTATGTGACACTTGCCACTACTGGGGGAGATGCAATGTTCAAAGTTGCTATAATCCCAATGAAAGACGGGCTAGTCCATGCTGATTATGGCTGGTGGTATCCAGAGCGTCCCTACGATCCGAAGGATATGCAGGGAATTTGGGAGAGCAATATCAATATGCTCACCTCGTGCTCCCTTGAAGATGCCGAACCGATGATCGGCACGTGGTCATATAACGCTATCGATTGCATGATCAAGAAAGCTTGAGTGCCTTAACGCTTTCAGGCCGTATGTGATGGATCTGATCTGCGCAAGCAGAGATGATCGTACGGGTCTTGCATGCAAGGAAGATGCCCGTTGCTCGGAGCGATTCCAGTCGATCTATGATGAGAGCATAAACAAGGAGAGAAGATGGCAGAAGTAAAGCAGGCATTCTTGATTTTCAGCAAGCCGCCGATCCCTGGTATGGTGAAGACGCGTTTGACTGAGAAGCATGGCGGGTTCCTCACTGATGAGCAGGCGGCCTCCTTTTTCAAGATGTGCCTGTTCGATGTGTGCGAAGCTTCGATGATGGCTCTGCTCGAGCTCCAAGCTTTAAGCGATCAGAAGGTCAAGGAAGATCCCGAGGCAGATCATGTGACCTATGATTTCTTCGTCTCAACGACACCTGCGAACAATCTCGACTTCATAAAAGAGACGTTCGAAGAGGTTGGTCCTTGGCCTATGGAGATACACTTCCTTACCGACAGTGGTGCAACCTTCGACGATCATTTCGATGATGCGTTCAAGCAGATCTTCGACCTTGGTTATGATGCGATCGTATCCGTGGGTGGCGACATTCCCACTATGCCGAAATCTCATGTCACTCAGGCATATCAATGGCTCGATTACTTCAAGTCCTTGGGGACGCCTGGGTTCGTGTGCGCACCTTGCCAGGAATGTGGCACCTCCCTTGTTGGCATGTCGAAAGACACCCCGATGAACCACCAAGGCGTTTACTACAACATGGACGGCGTGCCTGCCCTTGACGCATATATGAACAAGGTGAGAGAGAGCAACGTCCCTGTGGCGTATTTCTCGCCTCTTGCCGACATCGACGACAAGACCGACCTTGCCCATGCCATCTCTTGCATGCAGGCGATCGAGCAAGCAGGGAAGTATCAACCCGATATCTTCATTCCCATGCGCACTATCCGCTGGTGTCGTCTGATGGGCATCAAAGTGTCTACACCGCCGAATGACGAGCATGATCCTCGCCAATACATCGATGAGTGAGTATAGGGTCGGTACCTTCAAGGGGATATTCGCATGGAAGAGAATGTGATCGCGGTGAGCGAACCAAGTGCGGTGACCAACATCTGGAACAAGTCAGGGCTTGATGCGGATTCAATCATGGAGAGCATTCCCGATGGCACGCTCTTGCATCGCTCCACCGCACTTTGCCCTCATTGCTTGCAAGAGCTTCCCTGCGTGGTCTATGCAGATGAGGATGATGTTGTTTGGATGAGTCGCACGTGTCCAGAGCATGGAAGGCTCGATACGCGCATCTGGCCCGATAGAGCACATTATCTGCATCTTACAAGCGAAGCTTTCGCCAAGACGCGCCCAGAGAACACGGAGCCGATATGCGGACCATGTCCTGTCGGGTGCGGCACGTGCGCTCGTCATGAGAGGCGTGGCACGCTGCTTGAGATCGAGGTTACACGCAATTGCAACCTTCATTGTCCCGTCTGCTTTGCAAGCGCTGAAGGCGGTGAGGACGACCCAACGCTCGAAGAGATCGAGCAGATGTACCGTGCGATCGCAAACGCCGTCGGCACCGATGGTGCTGTTCAGATCACAGGCGGGGAACCCACGTGTCGCAAGGATCTGAAGGATATCATCTACCTGGGACGGCAGATGGGATTCTGGGGCATCGAGGTCAATACGAATGGCCTCGTGATAGCGAACAACCCTGGGTACCTTGAGGATCTGGTCGGGGCGGGACTGACGGGCGTCTACCTTTCCTTCGATGGCCTCACGGGCAATGTGTATGAGACCACCTGTGGGCGCGATATCTTGGATATGAAGCTTCGTGCTATCGAGCGGTGCCGTGAGGTGGGCATTCAGGTGGTGCTTTCGGTCGCTGTTGTCGCTGGGCTCAATGACAGCCAGCTTGGAGACCTTCTCCGCTTTGCGCTTGAGAATTCGGATGTCGTTGCAGGCCTTGCCTTGCAGCCGGCTTTCACGTCTGGCAGATTCGACGCCGAGCGCGCCATGCCCATGAGCGCTGGGGATGTGATCTTCGACCTCGCTGAGCAGTCTGAAGGACTTCTTTCTGTGGATGACATCTGGCCACTTGGGTGCTCGAATCCGCTCTGCGATACAGGAGTCTTCCTCATGAAGGATGAGGCGTCCGAGCATCCAAGCGGATTCACGCCAGCCACACGCTTGATAACCTACGACGAGTATGTGCAAGGCTATTCACCTGATTCGCCGCAAGGATCGGTCTTCCTCGACATCCTCTACAACAAGGGGCATGAGGTCAAAAGCGGCCTTTCGGTCATCATCATGAATTACATGGACGCTATCAGCATGGATACGCAGCGCTTGCGCGAATGCTCTATGATGGTGGCCGTTCCCGACGGTCGGGCGTTGCCATTCTGCTCATATCATCTCACGAACACGGCGGGCGAGCGCGTATATCCGCCGTGGTGCAAGGAGGTCTCAGTTGGCTGATTATCGGATCGATCATGATGCGAACGCCTGCATGAGATGTGGGCTGTGCGTTGCATTCTGCCCTATTCCCGGCATCCTCGAAGAGGGAGAGGATGGCGGTCCTGTCATCCTTGATACCGAGGAGTGCGTTGGCTGCCGTACCTGCTCGGGCAACTGCCCTGTTCGTGCTCTCTCTGTTGAGGCAACAGGCGAAGAGATCGATGATCCCTTCGCCGATGAAGAGCGTGCAGAGCCACTTTCAGCAGCGCTCCACGAACAGTACGTTCAGTGGCAGCGGATCATCATGGAAAAGCTCGGGCTTCGCTGGCAACCAGTGGCGGTCGGGCTGATCGAGAAGGACGAGCTGCTTCCTGACGTTGCGCTTCCTCCTGAGAACCTGCGGTTCTGCCAAGCGATGATGGCTGCACGACGCGGGGCGAGCATTCTCATGCCTCCTGGCAAGCATTCATGTCCTGATGGCACTTCCATCTTTGGGATGACGGGCGTGCCTGAGAAGCTTGCGACAGGTGAGATATACGTGCTCTTCCATAAGCTCGTCAATGCTGAGGCAGCGGCGAATATGGTGGCCGAGCGTCCCACGCTTCCAGAGAAAAGCCGTCGTGCCACCTATGTGGCTCCTCTCGCAAAGTGCGTGCGGGAGCCAGAGGTCGTCGTCATCACAGGCACTCCTGAGCAGATGATGTGGCTTTGCATGTCAATGAGCTACTACACAGGACATCGATTCGATTTTCATGCAAGCGGATATAACTCGATGTGCGTCGAAGCGGTCCTCTATCCCTTGATGGAGGATGAGCCTAATATCACCTTCGGATGCTATGGATGTCGAGCAGCGAGCGATATCGGCGAGGACATGATGTTCATGGGGCTGCCGACTCATCTGCTGCCAACGGTGGTCGAGGGGCTTACGGAGCTCGCGAAGAAGGCCATCCCCGATTCGCGCAATAAGATATACGTCGACCCGATCATGTAGGCACCATGAGCGCTTTGTTCTCAATCCGTCCCGCGCATGAGGTAGATCGTCCCTTCATCGATGCCTTCACTTATGCAGAGGGGATGGATCGGATCCCGTCGCTTGACGAGGTGTTCGTTGCGGCAGATGCTGAAGATGACCCTATCGGGTTCATACGCATCTCACATGGTGCTTCAGGGGCTGCCTACGTCAATCCTGTTGTCACGAATAAGCTTTGGCGCGGGCGAGGCGTAGGGTGTGAGCTCATGAGGTTCGCGCTTCGCGAATACAAGGTCTTGAAGCTTGTTTCTCGGGGGTCTTCAGTGGGATTCTAC
>CAJURO010000030.1:9897-10147 GCA_910588985.1 uncultured Eggerthellaceae bacterium | reverse complement strand
GTTCACTACGATGACCATATCCAGCTCGCGATTCTTCAGACGCTCCGAAACGTCCTTGTAGTAGTTCTGAAACCCAAGCGAGGATGTATCGAAGCTCGTCGAGAACATCGCATTGTAATCATCGATAGCCGCATCCAGAAAATCGCGGCTTGGTGCATCGAGACTTTCGACGTCGAAGCTCTCGTCAGGAAGCCCGCAACCATCATCGGATTCGTTGGGTCCGAAGCTGTAGATGAGCGCGATCTTGAGC
>CAJURO010000030.1:0-9887 GCA_910588985.1 uncultured Eggerthellaceae bacterium | reverse complement strand
GCCATGGGAATGGATGCGGTTGCGAAGATGGAGTTGAAGCCCATCACGCGCTGGTCTTTGAGCAGGTAGTTCCTATCGCGCTTCGTCTTCTGCGCGTAATGGTCCAGGATGTAGTTGACTATCAGATCCACACGCTCGGCAGCCTGATACGCTCCCTGACGATAGATGTCGTAGACCTTCTCGTCCGGGTACTCGTCACGTTCCTTGATGGTCTTGATGTAGTCGATGCGGAAGGGAAGCACGTTCTCATCGCGGATGGCATCCACGATGGTGTAGGTGTGCAGCTTGTCTCCGAAGGCCTGCTCGGTGGTGCGCAGCTGCGGATTGCCGCCCGAGCGCGCGTTCTCGGCGAAAATGGGCGTTCCCGTAAAGCCGAACAGATGATAGTTCTTGAAGTGCTTGGTGATGTCCTTATGCATGTCACCGAACTGGCTTCTGTGGCATTCGTCGAAGATGATGGCGCAATGCTGGTCGTAGACCTCATGCTTCTTGTTCTTCTTGATGAAGTTCGAAAGCTTCTGGATGGTGGTGACCAGAATGCGGCAATTGGGATCGGCGAGCTGGCGCGTCAGCACAGCCGTGGATTCGCTTCCATCCACCGCGCCCTTCTCGAACCGGTCGTACTCTTTCATAGTCTGGTAATCCAGATCCTTGCGATCAACCACGAACATCACTTTGTCGATGCCGTCCATGGCGCTCGCAAGCTGCGCCGTCTTGAAGCTGGTGAGCGTCTTGCCCGATCCGGTCGTATGCCAAATATAGCCTCCAGCCTTCAAGGTACCGAGCATCTTCTTGTCGTTCTCACTTACTAAGATTCTGTTGAGGATGCGCTCGGTTGCCACTATCTGGTAAGGGCGCATGACCAGCAAATGCTCATCAACATCAAAGACGCAGTACTTCGTCAGAATGTTCAGGAGCGCATGCTTCGCGAAGAAGGTCGAAGTGAACGGAACCAGGTCGCAGATGGGCACATTGTCGGCAGCAGCCCACCAGCTGGTGAACTTGAAGCTGTTGGATGTCTTCTTGCCCTTGCGCTTAGCGCCCTTGGCTTCCTCGATGGCTGAGAAGCGCGTGGTGTTAGAGTAGTACTTCGTATGCGTGCCGTTGCTGATGACGAAAAGCTGCACGTATTCGAAGAGCCCCGAACCCGACCAGAAGCTGTCGCGCTGGTAGCGCTCGATCTGGTTGAACGCCTCCTCTATGGCGATGCCGCGGCGCTTGAGCTCCACGTGCACGAGAGGAAGGCCATTCACGAGGATGGTCACATCATAGCGATTCTCGTAATTGCCCGTTTGCGTGTACTGGTTCATCACCTGGAGGCGATTGTTGTAGACGTTACGCTTGTCTAGGAGCTGGATGTTCTTGACCGATCCATCATCGCGACGCAGCGGATACACGTGGTCTTGCTGAATGCGGCGCGTCTTCTCGACGATGCCTTCGTTATCAGAAGCAATCCATCCTTTGAATAGGCGCTCCCATTCCTTGTCGGAGAACGTGACCTTATTGAGCTGCTCAAGCTGCTTGCGCAGGTTCGCGATCAGATCCTCTTCTGAATCGACCACGAGGTATTCGTATCCCTGAGTGCAGAGCTGCTTGATGAAAGCGTCTTCCAACTGAGCTTCGCTTTGGTAGGAAGACGAGCGCCTGGTGTCTTTTGGAGCAGCGGAGCATACGGTAGATTGACCGCCGAATGCCATCACGTCGAACGTCACACCGCCCGAAAGATCGTCTACAAGCGACTCTTCGGGAATATCGAGCGGTATCGACACCATCGAGTAGTCGAAGCTGCTTTCAGCATTGTCATGCTTAGATTCTTCGGCCATGGTTATGCAGCCTTTTCCTTAAATTTTAGGAGTTTGTCTCGATAATATTCGTATTGCTTCCTGCGAGCCTCGATTTCAGCTGGCAAGCCTTCTGAGATATCGTTTACAAGCAAGTCGAACTTATCGAGGATGGAGACGATGCGTTCCTGCTCCTCAAGAGATGGGGTAGGGATAGGATAGTCCTCGAGCATCTTCTTGCGCACCGACGTAACAGATGAGTTAACGGCCTTCTTTTCCATATAGCCGAGGAACGTAGCTTTCATGAAATAGTAATAATACTTTGGAATTAGATTTGGCGACGTAATATGAATTCTATAAGCGCGTTGATGGAGGGCATATTTTCCTTCAACAAAATGCATCACTTTCCCGACTCCAACGCCGTCTCCTGCCGTAATAATTGCGGTTTCATCAAAGTCAAAAGAATCGAGAGCTAATACGTCGACGCCTCGTGCATAAAACGGGTACTCACCCTGTTCAAGTGCGTCCTTCGTGTCATGAGAGCCTGTTCCAATTTCTGCAAGACTAACCAGCGGCATTAGAGCTACCCCCCCCTCGTGCTAAAGTCGAGGAGTTTATCGCGGTAGTAAGCATACTGCGCCTTCCGCGCCTCCAGCTCCGCCTCCAGCTCCGCCTCCAGCTCCGCCTCCAGCTCCGCGAAGGAGTCTAGCACGCGCACGATTTCCTCTTGGATTTCCATCGGAGGAACCGGAATCAATACGCCATCCAGCACCGTTCGCGTAAGGGCAGGGCGAGCTGCATTAGACGTGTTGAGTTTTTCGATATGCTCATTAAGAATTACGTGATAAAAGAATCGTGGAAGAATCTGGGCTTCATCAATCTCGGTATAGAAAACCGTATCAACATTCCAAAACGGTTCGTCGAGATAGAAAACATTTGAAATAGACCCTTTACGTGGAAGTAGAACAGTGGGCTTGTCGTAAGCAGCTGTATCAACATACGTCATTACTCCACCGCTGCCATACACCGGGACATCGCCATCGCCCAAATGCTTGTAATCTTTTCCCGATTTAATTCTTGCCACTTCTTTGAGAGCTTTATATTCCACCCCATCAGGACAGAGGCGCTCTATCATCTCTTCAATCTTATTCATTTTGTTATCTTCCAATACTCTTGAGACTTATCCGCTGAGCCTGCGCGCTCAATAAGCCCGGCCTCCAATGCCATCTGAATATATGGCTGTAAAAGCGGAAGCCTTGTCCCGAACCCCAATTCATAAGCAAGCTGCTCTGTGGCCTTTGCCTCTTCAGCAAGGGCGGTGACCAATAGGTACACAACGCTTTTCGATCGCGGGCAATCCGGCTTCAAAGCACTCTCAACCTTCTGCATAACGGCAGGGTCGTATTCCTCTTTCACGACCGAATACGTTTCCTGTTCGAAACCCCATGACGTAAACAAGCCCTGTTCTTCGGCGCTGATCAAGGCCTCTCTACTGTAGCCACATTCGTTCACGCGAGCCCGCCTTCTAAATCCGCAACGATCGCATCAATCCTGTTTCGCAATTCGGTTTCTCGTGCCACGATCTGTGCAATCTCAGCATTCAACGCGACGATGTCTATTTCCTCGCGCTCATCCTTCTTCTCGACGTAGGAGCTGACGGAAAGGTTCGCGTCATTGTCAAGTACGTCGTCATTGGAGATGAGCTTCGAGAAATGCTCCTCCTCGCTTCGATGCAATACCGTGTCAATGATGCGATCGATGTTCTCGGGCATGAGCTTGTTCTTGGAGTCGTAGCGCTTGAACTCCTCGCTCGCATCGATGAATAGGATGTCGCTCGTCGCTTTGTTCTTCTTCAGCACCAGAATGCAAGTGGCGATGGTCACGCCGAAGAACAGGTCGGGCGGAAGCTGAATGACCGTATCGACGAAGTTGTTCTTGATGAGATATTCGCGGATCTTCTTCTCGGTGCCACCACGATAAAGCACGCCAGGGAATTCGACGATGGCGGCGGTGCCGTCAGTCGAGAGCCAGCTGAGCATGTGCATGGTGAAGGCAAGGTCAGCCTTGCTGACCGGAGCGAGGACGCCTGCAGGACTGAAGCGCGGATCGTTGATGTTGAGCGGATTGTTCTTGCCCTCCCATTTGGTGGAATAGGGCGGGTTCGACACGATCGCATCGAAGGGTTCGTCATCCCAATGCTTGGGATCGGTCAAGGTATCGGCATAGGCGATATCGAACCGATTGAAGTTGATGTCGTGCAAGAACATGTTGATGCGCGCCAGGTTGTAGGTGGTGAGGTTCTTCTCCTGGCCGTAGAACCCGTTCTTCACGTTGTCCTTGCCGAGGATCTTCGCGAACTTCAACAGCAATCCACCCGACCCGCAGCACGGGTCGTACACCTTGTTGACGGAGTCCTTGTCGGCGATGACGATGCGAGCAAGCAGCTCGCCGACTTCCTGCGGCGTGAAGAACTCGCCGCCGGACTTGCCTCCGTTTGAGGCGTACATGGTCATGAGATACTCGTAGGCATCGCCGAAAGCATCGATGGAGTTGTCCTGGAACGTGCCTCCGAAATCGAGGCTGCCGACCTTCTCGATGAGCTTTCGCAGCTTCTTGTTACGCTCGAGGACCGTGCCGCCAAGTTTCGCCGAGTTCACGTCCATGTCATCAAAGAGACCTTTGAGATCGTCTTCGCTTTCGGTGCCGACTGCGGAACCTTCGATATTCTTGAATACTTGCCCAAGAAGCTCGTTGAGGTCCTTGCCATCTTCGGTCTTGCTCATGCCATCCTTATCAACCGTATCAAGGATGTTGCAAAAGAGCTCGCTTGGCAGGATGAAAAATCCCTTCTCCTCTACCGTTGCCTTGCGCCCGTATTCGGCTTGCTCGTCGGACATCTGCGAATAGTCGAAGCCGGGATCACCCTCAAGCTCGGCAAGATAACTGCTGAGGTTCTCGCTGATGAAGCGATAGAAGAGCGTGTTCAAGACGTATTGTTTGAAATCCCAGCCATCAATGCTTCCGCGGAGATCTTCAGCGATAGCCCATATGGTCTTATGAAGCTCGGCTCTTTGCTGCTCTTTAGTGGTCGGCATGCTAACTCTCTTCCTTCACGAGCTCATCAATCATGCACATGCGCGCAAAGGCACTGAAGCTAAGGCCTTTAAGATTGGCCGCTTCAGCAGCAGCCTCCTTCAAATTACTCGGTATACGAATAGTGATGGCTGTCTGTTCGCCATCAACCAAATACTCATGCTGTTTTGTCTTGCTTGCCCCTGAATCAACTAGCTCAGTGAACTTCATGGACCCTCCCAGAAGATTCGTTTTGCAATACAAACGATTATAAGAGAGATGCAGCACAAAATATATTGCAGTGGCGAGTAGAGACTCGTTTTCAACGAGAAGGGGCTTGCTTCTTCGGCTTCCTCCGATACATATCAAGATAAAGCTTTCGACTCTTCACAAGAGCCTCTGAGTCTTGTTTGAGGCCAGCAAGCCTTTTGCGCACCTCATCGATACTTCCCGTTGCCTTCTGCATCAGCTTTAGCATCTCGGCATCCAAATCCGAGCCATGCCTGATCTTGAGCGCAATGGTGTTGAGCGCATGCGCGGCCTGGTTGAGTAGGATGCCTTGCTTTCGTATCTGATAATCCATGATTCCCTGGGCACGCGGATCAATGATGACAAACGAATCGGGATCGTCGCTGTCTTTGCACTCAACAGGTAGCCGTGTGAGCATCCTAATGTAATCGCTCGTATTGAGCTCCATTGCTGCCGCTTCCGATTTGAGCTTCTGGAAATCCGCCTCATCAAGACGGCATGTGATCGTATGGGTCTTCTCTTCCATCGGTTCCTCCTTTCCATGAGGGGCGCGGGGGATCCCCCGCCGAGGACGGAGCGCACGGATTTGCGCAGTGGCAACATCCAAGCAGTTGCCACAAGCTGCCACCTCCGTCCGAAGCCGCCTTGCCGCGCCTCTCGGCAAGCAAGAGCCATGATGGAATAGCGAGCGATTCAGCGCTCGGTATTACATAATGGGCTACTTGCTAATAAGCGTTTCTAAGGCTCGATTCGACTCCGTTTGAAACCTGTGTCGGTCTGCGCAACGGCGCGCCTTAGAAGGGACGAGGGCGCTTCGCCTCGTTTCTCTAACAATTTGCATCCTATTGCCACTGTTGCCACTTACACGCCTGAATCTCTATCCGGCGCTTCGCTTCCTTCATTGCGAATTACGTGGCAACGTTGGCAACTAATCGGTCTAATTCCCATCGACAATGAAGGCGCGCTGTACACCATATGCTCCAACCCTGTGCTTTCCGCTAAGCTGCTTCAGGTGTGGGATGGAGTTCTGAAGCAACGCTGACACCTCCATCTGATCCCGCCGTCTCTGCATCTCCCTTGGTATCCCGAGCGCCTCCTCCATAACCTGCACCGCGCAAATGACGCTTCCTGCATCCAGACCTCCGATCCACTGATCTATGATCCCAATACGCGGGTCGTCGATGCCTGAGTCCGCTTGGAGCTCCATCGCTTGCTTGGTCGAGTCCGCGGTGAGGGTGAGCTGCCATGCACGCCCGATCGCGCCTTCCTTGAAGCTCTGATACGCCTCCGCCCAAGCTTGCTGGAAATGACCATCCGCATCCTTCGAGAAAAGGCTCAGCTCCGGCTCTCGTTTGCCGCAGCGGATGGGTAGGAAGCGCCTGTTGCCCGTGAGGTCGCTCAAGAACTCGCGGACGTTGGTCGTGCCCACCATCACGAAGCGCCTGGGGCGGCTCTCGACATGCCTTGCGTAGGGCATGCGATATTCGTCAACCTGTCGCGTGATGAAGGCCTTCACGGACTCCAATGCCGCACTCCTCATGGCGGCGAGCTCCGGCAGCTCTATGAACCACTTTCCCTGCACGAGCTCTGCCGCTTGCTTGGTGCCAATCCCATGAATCGAGTCGGTGTAGAAGCGAGAGTCCAGTGCGAGCTTTCGGATGAAGGTCGATTTTCCGATGCCTTGGTTCCCGATAAGGACAGGCATGTAGTCGAACTTGCAGCCGGGATCAAATGTGCGGGCAAGCGCTGCGCTCATAAGCAGCCTCTCCACCTCGCGGGTGTAAGCATCGTCTTCCGCTCCCAAGAATACCGTCAGAAGGGTGCCCACGCGCAATGCCCCATCCCATGCAGGAAGGGCATCGAGCGCATCGACTACCGGGTTCGTCCTTCGCTTGTCCGCTGCGATCGCGAGCGCATGTTGGAAGTCACGCTCGCTTGCGCACTCGAATGCCTCTTGCGCATAGGCATACCCGCATGAGTCATCGACTGCCGCCCACGGTCGCGACGAGCGAAACGTTCCGTCCTCCCATGGGAGCTTTCCGCACACGCAAATGCGCCCGAGCAGCTCGTCGTAGCAGATGGCATCGCCAAGCGCATCTTCCAGAATCGATTGCGCAACCTCCGATATGAGAGGGTCGCGCCTACGCATCGCGAGCGCCCTCCACGAAAGCCATCATGGCAGTCTTAGGAACGTACCAACGCTTGCCGATGCGCACGGCTGGAAGTTTCCCTTTGCCGCAAAGAGATCTGATGGTCGCCTCGCATTGTCCTGTGATCTCGGAGAGGTGCGCTGGCGTGAGCAGGTCAGGGTAGTCCTCGAACAAGAGCATTTCAGATGCGCTTTGAGGACGGCTTTCGCTCAGATAGATGACCTTGCAGTCAGGTTCTATCACACTTGGTTCGAACATTTTCTCAACTCCTTTCGTTTGTCCCACTTGACGTTTCGGCTAGCCTGGGGCTATTATGGGTTCATTCGTTGACACGTTAAAGACGGTTTTTATAGGTAGTTGAAGAAAATGAAAGATTTCATACCAGAAAGAGACAAGTTCGTAGATGTGGCCGCCGACAAGACGTGGCATTCCACCAATCAGGATGTCGAGCGCTTCATCGCAAGCGACACCGAAGCCAAGATGCGCGCCTTCCTGCAAGGCGCTCCTGCCATGTTTACAGCGAGTGACAACTTGACACTCCCTGCTGATGTCGATTTGACATCAGCTATGGCCGCACGCGACATGCTGCAGCTCGCGCTCCTTGCACGGGAGGCCGCGAAAGATGAAGAGGCTTCGTTATCGAATGAAGATCTCGAAGGGTTCGGGCTGCGCATAGTAAAGCCGTCCGAAGAGCAAAAAGAGTTCTTGCGTGAGCGAGCGCAGATGATAGAAGAAGTGGCAGACCTCGCAACAGAGGGCGAATCTGAGCAAGGCTTTTACAAACAGGAACGAGGCTATACCGGCGCTCTAGATTTGGAAGCAGATATCATCGGAATCAGCTTCGATGCGTACGTTCCTAAAGGCCTCTACACCAGCTTCCTCATGCGCATGCTACATATGAACGACCTTGCAACCGAGGCACGCGGCATCGCGAATCATTGGTCAAGCGAGTGGTGCATCGTTGATGAGGATGGCAACTCGAAGCCCTCGACAGAGAAGAAGGCAACCCATCTGCGCCTTATTTGCGCTCTGGGCTACTACGAGGATTCCGACGTAGGAATAAGACGCGCCCTCACCAACCTCTGCGATACCCTGATGACGCTTCACATGGGCGACGTTCGTACCATCGTCATCGACGGCCAAGAGATCAGATCCATCGCAACGGGCATAGGCTCTCTTTGGTGGAGCGCGCTCGACGCCATGCGCATAGGAAGGCTTGGTGCATGCGAGGTATGCGGCAGGCCCTTCATTGCCAACAACGAACGTGGCAAGCGGCGTAAGTACTGCACCGAGGCATGCAAGCAATGGCGCAAGGTTCATCCAGGCGAGACCCGGATGAACAAGTAAGCCGATTCCGCCTCACGGGGCGTTATTGGATAGATAGGCAAAGCGCGAAACGCCGGTTAGGAGGTGAATGAAAATGGCAAAAGGAGACGGAAGCATTAGTGCTGTTAAGGACAAGAGCGGGAATGTTGTCCGCAATCGCTGGCGCGTTGGCTTGAGCTTTGGCGTTAATCCCTTAACGGGAAAACCGAATCGCATAACCAAAATCGTGAATGGCTCTAAGGCCGATGCGAGACGCGTACGCGACGAGCTGCGAAGGCAATACGACGAAGGGCTGGAATTCAGCCAGAGCCACATCACGTTCAGCGAGATGTCAAAGCTCTGGACGCAATCCCGCTATACCGCAGGAGCCGCGAGCGAGACCACGATCAAGCTGGACGCTCAACGTTTGAGGCATGTGGAAGCGTTAATCGGTCATATGGCGTTGCGGAGCATTACTGTGCCGGTACTTGAGAAGACCTTCGCGACGATCAAGGAGAAGCGCAAGCTGAGCAACACCACCATGCACGAGCTGCATGGCATAGTGAAGCGCGTCTTCTCAAAGGCGGTGGACTACGACATCATCCTTCGAAACCCATGCGACAAGATCAAGGCTCCGAGGAAGAGCGATCCAAATAGGAAATCGCTCAAAGTGGAGGACGCCATCAAGCTGGTCTCGTTCGTGGACGAGTACGAGCGCGAGCTCTTGGAAGAGTTCAACCAGAAGGAAGACCGTCAAGACAAACGCGGTAACTCAACCACGCGTAGCTACATCAATGGTCTCGTGAACATCTCAAGCATCATGGCCGTGCGCATCGCCATCGCAACAGGTATGCGACGAGGCGAGATACTAGGCCTCATGTGGAAGGACATTTCCTTCGGAGATGTCTGCGAGATAAGCGTGAAGCGTGCCTACACGCCCGCACTCAAGCTCAAGGAGCCCAAGACGAAATCAGGTTACCGCACCATAGCGATCGATCGCATAACCGAAGAGCATCTGAAAGCCTGGAAGCAACTGCAAGCAGAGTGCTTGGATACGCTCGGCGAGGCCTTTGTGCAAACGGAGGACACTCCTGTCTGCTGCTCCAACATCGGTGGTCTCTACGACCCCACGAACTTCTATGGTTGGTGGAACGCCTTCAGAAAGAAAGCAGGGTTCCCGACGCTGCGATTCCATGAGCTACGTCACACCCAAGCAACACAGCTTCTGGCTAACGGAGTGGACGTTAAGACAGTCCAAACCCGCTTGGGTCACGCAAATGCTTCCATCACATTGAATTGGTACGCCCATGCCGTACCAGAGAACGACCGA
>CAJURO010000029.1 GCA_910588985.1 uncultured Eggerthellaceae bacterium | reverse complement strand
TGAAAGTCTCGCCGCGTCGTCGCTTCGAGACATAAGTCTCTCAGCTCCTTATGTCTTACCTCGCTTTCATCATCATATGGCAACCTTCAAATGCAATATATCCAGCTTGGGTTAACAGAGCATATGTTCTCTTTCGCATTATATAGCGAATAAGGCGCTCTCTTCGTGCGCATAAAGAAAGGGACCCGTATTGAACGCGGGTCCCTTTCAAGCGAGCGATCTCTCTTAGTAGATATTCTCGCCATACTTCCAACGAGTGAGGAACAATGCGTCCTTGCCCTTGAGACGCGAGTAGTACTCGTTCTCGCCAGGCAGTGGAGCACGCTCATCTGAGTAAACGATCATGAAGCGGAGCAGCAGACCACCACAAAGGACCAGCACAGGAGCTATGACGCTCGAGCCGATCGTACCACCCATGAACACATAGAGAAGCTCAGGAAGCACAAGGCCGCAGCAGACCATGCCCAGCCAGAATGCTGGAGCCCATTTGCCGATGACCCATTTCTTCGCAACCTGGTTCGCAGTCTTATTGCCCGCACCCAGGAAGGAGAGCACCATAACAAGCAAGACAACGATCTCTGCAGCAACAAGGATGATGTCAACCTCATGGAGAAGGTGGTTGATCGCCTCGTTCGTCATATAGAAGAGATAGAGCTGCTCATAGGTAGCGATATTCTGTCCAGCAGGCCACCAACCAACGGAGATCGTGATGCACGCGCATGCCGTCGAGAGCGCTGAGATGGTGAAGAGCACAGGAAGCGCGGGCGTTGCCCAGAACGAATGTGCCTTCAAGCTGGAAAGCAGGATGCCCGTATAGAGCATGATGCCGAATCCGCAGATGCCTGCAAGAGCCAGGTTCAACCCACGGAACATCGCGAGGAAGTTAGCGATGCCCGAGAACCACTCCCACGGGATGAAGCTCAAGAACCACAGGAATCCGAAGATGAGGCAAACGGAAAGGATACGAGCGCCCCAGCAAATAATGGATGTGTTCTTCAAGAAAACGCGCAAGAACACGAGCGGCTGCCCAAGCTCGAAGACGAGCAGGAAGCATCCGAAACCGAGGCAGAGGATGGCGATGAAGCACGGCCATGCAAACGCCTCAGCAACCGTTGGCACCGTTGGCCAAACGAAGAACGTCAGGATGGAAGCAAGGCAGAAGATGCCGCCGCCAAGGCCACCCAAGAAAAGATATGTGGCTATAGGCCATTCCCAGTAATGATGTCTCATTGTGCCGTACCTCCCAAATCCGGAATGTAGTAGATCTGCGGGCCGGTTCCCAGATCCTCCAGAAGACGGAAGGTCTCAACGGAGTTGATCAGCTTGGAAACCTCTGAGTTCGGATCGTCCAGATCGCCGAAGATACGCGCCTTCTGATGACACGTCTGAACGCAATACGGGTCACGTCCAGGCTCGTTCGCTCTACGATCGCGACAGAACGTGCACTTGCGAATGTACTGATGCAAACGTGGCTGAAGCTTGGACTGGTCGCGCATGCCGTAGGGGCAAGCGTTGACGCAAACCTTGCAAGCCATGCATTTGTTGTAATCGATCCAAACAGTTCCGTCCTCGTCCTGTTGGCTTGCGCCCGTGGGGCAGCATGGGACGCATGCAGGCTTTTCGCAATGCATGCAAAGCGTGGGTAACCAGTTGCGATGAACGTTAGGCCACGTACCCTGTACGCCTTCGGTGAGAACTGCGTTATAGATGATGTCGTTGGGAAGCTCGTTCCACGTACGGCAAGCAACCGTACAAGATTGGCATCCGATGCAACGACGCTGGTCGATGACCATGCAATATCTAGTCATTGTCAGCTACCTCCTCTTCAGCTGCTGCGGTATCAGAGGAAGCTTCAGCGATCTGCTGAGCCAAAGCGGGATCACCTTCAGCAGCCACTTCGGCAGCAAGCGCATCAGCTGCAACCTCAGCAGCCTCATGCTCGGCAACATCCTCATTCGCTTCGGCAACGAGAGCGCCAACATTCACGGCATCCTCTGTTGGAGCGGCTCCTGTCACAGGATTGTAGGCCATGTCATAGTACGTGCCCGTATCCTGATCGAGCAGCATCTCCTTGGTGGGATCGTACGCATAACCCCGGTGCTGGTCATAGTAGACATTGGTCTCATAATCGATGACCCAGCCTGATTCGGGGTTGAAGATCTTGTTCTCGCCCTTAGCACCCTCAAACGTGGCATAGCCCTTCTCGGCATCCCACACGAGAGCCTGGCCAAGCTCATACGGCGCGCTTTCCATACCAGGGAATGCACGCACACCAGCGATCTCGTTGAAAGGAACGCGATCCATCGTGTACTTCTGGTTCTTCTCGACATCGACGAGGCAATCGCCTTGCGGGTCATAGCGCCAGCCAGTGTAAGAGTCGACGTAGGACTTATCTTTCGGGTCGATGAGCCAACCAGACTCATCCAGACGGAAGCCCGTGCCCACCTGGTAGATCTGATCGTCCTCCCAGCGCCATACATAGCCCTCGGGAACCTCTTTGTCCGTCGTAGGCATCTCGAACGGGATGGGCTCGCGGGCAAGCGGCTGCTCAGATGGCTTCATGGTCACGCCAGGCTCCTTCGCGGAACCAGGAATGGACCACTGCGTATCATCAGTGCGATAGACATTGTCGATCTCGCCGCACTTATAGACCTTGCAGAGCAGGCCACGGTTGTTCCAAGAACCGCCCATGGGATCGCAATCCCAGTCGTCGACCGAGGTCAGCACGTTGACGTTCGACTCGAGGCAGCCGAATGGATTGTCAGGATCGTCGAGCGGATCGCGCTCGGGGAACCACCAACCACGCGGAGCCATGACGACATTGGGATGAACGATGGGCTCAACGCCTGCGCGCATCTTGATACGACCACGACGCGTCTCGATCCAGCACCAATCGCCTTGCTCAATGCCAAGCTTCTCAGCAAGCTCAGGGTTGATGCAGAAGTATGGGTCTGGATAGATGTAGCGAATGTTGGGCATATTGAAATGCTCGGAGTGGTGATATGGCATGAAGCCACCGCCCGTTGTAAGGACGATCGGATACTCCTCATAGAGCTCAGGGGTGTCGATCGGATTCTCGCACGAGCCGATGTAGGTTGGCATGCCAACATAGCCGAGCTGACGCATGATCGTGGAATTGCACTCGATCTTGCCAGATGGTGTCCAGAAGCCATTGTTCTTGATGAACTTGTTCTGATGCAGCGGCGGATAGTACATGCGCACATTGTCAACGAACTCGTTGTAGTTCTCGATCGGAAGACCGATGCCCTTGATGACATCCCAATAAGCCTCTTCCTCAGTCTCCCACGGCCAGTTCGCTGGATCCTGACCACATGCCAAGCCAAGCTTGCGCCAGAAGACCATGTCGGTATGACGATCGTACTTCGGCTGAATGGCACGACGACCTGCCATGAGCGAGTCGGTAGCGCCGTAGTGGGTGACGATGGTAGGACGCTCGAGAGCACCTGCAGCCGGGAAGACATAGTCAGACTGAAGCGCGGTCGGGGTCATCCAATAATCAACGGTGACAAGGAATTCGACCTTGCGAAGCGCTGCATAGGTCATCTTCGCGTCACCATAGGAGTTGACAGGGTTGGTTGCGTTGCAGATGAGCGCACGAATCGGATACGGGTCACCTGTCAGGATGGCACGGAAAACGCTGGGGCCATGTGCCTCGCAGAACCACTCAGAAGGCAGCGTCTTGCCCCACTTGCGGATAGCGTTATCCGAGATCAGCTGATATCCAGGCCAAGAGGTCAGCTTGAACTTGTTAGAACCGATCTGCTTCTTCTTCATCTCCTCGGGAAGCAGATAGTTGAGCTCAAGCTCCTCGTCGGTCAAGAAGTTCATCGCAGGACCAGGGATGCCATCACCACCAGGGATGTCAAGGTTGCCCGTGATCGCGCGGCAGAGCGCAAGAGCATGCGAAGCTGTGGTCGAAGAGCGACCATTCTGATCCCATGTGCAGCCCCACTGTATGCAACCAGGCTTATTGGTCGCGTACATGCGTGCAGCCTGGCGAATGAGATCTGGCTCAAGCCATGTGATCTCGCTTGCCCACTCAGGCGAATACTGGAAGACGTGATCCTGAAGCTCATCGAAGCCATCGACCCACTGATCGATATACGCCTGGTCATAGTGGCCTTCCCAGCAAATGACATGCAGGATAGCCAATGCAAGCGCCGCATCAGAGCCGGGGCGCAGCGGAAGCCAAAGGTCGGCCTTCGATGCAGACTCGGAGTAGCGCGGATCAACAACGATGATCTTAAGGCCGTTCATCTGAAGATCCTTGTAGCCATGGTTGCCTGGCAGCGTGGATGCGCCAGGGTTCATGCCCCACAGGATCAGCGAGCGCGCGCCACCGAGGTCAGTCTCGAATGGAGACCAACCAGCAACGCATGTCTCAGCCATGAACGTTGGGATCCAGCACAGAAGTGCGTTGTGGAAGCCATTCGGCGTACCGAACTGGTTCAAGAAGCGCCTGCGCGCCCAGTCGTCAGTACGCGTGGTACCACCAGCAGAAGCCACTGCCTCTGCACCAGACTCTGCTTTGATCTGGTTCAAACGATCGGCGACCTCCTGAATCGCCTGATCATAGTCGATCTGCTCCCACTTGTTCTCGCCCTTCTCGCCAACGCGCTTGAGCGCATGGTTGATGCGGGCGGGATGGTTCACATGGAGCAGAGCGCTTGTTCCGCGGCAGCACAGACCGCCTTGGCTGGAGTAATTAGGATCGCCTTCGATCTTAAATACATCGCCGTCTTTGACGTACGCAAGAACGCCGCAATTCGCATGGCAGAAATAGCACAGCGATTTGATACATTCCACGTCTTCGTCGAAGATGCTTGGTGTCTCAGCCATCTACCTTCCCCTCTTCTTCTCGTTTCTCCAATATGCTCTCCCGAATAAAGGGAGCATTGCGGGTCTTTCCCGCTTCACGCATGCAAAAGCTTGATAGAAGAACTTCCTCTGAAGGCTCCTTCTCTCTCGGATTCGAGGTCAAAGGTTGGCCTTTTGCCCCCATCACGCTTTGCACGAGTGCGGCCTTGTGCTGAAGACGCACAGACCGAACCTGATTATAACCGCCGTGTTTTGGTTTGTAACGCTCTTTCAACGTTTTTGGCGCATGTGGATATAATTAGTGTGAATTCGACTTCCAGGGAGAGCAGATGGCCGATCACACATTCACATTCATGGGCACTGCTGCAGGTTGTGGTGTCCCTTCTTTCTTTTGCGAATGCCCCGCGTGTGAGGAAGCACGTGCCGATGCGCGGCTTGCACGGGGAGATTGCGGGGTCATGATACAAGGCCATCCTGCTTCTCAAGAGGCTCCTTTCACGGTGATGATAGACACCCCGCCCGATGCACGCCATCAGCTCCTTCGCGAAGGCATCAAGAAGGTCGACGCCATCCTTTTCACTCACTGTCACTATGACCACATTGGCGGCCTTGGCGAATACGAATACCTCGTTGCGCTCGTGCGCGGTGGTGAGCGCTTGCCTATCTATGGGACCGAGGAGACGCTTGCAGGCATCATGCAGGAATTCCATTACATGGATTACTGCCTCGAACCCCACGTGCTCTCCCCCTTCGAGACCATCCATTTCGACAAGGTCAGCTACACGGCGTGCCCTGTCACGCACGTGGCTGGCACCGTTGGCTACCTGGTCGAGACGTTGCAGACGCGCCTGTTCTACGCTTCTGACACCGCAACTCTACCCGAAGAGACGGCAGCTCGCATCAAAGGCGTCGATGTGCTCGCGATGGATGCAACCTTTTGGAAGCGCAATTGGAACGAGCGCGCTCACCATTCGATACAAGAATGCATCGAAGAGGGTCTTGCGCTCGATGCGAAGCAAATCATCCTGACGCATCTCTGCATGCATTATGACGAGCCCATCACCTATGCTGAGCTCGTCGAATATCTCTCCCAATACAAAGGTCGCGTTAGAGCAGCGCTCGATGGGATGAAGCTTGAGATCTAGTGGCTATCCCCTGACCTCGGCCCCTGTTGCACCCTGAACCTTCTTCAGAAGCTTCGCATGTGCCCGATCGACCTCTTCGTTCGTAAGGGTTCTGTCGGCAACACGATAGGTGAGCTTATATGCCATGGACTTCTTATTCGCGCCTACACGCTCATCGTCGCGATAGACATCGAAGAGCACGACATCGTCCAAAAGGTTTCCGCCTGCTGATGCGATGACCTGCATCATGCGCTCGTTCGTGATCTCTTCATCGACGACAAATGCCTGATCGATCTCGACAGGGGGATAGATCGGCACGTCCCGATAATCGCGTGCAGGTCGTGCGGACTTGACAAGATTCGCCACATCAAGCTCGAAAACCACGACAGGAGCTATAAGGTCGAAATCTGCAACGATAGCTGGATGCAGCTCGCCAACAAAGCCGAGAAGGCTGCCGCCAGAATACATCTCCGCACCACGTCCAGGCTGCAAAAAGGGATAGCTCTCCGCGCTCGCAGGCTTGAAGTGCACCTTTGGCAATGCCAGCTCCCAAGCGATGTTCTCGAACACGCCCTTGCCGTCGAAGAAATCGAACGGAGGATACGTCGCATTCCACGAATTCTCAGCCATGCTGCCCGCAAGAACGCCCGCAAGCTTCTTCTTCTCCTTAGGCTTCTTGCGACCTTGGGACGTAGAGAACACCGTGCCGATCTCGTAGAGCTGCACGTTCTTCACGCTATGGCTCAAGTTGTAAGCAAGCGACTTCAGAAGCCCTGGCAGGATCGATTGGCGCATGACTGATTGGTCAGAGTTGAGGGGGTTGAGAAGCTCGACATTAGCGTCAAGAACCTCTTCGTCGAACCGCAACCGAGAAAGATCGGTCGGCTCGACGAATGAGTATGTCATCGTCTCCGAGATGCCGCTTCCTGTGAGCACCTCATGGAGTTTGCGGATGATGGTCTGCTCATGCGTGCGCATGCCAACACGCTTTGGCGAGGCAGGCAGCGTGGATTCCACTCGATCCATTCCCCACAGCCTTAAGACCTCCTCATACAGGTCGATCTCGCGCTCGAGGTCGGGGCGGAACGTAGGGGTGATGACCGCAAGAGCGCCATCTCCTGCAGACGTGACGACACAACCAAGGCGTGCAAGCACATCCTCGATGAACACCTCGGGGATGTCCGCTCCCACGAACCGCTGGAATCTTTCGATGCGGAACGTCAGGTCATACGGCTCAGTTGCGTGCGGATACACATCGACAACGCCTTTGCGAACCGTTCCACCTGCAACCTCGGCAATAAGAGCCGCTGCAGCCTCTGATATCTCTTCGATAGGAACATCATCGACACCACGCTCATAGCGCATGGATGCCTCAGAGATGAGGCCGAGGTTGCGAGAGGTGCGCGAAGTGTGCGAGCGGTCGAACGTAGCCGTTTCAAGCAGGATGCATGTCGTGTCATCCTCGACCTCAGAGTCAAGGCCACCCATCACACCAGCAAGCGCAACGGCGCGCTCAGGAGTAGCGATTACGGTCATATCCTCGGTGAGCACACGCTCGACACCGTCGAGGGTCGTGAACTCTTCGCCTTGATGCGCAGGGCGAACGATGACCTCCATCTTCCCCTCAGGCCCTGTCAGGCTCTTCGCATCGAACGCGTGGAGCGGCTGCCCGTAGAGGAACATGATGTAGTTCGTTGCATCGACCACATTGTTGATGGAACGCGCACCTGACGCAACGACGCGCTCGGCGAGCCATGCGGGCGATGGGCCGATCTTGACATCGTCGATGACGCGCGCCGCATAGCGATTGCAGCGACTCTCATCGGTGATATGAACCGTAACATCGTCAGACACTTCTCGATCGTTCAGGTAACCTTCAAGCTTTGCTGCATCTGCTTCAAGCGGATAGCGAACATCAGCGAGGTACATCGCTCCCACTTCGCGCGCCATGCCCACCACTGAAAGGCAGTCGGGGCGATTCGGCGTGATCTCAAGGTCAAGGATCGTATCTGTTGTGTGAATATAATCTGCAAAGGGCATGCCTGTGGGCGTTCCCTCAGGCAAGATCATGATGCCGCCGTGATCCTGGCTCAGCCCAAGCTCGCGCTCAGAGCAATTCATCCCGCAACTCATGACGCCGCGCAGCTTCGACTTCTTGATATGGATATCTCCTGGCAGCGTGGCTCCAACAAGTGCCGTTACGATATGGTCCCCCTCATTGAAGTTCTGGGCACCGCACACAACCTGGATCGGCGCAGGATTACCTGCGTCATCAAGGCTGCAATCGCCAACATCAACCTGGCAGACCCACATATGGTCAGAATCAGGATGCGGCGTCTTCTCAAGAACCTTAGCTGTTACGATGCGCTCGAAGACGTCCCCTGTCTTCTCCACGCCCTCTACTCCCGTTCCGGTAAGATCAAGACGGTCGCAGAACGCGCTCACATCCTCAGGAACATCGACATACTCATCGAGCCATTTGAGCGAAATCAGCATCTTATCTCTCCCTCACCTAGAACTGTCTCAAGAATCGCATGTCACCCTCAAGCAGCATACGGAGGTCTGGTACGTCATATTTCAGACACGCAATGCGCTCGACACCCATGCCAAAGGCGAACCCAGAGTAAACCTCAGGGTCGATATTGCTCATTTCGAGCACATTGGGGTCTACCATGCCGCATCCGAGGATCTCGAGCCAACCTGTCCCCTTGCACATCCGACAACCTTCGCCATGGCAGATGCCACAACTCACATCCACCTCCGCACTTGGTTCGGTAAAGGGGAAATAGTGAGCACGAAAACGCGTCCTGCGCTGTTCTCCAAACACCTGCTTGCAGAAGAACTCAAGCGTGCCTTTCAGATCGCCGAACGTGATTCCCTTATCAACAACAAGGCCCTCGATCTGGTGGAACTGAGGCAGATGGCTTGGGTCGGCCACATCCCGTCGATAGACCTTGCCAGGAGCGATCACATAGATAGGAAGCTCTTGGGTCTCCATGGCGTGTACCTGCACGCCAGATGTCTGCGTGCGCAAAAGCACATCGGATTCTCCGCGAACGTTAGCCACATCGCCAGAGAGATCCTTCACATAGAAGGTATCCTGCATGCTTCGGCTCGGATGGTCAGCAGGAGCATTCAGCGCTTCGAAGTTGTAATAGTCAGTCTCGACCTCAGGGCCTTCCATAACAGAATAGCCAAGGCCCAAGAAGATATCTGAGATCTCGTCAACGATGCCATTGATGAGATGACGAGTGCCAAGATGCTGAGCACGCCCAGGCAGCGTGATGTCTATGCTGGAAGAATCGATGAGCACTTCCATCTCCTGATTCTTGAGCAGGCGGAACTTCGCATCAAGAGCCTCTTCGACCGAAGCTTTGATCTGATTCACGAGCTTGCCGACCTCGGCACGCTCCTCCTTGGGGATCGACCCCATCGCGCGAAGATGACGCGTGAGCTCGCCAGATTTCCCAAGAACCTCCACACGCACTGCTTCAAGCTCATGCGTTGAGCAAGCTCCTGCTATCTGATCCGCAACGCGCGAATCCAATGCATTCAGTTCATCGACCAGTGACATACCTGCCCCCTGCTGCATTCGTGCACATACGAAGTTTCATTATATCCATCTGGACGATGTGATACCGAGAACATTGAATGATTCCGCTGGTGCTTCGGCGAAAAGCAGGTACGCACCTGTGATGAAAGGACTGAGATCAGAGGAATCGATAGGTTACCGTGCGAAGACCCCAAGACTGGCAATCCTTGAAACCAAATGCCTTGAAAACGCCTGGCTGAAGGTCAAGAACACGAGAGCCTCCGCCCATATGCCCGCAATCATTGACCGTTGCATATACGGTCATGCCGTTGTAGTTGATCTCGACAGTTTTGCCGAAATAGCTACGGTAGTTCGGCATCGACATAGGGATGGCTACGCCCATCGAATAATCGTCGCAAACCGCACCCGTGGCCGTTGTGCCAGGATTAGGCGTATAGGGATCAGACGAGCCACCATAGGCAGAAGCCGTTCCCTTCCTCCACTCAGATCCAACCGTGCTCGGAGGGGACGTAGGGTTCGTATTGTTGCCAGAATTGGTGTTGTTGCCATTGTTCTGCTCAGGCGGCGTGGTCGATCCGTTGTCCTCAGCAGGCTCCTCTGGGCTCGTCCAGATAAAGCTCTGAGCCTGTTGCTTGAGCTCCTTCAACTTCGCTGAGTTCTCATCAACAAGGCTTGAGGCCTCCTCAACAACGGCAGTGGCCTCCTTGCGCTTCTCGGCCAACTCGCCAAGCTTTGCCTCTTGCTCGTCCTTTTGGGTCGTGAGCTTGTCGGATGCTTCGCTGAACCGATCGCGCAGCTCCTGCTGAGCTTGAACCTCTTCAGACTGGTGCGAAGCGATCGTGGAAATATAGTCCATATTGCGCATGAGCTCAGACCAGTCATTTGCACCAAGGAGCGCATCAAGGAACGTGGAGATCGTTCCGCTCTGATATTGATACTTCGCCGTATCGCTCAGCGCGCTCCGCCCTTCGAGCATGGCCGCCTGTGCTTCGAGCACCTGAGTAGCAAGCTCATCGATCTCAGCTTGAAGCTCGTCGATCTCAGCATTGAGCGCATTGTATTCCTCAGCGATCCGATCGAGCTTCTCCTGTGCTTCGTTGAGCAAGGACTCAGCATCAGCAACAGCGTGCTCCGCGCTGCTGATGTCCTGACCGGTCACACCATAGGCAGCAGGTGAGCCAAGAAGGACGAGCGAAAGGGAGAGGATCAGAGCAAACGCACTCCGTGCGATGAGAGTCCCTTTTTGTATACAGATCCTTTTGATAGGTCGTCCTTTTTTTCGCATACCAAAATTGCGCCTCTAGGCGCACACCATACCTATTATCGGTGGCATGGGCAAGATATGCAACCACGAACCCAAAAAACACACAGGATAGCATCGTCTCGGCT
>CAJURO010000028.1 GCA_910588985.1 uncultured Eggerthellaceae bacterium | reverse complement strand
TGCGATCTCCTCTCCGGGCCTCGAGCCAGGTCCAAGATTTCGTCCGCATCCCCTTAGAACACATTTCTTGATGCTCTTTCGCCATCTCGCCCTTTCGATTTGGTCTATAAATGGATATAATCCACTACTAGATTATATCGAATGGTTGCTTGAGACATATCTTAACCTCTCGTTCGATAGACTAAAAAAGTGACCCTGTGATAAAGGGAAAGGAAGAAAGAATGAAGCTGTTGGGAAAGAAAGGGGCTTCGGCGAAGATCACACGCCGTGCATTCCTGAAGAAAGTTGGCGCAGCAGCCGCTTGCGCCACCTTGGCCTTTAGCCTTGTAGGATGCTCATCGGGCACCTCATCAAGCTCTGCAGGAAGCTCCGCCTCTGCAGACATCGACTACTCTGATTGGGATGCTGTTGTTGAGGCAGCAAAGGGCCAGACTGTCACCTGGTATGGCTGGGGTGGAAGCGAGCCGCGCAACACCTGGATCGAAACCGAGCTTGCGCCTGCCCTGAAGGAGAAGTACGACATCACCCTTGAGCTTGTCGGCATGGACATCAACGACATCCTGACGCAGCTCTCTGGCGATAAGCAGGCCAACGTCTCTGAGGGCACCATTGACTTCATCTGGATCAACGGCGAGAACTTCTACACCGCCAAAGAGAACGGATATCTCTGGGGACCGTTCACTGATTACCTCCCGAACTTCAATGATTATATTGATGCCGAATCTCCCGAAGTTGCCTATGACTTCGGCAGCCCCACCGAGGGTTACGAGGCACCCTACGGCAAGACCCAGATGGAGATGTGGGTGAACAGCGAGGTTGTGCCAAATCCTCCAACTACCGTTGAGGAGTTCAAAGCTTTCTGCGAAGCGAACCCTGGCAAGGTCACCTATCCACAACCTGGTGACTTCACAGGTACTGCTTTCATCAGCTGCTTGATCGCAGGTGTCATCGGCGATGACGAGTTCGAAAAGCTCTCCATGATGGAAAATCCCACCCCAGAAGAGGTAAAAGCCATCATCGAGCCTGGTCTTGAGTATCTGCGCAGCCTGAACCCAAGCCTTTGGAATGGTGGTGCCACCTTCCCTGCCGACAGCACTACCCTGTCCACTATGTATGCTGATGGCGAAGTCATCATGAATATGGGCTATGGCGACCCACAGGCTCTCGTAGATGACGGAGCGCTCCCTGCTACCACCAAGCCATTCATCTTCAACACAGGCACAGTTGGCAACTCAAACTTCATGGCTATCGCCTACAATGCTCCTCACAAAGCTGCCGCTCTCGTCGCAATCAATGAGATCGAAAGCCCCGAGATGCAGCTTCAGCAATACGAGGTGCTCGGCAATTTGACCGTGCTTGACACAGCGAAGCTCTCGGCAGCCGATCAGGCCGCTTTCGCCAATGTAGAATTAGGTGCAAGCCAGCTGTCTTCCTCTGAGTTGCTGAGTCATCGTGTGACCGAGGCAGCAGGCCCGGTCATCCCGATCATCGAGCAGCTTTGGCTTGACGAGGTCGTTGGCAAGTAGCGAAAGGACCGATCTGTGAGGAAGGTCTCAAGATAATGAGAGAGACGCTCTGATGGCTCTCCTCTCGCGCAAGACGAAGCGCAAGGCAGCACCATACTTGATGGTGCTGCCTGCGCTTCTTTTATTAGCCGTATTCATCTATGGCGTAGGGTCAGGGATCATCCAAAGCTTCGGCATCATGACTTACCTTGACCGAACAGAGTTCACGCTGGAATACTACGAGCAAGCGCTGACCAGGACAGATCTCATGGATTCCGTCATGTTCAGCCTTTACTTCAGTCTTGTCAGCTCGGTACTTGCTGCTATTGGCGGCGTAGCCCTTTCCTTCCTTATGACACAAGCACGATCGAGCCGCTTCATACGTCTTCTGGGAATCCAAGTGCCGATCACTACCATGCATGCCGTTGTCGCACTCGCCGTTATCTGCCTGTTCACAGGCGCTGGTCTTTTCCCGCGCCTGTTGCACATTCTTGGCATCGCCCCAGATGCAACATGGTTTCCCTCAGTCGTAGGTGCTCCAAGTGGTTGGGGGATCATCGTGGTCTATCTCTGGAAGGAGATCCCCTTCGTCGCTTTCACCACCCTTACTATCATGAGGAACATCTCGACCTCCTATGGTGAAGCTGCTTCTACCCTCGGAGCGAATGGCTGGCGCACGTTCTTCGAGATCACGCTACCGCTTTGCCGTGGTGCCATCCTTCGCGCATTCCTCGTAGTGTTCGCCTTCGCCTTCGGGAGCTACGAGATCCCGTTCTTGCTAGAACCTACGAGCCCTAAGGCACTTCCTGTCCTTGCCTACATCGAGTTCCAGGACCCCGACATCATCAACCGCTGCTATGCCATGGCCTTGAACGGCATCATGGCAGGCATTTGCACCGTTCTCTGCGTGATCTACTATGTGGTGCTGCAACGAGAGAAGAAGCAGATACGATGAGTTCTTCTCTTTCCCAGAACACGTCTCGTCCTGAGCTTCTTGCACGCAAGCGAAGGCTGCGACGCAGGCAAGCTTTCACACGTACCCTTATCGGCATAGAGCTTGCCCTTGTGCTTGTTCCTTTGGGCATCATCGTCCTCTGGGCGCTCACCAATGCATGGCCCTGGCCGAACCTCCTGCCTCAGGATCTCAGCCTGCGCGGAGTAGAACAGGTGTTCTCAGGACGACAGAACATGGGCGCGAGCATGCTTCTTCTCTCCATCGGCATCGCTTTGGCCTGCGCTGTCATCACAACCGCTGTGGCTGCATTGGCGTGCCGCGCGCTCTGCCTTTATCGCTGGCACGGCAGAAATGCATTCCAATTCGCCGCGCTGCTTCCCTTCATCATCCCTTCAACAGTGTTCGCCATGGGCGTGCAAGTCGTGTTCTTGCAAGTCGGATTAGCTCGTACGGTACCAGGAGTCATCTTGGCACACTGCATCGTTGCACTTCCCTACGCCATGATCATCATGACCGACATCACGAGCGCAGCAGGCACACAACGCGAGGAGGCGGCGAAGACGCTTGGCGCTGGTCCTTTGCAAATGATCTGGCATATCACCATTCCGCAATTGCTTCCTGGCATCATCTCGTCGTTGTCCATGTGCTACATCATGTCTTTTTCGCAATATTTTCTCACCCTCTTGGTAGGCGGCGGAAAGGTGCAGACCTTTGTTCTCGTGCTCTTCCCTTATTTGAGCGGGGGCGATCGCACCATCGCGTGTGCTTATAGCACGGTGTTCCTTTTGATCACCTTTGCGGTATTCTTCATTTTCGAGCTCTTGTTAAGACGGTTTGGCGTGCGTGAAGAAGAGAGCTTATATGGATAGGTTGCAAAGAGGTTCGTCGGACAAGCGCACGGAAGGAAAAGAGCAGAGAACATGCAGTTGACGCTTGAGCATATCGATCTTACGCTCAAGGGCAAGAAGATCCTGGATGATGTTGGCTTCGAAGTTGCCGACGGCCAGTTCGTGAGCATTCTTGGAGAGAGCGGGGCGGGAAAATCAACGACGCTCAAGATCATTGCAGGCATTCTCCCTCAAGACTCAGGGCGCGTGCTCTTCGATGGCGTCTGCGTCGATGACATACCAACTCACAAACGCAACACCGCTACCGTCTTTCAGGATATTCGCCTGTTCCTGCATATGGATGTCCAACAGAACATCGCCTTTCCCTTGAAGATGCGCAAAGCGAGCAGAGCAGAGCGGACTGAAACCACCGATCGCATGCTCGACGCTGTTCAGCTCAAAGGGATGGGCAATCGGCGTCCCTCTGAACTTTCAGGCGGCCAGCAGCAACGCGTTGCTTTGGCGCGTGCCCTTGCAGCTCATCCGCGCGCATTGCTTTTGGACGAGCCCTTCAGCGGACTTGATGAGCAGCTTCGCGCTGAGATGCGGCAGCTTGTCTCCCAGCTGCACCAAGAGTTCTCCATGACGTCGCTCATGGTCACCCATGATCCCGACGAAGCTCTCGTGATGAGCGATCGGATCATCCATATGAACGATGGATGCGTCATCCAGCATGGCACTCCCGCTGAACTGCTCTTGCATCCTGCAAGCCCGCTCGTACGGGCCGCCTTCAACGATTCCTCATCTATCGAAGGGACCGTAGCACAAGGCCAGTTCACGAGCGGCAAGCTCACGGTGCCTGCTCCTGAGATTCCTGACGGGTCCGCTGTCCTTGTTCGCGTTCCAGATCGAGAGCCGTTCGTACATCCTCTTAGCTGAAAGACTGCGATGGCAACGGGGGCACGACCGGGGACGGTTCATCAGTCCCTTATCATCCTGTCATAAACGCTCTTCCTGTTCTTGTCTATTGAGCAAATTTGCTCAATAGGTGTGCAATTGATGACCAAGGATGGCTCAGATGACACATGACATTGATAGGATGCATCATCACCTCCCCCTATCACTCCATTACTAAAAAGATCCGCAGCCCTAGCGGCTGCGGATCTTCATCTTAGGCATGTATGCTCGGTCGTGCTGGTGGCGGGCCCGTCATCGGAGGTTGCGGCGGCATTCCATCCTCGTCCTCATCATCGTCCTTCTTATGGCGAAGGAACACGATGAATGCCATCAAGAGCGCCAGTCCAGCAAGCGTCAGCAACAAAGCGATCATCGTTCCATTCAACTCACCCGTTTGCGTCAGATCACCGATCGCGCGGAGGGTGCGCAGCGCCCTATTGGATCCTGGAGCAGTTATCGAATCAAAGCCTACTTCGATTGTCATGTTCGATGTCACGTTGTTGAAGGTGTATGTATTGCCGTGATACTCGATAAACTGTCCGCCATTGATTCGGATTCCAACCACCTGGCACCCTGAATTCGGATGGAATGTGAAGGTATAGCTTCCGCCTCCTGACACATATGCCAGCGTCGGCTCGATCGTTCCACCATATTCGCCAATGACAGAGCCTGTGATGGTGAACGTCTTATCCTCAAGGCGGTCCGTCACGAACGATGCGTTCAGATAGTTCATCGGCTCAGTCAGCTTATAGGAAGAGAACTCGTATGCGCGTGCGAAGGGGACGCCACGAGCATCCACGCCAACCGACGAGCGATTCGCCGCCGTCGAAGCAGCGGATTGACCGCTTAGATAGTCCTCAGGATTCGGCACTGCCTGCAAGCCTGCGACACCCATGCCCTCTTCGGTGAGGATAACGTCGGCACCTGTGAGCTCTTTCAAGTACTTCGATGTACGTTGGCTCTGGCGCAGGTAGCTCGTCATGTCGTCGGAGAACAGGTCGGTATCCATCGTGACCTTCTCGACCTCGTAGTCAACGTAAGGTGCCACGATGAACGTTTGAGAAGCATCTTTGTCGACGAGCAAATATTCGCCATATCCTGTGTTCGGCGTAATGAAGCCCTGGTCATGGTTCCAATTGACCTGAATGCGCACCGCCTCGACGAACGACACCTCTATACGATGGTTGGTCAGCACGTTCGGGATAGTGTAAACACCGTTCGGATACTCGTTAGAGCTGATGAGGTGCGCCACCATCTCGCCGCCTTCTTCCTCGGCGTAGTAGTCAATGACCTCGTCAACAAGCCAAAGCTCGGTGTCGCCTTCGAAAGCCACGCTTGCAGAATTGCCCGGGATGACAGGCTGCGATGCCGGCGTCACTGTACCTTGTCCGCCCGTGACCTCGGCAGTTACCCGCAGCGTCTCAGGTTCGATCAAGACCTCATCTTCGCGCAATTCGCGGAAAACAATATCGAACGACCCGCTCGCATTGAGCGGCAACGTCACATAATTCGACCCATCGATGAAGGGTACGGGAACCCCGTTGTATGAGATCGACTCGATCACATAGGGACGCCCGTTCGGCCCCGTCTCCTCAGTGCTGAAGAAGAACGAGTAGGTCTCTCCGCGAACGAAGTCGACCGGATGCCCATCGGGTGATACCAGCGAAGGCGTCACATTCACGGTCAGGTCGTCGCCCTCGGTATTCTTCGCGCTGGCGATGCTGGCATGCACGTAGCTTGGTGTGCCAACGAGCGCGTACTTCACGAAGATGTCTGTGTTGTACTGACCCATCAGATACTGGAAGAGCTTACCGTTGACACGATCGGTCATATCGCGCTCTGACACCAGGTTCCCAGCGTCGTCATACTCACGTACGGTGATGCTCTCAAGATAGTATCCACTGAACGCATTCGTCGTGATGGTCTCAACCGATCCCTCGGCACGCAACCCAGCGCCAAGCGGGCTTACCGTGCCGCCGCCTTCGGAGGAGATAGTCAGCATATGCGATTTCGTGTCAACGTAGGTGAAGTGCGTGTCGTCGATCGTCTTGAAGAAGACCTCCAACGTCACATCGCGCGTGACGCTCGGAATGGTAGTCACATAGCTTGAATAGTAGGTGGCCGCACCTGCAACGGTGAACAGGCTCGCATTGCCGCGATACACTGCCGCTGAGGTGATCGCACCACCCTTATAGGCACCAGCAAGCTCTGCTGCGCGCTCCTCAGTAGCCGCCGCACCATAGGTCCATCCGGAGGTGTAGTTCTTCGATTCCGAAGTCGAATTATTGATACCTGAATACGGCTGCATCTGCCCATCGAGCAATACCTTATCAACGGTATAGCCTGGGTCGGGGAAGATGAAGAACGTAGCAGGATCGCCATAGGGCACCGTGCGCGAGCTTGGCGAGACCGAGCCCGAACCGCTCGCGTTGCCACCAACAACCGACACCGAGACGCTTGCGGTAACAGTCACGTCCGCTTTATTCATGTCGATCGGACGGAAGTACACGTCCAACGTGTTCGGGTCGCCGCTGTTCAGCTTGACCGGTGTTGCGATGTAGGTGCTCGGGCTTGAGGTGAAGCGGATCTGCGTACCGTTGTAGATGATGTAGTCCACCTCGAATCCAGGGTTCGGCGCGAAGCTGAACCGCTGCGTGGATCCAAGCGGAACCTCAACCTCGCTTGGAGAGACAGAACCTGCCGCCTGACCCTCTTCAGCCATAGCACGCGCCTTGATGGTGATCGGCTCGACCGTCCACGTCTGCTCGCCATCTTCAAGCTCTTCAAACACCGCAACGATCTCGATGTCCTCAGTCACATGAGAGATGACGTAGCTTGGCGTTGAGTACTTCGTATACACGTTGTTCTGATAGAAGCCAACGAGCTTGTATCCCCTGCCCGTTGTGGCGTCGGGGAAGAAGTTGACGCTCGCAGATTCACCCGATGCCACGATCGTCTCAGCAGGCGATACGCGTCCGCCCCTGTTATTCTGCACCTTCGCGGTCACCTTGTAGGTGGTCTCCACGCTCGTAGTGAAGTCGAACACCGCCATGAGCGTGTGGGAATCGTCGCCCACGAAGGTGTAGGTGCGCGAGTTCTTCGCCAGCTGATGGATGCTCTCAACGTCATCGATCAGCAAGCTTGAAAGCTCGTAGCCTGACTGAGGGATCATCGAGATACGCGCCTCAGCACCATTTGCCACCTTGAGCGTACCCGCGGGCGCCACGCTGCCCGATCCCTTCCAATCGGCTTGGATGATATGGAAGCCAGCGGGATCGATCGTGCCGTCTTCGACCTTCTGCTTCTGGTCAGGCGTCATCTCCTGGAATGCAACCTCGATCGTAAGGCCAGGCTCGCCATTGACCTGGTTCGGCTCAAAGCGGACATAGCCGTGCTGCCACACTTCCTCAAGCTCAGCCTCGGTGTATTCCTTGACCGACCCATCAGAGTAGGTGACCTTCAGCTTCGCAATGGAGTTGCCCTCGTCAGGAATGAACGAGATGTCCAGGTGCTCATCGGGAAGAAGCGCCTCGATGACCGTGGTGCCCACGCCAAAGGTGGTCTGACCACCGCACCCTGGACCATTGCCTATCATCGTCACTTTCGCATATTCAGGCGTTTTCTCCTGCACATTAGGATTTTCCTCTTCGAACAACGCAGAAAGCGTTGCGTCTTGATTCACGTTCTTGATGGTGAACGTCGTGCCATCCCACTTGAAGTCGGCGGTATCGACGATGTCAGTTGGAGAAATCGTGCGCCCGTTGAAGAGGATGCCCGTGAGCTTATAGCCGAAATACGGCGCAATGCGGAACGATGCATCCGAGCCCTTCTCAACGAGCACGTTCCCCGATGGCGTGATGGTGCCATTTGCGGGATTGCTCACATTGATGGTAGCGAAATCGCTCTCATCAAGCGACGCATCGATGAACACCGCATGGATGGTGTGCTCTTCCCTTACCTTCATGAAGGCATATTGACCATGCGATACGGATGACGCGGGGATGTTCGTGCCATCGACCACGATATAGGAGAGCTTGAACCCTTCGCGCGGAACGAACGTGAAGTACGCCGAAGCGCCTTCAGCAACCGTGGTCACCCCAGAGGGCGAGATAGAGCCGTTCGCACTCGAAGTCGCCGTGATGTCGAACGTGTTCGGCAGATAGACAACATCGCCTGGGTCAAGCGGCGCGAACGTCACATAGAACACGGTGTCGGTCGTCACGTTGAACAGGGTATAAGAGCTGCCATTGAATGGATCGACCACGCTTTGCGTACCATTCTGCGAAACGGTGATACTCTTCACCTTATAGCCCGAGTCAGGGATGAGCGTGAACGACATGTTCCCGCCGTAAGGGACGCTCACGCGGCCCATCGGCGAGATGGTGCCACCCGAAGAGCAGTCAGCGAAGATGGAGTAATGCGTCCCCTTATCCTCTATGCCGCCACCTTTGGTGAACGTGCCTACGACGTGATGGTCGGCATTCGCCAGCACGGTCAATACGCCGCCCTCATAGTTCGCAGCAGGCACGGAAACGCCATCCAGCGTGACATCGGTCAGGCGATAGCCCTTCTGCGCGATGAACGTGAACGGCACGGTTATCCCATCGGCTGCGGTCACGTGCTCGGGCGAGACAATACCACCACCCGAACTGGTCTCTGCGGTCAGCTCATGTGTGGTCGGCGTCGAAGGAGGCGTTCCCCTATCGAAGCTCACCCACACATCCATATCTTCGGTGATGTTCGTGAGCGTCAAGGTCATGTTGTTGCCCTTGACCATCTCGGGATGGCTTTCGCCATTGATCCAAACATCCTGATACGTGTTACCAGACTCGGGCAAGATGGTGAACGTGAAGTCGCTTCCGTCAACCACCGTGATCATGCCCTCAGGTGAGAGCCGTCCGCCATCTGTGGAGGACGCGGTGATGACATGGTAGTTCGACGCGCTCTTGATGGGCACGAACTGCAAGGTGAAGTTGCGATTCCGCGTGATGTTGGTGAGCAGGAACGTGTTGCCCGAAAGCTGCGATGCGTCTCCTGTTTGGCCAGTCAGGACATCTCCTGTGTCATCATCGACCAGGTAGGCCTCGTAACCATTATCGGGCACGAACGTTGCCGAGATCGAACCACCTGCAGTGACCGTGGCTTGGGTGAGCGTGGTCTGACCATGCATGTTGCCGTCACCCGAAGAGCTCTTCAGGTTGATGTTCACGTTGTAGGTCGTACCTACAGGAGGCACGGGCGTACCATCGATGAACACAGCCTTCACATACATGTTGGAAACCACGCTTGAGATGGTATAGGAATACTTGTTGGTGCTGACCAGGTGGTCGTTCACATAGACCGCCTCAAGGCGATGATTGTTGTCGTTCGGCAGGAAGTAGAACGTCTGGCTCTTGCCGCTCTCAACGCTGACCACGTCTCCGATGCCCGAAGGCGAGATGGTGCCTTCGCCCTCAACGGACAGGTATATCTTCTTAAGGTCCACGTTCGGCGTAGAAGGCGCGTCCGACTTCGTCCTGATCTCGATGAGCACCTGCTGCGTGATCTTGTCCTTCGGGACTGTAAATGTGAACACACCATCGCCAAGGTCGCGATATTTGATGGCCTCACCGTTCACGTAAACGCCCTCAAGCGAGTAGTCGCCATAGATCATACCCGTGAAGTTTCCGTCAACGGAAGCGTGGTTCGTGCCTGGCTCCTTGAAGAACGTGAGCCCCTCAGTTTGCGGGATCATGGCTGCCCCTGCGGCAACCTTCGAATTATGAGCGTGAAGCACGATCAGGTTCGAGGGGTCCGTTGAAGGATAGTCGGGGTCGGTCCCCTGCTTGAACGTTATGTTGACCTCGGTGTCGTCTTTGATGTCATAGACCGTGAACGTGCCGTTCTGGATGGTAGCCGCCACATTGATGCCCGACGATCCTGCTGGCGTAGCCGAGTTGCGAATATTCACCTTGTCCACCACATACCCGCTATCGGGCATAACAGCAACCGACATGCATGAGCCTGAGCCCACGATGAACGTGCCTTCGGGCGAGGCCGCACCATTTGCACCTGCATTGATCGTCAGGTTATACGTCTTCTTGCCCGCTGTGATGTCGTCCACCTTAGCGAAAGTAACATGGATCTCATGATCAGATTGGATGTTCGGGAACACATAGCTCGTCCCATGGAAATTCGCATCCGTACCCTTGTCCACAGGAGTGGTGGAGCCCTCAAGGAACACCTCGCTCAAAGCATAGCTTGTCATGGGGAAGAAGCGGAATACCTGCTCGGTACCCTTGTATGCCCACGTGTCCACGCTTGGCGAGATGAAGCCGCCTGAGCTTGCGCTCGGCTTCAAAAGGTACTTGTCCCAACCAGAAGACTCGGAGTCTCCTGGGGTGTAGCGCACAACCACGTTATGGTCGGTGAGGATGTTCTCGAAATCCACCCGCACGATGCTGCCCGTGTTGTCGGCAGTCACGTTCGTAACGCCCGCAGGATAAGTCCCCCCTGCTGTAACCTGAACACCATCAACGGTAACGGATTGCACTTTGTAGCCCTGATCGGGGAACATCCACACAGTCGCGTTCGAGCTTGGCTCGACTGCCTGCGTTGGCGTGATGGAACCGCCGCCCACGCCCGCGACCGAGGTTGAGATGTTCAGATATGCATCAGGGTTCAAGATCTTGGAATCGAACGAAACCACGATCTCGCTCTTAGCTTCATTGATATAGAGGACCTTGTCAACGGTACCATCGGGGTTGTTCCCATGCGCAGGATCGACCGTATCAGACTTGACCACCTTGAGCGTATAGTAGGCACCTCCGTCGCGCTCGGTAAGATAGCTTGCGATGCTCACACCGTCCATGAGTACCGAGCCGAGCGTGTATCCATTCGCTTGGTCAGGCGTGATCGTGATAAGCAGGTTGTCACCGTCTGATAACGGGAAAAGGCCCGTCGGCGTCACCTGTCCACGATCGACGTTCTTGTTCGTGACGGTAAGCCATGTATCAACGTGCTTATAGGTGAATTCCACGCGAAGGTCGGTAATAACGTTATAGACCTGCGCGTTGTAGACCGATTTGACCATGTCGTTATAGTCTTCGTCCGCAATGACGCGACTGGTAATATCTGTTCCATCGGTCGAATTGCCCATGTACAGCGTGACATAATCAAGCATATAGTCTGCTTCAGGACCAGACGAGGCAGTGCCCACATCTCCGAACGGCACATTGAGCACCGTCTCAGTAAGTGGATCGCCATTCGTATCGGTCGAATTGCCGAACTTGTCGAATACGTGACCCGTCTGCACACCATCGGGATTGTTCACGCTGACAGTGAGCTTTCGACTCACAGGGTTGATATTCCAGCCCTGCTTGTACTTCACGACCGCGTTCATGTTCGACGTCAGGTTCGGCACGTAATATGCCGTTCCCGGAACCTTATAGACAGTAGTGGTGCCCCCTGAGTCGATCGTGAGCGTATCCACCTTGTAGCCAGGGGCCGGGCTGAACTCGAAGAGCACGCCCGCATCAGATGACATCGTGGTGGCATCCGAGATGTCTCCCATCTCAACACGATGCTTTTGAGAATCAAGCGGCGAGCTGAAGTCTAGGTAGCCATCGGCGTCGGGATCATCTGAAGTGAGCTGCACTTTCACGTTGTACGATGGGTATTGTGGCGTGACCTGCTTGAAGCTCACGGTCACGGTGACGTAGTCATTGTTGACGAAGTTATAGTAGTTGTTGTCTATGGTAAGCACGTTGCCCGCAAGGCTCGTCGGATCGAGAGTGCGCACAACGCCGTTCTGGGTCACGACCACCTTATCGATCTCCCAACCCTCTTCAGGATAGATCAGATACGTTGGCGTGCACTCCTCTGTAAAAGGATGGGTGCCCATTGGGGAGATGGAACCACCTTCGTCAGCACTCGACACGATAGCATAGACGCCGTCAGTCTCGTATCCGATGGCAAAGGCACCGATATTGGCGCTCTCGCCATAAACAATGACCTCAACTGCAAGGAGATAGTCTGGGGCTGGCGGATCAGGGGTTGGTGTGGCTGTACCCTCGTTGCCAGGATCAGCTGCGTTGTTCCCTGGATCAGCCGTATTACCAGAGCCACCCCCCGGTTGGGTGGTGGGATCGTATACGGTACCATCCTTCAGAAGCGGACGGTCCTGCTCATCAACTGCGATCACCACGCGCCCTTCAAGCACGTCCACACGGTTCTTATCAGGGTTATAGCGATACACTGTAACGATATCGCCCTCTTGATAGTGCGCAACCTCAGCTTGCGACATATCCAAATGAACCTTAAGGCCCATGATGTATGCTGCAGCATCTGCGGGACGCCCATCAAGATTGGAAAGATAGAGTGCCTGAGGAACGGTGATGTTCGTCGGCGTTGCCTGGTCAGCTGCCGCTGTCATCATCTCCATATAGGCAGGATCGGTCAACTCAAGGTATTCATCGACCAGCATGGCCACCGTGTCAGGTGGCTTCTTATAAACACTGCCCTCTACGAAGGTGGCGCTATGCGTGTCGTCCCAGGCATAGTAGCGATCGTGCGAATAGCCTTCATAGGTTGAGACCATAATCTCGGTGGTGAATTCCTTCTCGCGATCGCGGTCCCAGAGCTTGATCTCATATATATAGAAGCTCTTTGCTTCAAGATTGTCATATTCGGTGATGGAAAGATAGAAATAGCTCAGCTTGTTATCTGGATCGATGGACCGATCATCTGCATGCGTGGTGAACGGCGCATCGTAGGTCTGGCCTGTGAGCGGATTGGTCTGCCCTGCAAACGCAGCATCATAGGTATGAGGTTGCTTCACATACTCGCCATCTTGCAAGACAGCATCATAGATGGTCCAGGTGACATCGAACTGGCCTGAGCCACCGTTGAACTCGGCCCAGAGCGGACCATCTTGTGGTTTGGGATTGTTAGAATCGGGCGCTGTACCCGTTCCATCTGGTGCTGGGGTGGTCTCAGAGATGGCAGCAGCTTCATCATCGAAGTTCTTGTCATACGAACGATCGGTGAATCCAAGGTCCATATCGACGGCCAAGCCGTTGACCGTAGTCGTCCCCGTGGTGTTGATCTGCCTATCAGTGTTGTAACCCTGACTTGGACCGTAATTGTCAATATGAACAGAGTCGTCATTGCCGACCTCTGTCATGGACAGATATCCGCCCCCAGATGTTCCGGTTGCCAATGCGGCACTCGGTGTGAGCGTTACGATCAGAGCAACGCTCATGATGAGCGAAAGCGTCTTATTGAGTAACTTTTTCATAAGGCAATCCCGTAGTTGATCTCACAATGCTCCCCAGCAATTTCCCTCTTTACAACCAACAGTGCCTTTACAAGAGACCTCCTCTGGGATCTTGGCATTCCTTGAGAAGACCTCGTAACTAACTGTTGACAACGATCGTTACCTTAGCAGCCGCCTGGCCTCTCTCTTCGTGTGATCCTTGCTCCAAAGCATGGAACGTGGCGATGCAATCATAGGTGCCCGCAGGGAGGTCAACATCAAGTGGTGCGAACTGGATGTGATAGTTCGGATCCAATACGTCTGAGGTGTAGATGACCTCTCCTGTATCGTTGCGCTTGATATCAACCTGCATGGCGTACTTATTAGAAGGCGCGTTCTCAATGCGAAGCTCTCCCTCTGACGTGCCATCGGCAAATTCAACCATGCTCGCAATGGAGATCTGCATCATGCCCTCTTCAACGATGCGGTCGAGCTCTGCCTGGATCTCCTCAACGGACTTGTTGTCCAGCTGACCAAGACCGCCACCCTTCCACTGCGTAGAGTCAAGGAACATCCAAAGAGCCAGCAGAAGCGCCAACACCATGGCAATGCCTGCAAGAATGATCCAGAAGATGAAGCCTTTCTTCTTTTTCTTCTCTTCCTCTTCCGTCTGCTGATAGGGCGGATAGGGCATGCCAGCCATTTGATACTGCGGCTGCATGGCTGGTTGCGCAAATTGCTGCATATTCTGTGGTGTGTTCAATTGCGAACCATTAGGCATGTTTTGCATAGTCATGTGTCCCAAGTCTATTAACGCAAGCTCCCACTTGCTCTTATAGGTATACCTGAAAAGCTATTTTAGCAATAGAGACGGCGTTTACCTATAAGAATCATCTTTGTGCCAGCCGCGTCTTTGGCTTGTTGGTCTCTTATCTGCTTATGAGACAAAAAAGGGGACGGCTTGTGGCCGCCCCCTTTTGCCCTGACTGTTACAAGGAACTGAACACGGCAAGTGTCGGTTTCGTATATTCCTTAGATGGCAGCTGCGCCAGTCTGGTTGGTGATCGTGTAGACGATCTTGCACATGTTGCTGGTAAGAGTACCAGAGGTCAGCGGCATACCAGAGAAGTCATTCGTGGTGCCAGAAAGAGTGATGCCGTAATCGGTCGGTGTTGCAGCAGTACCAGCGGTGATCTCCCAAGGAGTGGTGCCCGTCTTTGCCATAGCGGTTTGGGTAGATGTCTTGTCGCCCAAAGAAAGGTTGTTACCAACAAGAGAGATGTAACGAGTCATGCCGGCAGTGGTAGCAGCAGACTCCGTAGAAGCATCTGCTGAAGCTGTGAAGCTTCCATCCTCAAGCTGAGCGCCGATAACGAAAACTGAGTTGTTGGAGCGATTCTGGATGCGATATGCCGTGCTGCTCGGGCAGATGAGCTCGCCGCCAGTAGTCGGAACAACGACGGTGATGTCGATCGGCACAGAAACGATCAGCTGAGCGTTGATCGGCATGCCGTTGACGATCGTGTTGCCCTGGGCCTTGTTGTCAGCAGCATTACCAAGCTGAGAGAAAAGCTGGTCGTTGCCAACTGCAGTACCAGATGCGAATGCCGGAGTGGTTCCCATTGCCAGCGCGGCTGTAAGTGCAAGAGCACCTACCATCTTCTTCATTTTCATGGCCAATTCCTCCTTGTAAAGATTTCTTCAAATCAACCATTTCTTAACAACCGAGAATAGTTATAAACAAAGCAGCGACTAATGTAAACCTTTGTGAAGGTAAATTCACAAAATTAACCCCTCTCATACGGGCATTTTGGAAAAAATATAATCGGTTTTCGACTCGAAAATCAGCTCGATTTCGCTCCCTTTTGAGCCCCAAAAAAGCACAAGATATTGTGTCGTGATTTATGAATTCCCACTATTTCAGGTTAATTTAAGGTTTCTTCAGCTTTGCCTGAAAGGACGAACCAATGCCCCACAAAAGAACAATTCGAGCTTCTTGGGTGGCACATCATCTTTTCTGAAACGCCTCCACAACTCCTTCACATTCTGTTCGCCATTTAGCGAACGCGTGTTCGCTGCTCGCCTTTTCCGGCTCTTCTCCCAGGCTTTGCCTGGTCTCGCCCCGGCGCAGCGCCTGCTTTCTTTTCTGCTCTACCTCCTTTCTGCTTGGGTTCCTCTTTCTGCTTGCGCTCCTCTTCCTTGCTGCTCCCCTTTCCTTTTCTGCTTCTCGCTTTCTCCTTGATTCTCTTTCTTTCCTGCGCGCAGCCTTTTTGGCGCTGCCCTGTATGGGGTCGACCTCACGGGCGTGGCTACCTCCAACGTGCGCGG
>CAJURO010000027.1 GCA_910588985.1 uncultured Eggerthellaceae bacterium | reverse complement strand
CGCTGAATACAGGCAGTGAATAATTCCAGGGAGCACACTTTTTGAAACATAACCCTGAAGCGGCGAGGCTTTCTTCTTATTATGGGGTAACTCTTCAGGAGCTCATCATGGGGTAAGCTTCAAGTGCGATGCGTTCGATCTGAACTACGAGAGCCTTTTCTAATGGATGCCCTTCACGTTCAGATGGAAATACGAATCGCTCATATCAACGCTCGGGTTGGCAAGGACGTCATGCCGATATTCTTCGGGCCAGACCTGCCAGAGCCTTTGCATGTCGTCACCTTTGATAAGACCGCGACGTAGTTGGTTATCTACGAAGGGGGCGAAGGATGTCACCTTCACGGCAGGCAACCCAAGAATGCGGTACCCAGCTTGCCTAAGACGGATGCAGAAATCAACCCCCGCCACAACAGGGTTATCATATGCTTCGTCGAAACCGCCAACTTCCTCGAAGACAGACTTCCTGAATGCGATGCATTGGGGGTCAAGAGCGCTGAAATCGCAGGTGAACTCTGCGGTACCGTGGTAGCCGCCACCCATGTCAGTCGTGAAGTTCTGATTAAGATAGCCGATCGAGGCGTCCTCATGAATGCAAAGGCCCGCATGCTGCAAAAGCCCATCTGCAAAGACGGCACGAGGTGCCACGGTACCGATACCAGGCATAATGGCACCTGCGCAAAGAAGCTCAAGATCATGCTCTTCCATGAAGCGGATATCTGTCGAAGCAAGGATGATGACATCGCCTCGGGCAGCGCGCACGCCTGCGTTCACACGCGTCGCGAAGGATGAATGCTTGTTGACGCTTATCGTGCGAATATCAGCATCCAATGCAGCAATGGGCTGTGGCTTCGAGTCAACATAATAGACCGTCATATCCTCATGCATCGCACAGCTTTGATACGAGTCGATCAGATTCGCAAGCGTGCCCGCTCTCCCAGGGATGGCGACAAGGGCAGCCTCAAGACTCGGATCGAAGCGCGGAGAGATGTTGAATGCTCCAAGATAGCGCGATGGTTCCACATCTGCATTGATGCCACATCGAGCGAAATGGCTCCTGATCGCCCTCATGCCCGCCTCAGTAAGATAAGGTTTCCCGCAATCAATGCGGCCCCCGCGAGATGACCCATCATGATCTCGCCAGTGGTATCCGATCCTTGGGATATGCCGTATGGAGCGAGCGACCTCCGATGCTTTGAAGGACAGGTCATAATCCTGTGCGCCGCTCATCTCATCAGGAGAGAGATCGATAGCTTCGATAACCCGCCTGCTCACACAAAGAAGATGAAGGAAGTAGTCAATTGACCAGAGAAGCCCTCGATTAAGGTCTGGCTTGAAACGCGGGTCGAATCGCTCTGTTCCACCTTCTGAGAGGCTGTCCTCATCACAATACATGAGGTCAACTTCAGGATCCTTGTTCGCCACGCGTGCATACTCAGCCAGAATATCGGGCGCAAGGGTATCGTCATGATCGAGGAAGCAGACAAACTCGCCCTTTGCTTCGCGAATGCCCACATTCGTATTCGCAGCGATCCCCTTGTTCTCCTCAAGCGTGATGACGCGAATGCGAGGATCGTCATACTCGCCAAGGATAGAATCCATGCGCGCATTCTCAGGACTCGCGTTCACAAGAACGAGTTCCCATCTCTCATAGGTTTGAGCCAATACGGACTCGATCATCTCCCGCAAAAAGGACTCAGGAGTGTTGAAGAGCGGTGTGATGATGCTGAAAAGAGGCGTCTTTGCAAGGTTGCTCACCCATTCCCGTGAATAGCCCGCAGGAGGTTCGATCTGGTCCATCCACTTCTGATAGAGACCATCGATAGAGGGGTTGACCATCATGCAATCACGTTGATGCGCCTTCTTCTCGAGCATCTCCTGCGTAACCGTGAATGCTGCGCCTCCTCTGCTCGTTACGACAAAAGGGCGCATTCGCGGAAGCTCGACCGAGATGACCGAGAACCCCTGCGTTTTGAACCCGCGACGCTCATAAAAGGCATCGAGAACGATCGGCTCAGCCTCAAGAGGCTCACCCTCGAGCGTTTTGAACGAAAGATGCTTTCCCATCTCTGGCGCAGATGACGAGATGAAGAATCGGCAGATCATACGCCCAGGCACACTGTCAAAGACTTGGATCAATTGGATGGAACGGAAGAAGCTCCGAAAGAGAAACGGGTTCTTGCTCACAGCCATGGCGCTTACTCGCTTTGTGAGCGAAGGCCAGCAAGGCAAGGATGATGCTTGTCCTTCTCGCTCAACACCAAAAGAGAGGGGTCGAAAGTCGCATGCCCCTCAAGAGGAGGCCACTCGATCCCGATCTCGGGATCGTCGAATGCGAGACCACCCTCATCTCCTGGATGATAGACATCATCGCATTTGTAGCAAAACTCCGCATAGTCGCTCAAGACAAGGAAGCCATGCGCAAACCCGCGCGGAACGAAGAATTGTCGCTTATTCTCCTCCGAGAGCACAACGCCTTCCCATTGCCCGAATGTTGGAGAGCCTTTGCGTAGGTCCACCGCAACATCAAAGACACAGCCACGCGTAACGCGCACGAGCTTCGCCTGGGGATGGTTGATCTGAAAATGAAGGCCACGAAGAACGCCTTTCGTGCTTGCAGATTGGTTATCCTGTACGAAATCAGTCGTTATGCCGCCATGAGCGAAATCAGAGGCCTTGTATGTCTCCATGAAGTAACCCCGCTCGTCAGGATATGACTTCACGTCGACAATGACGACGCCTTCGATCGATGTCTTATTGAACGTGAAATTGCCTGAGGTGACCTTATCGTCATTGCTCATGAAAGCCTCCGCGTCTTAAAAACTTATGTTCTCGAATAGATACTACCATCAAAAGCATAAGAGCAACGCACGACACTATGATACCCACGATGAGGCCTGGAGGGGTGAAAGACATCGTGACCATGTTCACCCCTTGCTGAACAGGAATTCCTGTAAGCGCACCACCCGCGAGGGGGACCACTTCAACAGCTTCACCATTGACAGTAACCGTCCAGCCACTTGAAGCAGGAACGCTCACCATTGCAAGGCCCGATCTTTCCATTTCCACAGATCCTTTGATCCAGTTTCCTGAAAATGCTTCGAAATCAATTTGATCTTTGGAAAGCATGCTCTGCGCTTGATTGAATCGAGCCATATCAAGAGCGGCGAACACGCAACGCGCACTTGGGTTCAGCTTGGCTCCTTCTGAAATGGTCGGATAGCTTGCTTGCGCCGCAAGCGTGACTTGCACCATTTGCTCATAAGCTGCTTGCTCGGCAATGCCATAGACAGAATCCTGGAATCTGGTGTTTGCAGCAAAGGGCTCTCGACCATCCATAATAAGATAACTCGCTCCCTCTCCCGCATCGAGAACGAATGCATAGCCTAGACAGCCTGCAGGGACACGGACGTCATAGGTGATCGATGCGTCTGTCCTTTCTACCTCGGTTGCCATGCAAGGCACATAGGGATCGATACCTTCTCCTGTAAACCCGTTGATAAGGAGATTCTGCCTTTGGAAGGGATCTTCTGTATCCTCGAATGTGATGCCCGTCGCATTGTCTGACACTGCATAGCCTAAAGAGAGCGCGAAGGGATTCTCATATAAGCGTGCGCCAGCAGAATTCTGAGCTTCCTCTAAGGATACGAATCCTTCTGCGCCATTGATGCTGTAGACATACTTGACTCCAAGGAGCGAATCAGATGCGAGGATCGGATAGGCATAGCGAGTTGAGAATTCACCGACCTTGCTATACCCAAGGCCATTCAGAAAGGCAACAGCATTCTCGTCATGAGCTGAGCTATAGGAAGACAGCTCTTTGTAACCGCGCGCCATTCCCTCATTGAGCGCAGCCGCTCCTGCCCGCGTGTAGTCCTTCGCAACTCGATATATCCCCGAGTCGCTCACTTCCAACTCATGCTGCTCTGCTTCTGCCTCGGCAACATAACCTTCGTGATACTCCTGGGAATAGTCAACATAGAGCCGATCCCATGCACTATGAACAGAGAAGAGCAGATCACAGGCAACCGCTATGAACAGCACAGCAGCAATAGCCTTCCTTAGGCGCATGCTGAGCTTCCCAAGGGAAAAAGCATCCCGTGCGACGCAATAAGCCGCAAGCCACGTCATAAAGAACAGGGCAACAAAAGAGATCCTGCAATAAAAACCATTTGGTATTTTGAAGCCGCACCATGCTGTATAAAGAGGAGCACAAAACACGCTAAGAAGCAAGAAGAGGAGAAAAGGCGCTGCGCCTGCTTTCAGTCTCAAGGGAACAGAAGCACTCAGGAAGAACACGACGCAGAGAAGGAGGATCAAGGCACCAGCATACAACTGAGGAACTTGATTAAACGTCCAGGTATCTGGAAGGAATCCTTCAATGAACTCCACTGGCTCGCACATCGACCATTGGAACACGACAGTTCCTGCACATGCAATGAGGAACACCAGTAACGCAGCCCCGATCACTACCACATACTTTGTCTTCGCGGTAAAACGCTTTGCCAGGGCAATATACAAAAGCGCCGCAATAAGAAGCGCCCCGCCTGCACAGAAAGCCACCACGAGTGCGCTGTGCGACTCAAGACCAGCCAGCGCTCTAGCGACCAACGAAGGCTCGGCAGGAGCAATATCGAGAACAGGAGATGGTGCTTGCATCATTGCCAGCACTGCTGGAATAAAGGTCCATGCCGAAAGCATAAGGGCACCTATGAGGGAAAACGCGAAGCGAAACACGCATTGCAAAACACTTGCACGTGACGAGGACCCCATGGAGCCTAGCCTATCGCACGCATCATTGCTTGTATCATACTGGACTTCGGAGCGAGAAACCCAGAGCTCGAAAAGGAAATACAAGATCATGAATACGATGAGCATATAGCCGGTATACCAGCAGCACACAATGGCTCCCGCTACAGAAACAATAAGCAAAGTCTCTCTCTTCTTCCTGATCAACTCATGTGTTCCCCATGCCGCAAGCGGAAGGAAGATAAGAACATCGAGCCATTCGGGGTTGCAAAGCTGGGTCATAGTCCATGATGAAAAGGTGAAGCCAAGAGCCAACATAGAACACCATGCGAAGCTTAGATCAAAACGCTTCCGCAGGAAGAACACAGCGCTCGTCTGGATAAGACCAAGCTTAAGCGCGGTCACGAACAGAACAAACTCAGTGATAGCGCCTTTTGGAAAGAACAAGATCAAAAGGTTGAGAGGAGATCCCAAATAGTAGCTATAGAGTCCCCATGCATTGCTTCCCAATTCTTGCGACGGAGAATAGAACAGGGATCCTGACCCCATAAGGACATCCTGGAACCACGTAAAGAAATCCACATATTGATAGATGAGATCCCCGGCAAGGAAAGATCGATCCCCAAAGGGATAGATTCCTGACCACATTACAGAGATAAGGAAGAGCGCAACAACGACAAGAAAGCTCAGCGTATACGCAGCAACACTGCGAATACGTCCATCAATCATCAAGGTCCCCAATGTTCGTACATCGGATCACATAGAGAGGTCTGTCCTTCACCTCAAGATAGGTCTTCGCAAGATATTGTCCGAAGATACCAAGACAGAGCATCTGCAATCCGGCAACGAAAAGGATGATGCACGCGAGGGATGGCCATCCTGCCACGGGATCACCAAAAACAAGCGTCCTTATTACGATGAAAATAAGAAGAGCAAGGGCAAGCAGGCAGGAAAGAACGCCGCCGATTGACGCAACATGCAGTGGCTTCGTTGAGAAAGCGATAATACCTTCGAGGGAGTAGGCAAATAATGAGAAGAAATTCCATTTGGTCTCCCCCGCTGCTCTCTCGACGTTCTCGTATTCAATCCACTCTGTCTTGAAACCAACCCAGCCAAAGATCCCCTTTGAAAAGCGATTGACCTCACGAAGAGAACAGATCGCATCCACCATATTCCTTTTCATCAAACGATAGTCCCGTGCACCGTCGACAATATCCGTATCAGAAAGTCGATTGATGATCCGATAGAACATGCGCGCAAAGAACGATCGGATATGCGGTTCCCCTTTGCGTGTAACACGACGCGTGGCCACATTGTCTGCATTGGAGGTGATCAAAAGACCATACATTTGCGGAAGGAGCGCTGGTGGATCCTGCATATCAGCATCCATGGTGACAACATATTCACCTTTTGATGCCTTCAACCCAGCAAGCAAGGCAGCTTCCTTCCCAAAATTACGCGAAAAGGAGATATAACGAACATGTAGATCAGCTATCGATTCAGCTTGAGCCAGCTCGATGATCGCCTCAATAGTCCTATCAGATGAGCCATCATCGATATATATTGCCTCGAACCTAACAGGATCATCATCGCTTCCGTATTCAACTTGCATCTGCTCCAGCGCGCATATTACTGCAGCATGAAAGAGAGGAATGCTCTCCTCTTCGTTGTAACACGGGACAACTAGGCTGATAAGCGGCATCGTGTGATCTTATTGGCCTGCTTGAGCATATTTCTGCTCGACAGCATCCTTTGAGCTACGCCACCAATCCTCGTTGGCTTCATACCACGCAATAGTGTCAGCGAGCCCTTCATCGAAAGAAGTGTGCTTAGGCGTCCACCCAAGTTCGCGGCGCAGCTTTGTAGAATCAATCGCATAGCGCCGATCGTGCCCAGGGCGGTCGCGCACCCATTCGAAATCATCCTCAGCATGCCCCATGTTCTTCAAGATCGCGCGGAGCACCTCAAGGTTGTTCTTCTCGCCATCCGCACCGATCAGATACGTCTCCCCCGAACGACCGCCTTCCAAAATAGCCCAGACCGCACTTGAATGATCTTCGGTATGAATCCAATCTCGCACGTTCTTGCCATCACCATAGAGCTTGGGGCTGATGCCTGAGATGATGTTCGTGATCTGACGCGGGATGAACTTCTCAATGTGTTGACGCGGTCCATAGTTGTTCGAGCAGTTCGAGATCGTGGTGTTGAGCCCATATGTCCTGTGCCATGCACGCACGAGCATGTCAGATGATGCCTTGGTCGAGCTATAAGGGCTCGACGGCTTATAAGGTGTCTCCTCTGTGAATCGATTCGGATCATCAAGGGCAAGATCTCCATAGACCTCGTCAGTGGATATGTGATGGAAGCGCGTGTTGTTCGCACGTGCCGCCTCAAGCAACTGGAACGTCCCCTCAACATTGGTGCGCACGAAAGGCGTTGGATCGGAGATGGAATTATCGTTGTGGGACTCTGCAGCGAAGTGCACGATAGCATCCACGCGGGGTACGATATCGGCAAGCAGCTCAGCATCGCAGATGTCCCCATGGATGAACTCCATGCGATCTTCGGGAATGCCAGCAAGATTCTCCTTGTTGCCTGCATAGGTAAGCGCATCAAGGACAACGACATGCACATCAGGTTCGTTCTCAACCACCCAGTGCACGAAGTTCGAGCCAATGAAGCCCGCTCCACCAGTAACAAGGATGTTCTTATACGTACTCACTCTTCATCTCCCAGTTCGTCGATATTGGCCAGATACGTTGCAAGCGCGGTCTCCCAGGTGCGCATCTCGTCCCCCAAAACATCTTCAAGGTGTGCATTGCGAAGAGCGGAGAAATGCGGACGGTCCGCACTTGCGGGGTTCATCGCTTTATATTGCTCAGAAGTAACGGGGATGACCTCGCATGCAAGCCCTGAGCCTTCCATGATGGCTCGAGCGAAATCAGCCCATGAGCACACCCCGTTGTTGGTAACATGATAGATGCCGAAATCATCCGTCAGCGCAAGCTTAAGGATCTCATAGGCAAGGTCATTGGCGCTCGTGGGGTTGCCGATCTGGTCATCCACAACGTTCACCTGTTCATGAGCACGGCCGAGCTTGCGCATGGTCTTCACGAAGTTCTTCCCGATATAGCCATAGAGCCATGCAGTGCGCACGATGAACACCTTATCATGCGCGCGCAACACGCTTTCTTCGCCAGCAAGCTTGGTCCTGCCATATGCGCTCTTCGGCGCAACAGCATCTGTCTCAACTCGCTCACCTGGCACATCACCGGGAAAGACATAGTCGGTTGAAACATGCACGAGCTTGGCGCCTGCCTCCTTCGCTGCACGAGCAAGGTATTCAGCACCGCGCGCATTGACTGCGAAAGCAGCATCTTCATACTGCTCGCAACCATCCACATTGGTCATTGCAGCACAGTTGATCACGATGTCAGGGTGCGTACGAGCAACGAACGAAGCGACCGCATCAGCGTCGGTGATGTCGAGCATATCGGCATCAACCGCAATAACCTCTGCACCTTCATAATCTGCAGGAATGAGGCCTATCTCGGCCTTGCCATCAGTAAGGATGCGGACAAGCTCATGCCCGAGCTGACCATTTGCTCCCGTTATGAGGATCGTATATGCCATGTAGCTTCCTTAAAAAGCGCTCTTGTGCGGCAGTATCTTGCCTTCGACCACCTTAGCAAGATGCTTGCCGTATTCACTCTTCCCATATTTCTCAGCTGCCTCGATCAACGCGTCGCGATCGATCCAGCCATTCTCGAAGGCGATCTCCTCGAGCACCGAGACGTTCATGCCCTGCGAACGCTCGACTGCACGTACGAACTCAGACGCCTCGAAGAGAGACTCCATCGTGCCCGTGTCAAGCCATGCATACCCACGCCCGAGCGTGACCACTGAGAGCGTACCATCCGCTAGATACATTTGATTGAGCGTGGTGATCTCGAGCTCTCCGCGATCAGAGGGCCTCACCTGCTTGGCAAGCTCGCACACGCGCGCATCATAGAAATACAGCCCGGTGACCGCATAGTTGCTCTTGGGATGCTCTGGCTTCTCTTCGATGGAGACCGCATTGAGCTCATCGTCGAACTCCACAACGCCAAAACGCTCAGGATCATCAACGTAATAGCCGAATACGGTGGCTCCGCCCTCTTCCTCGGCACGGGCGACCGCGCTCTTCAAATGACGTCCCAAACCGTTGCCATAGAAGATGTTGTCGCCAAGCACGAGCGCACAAGGCTCCCCAGCGATGAACTCCTCTCCAATGATGAACGCTTGCGCAAGACCGTCGGGAGAAGGCTGCTCAGCATATGAAAGACTGATCCCGAATCGAGACCCATCTCCAAGAAGGCGCTCGAAATTCGGCAGGTCGGTAGGCGTCGAGATGATGAGGATGTCCTTGATCCCCGCCATCATGAGCACAGAGAGCGGGTAGTAGATCATGGGCTTATCGTAAACAGGAAGCAATTGCTTCGAAGTCACCGTCGTCAACGGATACAGGCGCGTTCCGCTCCCTCCTGCAAGAATGATCCCCTTCATGCATTCACCTTTTCTAAATATGTGTCCTGCTGTGCAAGCGGACCGATCCAACCCTTTTCGAATCCAACAAGCTTTAGAGTCCTTCGGTCTGGAAGCGCTTCAAAAGAGCATCGTGATGGATGCTGTACTGGAGAGCGACTTCCTTCGCCACACGACCTGAACGGACAAGCTCATAGAGGCTCTGATCCATCGTGCGCATTCCCATCGCGCTTCCCGCTGCGATGACGCTATCGATCTGATGCGTCTTCTCCTCACGGATGAGGTTCCTGATAGCAGGATTCACGAGCATGATCTCGAAGGCAGGGGTGATCTTCCCATCAACCGTTGGCACCAATTGCTGAGAGATGACAGCCTGGAGGACCATCGAGAGCTGCATGCGGATCTGACGTTGCTGATTGGCCGGGAATGCGTCGATGATACGGTCGATCGTGTTCGCGCCACCCGTGGTATGCAATGTCGAGAAGATGAGCTGTGCCATCTCAGCTGCGGTGACCGCTGTGGAGATGGTCTCTTGGTCGCGCATCTCGCCAAGAAGGATGACATCTGGTGCCTCGCGCATGGCAGAGCGAAGAGCTTGCGCATAGGTGGCGATGTCAGTTGGCACCTCGCGTTGCGTGACGATGCTCTTGGCATGGCGATGAACGTACTCGATCGGGTCCTCAAGCGCGATGATGTGACCTTGAGTGGTGTTGTTGAGCTTGTCTATCATGCAGGCGAGCGTCGAGCTCTTGCCTGCTCCAGCAGGTCCGGTGACCAAAACAAGGCCCTTCTTGAAATCCGCGCAAGCCATGACCTCATCTGGAATGCCCAAGAGCTCTGGACGCGGAAGCGAGAAGGGGATGACACGGATGACCGCACCAAGGGATCCACGCTGACGGAATACGTTCACACGAAAACGCCCAATGCCTGCAATAGCGAAGGAGAAGTCATCATCTTGATTCTTCGATTCCTCGAAATGCGTCATGGAGCGATTCGCAAGAGCATAGATCATGCGAATGAGGCCCTCGGTATCCTGAGGCATAAGAGGCTTGGAGTTATCACGTACTTGTCTGCCTTCGGTCTCATAGGTGAACGGTAAGCCAGCAACGATGAAGATGTCGGAGGCGTTCTTGTTCACCATCTCTTTGAGCAGCGTCTTGATCTCATCCATGCACTATCTCCTTGCCTGAATCATTGAACTCACTTTAACCCATTTCGGTCAATATACAAACAGCCTAGCCAGCCCAGAGCTTCTCGCCCGTATCTTCTTCCCAAATGGTGCTCGTCTTCCATTCGATCAGCTCAAGCGCGAGGGAATCAGTAATGCGTACCGCAATTGAGAGCGTACGGCGATTATCTTGCGTGAACTCAACGCGAAGCACATCTCCACGGAACGATCCGCTCGCGCTGATCTGCTTTGCCTGGTCATCGGATTCGATCTCGATCGTCGGCGAAGCATCCTGGCTCAACGTGGTCGCACGGCTCTTTGATGCCTCATCAATGGCTGCTATCGCCTCATGAGGCGAATCGACGATGCATGAGCTTTCGAAGAGCCCGCTCAAATGATCAGTGACATAGGATATTGCGAAATTCTTCTGCCGCCCCTCTGTGCGCAATGGCGCAAGCGTGGCATCGAGAGCTGCAACGAATTGCTGGGCTGCAATCTCGTTGTCATAAGTGGCTTTGACCATCTCCTCTTGGCGCTCCTGAATGGAGACCTGCGCACGCGATGTGGCGAAGGAGAGGGTCGCGAGCACTGCCAAGCAGAGGATGATGACCAGCACGAAAATGCTGATAGGGCCCATCCGCACTGGATTCCGACGCCGTGCCATCTACCTCACCACCCGAGAGAGGTAGCGTGCTGTGTCAAGCTCGAACGTGATATCTCGTTTGGCATTCTCATCCCCTGCGGCAGGCAAGGAGATATCAGCCAATGGATGAACTGGGACGGGCACATCCCCTGTTGGATAGACCTCGATATGAGCATAATAGAGGGTACCCGCTGTTGTGGGAAACGAAGTCACATCGCAGCGAATAGCCATCCCATCCTCGACCCGCGAGAATGTGGCCGTGTCGGACTCACATTCGACAACGAAGCGCTCTGCGCTCTCCATTGCATATGACATCGCGCGAGTCGTAAGCGCCGCTTGCGTCTCCTGACGATAGGATAAGCTCAGCATGCTCATCACCACAGCAAGCGAGGCAACAAGGAAGAGAATGAGGAACACCGCCTCGATGACGAATGCCGAGATAGGATTCCCGCCCCCACCTCTCTTTGTCCGCTTGTCTTCAGTGAGCGCCATCAATACACTCCTATCAGACTGCGAATAGCGACAGATGTCTCTCCATCATCGGTCACGATGGTAAGGATGCCATTCTTGAAGTTGAACTCGAACATATTAGAGGCAACGATAGGATCGGCATTGTCAGGAGAAAGCTCCGTCCCTGCGATAGCGTATTCCTGAACGATCATCCCTTCATGCTCATAGATGCGCGTCTCATAGGTGCCTGTATCAAGACGCTCGGTGAGCACGAGAGCGCGCCCTTCAGGGCCTGTTGTCTCAGAAACGGCATTCGCCTCATCGGTGGCTCTGATGATGTTCGGAATGAGCACGAGCGAAAGTCGGGAATCCTCGATCTGAGCATCTGTAGTGCGCAGGGCAGAAAACACCGACGTGCCGATCAGGATCGCGATCAGCATGACCGAAACGAACAGCACGAAGAGGATGATCGTGAAAACATGACCGCTTCTCCCCCGTTGCTCAAGCTCTGCTGTACGTGAGGATGTCTTGAGGATGCTATCGACGAAAGCGTCGCTCTTACGCCGAGGCCCCAAAGCCTCGTCTTCCACAAAGATGGTGTCACTGCGCGGTCTCATTTTGGCGTCACCACCACACTTGGCGGAAAGTTCGCCGCATAGGACTCGAAGATGATGTCATACTCCTGATGGTTCACGCGCAATCCGTAGGAATTCTCGAGATGCTCGAGAGTGGAGGGGTATGCCCCCTCAACAGCAGCGCACTGTGCGGCTGCATCTAAGATGGTCTGACGAACTGAAGCAGCCCCCTGCTCCTTTGCGCTCTCGTGTGCAACATGATAGAGAGCAACCCCTCCGAAGGCGAGGGCAACAACGATCACCACGCCGATGATGACCTTGGCGATCGAATTGAGCTTCTTATGCGCGAGCTCTCGGTACATGCTTCGTATCTACCTCGTTATCCCTTGCGTCTCGTAGGTGCTTCGGCCTTGGACATGCGCCTTAGCTGATGGATGCCATAACGCCAATGAGCGGCAGCATGACCGAGATCAGCGTAGCGCCAACAGCTATCGTCATAAGAGCTGCAAGCACAGGCTCGATCCCATCAACAACCGCATCGATCCGATCCGTTGCCTCCTCGAAGAAGATGTCTGAGAGCCGCTCGAGCGTACGCTCCAGGCTACCTGCGCGCGCTCCAATGGAGAGCATGCGCGCATAAACTGGTTCGAGCATGTTCGTCTCCGAGATAGCTTGCGCCAGGCTACGTGGATTCTCGATATCGATCATGAAGTCATAGGCTTGCTTGACCTGACGACGCATCTTCTTATGCGTGACCGTTTGGAGCGCCTCGTACATCGACATATCCGTGTCGATGCCAGAGGCCACATAAACGCTCAAGCAGGTGATGAAACGCGAAAAGGCAAGATCGAACATGGCGCCCTTGGTGAAGGGGAGCTTCTCGAAAACTTTCATGAGCGCATTCCGCCCACCTGCTGTGCGCGACATGATGGCGAAGATGAGCGCTATGACCGTCAACACGAGCACAAGGATGAGCGCCACCCATCCGATGACCAAAGAGATACCCACCGCGTTGAAGGATCCCGCCGTCAAGCTACCCGCGATGTTCTCGTAGATATCGCTGAACACAGGAAGGATAACAGCAACCGTGAACGCAAGGATAACGCTCATTATGCAGAGGAGTGCCGCAGGATATCCCAAAGCAGATTTGATCTTGGTGAACAGGCGATTCTCTTCGTCATAATAGACTGCAAGGCTGCGGAGCACCTGCTCGAGCCGTCCAGAACGCTCGCCCGTAGCGATCATCTCGACAGCGTATCTTGGGAACACGCCCGTGCGCACCATTGATTCTGCCAGCCCTTCGCCAGCAATGAGGCTTCGATAGATGCGATCGCAGGCCGCTTTGAACGAAGCATCCTTCATGTCCTCCGAGAACATATGAACTGCCTCGTCGGTTTGGATGCCCGCCGAAAGCATGACAGCGACGCTATCGAAGAACACGCTCAAAACGTCACTATTGGCAACTTTTCCGCTCAAGAGACTTCAGCCTTCCTACGCAGAGGGTCCCTTTTATATATACAACGATTCTACCTCATGAACCCCGCTTCCCGCGTCCATACTGGTCAACTGCACAAAAGTATTTCGGAACAGCTACACTTATCACGAACAACAGAAAGAGAGATATCACATGCGTAGTTTCTTCGAAAGAATCAATGAGGCTTTCTCAGGCTTCATGGTAGGACGAAATGGAAGCGATGCTTTGAGCGTCGCAGCGCTCATTGCTGCATTCATCGTCGTGCTCGTGAATACGTTCATCCCTAACCTCATCTTCGCGATCCTCGGTTACGCATTGCTCTTCTACTCGATCTTTCGCGTGCTCTCACGCAATACCTCCGCTCGCGCACAGGAAAACGAGCGCTTCCTCTCGCTCATCTCACGAGGCAAGCGCAATGCGAAGACCACAAAGAAGAGCACAACATCGAACGCGAAAGCGCCGAAGAAGAGCGCTTCGAAGGCAGCTGCTCCCGATAAAGTGACTTTTGCCTGCGAGAAGTGCGGCCAGTCGCTCTCGGTGCCCAAAGGACGCGGCACGCTCAAGGTGACCTGCCCAACCTGTCATCATCAAACAACGATACAATCCTAACGCCCCGATGCAGAGCCTTAGCATAAGAAGCGGAGATGCTTGATGTTCGGGATTGCTGTTGCTCGGCTCGATCAGGTGGATGATGCCGAACGTGCTCGCTACGAAGAGCTCTACTGCGGCGTTTGCCGCTCTCTCAAAACACGTTATGGCCAGATCTCACGGGCTGCTCTCAGCTATGACCTTGCATTCCTGGCGATGCTCCTCGATTCGCTCCACGAGTACCCCGACGAGCGCGCATCCATGCGCTGCATCTCCCACCCCGCCAAGGAGATGCCCTCTGCTACTTCTCCAGCTACGGAATTCGCGGCAGATATGTCGGTCATGTTCGCATACCACAAATGCCTTGACGACATTGCTGATGATGCTTCTTTGAGGGGAAGAGCAGGAAGCAAGCTCCTTGCGAATGCCTATCAGAGATGCAGGGCGCGCTATCCTGAGCTTTGCGCAGAATGCGAGGCATCTATGGCGCGCATTCGCGAGATCGAAACTGCCGCCCAGACAGAGCCTGATGAAGCAGCACGCGAATTCGGCTCTCTTCTAGGAAATGTATTCGCCTGCACGGGTGGCATCTTTGAGCAGACGATGCGAGAGCTTGGGCAGGCGCTTGGAGTTTTCGTTTATATGATGGATGCTGCCATTGACCTACGTGCGGATATACGCAATAACTCTTATAATCCTTTCAAAGGTTTGGACATGGATGCTGATGCGATGCAGGTCGTGCTCGCCGAGCTTGCGGGAGATGTCGCACATGCATTCGAGAAACTGCCGCTTGAACAGGACATTCACTTGATGCGAAGCGTCATATACGCAGGAATGTGGCAGAAGTTCAATCAGACCTATCGCAAGGAAGCAACCGTGAGACGGGATGTTGATGACAGAGAATCCATATGACGTCCTAGGCGTCCCTCGCGATGCCTCCCTTGACGAAGTCAAAAAGGCCTATCGCAAGAAAGCGCGCGAGAACCACCCTGACCTCAATCCGAACGATCCCGAGGCCGAGGAGCGCATGAATAAGGTGAACGAGGCCTACGATCGCATCACGAATCCTGAGAAGTATCGGGCGAGCGATGCGCGCAAGCGCGGCTATGGGGCTCCCTACACTCCTGGCTACAACGGATATGCGAATCCGAATGCGCAAAGTGGCCAGGGCGGCCCTTCGCAAGGCACTGAGAGCAATCCATACGGCAATCCTTTTGGCGAAGGGCAAGCACCCTATGGATGGACCACCATCAATTTCGAGGATCTCTTCAATACAGGCTGGGGCAGTGCCGCAGGTCCGATCCATCCCGAAGCGAACACAGCCGACAGCGCAGAGGTGAGGCAGGCTATCTACCTCATCAACGCGGCAAATTACAGAGACGCCATCGGCATCTTGCAGAACATTCCCTCAACGGGGCGAAATGCACGGTGGCATTATCTTTTCGCACTCGCGAACAACGGTGCTGGCAATACGGTGGCGGCACACGACCATATTCGCCGCGCCCTGCAAATCGAGCCGAACAATCCCGATTACATTCGAGCGCAGAATCAATTTTCACAGCGGGCTCAGGCTTATCAGAAGACGGGCCAGGAGCGGGGCTTCAACGTCGGCGGCATCGATCCCACCATGCTCTGCTTCTGCATCTGTTGTGGACCCTCGATCTGCTCCTATTTCTCGCGACTCTGCATGTACGGTGGCTTCGTAGGGTAGTCAGATGAAGAAGGCGCTCCTCCTCATACTCGGGATCATCGCTGTCTGCTTCATCTTGGCGAACATGGACTACCTTTCTGATTTCTTCAACACGATGATGACCGGGGCGCTTGTACCCATCATCATCTCGATCATCCTCATGCTGGCGCGTCACCTCGTGCAAGCGCAAAGCTACGATGCCGCCTTTGATGCTGTGGGACACCCTACGGGCTTCTGGCACAATGTCGTGTTGATCTTCTCGCTCGTATTCATCAATACCTTCTGCCTGTTCAGCGGTGCTACGGGCGTTGCATTCATCATCGATGATGCACATCGGCAAGGGTGCGATGCAGGTCAGTCGACGGGAGGTGCCATCCTTTCGCAGATCGGCTATTTTGCAGCGGTATTCGTGATCTCTATCATCGGGTTCTTGACAATGTGGATCTCCGGGCATACGAATATGGTATTCATCGTCGGCGGCCTCCTCCTTGCAGGCGTTCTCGTCATCCTCTCGAGCCTCTTCTTTGTGGGACATCTCCGACCACGGCTGCTCTACCGCGTCTTCATGGTGATCGAACGTATCATCAATCGGGTGCTGAAGGTCATCAAGAAGAGCTTGCGAGCAGGCTGGGGGCGCAATACGGCGCATTCGTTCATCCGCACCTCGAATCTTCTTGCGGGCAATCCGAAGGGCACGTTGATCACCGTCATGTATGCATCCTTCTCCGCTATCCTCAATATGGCTTGCCTTGTTGCGATCGGATACGCATTCGGCTTCGAGCATGTTGAAGCTCTTGTTGCAGCCTTCGCCGTTGCTGCGATCTCGGTCATCCTCTCCCCAACACCGCAAGGCGTTGGCGTTGTCGAAGCCATGATCACCGCCATCCTCACGGCCTATGGCTGCTCGGTTGCCACCGCTGCGGCCATCGCTCTTGTCTATCGCGGCATCATGTTCTGGATTCCCTTCTGCATTGGGGCTGTGCTCCTCTCCCAATCTGGGTTCTTCCAATCGAAGAAGACGCACACTGCCGAGCAGAAGAAGCGCGACATCGCTTGGATCTCTGGCACGCTCGTCATGCTCATCGGACTGGCCAATGTCGGCATGTCCTTCGCGCCTGGCGCCTTCACGCCCTATATGATGCTCGCGTCTTGGATCGATATGAGCTCGCTCCTGGTCGGGGTGCCGCTCATCATCAGCTCGATCGTGCTCATGGTTCTTGCGATCGGACTCGTCATGCGCTTCCGTACCGCATGGGCGCTCACGCTTGGATTGCTCGTTATAATCGGCGGATCGGAATTCCTCTTCCAAGGAACATGGCATGTGGGCATCGTAGCCATCTTGCTCGTTGTTTGGCTCTTTTGGAAGCGCGATGCTTTTGACAAGCCATTGGCCCTTCCCCACTCTGCTCCTGCACCAGATGAGGAGGCCGACACAAGCGAATGGGATGATCAGGTACGCCGCGGGCGCGAGATCGGCGAAGAGGTGCTCCAGCGATCCACGCCAGAGAAGGGATTCGAGTAAAAATCCTCTTTCATTGCGGCGGGTTTTTCGCTAACATAGGGAACGCTCACCTATCGGGATGTGGCTCAGCTTGGTAGAGCGCTGCGTTCGGGACGCAGAGGCCGCAGGTTCAAATCCTGTCATCCCGACCA
>CAJURO010000026.1 GCA_910588985.1 uncultured Eggerthellaceae bacterium | reverse complement strand
CTCCGAACTTCTGGCGAAAGCAGCATGAGGTGCGATGACCGCCTGACCCTGCCCGTTCCAAAACGCTCATTGGGCGTGCTGCCTAACAGCACGCCCAATGAGCGTTTTGGAACGTCCCTTTTACTCTCTACCCCTGAAGCGATGCGTTGACCTGCAAGCTTAAGTTGAAGGCAATGATCACCATGATGGCAACGACGATGGTCAGCACGATCTTTATCGCAATGTTCCAGTCTGTCTTCCAGAGGCAAAACAATCCAACGGGCCAGAACACGACGAGGAAGAAGATGACCCAGAACGTATCTTGGTACCATTTCTTCTGCTGATCCTTCGGGGCATCGTCCTTCCCTATGATGGTGTTAGCTTGCTGTTTGCGCTGAGCTCGATGCGTCCAATCACCTGGGCGGTTGCCATTCTCGTCTTCGAACATCTCTCCCCCTTATGGACTTGTCTCTGCGCGAACGTGAGCACGCAGCAGGTTTGCTTTGCTGAGCGGTTGCAGAGTGCTATGTCTTGATGGCATCTTACTTGAAAACAGAACGAGGAGCAGAGGGATCTGCAGCCTGATACGACTCGGTTACAAAGAGTTGATGACGCATATGAGGGACGTACCAAAACGCTCATTAGGCGCGCTGCCTAATGAGCGTTTTGGTACGTCCCTCATATGATCACTCGTACATGAGGAAAAGGATCCTGAGGTACATCTTCGTATCAGGATCATCCAAGCGAGCACCGATAGCTTTGCGGATCTTCTCCAAACGATACGTGATCGTGTTGCGATGGATGTGCAGCAAGTTGCACATCTCCCCGATGCGCCCATCAAGCCTCAGATACACGCGCAATATCTCAAGATCGTTCGTGTTCCGCTCCCTGTCGAGCGTCCGCAGCTTGACCAACGGGTTCGATTCCTTCAAGAGCAACGTCGTCAGCTTCTCCTTCTCGGCGAAGGGATCCGTGGCGAAGTAGGGAAAGTATCGCTTGTACTTGAACACGCAGTTGGTGTATTTCTCGCTCTCCTCAAGCGAGGAATAGCGCGTTGAGTAGCGATGCCCATAATTGAGCGCGATGCGCGCCTTCTCAAGCTCGATCGCCGCTTGGCCGAGCTTCTCGAACTTCTCCGATACGCCGATCTCCACCTTCATCTGAAAGGCAAGTTTGAAGAGCTCGTCCTCCATGCTGGCAACACGTCCTGTGTTCGCCGTTGACGAGCACAAAAGGATAGCAACACGCCCGCCTTCGATGGCCACCTTGCAATCAGGCAGACGGTCGATGATCATTTTCGCGAAATAGTCAGGGGAACCGACCTTCCAAGTATTATCAACCAGGAGAAGGCGGAACAGGCCGTTGGTAGGGAGCCCGTGGATCTTCGCTTCGTCCTCAAGCTCGGCCTCGTTGAAGGTGTTTCCCGACAAGACGCGCTTCATGAAATAGGTGTACTTCTGTTCAAGAGGGTTCTCCAACCGCCAGTGCCGATCGAGGCAGAGATCGATCTTGTTGGCAAGAAGATTGAACAAGAACACTGTCTTCGCATTGATGTGGGTAGGCGAGACCATCACGAGGACAGCGGCGAAGTTGCCATGTCGTTGGAACACCTTCTCAGCAGTGGGGTGTCCAAAGTAGTCGTTATGCTGGTGGACCACCGTCCAGTCCTGAAAGTTCCATTTTCGCAGCTCGCCTGACTTGCGGAGGCGTTCGATGAACTCAAGGCTGTAGTACTGGTGTTCCACGAAGTAGCGGGAGACCTCGTCAAACGGCGGGATGTTCGGCGTATGGGCGATATAGGAGAACGTTGCGTCTGAGAGCCCGATATAGTTTTGCAGCACAGGCTGGCTCATGCGCAGCAGATCTTGGGTGATGCATCCCTTCTCAAGCAGTGCTGTCATCTGATCGTTCCATTGGATGATCTCGATGAGCTTGCGTTGGACCATGTCGGCGATGCGCGAGGTTGGCAGGTCAGTCCTGACGTAGATGTCATTCGGTTGATCGTCGGGGACGGGGATAGGCATGCGACGCTCGGGCTTTGCAACTATGCGAAAGGCATCAGCGGGCGCATCGAGCACGTTGCTTACCACATAGGCAAGAGATTGATCAGAGGATGCTACCGCATCTGGGATTGCCGAGATCCAAGAGAATTGAGCGTCAGGACGATGTGGTTCGCGAACGACATCAAGGCCTTCTTCACGCAATAAATCACAAATAATACCAAGAGGAAACTGCATGATGCATCACCTGATCTTTTTGTTCCTTTAATGTAAAGCGTGGAACCTATCATTGTCATCTATCTCAAATTGTATGTGAAAAATTACTAAAAAATGAATCCTTTCATGTAACCGTTGCACATAGCTTCTTGAAAGGCGGTTCTCTACAATAGGGGGCATAGGAAATTGTGTCCTTATTTGTCCCAGTTAGGAGGGAACGAACATGGCAGGCGTGAATGTTAAAAGTGAGATCATGCCCCTGAAAAAAGTCCTGCTCCACAGACCTGGAGAAGAACTGCTGAATCTCACCCCAAACACGCTCGAAGAGCTCCTCTTCGATGACATCCCGTTCCTGAAGGTTGCACAAGAAGAGCACGATGCCTTCGCGAAGATCCTCCGCGACGAGGGCGTCGAGGTCGTCTACTTGGAAGACCTGATGGCGGAAGTGCTTGACAAGGAGCCTGAGCTGCGCGAGAAGTTCCTCAAGCAGTTCATCTTCGAGGGTGGTATCCGTACCGAGCGGTGGCAGAAGCTCCTCTATGATTATCTCAATGATAATTATCCCACCAACAAAGAGCTCGTCCTCAAGACGATGGCTGGTGTGAACCTGCAGGAGATCCACACTGAGTTCGAGAACTCCCTTGTTGACCTTGTCAGCGACGCGGCGAAGCTCGTTCTGGCTCCAATGCCGAACCTCTACTTCACACGCGACCCGTTCGCCATGATCGGCAACGGCATCTCCATCAACCGCATGTACTCCCAGACCCGTAATCGTGAGACCATCTATGGCGATTACATCTTCAAGTATCATCCGGATTATCAGATGGTGCCTCAGTACTACGAGCGCGATTACACCTTCCACATCGAAGGCGGCGACATCCTCAACATCAACGAGAAGACGCTGGCAATCGGCATCTCTCAGCGTACTGAGCCTGACGCTATCGATCAGATCGCGAAGAACATCTTCGGATCCGATTCCCCGATCGAGACGATCCTTGCATTCAACATCCCGAACTCCCGTGCATTCATGCATCTGGATACGGTGTTCACGCAGATCGACTATGACAAGTTCACCATCCATCCGGGCATCATGGGTCCGCTGACTGTCTTCGAGATCAAGCCTGACGGCCATGGTGGGATCCATGTCCGCGAGGTCTCTGAGACGCTCGAAGAGGTCCTGTCCGAGTATGTCGGACGCGCTGTCAAGCTGATCCCTTGCGGCGGCGGCGACAGGATCGCAGCTGAGCGCGAGCAATGGAACGACGGCTCCAACACGCTTTGCATCCGCCCAGGAACCGTTGTGGTCTACGAGCGCAACGATGTTACCAACGCGGTGCTCGAGCGTGAAGGCATCAACGTTCTGCAGATGCCATCGGCCGAGCTGTCCCGTGGTCGTGGTGGTCCACGCTGCATGTCTATGCCTCTTTGGCGCGAGGACTAAATCGGAACAGTATAAGGAGGATTGTCGGTTCAAGCATGAGTCGGCAATCCTCGTTTCCTCTTTAGAGCACGTTTCTTCTCAACCTTATTCACACCATTTCGGAGGTGGTAACAATGCCAGTCAATCTCAGCGGTCGCAGCTTCACCAAGCTGCTTGACTTCACTCCGGAAGAGATCAATTACCTGATCGATCTCTCCCAGGATTTCAAGAACCTCAAGCGTGCGGGCACGCCACATCGCTATCTTGAGGGAAAGAACATCGTCCTTCTGTTCCAGAAGACATCTACCCGTACCCGTTGCTCATTCGAGGTCGCAGGCATGGACCTGGGCATGGGCGTCACCTACCTCGATCCTGGTAGCTCCCAGATGGGCAACAAGGAGTCCATCGAGGATACTGCCCGCGTGCTCGGCCGCTTCTATGATGGCATCGAGTTCCGCGGTTTCAAGCAGTCTGACGTTGAGGAGCTTGCTGAGAAGGCAGGCGTTCCGGTATGGAACGGCCTTACCGACGAGTTCCATCCCACGCAGATGATCGCGGATATGCTCACGGTGAAGGAGAACTTCCCGACAGGCATCAAGGGCCTTAAGTTCGTCTTCTTCGGCGATCTTCGCAACAACATGGGCAATTCGCTCATGGTGGTCTGCTCAAAGCTTGGCCTGAACTTCGTTGGCTGCGGCCCGAAGGCTCTCATGCCCGATCCGAAGCTTGTCGAGACCTGCAAGGAGCTTTGCAAGGTCAGTGGTGGTTCTGTCACGTTCACCGATGATGCCAAGGCAGCCGCGAAGGGCGCAGACGTCCTCTACACGGACATTTGGGTCTCCATGGGCGAGTCCGCAGACCTGTGGGCACAGCGCATCAAGGAGCTTGAGCCGTTCCGCGTGACCAAGGAGCTCATGGCCCTTGCGAACAAGGATGCCATCTTCATGCATTGCCTGCCGTCATTCCATGATACCAACACCACTATCGGCGCTGACATTGCTGAGAAGTTCGGCATCACTGAGATGGAGGTTGAGGACGAGGTCTTCGAGTCCACTCAATCCCGCGTATTCGACGAGGCTGAGAACCGCATGCATTCGATCAAGGCGATCATGTACGCAACGCTTCGCTAAGTCCAAGTTGAGGTGATTTCTTATGGCGTATCAAAAAGGAGAAGGCAAGAGCGTGGTCATCGCCCTCGGTGGCAATGCGCTTGGCAACACTCCCGAAGAGCAGCTCGAGCTCGTTGAGAACACTGCGACCCATATCGCTGATATGATCGCTGAGGGCATCAACGTTGTCGTCACTCACGGCAACGGCCCTCAGGTTGGAATGATCTCCAACGCATTCGCAGAAGCAAGCGCTCACGACGACTCTATCCCAGAGATGCCCTTCCCAGAGTGCGGAGCCATGTCTCAAGGTTATATCGGCTACCACCTTTCGCAAGCCCTGCTTGGCGAGCTGAAGCGCCGCTCCATCCTTCGCTCCACTGCTTGCATCGTCACGCAGACGGTTGTGTACCCAGAGGATCCCGCTTTCCAGCATCCGACGAAGCCCGTCGGCCCATTCTTTACCGAGGATGAGGCAAAAGCGCGTGCGGAGGAAACAGGCGCAACCTTCAAAGAGGATTCTGGTCGTGGTTGGAGAATGGTCGTTCCGTCTCCGAAGCCGCAGCGTGTCGTCGAGCTTGACGCCATCAAGGACCTGATGGATGACGGCTATATCGTCATTGCTGCAGGCGGCGGTGGGATCCCTGTCATCGAGCGTGACGATTCATACCATGGCGTCGCGGCTGTCATCGACAAGGACCGCACGTCTGCGAAGCTGGCTGCGGACTTCAAGGCAGACATGCTCGTCATCCTCACGGCTGTGGAGAAGGTTGCCATCAACTTCAACACTCCTGAGCAGATGGATATCGACACCATGACCGTGGATCAGGCGCGTGGCTACATCGAGGAAGGACAATTCGCTCCTGGCTCGATGCTTCCGAAGATCCAGGCATGCATTGAGTATCTGGAGGAGTATCCCAATGGGACTGCTCTGATCACATCTCTCGACCATGCAGCTGAGGGGCTCAAGGGCGAGACAGGCACTATCATCCGCGCAAGGTAAGAGCGCGGAGACCCCATCAGCGGTGTTTGTGACCGAATTCGCCGCAACGATGGTCTCACTGCACAGATGCGGCATCCTCACAGAGGATTTAACGTTCTCCCAAAAGGGTGCCGCAGATGTCAGGCCTTTACCGTGTGTGCAGCTTGCGTTTTCTGCCGCACCGCGAGCGAACATGCTGTAGGGGCCAGATCATATCATTCGCCGCATCCTAAGCAGGGATGCAGATTGCAGAAAAGGGGGGAGACAACATGACTGAACAAGCGAAAAAGAAAGACAGAAGACGGCGTAGCCTATCAGCATTTTCTATCTTGCTTATCATCCTTGTCGTTCTAGCTGTCATCACCATGATCATGGGCGCTACCGGCGTTGAAGGCGTACAAGGTGCTACGCTTGCCGACATCGTGACCGCGCCTGTTCTCGGATTCAAAGATGCTATCGAAGTCTGCCTGTTCGTTCTGATCCTCGGCGGCTTCCTTGGGATCGTCACCGAGACTGGAGCTTTGGACGCTGGCATTGCGGCGCTGGTGCATAAGCTTCATGGCAACGAGCTCATCCTCATCCCGATCTTGATGTTCATCTTCTCGATCGGCGGCACTACCTATGGTATGTGCGAGGAAACGGTTCCGTTCTACCTGCTCTTGGCAGCCACGATGGTGGCTGCGGGATTCGACAGCATCACCGGTGCTGCGGTCGTTCTTCTCGGCGCTGGCTGCGGCGTTCTTGGCTCAACGGTCAACCCGTTCGCTGTTGGCGTTGCGATCGACTCCCTTTCAGGTACGGACATCGTTATCAACCAGGGCATCATCATGGGCCTGGGCGTTGTACTCTGGCTCGTCACCCTGGCTATCTCCATCGTCTTCGTCATGAGATATGCGAAGAAGGTCAAGGCTGACAAGGGTTCCACCATTCTGTCCCTGCAAGAGCAGGAAGACATGATGAATGAGTGGGGCATGAAGGAGTCTGAGACTGAGGCTGCAACTGATGATCAGGGCAATGTCAAGCACATGACCACTCGTCAGAAGTGGGCTCTCATCGTCTTCGGCCTGACGTTCGTCGTCATGATCGTCAGCTTCATTCCTTGGGCTGACCTTGGCTTTGACGGATTCGATGCTGGCGCTACCTATGAAGAGGTAACAGAACCCGTTGATGCTGATGGCGTCGTTGCAGTATACGACGAGGCAACTGAGACCTCTCTCACCATCGATGGCACTATTGATGCCACGGCAACAGAAGAGGTCGAAGTCACTCCTGCGTGGTCCTCGTTCCTGACAGGAACACCGCTTGGTTCTTGGTACTTCACCGAGGCTTCTGCATGGTTCTTCATCATGGCTCTCATCATCGGCCTCATCGGTGGTATCTCTGAGTCTCGCTTCGTGAAAGCATTCATCAATGGCGCTGCTGACATGATGTCCGTCGTGTTGGTCATCGCACTTGCTCGTTCCATCACGGTTCTCATGGGCGAAACTGGCCTTGATCTCTGGATCCTCGACAATGCTGCTGCTGGTCTGGCAGGCATGTCCGCCATCATCTTCGCCCCGCTGTCCTTCCTGCTCTACATCGTTCTGTCGTTCCTCATCCCATCTTCCTCGGGCATGGCGACGGTCTCGATGCCGATCATGGGCGGCCTTGCTGCACAGCTTAACTTCTCCGTTGAGACCATGATCATGATCTACAGCGCAGGCAATGGTCTTGTGAACCTGTTCACCCCAACGTCTGGCGCCATCATGGGCGGCCTTGCATTGGCGAAGATCGAGTACACGACATGGCTGAAGTTCGGCGCGAAGCTGTTCGTCATCCTTGGTGTTGTTTGCATGGTCATCCTTACCATCGCAATGTGCTTCATCCCCATGACGACATGACGTTCGTGAAGAACAAGCAGATCGCATCCTGATGATCTGACAAGAAGGTCCCGCTCGGCATATTTCGGGTGGGACCTTTTCGTTGGATTGTCTCTCTGGCAAAATAAAAGGCTTACTGACCAGTTTGAGGTGCCGTTCTTTTGCTTATAAGAGATTGCCTCTCTGGTAATGAAAGCGAGGTAAGCCAAAGGAGCTGAGAGACCTTGGCTCGAAGCGACGACGCGGCGAGCCACTCATTACCAGAGAGGCAATCCTCTATGAAGGAAAACCTTGTGCTAGAACAGCGCGATCGCTTGCAAGGCAAGGAACCACAAGGGCGGCACGAGGAGCGAAGGAAGCAAGTTCATCACGGGGATCTCCTTCACCTTGAGGATTCCCAACCCAGACGCAAGGATCAAGAAGCCCCCGATGATGGTGATCTCGCACATGAGCTCGTTCGTGAGAAACGGTGCAAGCTGAGCTGCCAAAAGATAGATGCTTCCCTGCCACACGAAGAGCACGATGGCAGCAAGGGCAATGCCGAATCCGAACGATGAGGCGAGCACCATCGAAGTCACCAGGTCAAGCGTGGCATTCGTAAGCAGGAACGTCTCGTCTTGATAGAGGGCGCTATTGATCGGGCCAAGAATGGAAAGGGCGCCAAAGCAGAAGAGCATGATCGCTGTGGAGAGGCCCTGTGCAAGAGTAGCCCCCGCCTCTTCGCTTTTAGACCGCTTTGCGATGAACCGATCGAACCGACCTGTGAGGTCCCACCAGGTTCCCAAGACGCCGCCGATCGCAAGGCTCGCAATGAAGAGGACGGGATAGACGCTCTCTGACATGCCCTTGACGATCGAGTTGACGCCAAGGCCAACAGCTGCGAGTCCCATGGCAAGGAAGAGCACGTTCTGGTACTTTTCGCCAAGCCCGCGTTTCGCAACGCTTCCTACGGCGCTTCCGATGACAATGGCAGCCGTGTTGACTATCGTTCCGATCATGCTTGATGCGAATCCTCTCTTAAAGAAGAACCTTGATGGCCCAGATCACAAACAGATGCAGGGGGTAGTACACATAGAAGAACCATTTCATCGGCCGCCCGCGTTTGCCGTTGTAGAACATGAGCAGAAGCGTCGAAAGCGAGAATCCAACTAGAGCATAGCCAAGATTGCAGAACCCGATGAGTGCGCTTCCATTGATAACGATAGGAAGCCCTGCGAACTCAATGAAGGGAAGCGATGTTGTTGCCGCTCCTGTTGCAACGGCAGCTCCGAGGTCCATCCCAGCGCTCAGTTCGGCAGGAAGCACTGTGAGAACCTGCGTGAACACCACGGCATAAGGGAGCACCATCGTAAGAGCGATGCCGCGCCTTCCCGCATCACGGAAGTAATAGAACATGAACACGATGAGAGGGCCTTCCACTGCCCAATCGCATCCGAACGAAAGACCGATGCCAACGATGAAGAGCAGAGCCTTCAAAGGGATGGACCTGATGTTATCCCACACCCAGAGAAGCCCCAGGCCCAGGAGAAGGGTGAAGAGGACATTCGCCTTCCATCCGAACATGAGCGAGAACGGTACCTGCGAGATGAGGGCGAAGATGCCAAGGCGCGTTGCGTACTTCTTGAGGTTAGACGTGTGCGTATAGCCTTCAACGATGAGGAACGCCATGATCGGATAGGTCAAGCCTCCGAACCAATACAGAACAAGCGTGAGCCAAATAGGAAAGACGTTGCTGTAGGCATGTGCCATGTGATTGGCGGTCATGCCGAGGATGGCGGCTATCTTGAGGGCGAATCCAGTTATGTTGCCTTGGCGTTCAGTCATGCGAGCCATTATACTCGCACGCTGGCAGAAGTCCTTGTTCGATGCCTGTCGCGCTCTCCGCTTCGCATCGAGGTTCTATATACTTATCCAAGACGCGAAAGGAAGAAGCATGGATATCAGACTCGGCGCAGCATGTGTGACAAGCGGCATCCTCGCATGGGGGCTTCAGCATGTCGCGCATCGACCCGGGGGGAATGTGCCTGGAGTGGTCGGCTTGAAGATAGAGCCGCGCCTGATCGAGAAGCTGCGGGGGCGTATCCATGAAGGAAGCGTCGTGGTCGTGGGAACGAATGGCAAGACGACCGTCACCAACCTCCTTGCCGATGTGATGGAGCAGGCTGGTCGAAACGTCTTGTGCAATCGGACGGGCGCGAACCTTGATAGCGGGATAGCTTCTGCGCTCTTAAAATGCAAGGGCGCTGAATGGGCTGTGCTCGAATGCGATGAGCTCTGGTCTGCGAAAGTGGTGCCTGCTCTCCAACCTTCGTATTACCTTCTCTTGAACCTCTTTCGGGATCAGCTTGACCGCTGTGGCGAGATAGACCATATCCAGGATGCCATCGTCTCAGCTCTCGAGCATTCGCCAACAACAAGGCTGATCTATAACGCCGATGACCCGCTTTGCCAGATGATCGCTGAGCGTGCGGCAAAGCTGCCCTCGCGCGCCTCTTCACCTGCCTCGATCGCATTCGGTGTGGCAGAGAGCATGTCGCTCGCCCAGAACAGAGTGGCTGATGCGACCATGTGCCAAGCTTGTCGGCATATGTTCGTCTATGACTATCGCCAATATGGGCAGCTCGGTTCCTATCGATGCCCGAATTGCGGATTCGCGCGGCCAGCTCTTGATGTGGAGGCGAGCGATGTTCGCTTCCGTCCGCGTGGCGTTGCCTTCCAGTTGAGCGGACGGCTTAACGGCGAAGAGCGGTCCTTCGAGATCGATTCGCCATTGAGCGGATCGTACATGGTCTACAACCTCACAGCTATAGCAACAGCAGCGCTGCAAACAGGGTGCGATCCTAAGGCGATCACCCAGGCTATCAAGTGGTTCGACCCTAAGAACGGAAGGCTCCAGGAATATCACATTCACGGGCGTGACGTTCTTTTGAACCTTGCGAAGAATCCGACAGGGTTCAATCAGAACCTACGCATCGTTGAGAGCGATGAAGGCCCGAAGGCAGTAGCGTTCTTCATCAATACGCAGATCGTCGATGGCTTCGATGTCTCGTGGATCTGGGATATCGATTTCGAGGAGCTGGCGAATCAGCCTCATCTTCGCGTGTTCGCAGGGGGTGGTCGCAAGAATGACCTGCAGGTGCGCCTTAAATATGCAGGCATCAAAGCGGAGCTGATCGATGGCATTGAGGAGGTGTTCGAGCGCATCGCACAGGATGATGAGCTCGGCGCAGATGCCCGAGTGTATGCGATCGCGAACTATACGGCGCTTCCGCCCGTCAAGCGACAGCTCGACCGTATGGAGAGAGAAGAGGGCTCTTCGCAAAGCGAGAGCATGGCCGCACTTTCTCAGGCTGATGAGAAGATTGCTTCAATGCAGGAGGAATCTTCCGTATCTAAGCCTCAAGGGGCAAACCCTGTGCGGATCGCGCACATGCTTCCCGACTTGCTCAACCTCTACGGCGATGGCGGCAATGTGCGCGTGCTTGAGGAGCGCCTCGCATGGCGTGGCATCCCCGTTGAAGTGGAGCGCGTGTGCTACGGGGACACCATCGATCTTGATGATGTTGACCTGGTCGTGCTTGGCGGCTCGCCTGACAAGGAGCAGCGACTTGCCTCTGAGGAGCTTGAGAAGATGCGGGATGATCTCGCTGCTTATGTGGAAGAAGGCGGTCCTTTGCTGGCCATTTGCGGAAGCTATCAGATGCTCGGTCGTACCTGGCTGCTCGATGACGAGGAGGTGCCTGGTCTTGGCATCCTGCAGATCGAGACGCGTCGTCCAGGGACCTCGACAGACCGCCTCATCGGAGACATCGTGCTTGATGTTCCCTTCGCTAGCCATCCTGTTGCTGGGTTCGAGAATCATGCAGGTCGTACGTATCTTGACGAGGGGGTTCAGCCATTCGGTAGGGTGGTCTCAGAGGCAGGCGTTGGCAACAACGAAGAGACGCGGCCACATGCCGACGGTGTTATCTACAAGAATGTCATCGGAACGTACCTGCATGGACCTCTTCTCTCGAAGAACCCTGAGGTCGCAGATCACCTTTTGGAAAAGGCGCTAGAGCGGAGAGCGAAGCGCGACGAGGCCACCGCGCAAGCAGAGGCCCAAGAAGAGGCTCAAACGAAGGCCACCGCGCAAGCAGAGGCCCAGACAGAACTGCTCCTTTCTCTTGATGACAGCGAAGAGCTCGCAGCCAATCAGTTCATCGTGGCTGCTCAGGTGCGCTAAGGCGATGCTGCACATCAATGTCATAGCGGTCGGTAAGCTCAAAGAAGCTTTTTGGGCGCAGGCATGCGCTGAATACTTGAAGCGCTTATCGCCCTTTGCCGCAGTATCCGTCATCGAGATACCCGATGTCGATCCCGCTCGTGTTGGCGGGGAGGCGAAGGCAGTCGAGGCAGAGTCAGAGGGCGTGCTGAAAGCATTGAAGCCTACCACCTTCGCCATTCTGCTCGATATTGGCGGAAAGCTCGTGAGCAGCGAAACGATCGCGCAAAAGCTCGATGACTTGGCGCTTGAGGGCAAGACGGACATCGCATTCATCATAGGAGGATCGTGCGGGGTCGATGCTCGCGTACGAGCGCGTGCTGATGCAGCATGGTCGTTCGGGCGCATCACGCTTCCGCACAACCTCGCGCGCGTGGTGCTGCTCGAGCAGGTCTATCGTGCGTTCAAGATCAATCGAGGCGAACCCTATCACAAGTGAGCCTTAAGCGAATGAAAATGATGGCTCTGTTAACCCAGATTGGACACACAATGGGTTACCTATGATGAATGAAAGTCTCGCCGCGTCGTCACTTCGAGCCATAAGTCTCTCAGCTCCTTTGGCTTACCTCGCTTTCATCATCATAGGTAACCTTTAAGCGCAATATATCCAGCTTGGGTTAATAGAGCCTTGTTCTTAGTTGACTTTCCCGATTAGCTTCGGTAGATACTGCTTCTATGTCCTATCTCGATTGCCAATACAATCAATTCATCGTCATCGATTTCGCATAGAATACGGTAATCACCAACGCGATACCGCCACTTTTCGGATCTATTGGCCGTAAGACCTTTGCCATGAGCTCTCGGATCGGCGCATCCATCGACATTTTTTATCAGCCACGCGAGAATCATCCGGCGAACCCCAGGGTTCATTTTCGACAACTGCTTATCGGCACGCTTAGAAAATCTTAATTGCCACATGCTATAGATACTTCTGCGCAATCTCGGCTGCTGAATAGGTTGTAGGATCTGCATCATACTCTGATTTTGCATCTTCCCAAGCTTTAAGGTCGAGCTCGTCTTCTATATGCTCAAGAGCCGCTCTTCGCATAAATTCCGAAACAGATGTGCCAAAAGCCTCTGCATAATCGGCAATGAGAGCCTTTTCTGTTTTATCGAGGCGAATTGTCATAGTTGTGGTAGCCATATCATTTCCTTATCGTTGATATGTAAGACATTGTAACACAGATTTTAATGACGCGTAAGCATTGTCGTTTCGAAAGACAAAGGCTTGTGAAAAACAAATAGCCAAGGATGATGCGTGCGTTCGTCCTATAAGGGCGGCAGTGCACGGTATAATCCGATGCCATCGGCAATGTTTCCCGAAAAGTAAGGAAAACGCATGCGATTCATATCGTGGAACGTGAACGGGTTGCGAGCGGTGCTCAAGAAGAACTTCTATGAGGTGTTCGACATGCTCGGCGCTGATATCTTCGCTCTCCAGGAGACGAAATGCCAGCCTGATCAAGTTGAGCTTGACCTCCCTGGCTATCATGCGTATTACAGCTCTGCTGAGAAGAAGGGCTATTCAGGAACGGTCGTGTTCAGCCGCGAAGAGCCGCTGCGCGTCTTGCATGGCCTGGGGGATGAGTATCTTGACCAGGAAGGTCGCATCGTGGCATGCGAGTTCCCTACGTTCTGGTTCGTTGACGTTTACACGCCGAATTCCCAGATGGAGCTTGCGCGCATCGACCATCGCATGCAATGGGACGATGCTTTCCGCGAGTTCTGCCTTGGGCTTGAGGCGGGAACGTTGCCCGATGGGAGCAGCGCGGATCCCAAGCCAGTCATCATGTGCGGAGATTTCAACGTGGCTCATAACGACATCGACCTTAAGAACCCTGATCCTAACCGCGGCGCGTCAGGGTTCTCTGACGAGGAACGCGGAAAGTTCGAAGAGCTCCTTGAGGCGGGATTCACGGATACGTTCCGCTATCTTCATCCCGATCTGGCGAACATGTACACCTGGTGGAGCTATCAGCATCGTGCACGACGAACGAACGCTGGTTGGCGCATCGATTACTTTTTGGTGAGCAACTCTATTCGCGATAGAATTGAGAGCGCTACGATTTACAACGAGATCGAAGGCTCCGATCATTGTCCGATCGGACTTGAGATCGCAGACCTTTAAGCGCTGCAGGCGATGCTGCGCTTTGATGCAAGGGAGATCATGGATACAGCGAAGATCGAAGAAGGAGTGCGGCTGGTACTTGAGGGTATCGGCGAAGATGTCGACCGCGAAGGGCTGAAGAAGACGCCTGCGCGCGTGGCCGCCATGTACGAGGAGATCTGTGCTGGCATGGAGCAAGATCCAGCCGAGCATTTCGAGACAACCTTCGACGAACATCATCAAGAGATGGTGATCGTGCGCGATATCCCGTTCTACTCCATCTGCGAGCACCACCTTGTTCCGTTCTTCGGGCTGGCTCATGTGGCATACATCCCGTCAAGCGATGGGCGCATCTGCGGTCTGTCGAAGCTGGCACGCTTGGTAGACGTGTTCGCGAAAAGACCTCAGGTTCAAGAGCGCTTGACCTCGCAGGTGGCGGATACGCTTGTGAAGGAGCTCGACCCACAGGGCGTGCTCGTCGTTTTGGAGGCAGAGCATCTGTGCATGAGCATGCGCGGCGTGAAGAAGCCAGGTTCGAAGACGACGACGAGCGCAGTGCGTGGCTCGTTCGCGCGTGATCCGAAAACGCGCAGCGAAGCGTTGGCGCACATTTATAGATAGATGGTTACAAGGTCGATGAGCGAAAGGCTGGCCGACCAGCGATGATCGGGCTTAGCTCGCAGGGATGACGGCGGTGCCGTCGCGAAAGGATGAGAACATGAAATGCGTTATCTCGGTTCTTGGCAAGGACCGCACGGGCATCGTTGCTGCTGTGGCTACAGTGCTCACTGAGTGCAGGGCGAACATCGACGACATCAATCAGACCATTCTTGGCGAGAACGAGATCTTCTCGATGACGATGCTCGTGACCCTTGATGTCGAGACGTGCCCTTTCAACGAGGTGCAGGAGCGCTTGACGGCAACGGGCGAGGATCTTGGGTGCCAGATCATCATCCAGCGCGAAGATGTGTTCCGCTTCATGCATGAGATCTAGGCCCATGCTTTGAGTTGCTGTGGCGCTTTCGCCGCAAGGCTGAAGGCGCTCAACAGGCACATCCGATCAAAAGGCAAAAAGATGCGCTCGTGCCGCATCAGCACCTATGCATTTCCTGTGTTCGCCTAGCACTCAATAGTACGGACTGCTAAAATGGGCGAAAAACTTACGCGCATATCAGAATCGAGGAACGTATGTCATTTGAGAAATTCACCGATAAGGCGCGCAAAGTGCTCGTGCTGGCTCAGGAGGAGGCACGTGGTCTTCACCAGCCCTATGTTGGCACCGAGCACATATTGCTCGGCCTGATCAAAGAGAACGAAGGCTTGGCAGCCCAGGCGCTTGAGCGTCTCAATGTGCAATACGATGCCGTCGTGCAGAACATTCGCCAGGTTGCCACCATCGACGAGAACGCTGATACCTCTGGTCATCTTGCTTTCACACCCCGCGTGAAGCGCGTGCTTGAGAACTCGCTGCGCGAGGCCATGCAGATGGGACAAAGCTACATTTCCACCGAGCATCTTTTGCTTGGCATCGCTCGCGAAGGTGATGGCACAGCAATCGATGTGCTCGGGCGCCTTGGCGTTCGTCCCGACGATATCCGCTCTACGATGAACGACATCGTTGGGCAGTCGCCTGTGATGGCAGGACGCAACGGATTCGATCCGCAGGGCGGCCAGTCGAGCATGCTCGCTGAGTTCGGCACCGACCTGACGAAGAAGGCGCGCGAAGGCAAGCTTGATCCTGTCATCGGGCGCGCTGCTGAGATCGAGCGCGTCATGCAGATCCTTTCGCGTCGTCAGAAGAACAATCCGCTCATCCTTGGTGAACCAGGTGTTGGCAAGACAGCTATCGCTGAAGGCTTGGCACAGCTCATCGTTTCTGGACAGGTGCCCGACCTGCTGCATAACAAGCGCCTCATTACCCTTGATGTCTCTGCGCTCGTTGCTGGCTCGAAGTATCGTGGCGAATTCGAGGAGCGCATGAAGAAGGTCATCGCCGAGGTCATGGATGCAGGTGATGTGCTGCTATTCATCGACGAGATCCACACGATCATCGGCGCAGGCTCGGCCGAAGGGTCCATCGATGCAGCTGCTATCCTCAAGCCACCGCTGTCCCGAGGAGAGATCCAGGTCATCGGCGCCACCACGCTTGAAGAGTATCGCAAGCATCTTGAGAAGGATTCGGCCCTTGAGCGTCGCTTCCAGCCGCTCACGATCAACGAGCCAAGCGAAGAGCAGGCCGTTCGCATCATGGAAGGTCTTCGTGACAAATACGAAGCGCATCACCAGGTGCATTTCACCGATGAGGCTATCCAGGCGGCGGTCAAGTTCTCCAATCGCTATATCCAGGATCGCTACCTGCCCGACAAGGCCATCGATGTCATGGACGAGGCTGGTGCGCGCATGCGCATCCGCAACATGACATTGCCGCCAGAGCTGCGCAAGCTCGACGACGACCTTCGCCAGGTTCGCCAGGATAAAGAGAAGGCCATTGGCGAGCAGAATTACGAGCGTGCGGCCACGCTGCGCGACCAAGAGAACGAGCTCAAGCAGAAGCGCCTTGAAGCAGAGAAGAAATGGGAAGAGGACACGTCCAAATCGGTGCAGCAGGTGACCATGGAGGACATCGCCGATGTCATTTCCATGTCAACAGGCGTGCCCGTGTCGAACCTTACCGAAGCTGAAACAGAGAAGCTCCTACGCATGGAGAGCGTGCTGCACGAGCGTGTCATCGGCCAAGAGGAAGCGGTCACGGCACTGTCGAAGGCCATTCGCCGCTCGCGCTCTGGTCTTAAGGACCCGCGTCGCCCTGCAGGCTCGTTCATCTTCCTTGGGCCGTCAGGCGTGGGAAAGACGGAGCTGTCGAAGGCGCTCGCTGAGTTCCTGTTCAATTCCGAGGACGCGCTCATCTCCTTCGACATGTCCGAGTACATGGAGAAGCACACGGTGTCGCGCTTGGTCGGGTCGCCTCCAGGGTATGTTGGGTTCGACGAGGGCGGTCAGCTGACGAAGGCGGTTCGCCAACGTCCGTATTCGGTCGTGCTGTTCGACGAGATCGAGAAGGCGCATCCTGATGTGTTCAACATCTTGCTTCAGATTCTTGAGGAAGGGCGTTTGACCGACGCACAGGGGCGCACCGTGGACTTCCGCAATACGGTCATCATCATGACCTCGAACGTGGGCGCGCGCGATATTGCGCAATCAACGACGCTCGGATTCAGCCCGCAGGGTGAGAACGGTCTTTCGGATGACGAGATCAAGAGCCGTGTCATGGCTGAGATGAAGAAGCTCTTCCGTCCTGAGTTCCTGAACCGCTTGGATGAGATCATCGTGTTCAAGAGCCTCACGCGTGAGCAGATCGGCCAGATCGTCGAATTGATGATCGCAGACCTCCGCGATCGCATGATCGCGCAGAGCATGACCATCAATCTCACGCAGGCAGCGAACGATCTGATCGCCGCAGAGGGCGTGGATACCACCTATGGTGCACGTCCACTCAGACGTGCCATCCAGCGCATGATAGAGGATCCGATCTCTGAGCAGATCCTTGAGGGTCGGTGGACGAGCGGGTCGGTCGTCGATGTGGATGTTGAAGGCGAAGGCGATGAAGCTCACCTCGTGTTCAAAGAGGGAACGGGCTCCATCCCGGCACCGCGCAAGCGCGATTCGATCGCCCGTGAGGCGGAGCTGCTCCTTACGAACTTCGACCTTGGACATGCAGGGGTAACTCCGAGCTCAACGCCCGCGGGAACCTTGGAATCGGGTGGCGAATAGGACCAGACGCCCGCTTCACTGAAAAGGACCGTGAATGACTTCGAGCCGCATCATGCGGCTCGAATGCTTTGCGCTTCAAGTGTTGCTCGAAGGGGATTGGTGCTTACACGAGCCAGGAGGCGAGTGGCGTATCGCTTTCAGTCATGGGCTGGAAGATGATCTTTGCTGCTGTTCCGTCGAAGTACACGTTAGCGGTGAGCGTTCCTCCTGGGATTAGCGTTCCTGCTCCAAGCTCGTTCTCAGCTTCTGAATAGAACGTTGCAGCCGATTGGCTTCCGTCGGCTGTTTCGCTGAGCCAGTCAAGCATGTTGTAGGCCTGGGGGTTTTCGCCGTTGTTGTGATACGTGATCGTTGCGCAGGTTACAGGCGTATTGTCGAAATTGGCAAGATCGGTCTGCACCTTCTCGATGCTCACCGAAAGGCCTGAAGGGAGGGTTGCTGTCGCCCCCGTTGCCAGGTCAGCGAACTCACCATTAACATGCGTTGCAGGAGCTCCTGAGGTGCTTGCTGATGTGTTGCTGGTGTTCGATGTATTTGCGCTGGTATTCGCCTCAGTATTGCCAAGGCTCGCGAATGGGTTGAGATTCTGCATGCTCGAAGAAAGGTTGTTCAGGCTTTCGGAGAGCTCGTTATATTTCGCGTCCATTTGGAAGAACAGCACGATGGACATCGCGCAGAGAAGCGCCCCAGCTACGCTGAGGATGACGCCACGTCCCTTGCTTGCGAGTGCTGTGATCAGCCCGATGAGCGCCATGATGGCTCCAGCCGCGCCAACGATCAAGCCATATTGTCCGATCGCGGGAGCCCAAGCGGTCAAACAGGCGACGATGCCGAAGACAAGGCTTGCGATGCCAAGCTCGAACGGCATGCCAGCGCGCCGTTGTACAACGCGGGTGTCAGCTGGATAAGATGATGCGGGCCTCATGGGAGCTCCTCCTGTGGTCTGCTTAGGTTGCGCGGGAGTGGCGGGTGATGGAAGGGACTGCGTGCTCTGCGAAGACGTTTGCGGTCGTGGAGAGGACGCAGTCTGTTGCGATTGCGGGCGTAGCGGTTGCGACGGTTGCGATGTCGAACGTGAAGGTGCAGGCAGGGGTTGTGACACTGCCTGAGGAGTTGGCTGCGGAAGCGGTTGCGAGATCGCGGGAACAGGATTGAAGCCACCCGTTGCATAGGGTTGGCCAAATTGGTCTACAGGGATAGGCTGGCCGAACTGGTCGAATGGAATCGATGGATCGAAGGGCGGTGGCCCTTGCATCGGCCATTGCGGATCATAGAATCCGCCTGGCAGCGGTTGGCTATTCGGCATGTTCCACCCTTCTGCGATTACCCTTCAAAGGACACTTTAGCACCTTGCGGGGTGTCTTCGATGATAAACCCAAGCTCGATCAGGCCATCGCGCACCTTGTCAGCAGTAGCCCAGTCCTTGTTCGAGCGTGCGCGTGCGCGTGCTTCGATAAGCGCTTCGACAGCTTCCATAGGATCGCTGCCGCCATAGAATGCGATATCGGCAGCCAAGGTCACGACCTCGATCGGGTAAGCGTCGCTCGTTTGGTCGGTCAGTTGCAACCCGAGCACCCCAAGAAGCTCGACGATAGCGTCGTGTGCGTTCATAACCTGTTCGGCATCAGCGATGTTCAGCTTCTTAACGTGCGCGCACTGCTGGTTCAGCTCAGAGACCAGCGTGAAGATGGCGCCAAGCGCTGCAGGAGCGTTGAAGTCGTCATCCATCGATGCGGTGAAGCCTTCGCACGCCTGTGCAACCTTTGCAGCAAGCTCAGCTTGGTCGATCGCAGCATCGGCCAAAGCATCAGCGTTGCTGCAGAGCCATTGGGCATTGCCGAGGGCGTTCTCAATACGGGTGAGCGCAGCATCAGCCTCGTCAAGGCGCTCTGCTGAGAAATCGAGCGGGGAACGATAATGGGTCTGCAGCATGAGCATGCGCAGCGCTTCTGGGCGCGCTTGCTCGAGCACCTCGTGCAGCAGCAGGAAGTTCCCGAGCGACTTGCTCATCTTCTCGGAATTGATCTGGAGCATGCCCGAATGCATCCAATAATTCGCGAAGCCTTCATCGTACGCGCAGGTCGACTGTGCGCATTCGTTCTCGTGATGCGGGAAGACGAGATCAGCGCCGCCTCCATGGATGTCGAAGGGAAGCCCAAGATACTTCTGGGACATAGCTGAGCACTCGATATGCCACCCAGGACGGCCTGCGCCCCATGGGGATTCCCACGAAGGTTCGCTTGGCTTTGCAGCTTTCCAAAGGGCGAAGTCGAGAGGATCCTGCTTGCGGTCCTCGATACCTTTGCCCTCGGCGCGAAGTTCGCGATGACCGCCTTCCATCTCATCGATGTTGCGGCCTGAGAGCTGTCCGTAATGCGGATCGGAGCGAACGGAGAAGTACACATCGCCATCCTGAACGTAGGCATGCCCGCGTTCGATCAGGCGCTCGATCAGGGCGATCATGGAGTCGATCTCTTCGGTCGCCTTCGGGCGGATGGTCGGGTCCTCAACGCCTGCTGCATGCATGTCTGCGATGAATGCCTCTGTGTACTCGGCAGCTACTTCGGCAGCGCTCCTGCCTTCTTCGGCAGCGCGCGCGATGATCTTATCGTCGACATCCGTCACATTCTGCACGAACGTGACATCGAAGCCGCTCCATTCAAGGTAGCGACGGATCATATCGAAGGAGATGAACGTGCGAGCATTGCCGATATGGATGCGGTTATAGACGGTAGGTCCGCAGACGTACATGCTGACCTTGCCTTCTTCGTGCGGTATGAAATCGACCTTCTTGTGCTGCTTGGTATCGAACAGACGGATCATCGGATCTCCTACTCTTTCATGACAAGACAGGTAGCATACGCGCAAATGCCCTCTTCGCGCCCTACGAATCCGAGATGTTCGGTAGTCGTAGCTTTTACCCCTACGTTCTCAACAGGGATCGCCATCGCGCAGGCGAGGTTCTCACGCATCTGGTCGCGATACGGGGAGAGCTTTGGTGCTTGCGCCGCAAGGACGGCGTCGACATCGAGGATCGCGAAGCCAAGCGAGCGAATATGCTCTGCCACCTCGGAAAGCAGGCGGAGCGAGTCGGCGTCTTTGTACGCAGGGTCCGTATCAGGGAAGAGCTTGCCGATGTCTCCCGCGCGTGCTGCTCCCAAGAGCGCATCAGAGACAGCATGGGCGAGCGCGTCTGCATCAGAATGGCCATCAAGCCCGACTTCGTGCGGGATCTCAACGCCTCCCAAGATCAGCTTGCGCCCTTTCGCGAAGGCATGAACATCCATGCCAAGGCCGCAGCGTAACCCGTGCAGCAAGGAGGCTGCTCCTCTTTCGCTCGATGCGCTATTCGCCATGATGACCTTCCTGATTCTGGAATTCCAGCTGGACTGCGCTTGCGAGCAGCATGTAGTCCTCAGGAACGGTCAGCTTGATGTTGTCGCGTTTGCCTTCGACCACGAGCACGCGACCACCGAGGCGCTCGATAAGGCTCGAGTCATCGGTGCCCACGAACCCATCTGAGAGGGCAGAGGCTTGCGCGCGGCGGTAGATGCTCGCGCGGAAGACCTGAGGGGTCTGGGCATTCCAGAAGACGGTGCGGTCTGGCGTGCCGACGATGGCGCCGTTCTCGACAACCTTGAGCGTATCTATGGCTGGGTGCGCAACCACAGCGCCATCGGCATCAAGGTTGCCTTTGACCGTGTTGATGGTATGCAGGATGAGCTCTGGTGTGATCAGCGGGCGCGCTCCATCGTGGATGACAACGAACTCGTACTCATCGGGAACGTTCTCAAGGCCAGAGAAGGCGGATTCTTGGCGGATGACCCCAGCGGGCGCCATGATGACAGGAGTGGCGAAAGGGAAGGGATCGATCGCACGTGCCAAGTACTCTTCCATGCGATCCTCTGGGCAGACGATGACGATGAGACCGATATCGCCCACTGCATCGAATGCCTCTGCTGACCAGGTGAGGATGGGCTTGCCAGCTATCTCGACGAGCTGCTTGCCCCCTTCGCGACCAAAGCGCTCACCCGTTCCACCAGCAAGGATGATGGCCGCGGTCTTCGGATTCTTATCCACCGTGCCAACAAGTTGCGTAGCCTGCTTGCTCAGTTCGTTGACGTCGATCGCATCCATGAGGAATTCGGGGATCTTCAGAGCTTCAGGGGTGAAGACAGGATCGGTTGCAGTAGGCATAGGGCATCCTTTGCGAAGAAGAGATGGTTTCCTTCATTATATTCGCTTTGTTCTTCTCTGCTTGTTTCATCCGTTTCCCTGCTCCGAAAGGAGCGTGAAGGGGCAAAGGAGGAGTGCGAATTGTGAAAAAATGATGTTCTTTGAAGCTCATTTTGCGGAGAGTTTTTGTCATGTCGTCAACAAACGCAGCTTTACAGTACGATACAGAACGAAGAGATGAAGGAATTCGGTATCCTAACTGGTCTATAGGAACCGAAGGGGTGATCTGGGTTGAGTAGTTCCCGCTACTCACATACGTTGGGGAAAGCAGTCGGCGCATGTGCGCTCGGGTTGCTTCTTGTGCTTGCCCTCTCCTTCGCATCCTTCTCTGTTGCTTTTGCTGACCCCGAAACCTCTGAAGCTGCTGCTAATGAAGCTCAGACGACGCAGCTTGCAGTGGGCGCGGTAGCCGATCAGGCAGACGCCGCTCTGTCCGATCACCCTCTTTCTGAAGCTCCTTCTGACCAGGTTGTTCTTGCGGATCAAGCACCAACTCAAAGTGCCGCTGTGACAGACAAGAGCAGGCATACGTTCAGCGCGAATCCCAAGATCGAGATCACTACGAGCGTCGTGACGCTTGAGCCGTCGGATGCTGTTATCGCGGAGAACGCCACCCCTTTGGCAACGTTCGATACCAAGGGGGATGCGGACGAAATCTTGGACCTGGCTCGAGGCCCGGAGAGGAGATCGCATG
>CAJURO010000025.1 GCA_910588985.1 uncultured Eggerthellaceae bacterium | reverse complement strand
GAAGTACGGTCTGAAGAAAGCTCGCAAGCGTCCGCAGTTCTCCAAGCGCTAAAGCGCATTGCGAATCCCCTGCTTGGTCATGCAAGCAGGGGATTTTTTTATGACAGGGCATGATCTCTGAGCCATTCCCTGTTCCTTGTCACAAAAAAAGACCTCGCTTGCAAGCGAGGTCTTTTTTTGTGATTGCGCTCGATGGGCTTAGACGCAGAAGCTGAACATCTCTTCGACCTCATCATCAGGGACATATTCCATCAGATCGCCAGGCTGGCATTTGAGCACGCGGCAGATGCCGTCGAGGGTCGAGAAGCGAACCGCCTTGATACGACCTGTCTTGATGCGCGAGATGTTGTTCGGCGCAAGGTCGATAGCTGCAGCAAGATCGTTAACGGAAACCTTTTTATCGGCCATAACACGGTCGAGTCTTGAAATGATAGCCATTGCATCCTACCTCATCGTTCTAGACAGTATCATCCGATAGCTTTTGTAGGATTATTCCATATTTAAAGATCGCTGACAAACAGAAAGATGCAAAAGCGAAAAGCAATGCCGCAACATTCACATTCGTACCAGCGGAAATCGTTGAAGCATCGAGCATGATATGTGCCTCTGACCCTCCTGCGAGGTTCCAGCTCATATCAAGAGGAAAGACGAGCTCAACAAGGGCGATTGCGAGGAAAAGGAATCCGGCGATGACAAGGCGGCGCACTTGCTTGTCCGTGAAGGGCGAGTGGCCTTTCATTACATCTGAGAGCCCTAAGATGATCAGAGTGAAGATCGCGCAGATCATCGTGCCATGCAAGATGGTGTATACGATCGCACCAAGGGCTTGTTGAGGCTGTGGAGACAAGAGGCAAGCAACAAGAAAAGCTACATAGATGATAGCGAAGAAGATGAGGCATACGATCGAAAGTGCGCGGATGATATTGCAGACACGCTTCATGTTCAGGAACGATCCAACCATAGTGCATTCCCCCTCTCGGCGTTTGGCCATACAAAGATGCTCCCGCTCAGAACAAGCGCCTGAGCGAGAGCGAACTGATCCACGCTAAAGACCGATCCTGACGCAGTTGGTCCCATCAGGGCCAACGGTAAGGCAGATCGAGGCCGTGGACGGATCTCCGAAGAACAACATGGCACACCTCCTTTCACTGAGTCATAGCGAACAAGGCTTTGAAGAGAATCGAATGATGCTCTTTCATAAGAGCGCAGTAAGGATCACGGGCATATGCATTGCCTGTGGCATAGAAAGCGCGTGCGCGACACCCGCCGCCGCAAAGATAGCGAATGTCGCATGAGGCGCATTCGGGGATACTGTCAACGCTGATATGAGCGAAGGGATTGTTCGCACACAGCTCATCGATAGATTCATCGAGCATCGAGGCCATCTTGAGCTCATCGTAGTGCAGCATATGACAGGGATAGAGCGCGCCTTTTGCATCAACGCTCATGTTCGTATTGCCTGCACCGCAGAGCGAGCAGACAGAGAGCGACGTGCTCAACGGGCCGCCTGCGGGATCAGTTGAGAGCATGGATGCACCGAAGAGGGCATGGGCAAGGTTCTTGAGGGCCGCATCGTTTGGAATGAGGGAGGCAGTTTGCGAGTCGTCTTCAGGTGCGGAGAGCAAGCTGAAGCTCACTGTTGCATCAAGCTCAGCAGCAAGCTGCTTGTAAGCAGGGATGTCATCCATGTTCAGAGCATGGATGGTCGCAATAATGTGCGTGGGAATGCCTGCGGCCTGTATTGTTCTTACAGTATCGGTAAGGGTGTCGAACCGCTGCTGTTCGCGAAGATAGGCAGCTGATCCCTGGTTTGGCCCATCGAATGAGACGCAGATTCGATCAACGATGCCGATGAGCTTGTCGAGCGCCGTAGTTGGCACGAATGTCCCATTGGTGAGGATATCGACATGCTCTATATGCGCATCAAGCTTCGCATGGCGAATGAGCTCAGGAAGATCTTCTCGTAGGAAGGGCTCTCCGCCTGAGATGATGAGTCGCTTCACGCCTGCAGAGGCAAGACGGTCAACGATGGAGCACAATTCATCAAGCGACAGATCGGAGGCCGCATCATCTTGGCGACGCGAATAACAGCCTACGCAAGAGAGATTACAGCGTGGCGTCACGTGAAGATAGGCTGATCGTGCAGGCTCAGAGGCGGTTCTGGAGATACCCTCGATGAAGCCTCCTGCCTTCAAATGCGCAAGGAGCATATCGTCAATCTCGGCAACTTCGCTTTCTGCAACATCTTGATGGCTCATGCGTTCGCAGACGCGTGCACCATCCTCGGTAAGGCCGATGACGTAGCTTGTGTCTAGATTGCCGATAAGGGAGAAAGGTCCAGCTTGGAATACGGTGACGTTATCGGAAAGACGCATGGCTGTCTCCTTCCGGTGTAAACGTTCCTTTACAATTTTTATATAATTACTAACATTTGGTATAAAATAATATACCATTTTAGAAATAAATCAATAAGAATGGGTAAATAAAATAACAAATATCGTTGAGATTGAAGATAACAAGGGGATGAAAGAGGGAGCATCTCTCTCAGAGAACGCGCGAAGCACGGGTGTACCGCGATGGCACGCCCTTGCCATGCCCACATGCCATACCTGTCATGCAGGCGCTTAGCTCTGTGATGTGTTTCTTTAAGGCTCTGTTAACCCAGATTGGACACACAATAGGTTGTCATATGATGAATGAAAGTCTCGCCGCGTCGTCGCCTCGAGACATAAGTCTCTCAGCTCCTTTGGCTTACCTCGCTTTCATCATCATATGGCAACCTTCAAGCGCAATAGATCCAGCTTGGGTTAACAGAGCCTTAAAGAAACACGTGCTGTGCGTTGAGCTATTCGCGTCCTGTCCAGCAGTATGTGCAAATGCGCTCAGGCGGGATGCCGATAGCTTCGATCATGCCTTCCAAGGATTGATAGCGGAGGGAGTCGAATCCCATTTGCTCGCAGATCGAGCGCAGAAGACACTGCCCGCGTTCGGTCGAGCTGTCAGCATATTCCTGAAGATGCTCAAGCCCTGCTGCGCCTTCAAGCTGGTCGACGATCCTTCGGCCGATGAGCTCCATGTCGGATTTCGAGCTTGAGAAGCTCAAGTACTTGCAGCTGAACATGATGGGAGGACAGGCGCTGCGCATATGAACCTCATCAGCACCGCATTCATAGAGGAAATCCACGGTCTCGCGAAGCTGCGTGCCACGCACGATCGAATCGTCCACGAACAGCAAGCGCTTATCCTTGATGAGCTCTGGAATATGGATCTGCTTCATCTTCGCAACACGATTGCGCACTTCTTGGTTGCTTGGCATGAAGGAACGCGCCCAGGTAGGCGTGTACTTGATGAAGGGACGGGCGAAGGCACGCTCCGCTCCCTGACTGTATCCGATTGCGTGTGGTACGCCAGAGTCCGGCACGCCTGCAACGTAATCAAGCTCAGGGATGCCGCACGTTGCCTTCTCGTCGCGAGCCATGATGGCGCCATTGCGATAGCGCATGACTTCGACATTGACCCCTTCATAGTTGGAGTTCGGGTATCCGTAGTAGACCCAAAGGAACGCGCAGATGCGCATCTTGTCGCCAGGAGGCGAGAGCATCTCCCAGCCATCTGCGTCAATGCGCACGATCTCGCCGGGGCCGAGCTCATGATCGACGGGGTATCCAAGCTTGTCACTGGCGAACGATTCGAACGAAACGCAGTACCCCTCTTCGCTCTTTCCGATGAGAACAGGCAGGCGACCCACTGCATCGCGTGCGGCGATGATGTCACCGTCTTGGGTCATGATGAGCAGCGTGAGCGAGCCATCGACCTTTTCCTGGGCATATTTGATGCCTTCAACAAAGGAGCCCTTCTGGTTGATGAGCGCGGCGACGAGCTCAGTGGAGTTCACCTTGCCTGACGAGAGCGCCATGAATTGCTTCTCGCCATCAGCGAAGAAGTCGCTGAGGAGCGCTTCAGCATTGTTGATGATGCCAACCGTTGTGATGGCGAAGGTTCCAAGGTGCGAGCGCACGAGCAAGGGCTGAGGGTCGGTATCCGAGATGCATCCGATGCCGCTGTTGCCCTTGAAATTATCGAGGTCGTCTTCGAAGCGCGAGCGAAATGGCGTGTTCTCGATCGAGTGGATCTCCTTTTGGAAACCGCGTTCGGCATCGTAGATGACCATTCCTGCGCGCCTTGTTCCGAGATGCGAGTGATAGTCCACTCCGAAGAACACGTCGAGCACAACATCATGATGAGATACTGCCCCAAAGAAACCGCCCACAATGAACCTCCCGGTTTGCCTCTTACACATGAAGTATACATTGCACACGCCTGGGCACTTTTGCGATTTTGCGAAATGGCAGATGGATAGGTTTTTGAAGCAGGTGTTTTCGGATGCGATGCCAAGAGGCTCATCTGCTCGAAAACTTTTCGAAACGTATCTCTTCTGACGTAAAATATGATGACTACACGCTGCTTTGACGCAGTATGCGACAACTCTATAAGGAGCCACTATGTCCAAGGTCCAAGATATCTATGGCGCAAAGGTGTTCGACGAGCACACAATGCAGGAGCGTCTTCCTTCTGCGACGTACAAGCAGCTGATGCGTACGATCAAAGATGGCGAAGCACTGGACCTTGATGTGGCGAATGTGGTGGCGCACGCTATGAAAGAGTGGGCCATCGAGCTTGGCGCAACGCACTACACCCATTGGTTCCAGCCCCTCTCAGGCATCACCTCAGAAAAGCATGATAGCTTCATCGACCCGATCGATGACGGGCATGCCATCATGAGCTTCTCTGGCAAGGAGCTCATCCAGGGTGAGCCCGACGCATCTTCGTTCCCCTCAGGTGGGCTGCGCGCCACCTTCGAGGCGCGAGGCTATACGGCATGGGACCCAACGAGCTACGCGTTCATCAAAGATGAGGTGCTCTGCATTCCAACGGCCTTCTGCTCGTATACAGGCGAAGCGCTTGATAAGAAGACGCCGCTCCTTCGCTCGATGGCGGCCATCGATTCTCAGGCCAATCGCGTGCTCGCGCTCTTCGGAGAGCCGCGTCAGCGCGTCGTGGTCACGCTCGGTGCCGAGCAGGAGTACTTCCTGATCTCTGAGAAGGACTATGAAAAGCGCCTCGATCTCATTCTCACTGGCCGCACGCTCTTTGGCTATTCCCCTTGCAAAGGGCAAGAGCTCGAAGAGCATTACTTCGGCGCCATCCGTCCAAGCGTCAACAACTTCATGAAAGAGCTTGACGAAGCGCTCTGGGAGCTGGGCGTTCCTGCGAAGACGAAGCATAACGAAGTGGCTCCGTGCCAGCATGAGCTCGCGCCTCTTTTTGCCAATGCGAACCGCGCGATCGACCAGAACCTCCTTACGATGGAGGAGATGAAGCTCCTTGCCAGCCATTATGGCCTGACATGTCTTGAACATGAGAAGCCTTTCGAGCATATCAATGGTTCTGGGAAGCACAACAATTGGTCTCTCAGCGCGAATGGCAAGAACCTGCTCGATCCAGGCGACAATCCGATCGATAATCTCCGCTTCCTCGTCTTCCTTGCGGGAGTCATCCAGGCGGTCGATGATTATCAAGAGCTCCTTCGCATGGCGGCTGCGAGCGCTGGCAACGATCATCGCCTTGGCGCGAACGAGGCGCCTCCTGCCATCGTGAGCATCTTCCTTGGCGAAGAGCTCGATCGCGTCGTGCAGGCCATCATCAAGGGAGAGTCCTATCATTCAGCTGAGCGTGCTGAGATGGATCTCGGTGTGGAGGAATTGCCGAATTTCCTTAAGGACAACACCGACCGCAATCGCACGAGCCCCTTTGCTTTCACGGGGAACAAGTTCGAATTCAGGATGCCTGGCAGCAACCAGAACCTGTCTGATTGCAACATGGTCCTCAACACGGCTATGGCGAAATCTCTGAAGGAGTTCGCCGACGAGATGGAAGGGAAGAGCGGCGAGGAATTCAATGCTGCCGCGATGGAGTATGTGGCGAACACGCTGCGCGATCACCAACGCATCATCTTCAACGGCGATGGATATTCAGACGAGTGGCAGGTCGAGGCGGAGAAGCGCGGTCTTGCGAACCATAAGACGACGGCTGACGCCCTGCCTTGCTTCGTGAGCGACAAGTCGATCGAGCTGTTCGGTGAGTTCAACGTGCTCAACGAAGCTGAGGTTCGAAGCCGCTACGAGGTCAAGCTTGAGAAGTACAACAAGACGATGAACATCGAGATCCGTACGATGAAGCGTCTCGTGCGCCGTGACTATCTTCCGGCCATCAATCGTTTTGCGGCTGAGATCGCAGAGAACACCTGGAAGATCAAGCAGATGCTTCCTGATGCAGATCTTGAAGCGCAGGAGCGGAAGCTTCGTGCGCTCGTCGATGGTGCTGCACGGATAAACAAGCTGCTCTCGAAGCTCCATGAGCTTCACTATGTCTCGCTTGAAGTCGCCGATCAGCAGGAGCGTGCGAACATGAATGCGCATCAGATCGTTCCCGTGATGGATGATCTGCGGGATGCGGTCGACGCGATGGAGATCATCGTCGGACATGAGCAGTGGCCGGTGCCGACCTACAACGAAATCCTCTTCTATACGTAAGAGCCGACCTGACGCTGCGGACACCCTAGATAGGTCCATATAACGCTCCAAGCGCACCTACCTCGCGGCACAAAGGCCGCTCGGGTGCGCTTTCCCGTTATCTGAACCTATCTATGATGCCCTCGCTATCCTTGCGGCGACCTGTATCTTTCTTATTCCATCATGGTTTTCTTTTAGGGATGATTAGAAAACCATTTTTTATAAGTAGAGAGAAGCAAGATGAATTGAAACGAAGCAGATCGTTCGTAAAGACAGCGAGGGTTCTCAAGGCGATCGTATATGACGCGTCTTGCGGCCGAGTTGGCTTTGCCCAACGAGGGAAAGCAAGAAAGCGTTATATACGAGTGGATTGAGAAGCCGCAACGTCCTGACGTCTCAAACGAAAAATACGCCGCTCGCCAAAGCGAACGGCGTAATCTAAAGCTGCGAGGGTAAGCATCTAAGCGTCCATGTGAGCGTGCATCCAGTCCTTCGCAATGTCAGGACGAAATGATGCTTCGCCTAGAACTGCTGGAAGATAGCCTTCGGAGCAAAGCAGATAGGGCACTTCTCGAAGTCATCGCCCTTGTGGATGTAGCCGCAAACAGGGCAAAGATAGAATGCGCGATCATCAGGAGCATCGATGTTGTTGTATGCATCCATGTAGAGCTCAGCATGCACGCTCTCGGCAAGCTTTGCGCGCGTAAAGACGAGTGTGGCGCCAGCCTCTCCCTCTTCCTGAGCTACCTTGATGAATGATGGGTACATATCAGAGGTCTCATAGATCTCGCCAAGGGCACCAGAGATCAGGTTCGTGTCAGTCATAAGCTCATCGACATCGACCTGAGGCGCAGCTGGTGCAGTGTAGTCGGGTTCGACCTTTTGGATCTCAGCAACTTCCAGCTTGATGTGGATCTGCTCTGCAGCGCCCGTTGCCTCGAATTGACGAGCGATCTGCTCATAGCCCTGCTCGCGGGCAACGCGTGCGAAAGCTGCATATTTGGCCGACGCGCCAGTCTCACCGTTGACGGCGCTCTTCAGGTTCTCGAGCGTATTTCCAACCTGTGTCGTGCTTTCAGGCACGATGTCGAAGTTGGTTGTGTTCTCGGCGTTGGGCATTACGTCACGGACTTTCATCGTCATGATCTCATCCTCTCGATTCGCATGTGGTTGAGTGACTTAATACAATAGCCTTTATACCAGTAATGACATATTAAAATGCTGTCGATTTGAAAAAATTACGAAGGCATTATTTACAAGGAGCCGCAATGGATAGGAAATCTGCATGGCTGAAGTACGGTGAAGAGGATATGCGCGCATTGGATGACCTTGCGAATGCATATAAGGAGTTCATCTCTGAGAACAAGACTGAGCGAGAGTGTGCGCAGAGCATCATCAAAATGGCGGAGAAAGCAGGCTATGTGCCGCTAGCGCAAGTGCTTCAGAGACAAAAGAAGCTCGGACCAGGCGATAAGATTTGGGCAGCTTCTCAAGGCAAGGCTGTCATCCTGATCCATATCGGAGAGATGCCCCTTGACCAGGGCTTCAATATCCTTGGTGCGCATATCGATTCTCCGCGCCTTGACCTCAAGCAGAATCCTCTCTATGAGAAAGATGGCTTGGTGCTTCTTGACACGCATTATTACGGTGGGATCAAGAACTATCAGTGGGTGGCTCTTCCTCTTGCGCTGCACGGCGTGGTGGCAAAGACCGACGGCACGATCGTCGAGGTCTGCATTGGAGAGGATGAGGCTGATCCCGTATTCTGCGTGACTGATCTCCTGCCGCATCTTGGCAAGAAGCAAATGGAGAAGAGCGGAACAGAGGTAGTCGAGGGGGAGGATCTTGACCTGCTTGTGGGTAACAGATGCCTTGCAGCGAAGGCGGAGGGCGGTCAAGAGAGGGATGAAGCATCAGATACCCCATTGGGGAAGAGCGCCGATGCCGTGAAGGACCTCACCTTGGCGCTCCTGAATGAGCGCTACGGCATCACCGAAGAGGATTTCCTTTCTGCCGAGCTCGAGGTCGTTCCTGCTGGTCGCGCGCGCGATCTTGGCTTCGATCGTTCTATGGTCATCGGCTATGGTCAAGATGATCGCGTGTGCGCCTTCACCTCCCTGAGGGCACAGCTCGATATCACCAAAGCTCCGATGCGCACGTGTGTGTGCGTGCTGGTCGATAAGGAGGAGATCGGTAGCGTGGGTGCTACAGGGATGGAGTCGGCATTCTTCGAGAATGTTATAGCAGAGGTCATGGAGCTGGCAGGCCAGGGTGGTGCGCTGTCGCTTCGCCGCGCGCTTGCATCTTCCTTCATGCTCTCTTCCGATGTTTCTGCTGGCGTCGATCCAGCATATGGAACTGTTTTCGAGGCGAAGAATGCAGCTTATTTGGGATGTGGGCTCGTGTTCAACAAATACACGGGAGCGCGAGGAAAGAGCGGCTCGAACGATGCGCGTGCTGAGTATATGGCTCGCGTTCGTCGCGTCATGGATGATGCGAACGTGACATTCCAGACAGCCGAGCTTGGTCGCGTGGATGCGGGAGGCGGCGGCACGATCGCTTTCATCCCCGCGCGGTTCGGCATGGACGTCATCGATTCAGGCGTGGCCGTCCTGAGCATGCATGCTCCTTGGGAAGTTACCAGCAAGGCAGACATCTTCGAGGCATATCGAGGCTATTGTGCCTTCTTGGCCCAACATTTAGACCTTTTCAGCTGATCGGCATGGTCATCTGCAAGAGAGTGCACGTATAATGTGTGCAAATGTACCATGCGCGCTGTAGGCGTTCGCTTCAAGACCAGGGAGGAATACATGGCGTTCTACTTCGATGAGCCATCTCGCACGTTCAACGAGTATCTTTTGGTACCAGGCTATTCGCCAAGTAGCTGTATTCCCCAGGATGTTTCGCTGAAAACACCCTTGGTCAAATATAAGAAAAACCAAGAAGATTGCCCGATCGAGCTCAGCATTCCTATGGTGAGCGCCATCATGCAATCTGTTTCAGATGATCGCATGGCTGTGGCTCTTGCCACAGAAGGCGGCCTTTCCTTCATCTATGGCTCCCAGTCTATCGAAGAAGAAGCGGCCATGGTCAGCCGAGTGAAGGACTACAAGGCTGGCTTTGTGACGAGCGACGTCAACCTCTCCCCAGACATGACCCTTGCAGATGTGATCGCATTCAAAGAGGAGTCGGGACACTCCACGATGCCTGTTACCGATGATGGTACAAGCTACGGAAAGCTCTTGGGCATCGTGACTTCGCGCGATTATCGCGTGACGCGCATGGCTCCCGAGCTCAAAGTGGTCGACTTCATGACCCCGCGTGAGGATCTGGTGGTGGCGCCAGCAGACACCAGCCTTAAGGATGCAAACGATATCATCTGGGATCACAAGCTCAACTGCCTCCCGATCGTTGATGGCGATGATCACCTGCGTGCGCTGGTCTTTCGCAAAGATTATGATTCGCATAAGTCGAATCCTGATGAGATGCTCGATGCGCACAAGCGCTATATGGTGGGGGCTGGCATCAACACGCGTGATTTCGCTGAGCGCGTGCCTGCCCTTATCGATGCGGGCGTGGATGTGCTCTGCATCGATTCATCAGAGGGCTATTCTGATTGGCAGAAATTCACGATCGAATGGATCCGTGAGCATTATGGCAACGCCGTGAAGGTAGGCGCTGGCAACGTGGTTGATCGCGAAGGTTTTCGCTTCCTTGCCGAGTGTGGTGCCGACTTCATCAAGATCGGCATCGGCGGTGGCTCGATCTGCATCACTCGTGAGACGAAAGGCATTGGCCGCGGTCAGGCAACAGCCGTGATCGAGGTTGCGCGAGCGCGCGATGAGTGGTTCGCCGAGACGGGTGAGTATATTCCAATCTGCTCTGACGGCGGCATCGTCTACGATCACCATATCTCCTTGGCGCTTGCTATGGGTGCGGACTTCGTCATGCTTGGTCGGTATTTTGCTCGCTTCGATGAAAGCCCATCGAACAAGGTGATGGTGAACGGCAACTATATGAAAGAGTATTGGGGCGAAGGCTCATCGCGCGCACGCAACTGGCAGAGATATGACCTTGGGGGCAACAAGAAGGGCATGACCTTCGAAGAGGGCGTTGATTCATATGTCCCCTATGCTGGTTCGCTGAAGGACAACGTTGAGATCACGCTCTCAAAGGTGAAGAGCACCATGTGCAACTGTGGTGCCCTTACGATTTCAGAGCTCCAAGATAAGGCGAAGCTGACCGTTGTTAGCTCCACCTCTATCGTGGAAGGCGGCGCTCACGATGTCCTGCTCAAAGATAATAATACCTATGCAAGCGCCACCATCAACAGGTAGAATACGCATTGCGTAAGTTTGGAGACGGAGACACGCTTACCGAAAGGAAAGGACGGCACATGGAAGATCAAACGCAGAACACCGCTCCGAAGCAACCGGAAACCAACGAGGAGCCTCGCACAGAGGCGAAGCCTGCAGAGAGTGCTGCAACTTCCTCAGGCAATAAGCGCGGGTTGATCATTGGCATCGCCATCGCCATCGTTGTCATTGTCATTGCATGCATCATCGTGTTCATGACCACATCAGGCGGCTCACAAAGCGCTGTCAGCCAGGGCCAGTTGGAGAACAAGACACCTGAGGAGATCCAGGCCGAGCTTGATCGCGAGGTTGAGGAAGGCATGCTTTCCATCTCCATCAACTCATACCTTGAGATGGAAGATGGCTCTTCTGACGCAGAGCTGCGCATCGAGAACTCTCCTGCGAATAATTACAAGATGCAAGTGGACATCGTCTTGCAAGATACCAATGAGCTTATCTACACTTCCGACATCCTTGAGCCAAATTCGCACATCCAGTCCGCGAAGTTGCTCGTCGATCTGCCAAAGGGCTCATACTCTTGTCTGGCGAAGTTCTATGCGCTCGACCTTGAGACCGATGAGGTTGTTGGTGAGGCTCGCGCTCAGATCTTCATCGACGTTTTGAACTAGGTTTGCGAAGAAAAAGAGGTTCTATGATCTGCCCACAGTGTGGTAAGGAAAACATTGATCGCGCGCCGTTTTGTGCGGGATGCGGCAAGAAACTGACCTATGTGGAGAATGGAGAAGCGGCATGCGCCGCTTCTCCTGCCATTGGCAGTGATTCCCGACCTGCTCAGTCTCAGGTAACGGCTTCGGCAAATCAAACGGCACAGCCTCAGGCAGCAGCTTCGCCGTATCAGCCTGCTCAATCCCAGACGGCTGCTTCCTTCTCTCAGGCACCACAGCCCCAAGCCGCAGCTCCTCAGCCTCAGCAGGCTGCAACCTCAAGCGCAGGAGGCTTTACGCCTCCTCCTGCAAGCAACGCGAATGTTGTCTATGCAAACGGCTGCATGGGAGCAGCATGGTCGGATATCACGAAGAGCGAAGGATGGGTCGGTAGGATCGCATTGCTTGGTCTTATCAACATCGTTCCTATCCTTAACTGGGTTGTCACGGGTTATGCGATGCGCTGGTCCCGCAAGCTCAGCTTGGGTGAGATCACATCCATGCCAAAGACCATCTTTGGCGAGCGAAACTTCGTGAATGGCGCATTCGCTTTCTTGATTGCGCTCATCATCGGGATCGTCACAAGCTTGGTGGGTGGCGTGCTCGGCATTGTTCCCATCCTTGGGTTCTTGGCAGCAATAGCAGTCTCGCTTTTCTTAGCAATGTTCCAGGGATTGTCTATCATGCGCTCGGCAATAGCTGACAGGTTAGGAGCGGCATTCGATATCGGCAAGATATGGGAAGCGCTCAAGCGCAAGCCAGGCCAGGCTTTCTGCGCAACGGTGCTTCCAGGGATCATTGTGGGACTTATCGTCGGCGTGGTCCTTATCGTCATCTGCTTGTTGTTCATGATCCCGATAATAGGGGACATCGCACAGATCGCCTACCATTCAAGCTATTCGTACTATAGCTACTATGATTCAATGGATCCCTTCTTGGTGCTTCAGATCCTCGGCCTTTTCGTTCCGATGATGTTCGTGTGCTATGTCATCGCTGCGTTCAGCGAGGCCATCATCATAGTGTGGACCTATCGTGCGGTGGGTCATTACGTGGCGCGGTATGCTCCTGATTGGGCATCGCTGGCAAGCAACCCTTACTATTACTAAGACGCATTGTGCGCAGAGAGTCTTTCGAACGTCCCTGCGCACAATGCTATAATTCTTGCGTTATGCGCCCCCGTAGCTCAATGGATAGAGCACTGGTCTCCTAAACCGGGTGTGTAGGTTCGATTCCTATCGGGGGCACCACATCGTTCATCTCATGCCTCTGGAAGCGAGGAAATCGCCGATGAAGAGGCTCTGCTCATGTAAAGAGTAGAGGGCAACTCGTTGCCCTCTACTTGGCGGCTTGGTGGATAAGGGACGGGTAAGGGGGCATGTGCATATGGCCGATATCCAACTTCGACTTGGCAAGGACATGCTGGTGCTTACTACCAGCGCATATCATCAGCTCGAGCAGCAAGGGGCAGATGCTGAGCGCGATACAAGCCTTACATTGCTCGTCGAGCCAGAGGTCGTCGAAGACATCTATAAGCTAGAAGCGCTCTGCGGTGTGCAATGCGCTGTTGCCCCTACCGCTCAGATGACTCCTGCGCGTCTTGCTCATACAGGGCTTGAAGCACAGGAGGAAGTGCTTGTTCGCCAGGCGATGGAGGTTGCTGCAGCGGGCTCATTCCAGCATGTGCTCGTCGAGATCGGGCCATGCGGCTTACCGCTCGATGCTTCATCGAAAGCTTCGCTTCTTGAGAATCGTGACCAGTACGCGAGGGCTGCGAAGCTCTTCGACGACTTCGAATTCGATGCGTTCTTCTTGAATGGCTTCTCGCGCATCGCCGACCTCAAGTGCGCCCTCATGGGCATTGCGAAGGTCTCGGATGTTCCTGTTATCGCCTCGGTCGATGTGAATGCGGAAGGGATGCTCGCAAGCTTCCAGCGCTTCGGCATATGCGTTGACGAGGCCATTGAGGAGGCTGCTCATGTCGCGGTCGACCTTGGTGCGATGGCATTCGGATTCTGCACGGATGCGGCAGGAGAAGATGCTGCAGCTCTTGCGGAGCGTATCGTACGAATCACGTCACTCCCCGTTATGGCTCAGCTCTTCGTCCATAGCGCGGGCGAAGGAGCATGTGCAGCTCCCTACGAGGATGCTGATGCCATCGTGGAAGCTGCGGAGCTCTTGCGGGCATCGGGCGTGCAGTTCTTGCGAGCCTGTGGCTCAGCTCCTGCAGCATACGCTGGTGCGCTCGTCGCTGCAACAGAAGCGCTGGATGTCGTGACCGCCCCGAGCAGCCTCAAGGCGGGCGAGGAGGTTGAGCAAGACCTTGACGCGCTTGCCGATCGCCTCAAGAGACGCGTCAATGAGAGCCTTGGTGCGTGATGGTGGGGAAGTCGCGGTCGAATATCGAGCGCAGCCCTCATTACGGGGCGCTTCAGTCCCTTGTGGACGACCTCTTCGCTGATGACGATGCGCCTTATCTTGCGCTCGTTGATGAGGAGGCGGCGTTCAAGGTTTCGCGCCTCGATGTTGTCCTCAAGGCTGAAAGCGCTGATCTGCCTGAGGATCTCATGCGCATCGTCTCTCTCCTGCCGCCAGGTGAGTATACGCGTCAGCGCTTGACCGACCAGCTTAATTCTGGCATCACGGGACATGCATGGGGGCAGGTTTACGGCACCTGCTCTTAAGCCCTTGCGCGTTCTTATCAAAGCTTAAAACAAACAGCCGAATTCAGCATTTTCCCTTGAAATCGTGTGCGCATACGTATACTATATGTACTCACTTGCTCATCTAACAACCACAATATGTTGTGCTTATTGTGTATAACTTAGTTGAGAAGTCTGTGGATATCGTGTTGAAGGATGACAGGTTTTCACAGGTGAGAGCAAGCAAAACGGAAATGTTTACACAAGGCTGGAAAACGAGAACAAAAGGGAGCAGAAACATGCCACAGTCCATCATCAAGCGCGACGGGCGCACAGCCGAGTTCCATCTCGAGAAGATCGCCGATGCCATTGATAAGGCATTCCAGGCTACTGCAGCCATGCAGGATCGCCGCGTTGCCGAGGACATCGCACGTCAAGTCCAGGCTAAGCTTGATGAAGGTGCTATTGAGGGCATCCCCACCGTTGAGGGTGTGCAAGACCTCGTTGAGGAAACGCTCATCGAGGGCGGATTCGTCCAAACTGCGAAGGCATACATCCTCTATCGTGCTGAGCGTAGCCGCGTGCGCGATGTCAACTCTCGTCTCATCCAAACGTTGAAGGACATCACCTTCAGCAACGCTGCCGAGTCCGATCTCAAGCGTGAGAATGCGAACATCAATGCTGATACCGCCATGGGCACCATGCTCAAGTATGGCTCTGAGTCAGCGAAGCAGTTCTATGAGATGTGCGTTATCGAGCCGCGCTTTGCACGCGCACATCGCGAAGGTGACATCCATATCCATGACATGGATTTCTACACGCTTACCACGACCTGCTGCCAGATCGAGCTTCGCAAGCTTTTCAAGAACGGGTTCTCCACAGGGCATGGTGTGCTCCGTGAGCCCAACGATATCTCCAGCTATACGGCGCTTGCCTGCATTGCCATTCAGTCTAATCAGAACGACCAGCACGGTGGTCAGAGCGTCTGCGATTTCGATTATGGCCTGGCTGACGGCGTGCGCAAGACCTATCGTCGTCTTTTCAAGAAGCATATGGCTGAGGCCATCGACATGCTGACGGACATCGAAGACGAGCGTGCATTTGTCGAGGAGCTTCTCGCTGCTGTCGAGGCGGATACGGGGATCTGGGCATCGCTTGACCTTGACAAGGGCTTTGAGGCAGCCGTTGAGGCGAAGCTTTCCGACGCAGGTCTCTCCGAGAAGGAAGTCAGCGCCGTCCTTGCGTATACGAAGAAGAACTCCCTTGCTGACACCGATCGTGCTACCTTCCAAGCAATGGAAGCACTGGTGCACAATCTGAACACCATGCATTCGCGTGCGGGCGCTCAAACCCCATTCAGCTCCATCAACTATGGCATGGACACCACGCCTGAGGGTCGCATGGTCATCAAGAACATGCTGCTCGCTACCGAGCGGGGCCTCGGCAATGGCGAAACCCCTATCTTCCCTGTGCAGATCTTCCGTGTGAAGGAAGGCGTGAACTACAACCCAGAGGATCCGAACTACGATCTGTTCAAGCTTGCCATGCATTGCTCTGCCAAGAGGTTGTTCCCGAACTTCAGCTTCCTCGATGCTCCGTTCAATGCGCAGTACTACAAGGGTACGCCTGAGACCGAGATCGCATACATGGGCTGCCGTACCCGCGTCATGGGCAACGTCTTCGATCCCGAGCGCGAGATCACGCCAGGTCGTGGCAATCTTTCGTTCACATCTATCAACCTGCCGCGTTTGGCGCTGCGTGCGAAGGGCGATATCGACCTCTTCTTCGACCTGCTCGACTCCAAGCTTCAGCTCGTCACTGCGCAGCTTTCCGAGCGCTTCGAGATCCAGGCTCGCAAGCGCGTGTACAATGCACCATTCCTCATGGGACAGGGCGTTTGGATCGACTCGGAGAAGCTTCGCTATGACGAAGAGCAGCGCGAGGTGCTGAAGCATGGCACGCTCACCACGGGCTTCATTGGCCTTGCCGAGTGCCTTGTTGCGCTTACGGGCTCTCACCATGGGCAAACCGAGGAAGCGCAGCGTCTGGGGCTTCAGATCATCGGCCATATGCGCAGCTACTGCGATCGCGTCTCCCGCGAGAAGGGGATGAACTACACGCTCATCGCAACACCCGCTGAGGGCTTGTCAGGACGTTTCGTCAAGCTCGACCGTGAGCGCTTCGGCTCAATCCCAGGTGTTACGGATCGCGACTACTACACCAATGGCTTCCATGTGCCGGTCTACTACGAGATCTCTGCATTCGACAAGATCTCCAAGGAAGCCCCTTATCATGCGCTGACGAATGGCGGCCATATCTCCTATATCGAGCTTGATGGCGACCCTTCCGAGAACCTTGAGGCCTTCGAGTCTGTTATCCGCTTCATGAAAGAGAGCGGAATGGGCTATGGCTCTATCAACCATCCCGTAGATCGCGATCCCGTCTGTGGCTACAACGGCATCATCGGGGACACATGCCCGAAGTGCGGTCGTCATGAGGGTCATAGTGCGGATGGCCAAGACACAGGCGTTGGCTTCGAGCGCATTCGCCGCATCACAGGCTATCTCGTAGGCACGCTTGATCGCTTCAATGACGCAAAGCGTGCTGAGGAAAGCCAGCGCGTGAAGCATACGCTTCCGCATCACGACTAAGGCTTGCGCCTCGCGGGATATGTCGCTGGATTCGATCACAAGCGCTCTGCGTAAGGGCCTTGATAGCATTCTGCATGTTGAATGGTTGAGCACGGCCATCACCATCCTGGTGGTGGCCGTTGTCACGATCATCGTGTCGCATTTGGTCACGAAGCTCTTGCGAAGGCTTCTCCATATGGATGTGAATCCGCTGCCTGCGCTCTCCATCTTCATCAACATAGCGCGCGTGACCGTCTGGGTCATCGGGCTTTGCGTGATCCTCTCAAGTTGCTTTGGCATCAACGTGAGCGCTGCGATCGCCGCTCTTGGCATTGGCGGCATTGCAGTATCGCTTGGTTTTCAGAATACGCTCTCGAACTTGATCGGAGGCTTGCAGATCAGCCTTGCGAAGCTGATCATGCCAGGGGATCGGATCAAGGTTGGTGCGAACGAGGGCATCGTGAACGATATCACCTGGCGCAACACCTCGATCGTCGCAGCCAATGGCGATGTCATCCTCATCCCGAACTCGGTGATCAACTCTGAGGCCTTGATCAAGCTGAAGCGAGATCAAGATGTTCGCGTTGACATCGTCATCACTCACACCGATGAAGCGCTCGATCACGTTGCAACCGCAATGGAGCAAGCGGTCGACAAAGCGCTTGCTGCGGTCACCGTCATGGATAAGCCCGCGAAGGTCTATTTCACAGCTGTCACGCACCTCGGATACCAAGGCGTTCTCTGCTTCACGATCATTGAGGGGACCAAAGTGGATGAGGCGAAGGACATCGCCTTGAAAGCCATCGATCGATATGCGGTGCGCGCGAAGGACGATTCGCAAGAGGTTCCGTCCGGAAGCTCCCAGGTTGGCGAAGACATCATCGCGCTTCGCAAGGATCTGAGGACCGAAAAGACGCACCATCGAAAGAGCCGCCTTAGTCGCCGAGAGCAGCGTAAGCTTGCGCAGCGTCACAAGCGCCCAAGACCCACTAAGACGACGACCAAGCCCAAGGAGTGATCTGTGATGGGGGCATCTGTGAAGCACGATCAAGGACCAGAAGGTCAAGCTGGGTGCGAGCATGAAACGTTGAACCTCTATGGGACGGTGCTCGATTCTATCGTTGACGGCCCCGGCCTTCGCTATTCTGTGTTCGTACAGGGTTGCACGCATGCATGTCCTGGATGTCATAACCCTGAGAGCCAGCCATTCGAAGGCGGCTACACGATGACTGTCTCAGAGATCATGAGCGACATTCGAGCTAATCCACTGTGCCGCAACATCACCATTACCGGGGGTGAGCCCTTCGATCAGGCTTGCGCATGTGCTGCGCTTGCCCGCATGCTGAAGCACGAGGGTTACGGTGTCTGGGCCTACACAGGCTATCTCTTTGAAGATCTTAGTCAAAGCACCCGTGAGGGGGTCGATGACCTGCTCGAGCATATTGATGTGCTCGTCGACGGGCCGTTCGTGGAGTCGCTCAAGTCCCTTGAGCTTGATTGGCGTGGTTCATCGAATCAGCGTGTCATCGATATGGCGAGAACGCGTGAGATGGGGCGGGTTGTCGAATGGCATCAACCTTCGTTCGATCTGGAAGTACCGCCGTCTTGGTGATTCTGTGAGCGACCTGCTGGGTTGTTGTCAGCTTGGTATGGATGTCTCATCACGAGCGCTGCGTGACCACGATGGAACAGTTAAGCTGAAGCAAGCGAGCGTCGTCCTTGCGGTCTGGGAAGCTATGCGTTCGGTTCGTTTTTCTCCACAGCTTTCTGGGCAATGAGCATCTGGTCGAACATCGAGGTGGTGGCATTGAAATCCGACGAGAGCACTACCGTGGACTGCTTGCCGCTCTTCGCAAACTCCGACATCATGTCAGTCCACTGGGTGAACACGAACAGCTGATTCGCTTCTGCCGCGCTGATGCCTGACTCCTGGATCACGGAAAGCGAATCGGCAATGCCATCCGCAATTGCACGCCGCTGCGCTGCGATGCCTCGTCCAGCCTCTTCCATAGCTTCTGCTTGGGCTTTCGCTTCGGTGACCACCTTGATGCGCTCAGCATCGGCAAGCGACTGCGCTGCCACTTTTTCGCGTTGAGCGCTGTTGATGGAGTTCATCGAGCGTTCGACATCGGGCGGCAGGCCGATGGATGTGATGAGAGTCGAGACCACATCGTAGCCATATTCGACCATGAGGCCAGAGACTTGATCATTGACGTCTTGGGCAATGGCGTCCTTTCGATCGAACACCTCGTCAAGGGTGTATTGGGGAACTGCGCTTCGAAGCGCATCGATCAAGTAGGAACGCATCTGTCCCACGGGATTCTGCAACATGTAATAACTGCGCCAGATGCCTGACTCTTGCTGGGAGCCACCTTGTGTCGTGCTCACGCGGTATTGGGCGGCTATCTCCATGGTCACCGTGACGTTATCCTTTGTTTTGGCATCGATGGAGAACTCGGTTTGCGACGTTCGCAGATCGATGCGAGATGCAATGTTCTCGATCACGGGGATGCGAAAATGCAGCCCTGCAGAGCAGTATCGGTTGAATTTCCCAAGCCGCTCAATGATGAATGCCTTCTGCTGGGGAACGATGAAGATCGACAAGACAGCGAGGATGAACAGGATGACGAGAAGAAGGGCGAATACTATCCAGGTGCTCATGGAGCCTCCGATCAGCAGAGAAGGACGTGTAAGATGGGTCAATGGGTGAATTTCATGATATCGCTATGATAGCGGTTCTGGGCTGATCAGCAAAAACGGTCGCCAACTTTGCTACTACAGGACGCTGCAAGGATAGCGAGGGCATCATAGATAGGTTCAGATAACGGGAAAGCGCACCCGAGCGGCCTTTGTGCCGCGAGGTAGGTGCGCTTGGAGCGTTATATGGACCTATCTAGGGTGTCCGCAGCGTCAGGTCGGCTCAAACGAAAAATTCCGCGGTCCGCATAGCGGCCGCGGAATGAATTGATGGTGGAGCATAGGGGGATCGACTCGTATTCGCTTCGCGAATCCGAATAGGCTTCGCATCTATCGATGCTCGCCCTCAAACGTCCACTGGACGTTTGAGCCCTCTCGGGGTTCGATCCCCTGAAGCAAAAAGAAAACGGCCGCCAACCTGAATTGACGACCGTGACTGCCCTGGTGGAGCATAGGGGGATCGAACCCCTGACCTCATGGCTGCCAGCCATGCGCTCTCCCAGCTGAGCTAATGCCCCAAAGCGTGAATCACTATAACACATCGTTTCCCTCTGGAGCAATTGCCAAAATGGCACATCCCTTTCTGTTACCATGGACGAATTAGACGCACATGAGAACAAAGGATGACCATGCTCTTCTCAAACATCGCGATCCTTGATGAGAACCTCGACTTCCTTCCCAATCAGCATGTCGGGACGATCGGCGATCGTATCGAATACATCTCTGGAACAGCGCCGAAAGATGCGCAACGGTTTGGTCGTGTCTATGACGGCGTGGGGCGTCTCTTGATGCCTGCGCTCTACAATGCGCATGCGCATGCGCCCATGACACTCCTTCGCGGGTTCGCTGAGAACCTGCCGCTCGATCGCTGGCTCAATGAGAAGTGCTGGCCATTCGAGGCGAAGATGACGCCCGAGGACAACTACTGGGCCACGTTGCTTGCGTGCGCTGAGATGGCGCGATATGGCGTTATCAGCTTCTCTGACATGTACTATGCCTTGCCTGAGCGCGCGCAAGCGGTTGCTGAGTCAGGCCTTAAGGCAAATCTCTGCGAAGGCCTCATCGCTTTTGAGGAGAAACCCTATGCCGACTACCCGATCAGCCGACAGAATGAAGAATACGTGCGCATGCTGCATGGGTCGTCGAACGGACGCATCCTCATCGACTACAACATCCATGCTGAGTACACCTCGAATGAGCGTGTTTGCCGCGATATCGTCCAGATCGTGAAAGAGAAGGGCCTTCGTCTCCATCTCCATCTGAGCGAAACGGAGAAAGAGGTGCAGGAGTGTCGTGAACGCCATGACGGTCTTTCTCCTGTCGAGTATTTCAACGCGATCGGAGCGTTCGACGTGCCAGTGACTGCGGCGCACTGCGTATGGGTTGACGATGCCGACCTTGATATCCTTCAAGAGAAGAAGGTCTTCATAGCGAACAACCCTGTTTCGAACATGAAGCTAGGAAGCGGCTTCGCGCCGATCCCGAAGATGCTCGCTCGTGGCATGAACGTCTGCGTCGGCTCAGACGGCATGGCGTCGAACAACAATCACAACCTCTTCAGCGATCTGTACGTCATGGGGCTCATCTATAAGGGATCAACGCTTGATCCAGCAGTGGTCGATCCCAAGCAGATCCTCCGTGCCGCAACTCTCACAGGAGCGCTTTCGCAAGGTCGGGAAGATGCTGGCAGACTTGCATGCGGCTTCAAGGCTGACCTCTGCGTGCTTGATATCTCAGGACCTCAGTGGTGCCCCATGACTGACCCGCTCTACAATGTCATCTTCGCTGGTGATGGGAGCGATTGCGTGCTCACGATGTCTGATGGCGACGTCGTCTATGAAGATGGCGAGTACCCCACACTCGATCTTGAACGGGCAAAGGCAGAAGTCGCCGATCGCGCTGCACGGATCATCTCCGAGCTTTGACAAATGGTGCGACCTGACTTACACTACTCAAGCTGCATTCAAGCAGCATGAAGAATAGAATAGTTCCGCTACTTAAGACAGCAGGCACCGTTTCAGGTTCAATTGCGAAGAGCAGCCCGCCGAGGTGGTCATCAAAGCATGATAAGATGCATCGACCCCTGTCTGAAGTGGCAGGGGTCGTCTCTTTTTCGAGCACGACCTGCCCCACAAGGGCGGAACGCTGATGCTTGAGAAGGAGGTGTGAATATGCCAAATGCAGAGAACATTGCGATGCTCGACGCCATCAAGGCTGATGTCGAGGCATGCAGCGCGATGTGGGTCGTTGATTATCGCGGACTGACCGTGAAGCAGATCCAGGAATTGCGCCGTGCCATCCGCGAAGCAGATGGATCCATGAAGGTCTACAAGAACACCATCATGCATCTTGCTCTCCAACAGGAAGAGCAGCCGACGCTTGACGGCATCCTTGCAGGTCCGAGCGCGTTCGTGTTCGCTGGAAGCGATGTTGCCGCATCCGCAAAGGTGATCAGGGACTTCGCGAAGGAGAACGAGGCGCTCGAGATCAAAGGCGGTCTCATGGACGGCGCTGCGCTCTCTCCAGCCGAGGTTCAAGCAATCGCATCCCTGCCGTCTCGCGAGGAGATCATCGGTCAGATCGCTGGCGCGATCTCTGGCATCGCTCGTGGTCTTGCGACTACGATCAATGGTGTGCCGCGCGGTTTGGCACAGGTCACGAAGGCTGTGGCCGACCAGAAAGACGCTGCATAGCAGCATATTGTGCAGCGTAAGGTGCGCTGCGTGACATTGAGAACAAGCCAGGAAAGACTGGCACCATTGAAAGGAAGATGAAAATGGCTCTTACCAACGAGGAAATCATTGAAGCTCTGAAAGAGATGCCGCTTCTTCAGGCATCTGAACTCGTGTCCGCTATCGAGGAGACCTTCGGCGTGAGCGCTGCTGCTCCTGTTGCTGTTGCTGCTGTTGGTGGCGCTGCTGCTGGTGGCGACGCTGGTGCTGCTGATGCTGGCAAGACCGAGTTCGACGTTGTTCTCGAGGGCTTCGGTGACAACAAGATCGCTGTCATCAAGGTTGTCCGTGAGATCACTGGCCTTGGCCTCAAGGAGGCTAAGGAAGCTGTCGAGGGCGCTCCTGCTCCGATCGCTGAGGGTGTCAACCAGGAGAAGGCTGACGAGATCAAGGCTAAGCTCGAGGAAGCTGGTGCTGCTGTCACCATCAAGTAGCTCAACGCTCTTCTTTGATGGAATTGCAACGGAGCAGGCGCTCAGCGCTTGCTCCGTTTTGTATGTAGGTCCAGTTTGCGCTTGAGGGATCGGTCCTGACAAGGAGGGCAACGGCGGTAGGGAGCAGGTCAGACGTCGCCCGAGCACGTTCCTTGTCGCCAACGCTCTGATGAAGATGATCGTCTGCTTTTCAGGAGGATGTGATGGATGAGGCAAGGTCGAGAACACGTCGCTTGATCGGCGATGAAGGATTGCGCACCCTCGAGCAGGCCTGCGTGTTCGTCTTCGGGCTTGGAGGCGTTGGCTCCGCTTGTGCTGAAGCGCTTGTTCGTGGAGGCATCGGAAGCTTCTTGTTCGTTGACAAGGATGCAGTCGAGCTAAGCAACCTCAATCGGCAGGTCCTTGCCTTCAAGAGCACGATCGGTCAGCGCAAGGTCGATGTCATGCGGGCAATGGCACATGACATTGCGCCTGATACCCACGTCGAAGTTCTTGATGCCTTCGTACGTGAAGAGAACATCGCCGAACTTCTCGATCCGTACCCTCGTCCCGATTTCATCGTGGATGCGTTCGACACGCTCACCGCGAAGGCGGCTATCGCGCTTTATGCTGCAGCGCACGATGTGCCCGTGATCTCTGCGATGGGCATGGCGAATCGAACCGACCCGACCAAGCTGAGCTTTGCTCGATTGACCAAAACATCTGGCTGTCCATTCTGCCGCGAGATGAGGAAGATAGCACGCGATCGAGGGATCGCTGACATTGACGTGCTCTATTCGACTGAGAAACCATTGAAAGTGATGCCAGAGGAAGGTGCGGCGCGCAGCGAGAAGACAGAGCTCGGCACCTTCTCTTATATGCCTCCTGTTGCTGGCCAGATGATGGCAGGCTTCGTCATCCAAGCGCTTCTCGGGCACTCTCTTATCTCTGTTAACGCAAGCTGAATCTATTGCGCTTGAAGGTTGCCCTATGATGATGAAAGCGAGGTAAGACATAAGGAGCTGAGAGACTTATGT
>CAJURO010000024.1 GCA_910588985.1 uncultured Eggerthellaceae bacterium | reverse complement strand
CTCATGATCCCGTTCGCTTGTCGGCGGGAATGCCTCGGCTGTCGAGCCCTGAGGCGGTTCAGTGACGGCCGCATCTGCAGAGCTCTTCGATGAGGTGGCATACCTCTTCGACGGCACGGCTGAAGGCCTGTTCTCTGCCATCTTCGCCTCCTATAGCAACCGACAGGAACCCTCTGAGGTGGTGCGTGAGGCAGACTATCAACCCCGCCTCTTGCAGCAGGCACTGTTCATCCCCACCTCAGAAGAGCATGCGCAGCGGGTTGCTGCGGGCCTGAAGCGGCGGTTGGGGTCCTACGGGCAACGGGCAGTGTTGCGGGCCACCTGTTCCGGCCAGCGGAATGCGCCCACCATCATCTACCGGTTCGTTCGCTATGCCATGGATAGGGCGCCGCAGCGAAAGCGCTTGCTGGATGATCTGGGTACCCCCGAGGTCAAGGCCCTCCATGACCTCATCACCTCTGTCGGGGCTGAATGTGAGAAGATGCGCCAGTTCGCCCGGTTCCAACATTTGAAGGATGAACGGGGTGAGGTGTGGTTCGCCCGGGTGAACCCAAGGGATTCTGTGGTCCCTCTGGTCATGGGGCACTTCGTGGAGCGTTTCAGCGTCCAACCCTTCATCCTCTACGATGAAGCGCACGGGGTGGCGGGCATCTGGGATGGGCGGCGCCAACAGCTAGCTGACGTTTCCGAGCCTGACTTGACGTTACCGGATCAGGCGGCCTCGGAGGTGCTCATGGAGGAGGCTTGGCGCACGTTCTATCATTCGGTCTCCATCAGCTCCCGCTACAACCCAGAATTGCGTCGTCAGCTGATGCCGAAGCGGTTCTGGAAGAATCTGACGGAAATGCAGGAGTCTGCCCCGCAAGCCCTGCGCCATGGTTGATGAAGCCTGCGGTTTCCCCTAGAATGGGCGAACGTTCGAAGGGTGCCAGCGTGGCTCAACGGTAGAGCAACTGATTTGTAATCAGTGGGTTGCGGGTTCGATTCCTGTCGCTGGCTCCACAGACTACCAGGCCAGAGCACATTCTCTCTGGCCTTTTTCATTGCGGGCGCTAAGGGTGGAGCGATGCGCACAGAAAGGAGTGTTGAGGATACGTGAAAGCGAAAGCGCTCCCCTTCGTCCACCCCACGACGATACTCGTTCTCTTTTCCGTGCTCGTTGTGAGCAGCTTCCTTGCACATTCGATCTTGCTTGAGGTTATGAGCCTTCTCGGCGCTTGTCTTTTCTTGTTGCTGAACAACCCGAATCGCACTGCCACGCGCATGATCGCGATCGCACTCATCACAAGCGTTGCGATCATGGTCATCAATCCTCTCTTCAACCAAGCGGGTGACACCATTCTCTTCACCTACCTTGGCGCGCGCCGCTATACGCTTGAAGCTCTCATCTCAGGACTCCAAACAGGGCTCATCTTCGCAAGCGTGGTGCTATGGTTCGCTGGGCTCGCATGCGCGATCAAAGAGGATGACCTCATCTTGCTCTTCGGCAACGCTTTTCCCTCCCTTACCCTCGTCCTTACTCTCACGTTCAAGCTCATCCCTCTTTTTCGCACGCGTGCTGTAGATACCATATCAGCACGTCGAGGACTCGGGCTTGCACGAGGAGGATCGACCTTCACGACGAAGCTCCGCAATGGAGGGGACGTGGTCACCTCTCTTACCACACGCGCGCTCATCGGAGCCGTCACCACAGCTTCCTCGATGGAAAGCCGTGGTCTTGGATGCGGAAGGCGAACATCGCTCCGCGCGCGGGATAAAAAGACCATCGATCGGGCTTTGATTGCGCTCATAGCCGTTGCGTTCATCCTCCTTCTTTGCTCAGTCTTCTTCGAGGGGAAGGCCTATGCCTCCGATGCGATCACCGTCATAGGTACAAGCGTCTTTTTCCTTCTCTGCCTCCTTCCCTCTTTTCTTACCATCCAGGAGTGGTTCGCATGCCGCTTTATACCATCGAAGATCTAACGTTCACCTATCCTGGAGCACCTGCCCCGGCCCTGAAAGGCGTCACCCTTGAGGTCGAGCACGGCTCATTCACCTGCCTCATCGGACGCAATGGTTCGGGAAAATCAACATTGCTCCGACATCTGAAACCCGCTCTCACACCTGCAGGTTCACGCAGCGGGAGCATCTTGTTCGAAGGAAGGGATCTCTCGTCGCTCTCCCTCGCCGAACAATGCAAGCTCATCGGATTCGTGTTCCAGGATGCTCAAGACCAGATCGTCACCAGCTCGGTGATCGCTGAGATAGCGTTCGGCCTTGAGAGCTTGGGAATCTCACGCGCTGCCATGCGAGCACGCGTTGCTGAGATATGCACGGTCCTAGGAATCACCGCATGGGCTGACACCCCAATCTCCGAGCTTTCGAGCGGCCAAGCAGAGCTTGTGAACATCGCCGCAGCTTTAGCGACAGAGCCCCGTATCCTCATTGCCGATGAGCCCACCAATGGCCTCGATCCCCTTGCCGCAGATGAGGTCATCTCGATGCTTGCGCGCATCAATCGAGATCTCGGCACCACCATCATCCTCTCGACGCAAACGCTTGACCGCTATGCTGCTTACGTCGACACCCTCATTGTCCTTGAGACAGGAGCGATCAAGGGAGAAGGCAGCATGCGAAGCGTTGGTGCAGAGCTCTTCACAGAAGGGTCTGCTCTCTTCGATGCCTTCCCAGCCCCTTTTCGCATCTATGCAGAATGCACCGCAGCAAAGACCGACTTGATGAGCGCAAGCGAGCAAAGCCGCTCGCTTGAGCATGTCGCTCCTTTGACGATCCGCGAAGGGCGCGCGTGGCTTTCGCGTGAGCTCGGTGATGTTGAGAACGCGTCCTCATCGCAGCCAGGTCGTGATGCGAGTCAGGCTGGGTTCGACATGCCTGCAGACTTGAGAGATTGTGAGAGAGGAGTGGCCCCCGCGCCTGCTCTTTCGATGCGCGGCGTTCGCTTTCGTTTCACCAAAAATGATCCCGATGTGCTGAAGGATGTTGATCTTGTCGTTCCTTCTGGGCATCTTTGTGCGCTCTTGGGGGCGAATGCATCGGGCAAGACAACGCTGCTCCGCTGCGCGGGCGGATTGCTCCGTCCCTACAAAGGCAAAGTCGAACTTGGCAGTGCGTTGGCCTCCTGCTCTCGACAGGCAGTGATGCTGCCCCAAGATGCAACCAAGGTCTTCTCGAAGGAAACGGTTCAAGAAGAGATCATCGAGATGGGGCCGCTCGCAACGTGCTCGCATGAAGAGTTCATGGCACGCATGGCGAAGCTGGCCGAGATGCTCGAGATAGGCCCCCTTCTCAATAAGGACCCCTTCGATCTCTCGGGTGGCGAAGCGCAACGGGTCGGCCTTGCGAAAGCGCTCCTTGCCGATGCACGCCTGTACCTCCTTGACGAGCCCACGTGCTTCCTTGACGTCCAGGGCAAGCGCGTGCTTGCTGAGCTTCTGCGAACGCTTGCCATGGCTGATCGAAGCGTTCTCTTCACCTCGCATGATCTCGATTTCTGCGCACATGTCGCTGATACCGTTGCGCTCTTGTTCGAAGGGAGCGTCGATGAGCCTCTCGCTCCTGCAGAGATCTTCAGCACGAACGCATATCTCACGACACCAGCAAGCCTTATGGCACGCGCTTCCATTCCAGGTGCATACCGCGATCAGGATGTGATCGATCATGTCATTGCCTGCAACGCATAGGTCCTTCAGACGGGTCGTCTGGGCTGCAGCGATCATAATCTCGGGAGCAACGATCGCCTTATCGAGCTTGATTGGCTCTGGTTCCTATGCGCTTGCGAGCATCGTGGTCGTGCTCTGCGCCCTTGCGCCAACTTTCATCATCTTCGAGCATCGTCGTCCTCGTGCAACCGAGATCGCGCTCATCGCCGTCATGTGCGCGCTCGCCATCATCGCGCGCGTCGCCTTCGCAGCTCTGCCCAACTTCAAGCCAACAGCAGGCATCATCATGATCTGCGGCATGGCGCTCGGCTCAGGACCTGGCTTTCTTGCAGGCGCGCTCACCATGCTCATAAGCGATCTTGTCTTCGGGATGGGACCGTGGGCTCCCTGGCAAATGCTCAGCATAGGCCTCTGTGGCGCATTCGGAGGGATGATGGGGCGTTGGATGGAACGCGGCGAAGCCCGCATGAGCAAAGGTGAGCGCATAGGCGCGAGCGTGGGTTGCGGTGCATTCGTGCTCTTCGTTGCGGGGCCGATCCTCGATACGAGCACGCTCTTCTATATGATATCGACCATCACCGTTGAATCGGCGATCGCGGTCTATGCTGCGGGCGTTCCTCTTAACCTGCTTCATGCACTGGCCACGTTCTTCACGATCTTGATCGTCGGCCCACCGCTCATGCATGCGTTTGCATATGTGCGCAAGCGCTATGGCCTGTTCTAGGTGCATCTGGATTGGTGCCGCATATGGTATGCGGCACCAATCGATCAATCCTCAGGAACCGGCGTGTCTGCGTTATGGATGTATCTCAACGCAGGAGCAACGTTGGTTGGAGAAGCGGGAGAGAAGCTCGCGGGATTCGTGATCCTGTGCTCAGACACGAGGACCATGTCATCGATGCTCGTTGCCCCATTTGCGCGATACATCTTGACTGTCACGCTGCGCAGCGTCGGATACCATGCACTATCCACATAATACGAATTCCCTTGACAATCTGCATCAGGCTTTGATGCATCATCGAAGTAGTACACCCAGAAGCGTGGTGTGCTATCAGGCGCACCTGTCGAATGCACGAAACGATAGATGGAGCTGCCAATGAGCTGATCGCCATTCTGATCGTAGAGCGCAAGCACGATATCATCGCCCTGACCAACGATGTCGCCCACAAATGCAAGATAGCTTGGATGAATGGTAACCGTACCTTCATTCAAACCTTCACGCGCATAGCATCCGCCACGAGTGACCTCATCAGGCTTGCCCATGCTGGCCTTATCAAGGAAGAAGCTGATATTGTCATCCAGAGGTCCGAACAGCTCGATCTCTGCAGCAGAGGCGCTCGACTGCCCATTTGCGGTGAGGCGGACATAGCCAGCATGATAGATGTGCGCCTCTGCTGCCTCATCTGCAACACCATTGCCGCTCTGAGTGAAGTATGCGATCCCTGACGTGCTCTCAAACGTGCCATCTGCGACCTTCGTCCAGGTTGAGCCATTCAGCGAAGTCTCGATGATGAAGTCATCGATCGCATTCGAAGGTCCGGCCGTGTATTTGAGGCCAAAGATGTTCGCCTCATCCTTCATGCGGATGGTGAACTGCGCATTACCCTCTGAAGCAGTGCCTGAAACCGCAGAATTCGCATCGCCATCAACGGCAGCGGCGGCATCGGACCTGGTGAACGGCTCGCAAGGATTCATCACACGGCTTATCAACGCCGAGGTATTGTCTGCCGTCGTCGACACGTTCGTTTGAGCGCTCCACCCATTGTTGGATATCTGCTGCCCCGAATAGACAAGCTTCATCGAGCCAAGGTTGAGCTTGATGGTCGCATTGAAGAGCTTGTCCACCGCGCATACCTCATAGGCATAATTGATATTGCCTTGCGTGAGGTAGTCGGTATATTCGACTGTGTGCAATCCGCTCAAGGTTGGATCAGCAGGGATGAACGCGCAGACACGACCATTGCGTGTGAGCTGATAACCAAGGATATCATTCTCGTCTAGGTCAGCCGCAAAGGTGACCTTCATCTCATTCGTGCCCGTTGCTGAGCTCAAAAGCGGCACTTTATCAGTGGAGCCATCATCGCCAACAGCTTCAGCTTGCGTGATCTGCCCCGCTGCCGCTGTTCCTCCCGTTGCCATATAGCGACTTGAAACGTCGGTCACATATTGGATGGGTCTGCCTGACTTCGAGAATTGTCCCGCATAGGCAAGGGTGTTCGTGTCATACACGATGCCCCAAGCATCGAAGAAGGGCAGCAAATTCTCGTTCGCAGCAGCACACGCGAGACGGATGAACGAATCCCATGTGCTTGACGTATTCAGAGAGAGCTGTATTCCCTGAGGTGCAGGCGCGATGTCAAGGTTACGAGCGAAGATGCCCATCCGCGCATAAATCGATTCATCGAACACGCCCGTCGAGCCTGCACCTGCAAGCGGTTGCCCATCGAATGCGAGGTGCAGCTGCCACATGAGCGCAAGCGCCAGATCATCGGGGAGCTCAGAGACCTTCGTCGTCTTGACAAGATGCTCGTAGACGTCCTCATACGTGAACGGCCAATCGATGTTCGAGACATTGCCGCTTCCGTCAGGCCCAGGCGTTGTGGTCAAGAGCGCGAAGTAGCTGGGAGTAACCTCATCGATCTCATACGAAGCGTCGGCGATGATGTGTCCGATCTCATGCAGGAGATCCCATGAGAACTTGCCATCCTCAAGAAGGTTGCACTGCTCGCGCTTGATGCCCACATGCCCGTCACCAGCGTACATCACCTGCTTTGCCGTGTCATAGCGCATATAGCGGATGTTGACGCGTGCCGTGGGAATGTAATTGTTTTTACCATAGGCGGTGAGCTCATTTTCCGTGAACGTGCGCGCCATGCCCTTTTGCTGATAGAGCATGTCCATGTTCCTGTCCATATTGGAAAGAGCTGTCGAAAGCGCGTGCGCCATTTGGTCTGGATTGTTGCTTCCCGCCAGCTTCTGGATAGAGCTGAGAGCAACCGTAGAGGGCAACGAGAGCAAGAGCGTATCAGAAGCGATATCAGTCGCATTCGCAATGCAGGTATCGGCATCGTAGGCACCCCCATGCTCATGCTTCTTATGCGTTGGCTCATTCGGATCAGAGAGCTCTTCTTGCTGGAGCTTGAGCGCGTTGACATACTCCTTGCAAGCAGCTTCGCGCTCTTGCGCATCAGTGATGCCGCGCACATCAAGCGAAGCAGTATCGATGCCTCCCTTTATTCGAACAGAATAGCTCTGAACGATCGGGCTGCCCAGGTTCTCGATATACAGCGCACCACCGCGCTCGCTTGAGATCGTGCTATCGATCACAGGGATCTCAAAGGTATTGAGACCCACCTTGAGCGCAGACGAGCCTGCTGTGTTCTTAAGCGTTGTCTTCCAAGACCCATTATGGCCGTCGAATTGGGTGGCAACCACGCGAAGCGGCGTTTCAGCGCCTGATGCAAGCGCCGTTGCAGCAACATAGATCTCGATCTGGTCGCCAGGCTTTGCCGTGACACCCACAGGCTGGAGAGCCGAGAGGTCGGGATTGTCATCAGAAGCGGGGATGATCGCTGGATCGATAGGTCGAGCAGGCCGTGCTGTGCCATCAGCTTCGAACTCAACGAGTTCGGATGCCTTGTCAAGCGCCCGCTTGAGGTCGTCATAGCGAATGTCGGGGATCTTCTCATTGAAGACAGGATCCGTGCGCTCGATGTCCTTCTTCAGCTGATCGATGATGTCCTTCACGGATGTATAGCCATCGAATGCCGGGGTGCAAGCAGCCTTGATGTCAGCAAGGTCGTTCAGTGAAGACTGCGTCTCGTCCTTGAAGAGGGACTCAACATAACGATCAAGGTGGTCAGATTCATAGAATGCAACCTCTGAGCATGTCACTGGCTTGCCATCCTCGCGGGTCATCAGGATCTGCATCCTCTTCACATTCGACTCGGGGAACATGATGAAGAATGTGCTGTCCGCACCAGAGAGAGGCCGCACTGAGATCTCTTTGTCAGCAGTAGAGTACTCCCCTACCTTGGTACCCGCAGCGTCCCATATGGTGATGGTCACATCCTTGATGTCATCATACCCAGTGTCCAAGCGCGTGGTGTAGGCAAAGCAGTTGATCGGATAGGTGTCGTCGAACTCGAAAGTCTGTCCTGCTGGATCCGCATTCGTCTCATCCTGATGGAAGAACGTCTTGTAATCGCCATCGATGACACGATCCATATCAGAAGCATATCCTGGCGCTTCGGTAGCATCTGCAGGCGTTGTTGCTATGACCGTCGTGTGCTTGTCGGCAGGATCAAGCGTAGCCACCGTCTCGTTGATCAGGTTGTACCACGGCACTTTGACGTCCACCTGGTCAGTAGATACGGTGATCGTGGACGAAGGAGCCTTAGAAGGACCCTTCACATTCCGCGCGACAACATAGATCTCGTATTCGGTGCCCATCTTGAGCCCCGTGATGGTGTAATTCGTTGCTGCGATATCCTTGACAACGCTCGGATCAGCAGCACTGCCCTTCTCCTTGTAATACACCTCATACGTGGCCGCATTCGCCGCTGGGTCCCATTCAACAGACAGAGACGAATACGTTGCCGCTTTGAGCGTTAGGCCTGTCGGCGTATCGGGGACAACAAGCGCTGTTGGCGTCACCGTGATCGGGTCGGACCAAGGACTGCGCGCATTGGTTCCAAGCGCGCGAACCTCGACCGTGTAATCCTGCTCGTTCACGATGGGGCTCCCATCAAGGTCTATCACGCGCAAGGTCGTTGTCGAGAGCGTCTTTGTCTCAACGGTGCCATCAGGCCCCGTCACACGCAGCATGTAAGAGGTCGCCCCTGAAACGCCATCCCAATCGACCGTGAATGCAGACTTCTCAGCCTGGGCACGAAGATTGGCGGGGACATCGAGAGCGAAGACATCATCAAGGCCTGCCTGGTCTTCGATGAATTCGATGTAGGAGATCTCGGCCTTATCAGGATCAGGGCCTGATGTCTCAGTGATCGTGATGACGACCTTCTCGACATCGAGCGGTTCGCCAAAGTCGATGATGACCTGCCCCGTATCAGGATCGACCTTCACATCAGGGCTTGAGAAGGGAAGCGTGAATGGTGGTTCCCCTTCTGGGTAGACAACGACAAAGCCATCAGTCGGCATGTTGCGAGGATCCCCATTGTCATCAAGCGGTGAGTGGATGATGATGCCCTGGTAGTGACCTCCTTCTGTCTCGATCGTGATCTCGACAGGGTGGTCTTTGTCGATCGGAGAGCCATCTTTGTTCTCGATGATCGCTGTTGTGCCATCGTCGATGCCCCACGTGGGATCAGATGACCCGTCGCTCGAGGAGATATCGGTGTCCGAACCAGGCGTCACCACGAAATCAGAGGTGTCAAGGGTGGTGCGAACGCTTCCGCAACGAGCGATGCCATCGTTCGTCTTCTTGACCGTAGTCGCGAAGAACTGGATATCATCAAGATCGAAAAGCCCATCGCCATTGAAATCATAGATATGCGTAGCATTCGGGCTAGAGACGCTTGCAAGCACCTCGACAAGATGGCGTGAGTCCTGCGAGTCGACAACGCCATCGAGATTGTAGTCCCCATATGCCTGAAGACCCACAAGGCGCTTATCATCGGTGCAGGAAAGATCGACACCGTCGGAAACGAGCGAATCTATGAGCGTGATGACCGCCTTCTTGCCAGCGGCGATCGTGATATCTTGCGTATAGAGAGCATGGCCTGTGCCGCTGATGCTCATCGAGTACGTGCCTGCGGGAATACCGCTCTTCACCGCATAGAACGAGGTCGTTGCGCCATTCTGGGCATCAGCTTTTCTCACCAGCGGCACAGGGGGTTGCGTGCGGGCGCTTGCAGAACGTGCTTCCAGCTTCATCTCAAGATCAAGGGCAGAAGCGTTGTCGGGAAGATAGGAATCGAAGTTCAGCTGTATCGTAGAGGTTTTCTCTGTTGCACGTGCCTCAGCAAGGAGGGTCTCCTGGAGGGTGAGATCCTCGGCGTCGTCATCGGCAAAGGCTTCGACATCCCCGCTTGTCACCGCCGCTGCTGCCTGCATGACCGTAGAGGCTGCAGCCGTCCCGACCGCAACAGCAGAGGACGTCGTGCTCTCAGATGTATTGGAATTCTCGCTCTTCACATTGGGCACGTCGGAGACTTCAGCGTTGAACTCTGTGTTCGCAGCGCTCGAAGTCGCTGCGAACGCCAAACCAGGTGCACCAACAAGCGATGTCACCAGCGCCAATGAAGCGACTATGCTTATGATCTTCTTCATGTTCTGCTCTTCCCAGCAAAATGCCTGTGTATACAGTTAATCGAATTATAAACAAAATGATTGCAAAAAGGCATCAGTACGGGGCTTCTCTGCAACAAAGACATAAAGTCACCACTTCGCAGGCAGCCGAGAAAGAAGACGTCAGAAAGGACGGTCTTCGCTATGACGGGAACAGAGGGATGAAAGATTCGGATGCAGCGTTGCCTTCTTGCCAATAATACTCATCAAATCCCAGCTCATCGGCATAATCGAGAACCGCATCATACTCAGAAGCATCGACCGTGCGCGCAAGCGCGGGGTAAAGAGCGAGCGCTTGTGCAGCACGCTTGTCCCCCCTCTCGGCTCTCTTGCAGATCACGGGCGTGTACTGGCTCATGAGCGAGAGCTTCACCGCAGGCGAGGTTCCAATGACATCGCGAAGAAGCTCGAGCACGCGCTTCGATTCTTCCACCTGACCAGGAAGCACCATATGGCGTACGATGACCCCGCGCACCATGACCTCATCTTCGCCATCCCGCGCGAACTCGATCCTCTCGACCTGCTCGATCATCTGCAAAAGCGCGGCACGCGCTCTTTGCGGGTAATCTGCTGCGCCAGAAAGGTCATGGGCGATCAGCTCGCTTGCGTACTTGAAATCGGTGAGATAGACGTCCACAAAGCCCTTGTTCGCACGGATCGCCTGGACGGTCTCATATCCGCTCGTGTTCCAAACGATTGGCGCAGAAAAGCCCTTCTCACGCGCAATGCGCACTGCTTCGCGGACCTGGGGCGCCATATGCGTTGGGGTGACGAAGTTGATGTTATGCGCCCCCGCTTTTACAAGCGTGACCATGTCATCTGCAAGCGCTTCAGGAGTGCGTACGCTGCCGACCGCTTCGCGTGAAATGCTCGCATTCTGGCAATAGACGCACTGCAAAGGACAACCACTGAAGAAGATCGTTCCACTTCCACGGCATGCGCTGATCGAAGGCTCTTCCCACCTGTGCAGCTGCTCATGCGCAACAAGAAGCTCGTCGCCAATGCCACATATGCCCCGTTGCCCTTCATCGCGTGCAACGCCACACGAACGTGGGCAAAGCTCACATGCGCTCATCGATCAGTTGGAAGAGAAGTCGAAATCGTCGTAATCATATCCATCATCAGCGGGATCATCATCTTGGTCGAAGTCGTGGTGATGCTCATGCTCGTGCGCGAGGTTCTCGAAATACCCCTCCGCGCGCGACCAATCCAACCCGAAATCCGTGGCATCACTCTCATTGCCATAGACGAGCATGAGGGCCGCAGGATTCAGGTCGGCGCCTCCGATGAGCGCAAGGAGCTCAAGCATGTTGAATGCCGACTCGGCTTGGGGCATGATGATCTCGAAGTCATCAGCTGACATGATCGCTGCGGACAATTCGCTCATGAACATCTCGGTGGTGTATGCGCTCTCGAAGCGTCGCTCACGCATGTTTGCAAGCGCATCGAGCATAGGCGAAGAGAGGATCGGACCCTCGGCACACGCGATATGCGACACAGACCTCTGAGCCGCTCGCGCGAGCGCTGCTGCCTCAACCGAGCTCACGATGCGAGATGTCATCGTGAGCGTATGCATTGCACGTGCCAGCTGCGCGCTCCCTGCACCTCCCGTGAATGTGACCTCCCCTACAATGTGATCAAGCAATCCACGAGCATCAACTACCGCATCCTCTTCGCCCGCTGCGAAGCAGGAGAGGTTCTCCTTGGCAAGCGCATCATCGGCAAACGCATCCGTTACGACAAGAGGCGCCTCCACCATCTTGAGGTCAGAGATCGTGGCAAGCGAGAACAGCTCGGTGGCGAATTGCGGAGTCGTCGGGCTCATGTCGATAAGGAGCGTCCTTGGCTTTGCTGCCTGAACGATCCCGCCATCGTCGAAGTAGAGATCCTCAAGCTCGCTCGTTGTCGTGCCATACGTCAGAACAACGTCCGCGAGCTCGACTTCGCCCTCTCGCGTGAAGCCAGCACGCTCCAAACGTGGCTGGATCATCTCAACGATACGCGCGTTTCCCCTGTATGCAAAGCAGCTCATCTACTTCTCTCCTCTGACACGCTTAGCGATTCGATCGGTCATGGACATCTTCTCGCGCTTGTCACTGCCCCAAAACGCCACAGCCACCATCCCAGGACCTACATGCGAGCCAATGACAGGGCCAATGCTCGATTCGATGAAGATGATGCTGTCATCGACCTTTTCAAGAAGCTCGCGCAAGCGCTGAAGGTCCTTGGGGGCATCGGACGATCCAATGGTCACATAGTTGTCGTACTCGTTGTGCGCAACGTTCTTCGCATAATAATCGGCGAGCAGCTTGAGGCCTTTCTTGCGCCCACGCGCTACTCCAGAAAGTGCAAGCTTGCCGTCCACGTCGATCGTGAGCATCGGCTTCACGTCAAGCGCAGCCCCTGCAACTGCCACTGAACCAGGGATCCTGCCACCGCGTCGCAAGGTATCAAGGTCCTCGACCATGAATTGACAATCAACGAAATACCTCGCCTCTTCAGCCCAGTTCGCAAGCTCCTTCGCGCTCAACCCTCGTTCCCACTGCTTGACAGCCTCGAACACGAAGAGCCCTTCGGCGATCGATGCGAGCTTCGTATCAACGATATAGAGTTCGAAGTCAGGATAGTCCTGCTTGATGCGGTCACGCACAAGGGAGGCAACATCGAAGCTTCCCGAAAGCCCGCTTGAGAATGAAAGGTAGACGGTTGGCGTCCCTTCTTTCGCCAGATCCTCGAACAGCTCTGTAAGCGTTTGCATCGAAAGCTGCGACGTTGTAGGCTCAGCGCCTTTGCGCATCGCACCAAAGAACGCCTCGGGTGCAACGCTTTGGAAAAGATCGTCCGAGAATGTGCCACCGTCAAGGATGTAGTCGAATTTGAGCAACGTGACGCCGTCCCAATCGACCAGGTCGTTTGGAAGGTCGCAACACGAATCGATCACAAGCCTGCATTCATGCATGGGTGCTCCTTTTCCTCTTGTCATCTGCGTGCTTCAACGCAGCGGTCAGTCATCGATCTTGCGAAGCTGCGCCACGAGCGCTTGTCGGCGCTCATGCAATCCTCGCTCAAGGCCGACGGGATAGGTATGAGGGTTCAACATGCGAAGCTGCGTCTCATCAAGCTCAACGAGCCCTGCGAAGCAGCGCTCACGCGCCTTGCGTGCACTCCGATCCGCATCATCAAGCACGACCTTGCCTTTTCGGCAAAGCGGCTTGAACAAGGTCTTGAACTGCTTGCCGCTCAGATCTTTGCGGCGCAGCGAATCGAGCGGGTCAACGATCACCTCGTGCTCATCGACGCCCGCTTCGATGTCAAAGACCATGTCGCCCGCGATCGTTCCCTCTTCATTGTAGTAACGACGCACGTCAAGCACACCTGGCGTGGTGAGCTTGCTCAAAGACTCGGATATCTTGAGCTTGTCAACCCATTTTCCCGTCTTCGCATCTTGAATAGCAGAGAGCTTGTAGACCCCTCCAAGGGTAGGCTGCTCATACGCAGTTGCAAGCTTGGTGCCCACGCCCCATGCGTCAACTGGTGTCCCTTCAGCTCGAATGGATGAGATCGTGTGCTCATCGAGATCATTTGAGAGGACGATCTTGACATCGGGAAAGCCCGCATCATCGAGCATCGAGCGCGCCTGCTTGGCAAGCCAGGACAAGTCACCTGAATCGATGCGAACCCCCGCAAGCCCTTCCCCACGTGCACGCATCTCGCGTGCTACCGTAATGGCATTCGCTACTCCCTGCTCGACATCATAGGTATCGACAAGCAGCGTTGCGTTGCCTGGAAACTGCTCAACATACGAGCGAAAGGCTGTCAGCTCATCGGGAAACGACATCACCCAGGAATGCGCATGAGTCCCCGAGACGGGAATATCGAAAAGCTTGCCTGCAAGCAAGTTCGACGTTGAAGCACAGCCGCCTACATAGGCTGCACGACTTGCCCATGCACCACCAAGCCCCTGCGCACGACGCAGCCCGAACTCAGCTACGGGAGCCGAACCAGCTGCCTGGCAGACACGTGCGCTCTTCGTTGCGATGAGCGTTTGGAAGGCCACAACGTTAAGGAGCGTAGTCTCTATCATCTGACAATGCATGATCGGGCCTGTCACGCGCAGGATCGGCTCATGCGGAAAGACGACCGTCCCTTCAGGCACGGCATCGATATCAAGGTCAAGCTCCATCTTGCCAAGGTAATCGAGGAATTCCTCGCTAAACAAGCGTCCCCCCGCTGGTGCCTCTAAACCGCGCAGATAATCAAGGTCGGAATCGGTGAACGTGTATTCCTCGAGGATATCGGCCAGCTGGCTCATCCCGCATGCGATCGCATATCCCCCTTCAAAGGGATAATCACGAAAATACATCGTGAAGGCCGCACGCTCATCTCGCTTGCCAGCCCCAAGATAGCCCTGCGCCATAGTCAGTTGATAAAGGTCGGTATAAAGGGACCAATCCGTGTGCATGCATCCTGTGTTCGGCATCTACTCCTCAACATCCTTCTTCGGTGCGCGCCGTTTCCGAGGACGGCGATTGTGGTTCTTCGCTGTGCTCTTAGAAGCATCTGTCTTCGCGGCTTCTTTCGTCTCTGCTGCGTTCGAGCGCGAGAGCGCTGAGGAACGCTGGCCAGGGCGAGCGCCATTGCTTGTGCGAACTACCTTTTGCTTCCTCTTTGATGTCGACGCTTCCTTTTGCTTCTGATCGGCGCCTTTTCGCTGAGATGTTGAGCGTTTCTGCTGCGTGGAGACCGTTCTCTTCGTTTCTCCCTCGCCATTCGCGCTGATCTTCGTGCTGCGTCTGCGAGGGGTGCGTTTCGGATCAGCTTTCGCGCTCGATGACGACTTACTCTTCGAAGAACGTCGTGGCTTGCCTGACTGCTTGGTTGCCTGCGTAGGCTTACTGCCATCACCGTGATGCACGACTTCGCCCGTACCAAGCTTGTCGGTACCTGTGAAGCGTGCTGTTGGGAATATCTCGGAAACGCCTGGGAAGATCGAATCCTCCTTGGCATGGACCTCATCCCATCCTTCTTGCGTGATGACGCTCGGACGAGACCCCTCTTCAGGTTTCTCGAATGCAGAGATCGGCACCTTCACCGCAGGCTCATCGGACACTTTCACCACAACGGAGTCACGAGGAACATCATGCTCGGTCACCTTTGCGGGTCCATCGGGCGTTTGCACTTCAGCGCCAACCTTAGGAGCATGCTTGTTGAACTCCTTGTAGATCTCGTTCTCATAGCGAAGGCAGCACATGAGCCGCCCGCAAAGCCCTGAAATCTTCTGCTGATTCAGGGAGAGGTCCTGATCCTTTGCCATGCGAATGGAGACAGGCTTGAACTCACCGCCAAGTCGCTTGCAGCAGACCATCTGGCCACAGTGCCCAAGACCGCCAACGATGCGTGCTTCATCGCGTACGCCGATCTGACGCATGTCGACACGCACGTGGAAGCGCGAGGCAAGCTGACGAACAAGGTCGCGAAAATCGATGCGCTCTTCAGCTTCGAAGTAGAAGATCGCCTTATCGCCTTCGAGCAGGAACTCGACCGATACCGGATGCATATCCTCGCTCGTCTCGCGTGCGAGCTCCTTGAACACAGGCATAGCCTCGCGCCCGCGCTTCTCCATCTCTTTCGCACGCTCGAGATCCTCTTCGGTGGCAAGACGCACAACGGGCTTGAGAGGGCTTTTGAGCTGAGCGATGTCCTCATCTGAGACCTCGATCAGATCAGAAGCAGCTCTTCCAAGCTCACGACCGCGTGCAGTCTCGACAACGACAGCATCTGCTGCGACTATGTCTAATCCCTGCGGATCGAACCACAGGGTCTTTACGTTATACGGTAAGTTGATTGGTGCGACCTTCACCCTTGAAGACCTCTCTTACGTCGAATAGGACTCGATCGAGACACGTTTCTGGAGACACATTATAGTCCAGCATCTTCTTGGTTTTCTGGATTGCGACGACAGCGGCCATGGCTCGCGGGTAGGTCGTCATGTATGCAAGCGCCTCGATCTCGGCCGTATGATCGGTATTGATGATAAGCTCTGATGTTCCTGCGCAAACGCACGCGATATCACGTAGCCAAGACGCGATGATCGCGAAAGCTTCTTTGAGATACTCCTGAGCCTGCGCGCTCAAAGTGCGCTTGTTCTGTGCCTCAACCTGGCGTATAGCAGACTTCGCAAGAAAGTCCGCATTCTTCGCAAGATCCTCCTCAAGGCGGATGCGCACGTCATCAAGCGGTGCCTTCGACTTCTCGAGTATCTCGCGTGCGGCACAGACAACCTGCCAATCGTCGAGCGCATCTATGCGCCCTAAGATGCGCAAGATAGTGCTCCTGAATTGCAAATGAGCATTCCCCGAGGACTTGAGGAACTGCACCGCTTTCGAGATAGAGCCAGAGCAGGCCTCGATAGCCTGCTGAGACCGCTCGATATCCGCACCGGTATTCTGGCTCACGATGCCTGCAGCCTCGCTTGGAGGGATATGCCGAAACGGGATGATCTGGCAGCGCGAGACGATCGTCGGCAGAACGCTCTCTCGCGTTCGACCAAGAAGGATAAGCACAACGTTCTCAGGTGGCTCCTCAAGCGTTTTGAGGAATGCGTTCGCGGCGCTCGTTCCAAGAAGGTCGACACGGTCAAGGATATAGACCTTAAGGTTGCCCTGGATGGGCGCGAGCGAGACGTCCGAGACGATATCCCTGATTTGCTCGATAAGATAGCCGTTGACGCCAGCAGGCTCGAAGAAATGAACGTCTGGATGCGTTTTCCTGCGAATGCGCGTGCAACTCTCACAAGCGCCACAGACACCACCACGAGGGCCATGCGCTCCCTTGGGACAGAGAAGAGCCTGCGCAAGGGCAAAGGCTGACTGCGTCTTGTTGGAACCTGCAGGACCCGTGAAGAGGTAGGCATGCGTTGTTCGCTCATTTTGCACGCTTGCACGCAAAAGGTCGCGAACTTTGGGCTGACCCAATATGGTATCGAATGCATCTGCCATAGAGCTCTTGCCGCCTCGCTCCTTATTCCTTCGCATCCGCGCAGATGCGCATCGACTTATCATGTGCGCGATCATAGAGGGCGAGACAGCCTTCAAGGTCGACAGTGCCATCTGAAAGCCACGGGAACAGATCCGAAAGCGCTTTGAGTATCTGGCGAGCCGTCTCGGCATGAGTGCCTGAAGAGTCAACGATGGCGATGCGCTCAGGCGCGTTCTGGGCGATCGTAAAGAATGCTTCACCAACGCTGCGATGGAACTCGTCGCTTTCCGCATCGATCCGATCTGCTGCCTCACGTCTTCCCACGCGGTCGCGCCGTGCTTCGCGATCGGCGCAAGTGATCAAGATGGTCTTATCTGGAGCGATCCCATCAGTGGCGAAGGCGCTCATCTCCTCGATGAACCCAAGGTCGATCCCTCGCGTATAGCCTTGGTATGCAAGCGTGGAATCAGTGAAACGATCGCACAGGACGATCTTTCCCGCTGCAAGAGCAGGGCGGATGACCTCAGAGACGAGCTGTGCACGAGCTGCCTCATAGATGAGCAATTCTGCACGAGCTGTCATCTCGGGATTGAGCGGATCGAGAAGAATGGCACGCAGCTGCTCGCCTATGGACGTACCCCCCGGCTCGCGGATGTTGAGCACGCTGAACCCCAGATCACGCAGCACATTCCCAAGAAAATGCATATGCGTCGACTTGCCAGCTCCATCCCCGCCCTCAAACGTGATGAAGGCACCTGGATACGAGCCCGCACTGTTGATCTTGAGCGTGCTTCGATCCATCTCGATCAGTCTCGCGAAGAGTCCACGCACGCAGAAACGGCCTTCGCCACCGCATCAGCCACGCGCGGGTCAAATGGGTCGGGCATGACGAAATCAGGCGCAAGCTCCTCATCGCTCACAAGTGATGCGAGAGCGCGTGCCGAGGCAAGCTTCATGTCATTGGTGATGCGCTCTGCATGCGCTTCAAGCGCGCCTTTGAAGATGCCAGGGAAGGCGATGACGTTGTTCACTTGGTTGGGGAAGTCGCTTCGGCCCGTCCCGACCACAACAGCGCCAGCAGCAAGCGCATCTTCTGGATAGATCTCAGGAACAGGGTTCGCCATGGCGAACACGATAGCATCCTTGCTCATCGATTCAACCATCGCACGCGTGACGATGCCCGGCGCAGAGACGCCGATGAAGATATCCGCGCCTACGAGCGCGTCGGCAAGCGTGCCAGACATATCATCAAGGTTCGTGAACTCGAGCATGGCGCGCTGCGCATCGTTGATCCCTTCGGTCTTGGAAGAGACGATCCCACGCGAAGAGCACATGATGATATGCTCGAAGCCGTAGGAGAGCAGCAGCTTCGCAATGGCGATCCCAGCAGCTCCTGCGCCGCTGATGACGACACGCGCATCCTGAGCTTCTTTACCCACGAGCCTCAGCGAATTGATGAGCGCCGAGAGCACCACGATAGCCGTGCCATGCTGATCATCATGAAAGACGGGGATATCGAGCAGGTCGTTCAGACGCTCTTCGATCTCGAAGCAGCGAGGAGCTGAGATATCCTCGAGGTTGATGCCACCGAAGACAGGAGCGATCTGCGTGCACGCACGTATGATCTCGTCAGTGTCTTGGGTATCAAGGCAGATCGGGAACGCATTCACGTTCGCGAACGTTTTGAAGAGAGCGCATTTGCCCTCCATCACAGGCAATGCAGCCTCAGGGCCGATGTTGCCAAGCCCAAGCACCGCACTCCCATCGGTAACGACGGCAACGGTATTCCCCTTCATCGTGTACGTATACACATCATCTGGGTTCTCAGAAATCGCCACGCAGGGCGCAGCAACGCCAGGCGTGTATGCGACAGCCAGATCATAGCGGGTACGGATATCCATCTTGGGCGTAGTATCAAGCTTGCCAGCCCAAGATCTATGCGCGTCAAGCGACTCTTCTGAAATAGACATTACCACCCTGCCTTACGAATCAGTTCTCGAACCACTCGATTCTACCATTCGATAGAGATCATTGCCCCTGCTATCCACTTCCACGAACACAGGAAAGTCGCGCACTTCTATACGCCGCAGTGCTTCAGTGCCCAGGTCATCCCACGCAATGAGCTCAGAGGAGATGACGCACTCGGCCAGCTTCGCCGCGATGCCGCCGACAGCGGCAAAGTACACGCCCCCTGTTCGCACGCAAGCTGCAACGACCTCCTTTGAACGCTTGCCCTTCCCGATGCTCGCCACGATGCCTGCATCCATGAGCGCAGGGGTAGCGAAATCCATGCGAGAGGCAGTGGTAGGCCCAATGGCACCAAAGGGACGTTGGGCCAATGCAGGTGTTGGGCCTGCATAGAAGAGCGCATGGCCCGCAAGACCGTAGGGCAACAGGCCCGTCTGCTCAAGCGACTCAAGACAGCGCGCATGGCCCGCATCACGCATCGTGTAGAGGGGGCCAGAGAGAAGCACTTCATCTCCTGCATGCAAAGAGGAGAGCGCCTCGCGATCAAGCGGAAGCGCAAGGCGAATCGGCTCAGACATGATCGCTCCCTTCTTCGCTTTGGAGGGGATCAAGGAGCTTCGGCTCTTCAAGAAGGATCCCCTCCTCATCCGTTAGCAGGAACGTGCATGAGCGCATCGCACAGCAACCCATATTTATCGCAAGCGGAAGCGCTGCGATATGGCATGGTGCTGTTTCAAGATGCACTGCAAGCGCTGTCAGGTCACCTCCGAGCGCACCCGCACCTATCCCCGTTGCATTCACCGCCTCAAGGATCCGTGCTTCGAAAAGCCCCGCTTCCTCATTCTTCGCAGGACTGCCAAGAGGACGGAGCAGGGCATGCTTTGCGAGCGAGGCGACCTTGTCGAATGTTGTCCCTACCCCAACGCCGATGATGAGCGGCGGGCAGGCATTCGCCGCCTTCTCGCGTACCAGCTGCACGACCTCGGCAACTATTCCCTCAGGCCCTGCGCTCGGCGGCAGCATCACAAGGCGCGAAGCATTGTCAGAGCCGCCTCCCTTCAGCATGACATGAAGCTTGACCGCACGCCCAGGAACAACCCTGATCTCACAGAACGCTGGCGTGTTCGTTCTCGTGTTCGTGCGGTCGAAGAGCGCGTCACGTACGATGCTCATGCGCAACCGCCCTTCTTCATATGCATGACCGACCGCTTCGTCCACACCTGCGAACACATCAGCGGGGACCATGGTCTCATCCCCTGCTTCCAAGCAGACCCAGACAGAACCTGTATCTTGGCAGATCGGAGCGTTATCAGCACGCCCGATCCGATCGTTCTCCATGATCTGCTCAAGCACGCTCGCTTCGCGGGAACGATTCTGATCGACCCGAGCAATCGCATACGCTCGCTCAATGGCGTGCAACATATCAGGACGCAACCGAGTGGCTGCAGAGCGGATACCCATCTCGACTGCACGGGAGACGAGCGTCGGGTCTACGGACACGCGCTCATCTACGCACACCGTATCGACAGGGGATTCGATCATGATGTCTCCTCGAAAAGTCCTAGGCGGACGTTTTCGCCTTGGACGAAGAGCGCTTCGAGGTCCTCTGAGAGGCTGGCTTCTTCGCAGGCTTCTTCGTTGGCTTCTTCGCAGATTGCTTAGCATCCTCTTCCTTGCTCGGACAGGTAAAGTTCGGGCAGAGCTTCCAAGGACCACGGCTCGTTTTGACGATGACCATCGGCGCACCGCAGCTCTCGCACACCTCGTCAGTCGTCTCGATGTCGCCATATTGGGGCAACGGATAGCGCGTCTCGCACTCTTCGAAGTTCTCGCATGTGATGGAGCGCTTCAGCGTCTTTGGATTGCGACGCGCATACATCTTGGATTCTTTGCCTGCTTCCTTGCATACGGGGCAAAGGCCGACCATCACCTCGGGCTCTTGGTTGGTCTCACATGCAGGGTCGATGCACATGATGCGCGGTTTCTGCCTGAACTGCGTCACCTTCACCTGCGGCATGCCGCACGTAGGGCAGAGCTCCTCGACCGCCTCCACCTTGCCTTTGGGAAGCGGATAGGTAACGTCGCAATCGGGCCATCCTGCACAACCGATGAACATCGACTTCGTCTTATGGGATGCGCGGATCTGAAGGTCTTTCCCACAAGAGGGGCATACGCCAACATACGCATCAGCAGCCACTGCATCGCGCAGCGCTTCGCCTACTTCCTCGGTACGAGGGATGAGGTCGGCAAGCTCGTGCGAGAGAAGCTCTCGCGAAGCCATGACGATATCGTTCTTCGTCGCATGCCCCTCAGCGATCTGATCCATGCCAGCCTCAAGCTCAGCTGTCATCTCAGGATGCGTGATATGAGGTGCGAAGCTATCGAGCGCATCGATCACCGCAATACCGAGCTGCGAGGGCTCGATCGGGTCGTTCTGGATGTATTTGACCGTATAAAGGCGCTCGATGATGGCATGCCGCGTGGATTTCGTGCCAAGACCAAGGCGCTCCATCTCTTGGATGAGCTTGCCTTGGCTGAAGCGCGCAGGCGGCTTCGTCTGGTCCTTTGTGCATGTCGCCTGGTTGAACGCGATGCGCTGCCCTTCCTCCATCGGGGGAAGCGTCTCATCCTTCTTGAGACCGTAGGGGTAGATCTCTCGATACCCCTTGTTCAAGAGCACATCGCCCTTCGCAGCGAAACCCTCTCCGTTCACATCGAGCATCACCTTCGTGCCCTCGATCGTCGCTGCACCTGAGAGCGTTGCAAGGAAACGACGTGCGATCAAGTTGTAGAGCTTGTATTCAGAAGCGCCGAGATCGTCAGGGGTGGCAGCAGCCGTCGGATAGATGGGAGGATGATCCGTCGTCTCCTTCTTGCCACGCGTCGCATGGATCGGACCGCCCTTGAGAAGCTTCTGGCAATACGGTGCATAAGCGGGGTTCTTCTCGAGCATCTCGACAAGCGAGGCAAGGTCGAGCGTGCTCGGATAGACCGTGTTGTCAACACGTGGATACGAGATGTATCCGTCCATGTAGAGGCTCTCGGCCATGCGCATGCACCGAGCGGGTGTGATGCCTTCGGCAGATGCAGCTGCCATGAGGCTCGTCGTGTTGAACGGAGTCGGAGGAGCTTGCGTGCGTTTCTTCTTCTCGATGGAGACCACGGTAGCGCTCGTCTGTCCTTCGATGGCGGCCATAGCAGCTTGCGCGCGAGCCTCATCTTTGAATTTTACCGTGGCATGAGAAGCGGTGAACACCTCTTCGCCTTCGCCACTTGTCGGACCTGTTGTCGCCGATGCATCGAAGGTGCCCCTGATGACCCAAAAATCCTCAGGCACAAAGGCCATGCGCTCGCGTTCGCGCTCGACGATGAGAGCAAGGGTAGGCGTTTGCACGCGACCTGAAGAGCGCACATTGCCATAGCCTGCGAACTTGGCAAGCGTGAGATAGCGCGTCAGGGCTGCACCCCAGATCAAATCGATATCTTGACGCGTCTCACCTGCTTGAGCAAGGTTGTCGTCCATCTCGACAAGATTCTCGAACGCATGCGTGATCTCAGGCTTCGTGAACGATGAATAGCGAGCGCGCGAAACAGGAGCGGTCGTGTTCACGTCACGACAACATGAGAGGGCATCAGAGCCAATGAGCTCTCCTTCGCGATCGAAGTCGGTTGCGATGATGATCGAATCGGCTTTCTTCGCAAGATTCTTAAGCGATCGGATGATGTCCTTCTCCTTTGGCACCTTCTCGATCGGAGCAAAGGCGAGGTACGGAAGCGCTTCTATCTTCCAGCCACGCAGATCGACCCCATCTTCTGTGAAGGGTTTCTTCTTCTTGAAGGGAGGGCGCGCAAGCGTAGCAGGGACATTGGCTGGAAGCGTCTCTCCCTCTTCGGTCACGCCGACCCAACCACCGCGCTTCTTGTAGATCATTTGAGGAGGGAAATCAGGAGCGAGGATATGACCGCGCAAACCGATCGCGATCCACTCCTCTCCTTTCACATCGAATCGGTAAACTGGCGTGTTGTACACCTTGTCTTGCTTTGGCTTACCTGTGGCAAGCAGCGTCGCGATCTGCTTCGCTGCATCGTTCTTCTCGGTGACTACTAGCTTCAAGGTCAGTCGATCCTTACTTTATATATATGGGTCCTGTGAAGCGATAGGATACACGAAATCGAAGCAAAGACGAGCACGAGAGTGCTCACGTTGCGAGAATTCATATCTCAGACTCTCAGGCTTTCGCTTCACGCTCTTCGCGTTCAAGCACAAGCTTCATCGCCTCGATGGCGCACTCAAGCTGGGAGTCATCTGGCTCGTTCGTCGTAAGGTACTGCATCTGCATGCCAGGCCAGAGGATCACTTTCACCAACGGGTTGTCAGGGCGCGACCCTGCCCATTTCACCGTGATCTCATATGAGATGCCAGCGATGATCGGCAAGAAGAGGATCCGAACAGCGATGACAAGGATGAGCTTGGGCGCCCCATCCGCAACACCAGTCGCATCGATGAGCGCATTCACAGGCAAAACGGTATAGACGATGATCGCGATGATGAGGACCATGATGAGGAACGCTGTTCCGCAACGGACATGGAGTCGCGGGAACTGGCGCGCGTTCTCAGGAGTGAGCGGCAGCTCATGCTCGTAACAATGGATGGTCTTATGCTCAGCTCCGTGATACATGAACATGCGCCGAATATCCTCCATACGGCCGATAAGCCAGATATAGAAGATGAAGACGATGACGCGGAGAACACCGTCGACGATGTTCCACAGAATGGTGTTCGAATCATATTCGCCTACGATAAGGTTCGTAAGAGCCGCTGGCGCCACGATGAAGAGCACGACTCCCAAAACAACGCCCATGATCATCGAGACCGTCATGACGCCTTTACCAAGCCCCCCTTCAGAGGGCTTCTCCTGAGATGATGCCACAGAGGCTTGTTCGGGCGCTGGGAACGAGGTGGGCACCGATGTTGAAGATGCATCCCGAACCTCCTCGGCTACTACTTCGAGACTGCGCTGTGCGCCCAAAGCGTCGATCATCTCATCAGGATTGCCGAAGTCATCCTTCCAGCTGAACGCTCGCACCTCTTCATCCTGAGGCACAAACTCCTCTTCGAGCGCCTCGACGATCTGCTGCGCTTCAGCCTCGGTGGCCTGCTCATCCTCTTCGTCAGCAAAGGCATGCTCAGAGGCGATCTCAAGCGCCTTGAAACCAAGCGCAAGCGACTCGACGAGCGCGGTGCATCCACGGATGAAAGGCTTGCTCATCCATGCATGCCTCTTCTTTCCGCTCGCAAGATCATGCTCTTCAAGGTAGATGCCCCCATCAGGCTCACGCACCGCAACAGCCCAATTGAACTTGCCGCGCATCATGATGCCTTCAAGAAGCGCCTGTCCCCCAACATGCGTCTTGCGCGCACCATCTTCCGAGAACGCGCGCGAGAGGTCTGTGTCGCTTTTTTGCACTGCGCCTACCTCTTGACGCGATCGTAAGGATCGCCACACGTCATCTTGCCCTCAGGGCAGGTGCCCTTCACGCAAGGAGCACCCGCATCAAGGAAGATGAATGGTGCTGTCGGACGTACGAGCTCAAGCATACGATGAGCGAGCGCACGGATCTCCCACTGAGCCCTGTTGCAGCAACGGAGGCTGAAGAAGTGGAGCAGCTCGCGCACGTTCATCGTGACAACGATCTTCGTTTCAACCGCATTCGGAAGCACGAAGCGCGCATCCTCTGCTGGGATGCCCAACTCGACGAGTTGCGCATACGCCTCTTGCGCATTCTTCATGAAGCCATCGAATATCTCACGAGCCTGTTCATTGGCGGCGATCGAGGGCGGCTCGACGAATGGCAGCTCATCCTTGAACTTCACATAGCGCTGCGATTGCTGGTTGAAGCTTGCAAGGCGATGACGCACAAGCTGATGGGTGAGCGCCCTTGACACACCGTCGATGGCAAAGGTGTAGCTTGCGTGCTCGAGCGTGGAGAAATGCCCGCTTTCCATGATGGTCGAAAGCACTGATGCGACACGCTCCTCGGGCATCGTCTCCATGAGCTCGGAAGCGCCTACTGGCGCATAGCAAAGACGCGCGGCTGTCGCGATGGCGCGTTCAGGGTCAGGGGTGTGATAGAGAAGTTCGACTTGCATATGCTTATTCCTTCGGACATCTTACCTGCCAAGAGACAGACTCTCTGTTTTCATGACAGTATAATTACCTTATGCGGTTTTGAGCTTCGCCTGAGCGAAAAACCTAGAAACTAGCCATAAAAAGTAGCTGGAACGGAACAAGAAGAGGTGCGCGATGGCGAAAAGTGGTTTCACCCCCAAGCTCACAACGACAGACTGGAATGAGGAGTGGATCGCGCTCCAAGATGCACGACGTGCGGCGGATGACGCATCCTATTGGGACGAACGCTCGAAGACCTTCCATAAGAGCGGCAAACCATCTCCCTATGCAAACCTCTTCATCGAATACGCCCAGATCGCGCCTAAAGACACCATTTTTGACATGGGGTGCGGCAATGGAGCTCTCTCGATCCCTCTTGCGATCGCAGGGCATGAAGTGATAGCTGCTGACTTCAGCCGCGGAATGCTCGACTCTCTTGAAGCTGAAGCGCAATGCCACGGCAACCTGAGCATCGATGTGCGCCAATTCAGCTGGGAGGATGACTGGGCAGCGCATGGCATGAGCCCGAAAAGCGTCGATGTGGCAATCGCCTCGCGCTCTATCGCCACCCACAACCTCAAAGAATCGCTCATGAAGCTCAATGAGGTCGCTCGCAAACGCTGCTGCATCACCCTTCCTGTTGGTTCCTCTCCTCGCACCGATGCCGCCATCCTCTCCGCCATCGGCATACAGGCAGACCTTGGTAAAGACTTCGTCTACGCGTTCATGATCCTTCAACACTGTGGTCTCCTCCCAGAGGTTCGCTATATTCCAAGCACAAGGCACGATACGTTCGCCTCCACTGATGAAGCATTCGAAAGCCTCAAGCGCATGGTCCTTGATGCAGGACGCGAGCTTCTCGATGAGCAAGAGATGACCCAGGCGCTCAATCGGCTGCACACCTGGGTCAATAAGAACGTGATGGCAAACCCCCATGAAGGCCAATGCGGAGCAGACGGGCTTCCCGAAAAGGCACTCATCCTTCGTCAAGAGCGCAAGGTCGTATGGGCGTTCATTTCATGGCAAGCCTCCTCCTTGGCATCATCAAAGTAACGAAAGACTTCCCTATCTCCTTTATACCTCGCTCTCGCTCTACACTTGGATCACCAACGAGAAGGAGGCTGTGATGTCAGAGACAATCGCCCAGAAGCTTGCAGCATATGGAATTGATTATATGGACGCCATGGATCGCATGGACGACAACGCTGAGCTCTATAAGAAACTCGCACTCAAGTACTTGAACGATCAGAATTACGCGAACCTTGTTGCAGCACTTGAGGTGAAAGATTTTGATGGTGCATACAAGGCAGCCCACGCCCTCAAAGGCGTCTCGGGAAATCTCTCCTTCACCGATCTGTTCAAAGCAGCTGCAAGCGCATCCGACGCGCTCTTCCAGGGAGAATACCAAGCGGCGGAAGGGTTCCTCCCGATCATAAGCGCCGCGAACGACAAGGTCATCACAGGGCTCGCTGCCTGGGAAGATGGCACCTTGGAGGCTTAACAAGCGTCTTCCTTGCACTCCGTAAACTCAAAGTAGATGCATGTGAGATTGCTTATGATAAGTGAAAGTCTCGCCGCGTCGT
>CAJURO010000023.1 GCA_910588985.1 uncultured Eggerthellaceae bacterium | reverse complement strand
AGGCTGAACTGGGATAAGTGCCCTCAAGGGAGCACACTTTTTGAAACATAACCCCTGTTAGCCCAGATCGAATGCGCAGAAAAAAGGGAGTCCGCATCAAGGCAGACTCCCCTCTCAGCTACGTATGCAGACCTGATAGCTCGAAAGAGCACTCTTCAGGTCCAGCCCATTCCTTACTTGAACTTGCAGAACGCAAGAGCGATCGTGCCTACGAAGCCGATGACGCACATCACAATACCAGCAAGCATCCAATTGGTCATGTCTGGTCCCAAGAGCAAGGGGGTCAACCAGGAACCCAAGAACTGACCAAGGCTTTGGATGAGCATGAGCACACCCATGCCGATCGACATAAGCTCAGGCTTGCCAAGGACATGCACATAGGAAGTAAGGCACATAACAGGACCGCCCAACCCGACAAGGCCCATGACGATCGCGCCAACCCACATCAAAGGACCAGTCTGTGTGAGCAGGATCAGCGTGCAGGGTCCCATCACGACGAGCGCTGCAATATAGAGTGGCTTGCAACGACCCATCTTGTCAGACAGAGAGCCGAACAAAGGCGACGATATCACCGCAAGGAGCATGGGAAGCGTGCTGATGAAGCCCGACAACGTCGGATCAACGCCTTGCATCTGCATGAATGTCGGCGCAAAGCTCAAGACAGCCATGAGGGTCATGTTGAAGACAAGGAACGCCACGAGGAAAAGCAGGATGTTCGGCTTGAACAGCTCCGCATAGCTCACCTTCTCCTCAGGAGCAGTCTCTGCCGCGGCCTTAAGCGCCTCACCTGGCTTTTTCACAACAATAGCAACGATGATCGCGAAGAACACGGCAAGCGCCGCATAGATGATCCACACGCCCATGAAACCAGTTGCAGCATACAGCGTGGGCGTCAGAACGCCACCAAAAACAGAGCCAAGGCAAACCCAAAGAGCCCAGATGCCCGTTGCAGATCCTATCTTTTCAGGTGCAACATACTTTTGTACGGCAAGAGGTCCGCAAATGGTGACGAAGATGAAAGCGACTCCTTCGATAGCGCGTGAGACGATGAGGATCATCCCATTGCCCGCGAATGCACCCAAGAGCGATCCCGCAGCGATGATGACGGCCGCCGTCAAGAGCATCGTCTTGGGACCGAACTTCTTCGCAAGCATCCCCGTAGGGACCGCAAGTATGATCCCGACGAATGTGAAAATGGACATAAGCCACGACGCGGCACTTGCATCCATATGCATATTCGTCATGATATCGCCCATCACAACAGGGACTTTGAACTGGATGGTCGCAATGGAGGTCCCGAAAAGAAGCAGAGCAAGCGCGATCAAGAAATGATTCCTGTATTTCTCTTGTAAAGTCACGAATACCCCTCCTTATTACATTAAGGTTTTCAAAACGAGATATGAGATTGAGAATGGTTGGTGGATATGGATGCGCTAGGGCGCATCCATATCCTTTGGTGCAAGGGCCCTAAGCGTTAGCCTTGATCGCTCGATGTAGCAGCCATTACCTCGGCAACTGTCGCATTCTTCATGCGAAGCTCAGTGATGGAGAGGATGCTCTCGTCGAAATCAGTCAAGTTCGCATAGTCGGAATAGACATCATCAGTTGCTGTACGACGCTTGGTCAGCTTAATCGCCTTCTCAGCATCGTAAGGGATCAGCTGCTCCTTAGGTGGATTCGGCTTCTCGATCCAGTTCGGCTGAGTCAGCTCAGGAGACGGCATGGTCTCGATCTGCCTGATATCGCCGTACTTCTTGACAAGCTCATCGATCGGCCCGAAGTCGAGTGCGCGCATGGGGCACGAAGCGACGCAGATGGGCAGCTCGTCCTTCTCAAGACGATCGATGCACATGGTGCACTTGCTCATCTTCGTGCCGGGCTCATCGCTCGCGAATTTCGGCGATCCGTAGGGGCATGCCTTGAAGCAATTGCGATCGCCTTCGCACTTCTCAGGATCAACGAGAACGGCACCGTACTTCTCCTCCTTGAAGATGGCATCGTGCTCGCACGCCTCGATGCAGACAGGGCTGTCGCAATGCCCGCAATTGAAAGCGAGGATGCCGATGGAGGTGTTCGGGAACCTGCCTTTCTCCCACATGTACACACTCATCCATTTCTCAGGACCAGGCCCGATATCATTCCAGTCCTTGCAAGCTACCGAGCATGCCTTGCAGCCATAGCATCTGCCTTGGTCAAAGAAGAAACCATACTGGGTCATCTCTATTCGCCTACCTTTCTGATCTCTACAAGTCCAGCCGTCAGCAATGCACCAACGATATGCGGAAGATGGGTATCACCGATAAGGAGGTTGCAATTGCCCGCTGTATCGATGCCATATGGCATGAGCTTTGATTTCCTTACGTTGTCGAACTTCGACCATTCGCCATGTGCGATGGAGACAGTGCCAGGGAGCAGCTTGGACGAGACATATGCTGTGATCTCGACTTCGCCATACTGGTTGTAGACCAGAACGCGATCGCCCGTCTTGATGCCGCGGTCAGCAGCATCTGCAGGAGACATGCGGACCATATGCTCATAGCAGTCGCCCTTAAGCCAGGGGTTATGATCGTTCGAGGAGTGCTGACGATAGGTTGACACCGGCGTGACCATCGACAGCGGATAGTTCTTCGTCCAAGGATGATAGTAGCTGTCGTTAGCTGGGACGTCTTGATACGTTGGCTGCCAACGTGGATATGCATCCATTTGGCCGCCATAGCGTGTCTGGGTGAGGTCGTTCTCCTTCACATAAGAGCTTTCGAACTCGATCTTGCCTGATGGCGTCTTGAACGGAGAGCGTCCCCATTCCACCGTATTCTTGAATGGATAGAACCACTCGCCAGGCTCGCCTGGGGCACGTACGATCGGCGTCTTCTTGAACTCTTCCCAAGGAAGCGGTTCGATCTCGTAGTAGCCAAGCAGGCCGTTCTCATCCTTGGCCCACTCCTCATATGCAGGCTTGTAGATGCGCTCGATGACCTGCTCGTCCCAATCACGCCAATCAGTGACGTCAAGCATCTTCGGGCAGTACTTATCGGCGAATCCGAGACGACGCGCGAGCTCCATCCAGACCCAATCCTTCGAGCGGACCTCTCCTGGAGGATTGACACCCTTGCCAGCGAAGAGGAAGTAATTCATCATGCCGCTTGGCGCGCCCCAGAAACGGTTGATGCCGAAGAAGTGCATGTCAGTTGACTCGAATTGGATGACTGGCGCTGGGAGGACGATATCCAGAAACTCGATGGATGGCTGATCGTGGAAGTACTGCCAACCCCAAGAGAATTCCATGTCAGCGAAGCCAGCCATGCGCTTGGATACATTGTGCTGATTGTTGATGTAGTTGTTGGGGATGATAGCCATCTTCAGATTCGGAAGCGGGCTGTCCTTCGGACAACCAATGCGACGGCGGAATTCCTCTTCGGTGATCTCGCCTGCCGCATAGAGCTTCTGGCAATGCATGATCTCGGTCACCTTGTTATTGTTGTTGGTGAGAGGATTGACAACGTCACCCTTGATCTGGCCCGTATCAGGAACAGGGGCAAAGATGCGAGGCTGCGTAACGAGGCTTGCGCCACCGCCTTCGCATCCACCAGGAATGGAGAGGTTGCCCGTCATTGCCTGCAGGAGCATAGCCACTGCAGCTGCATAGTCGCCAAGGTTGCGCTTCGATACGCCGTACATCTGCTGGAGATGGACAGGCTTCATCGATGCATAATAGCGCGCGAATGCTGCGATGGTCTCGGCGGGGATGCCTGTGATGGGCTCTGCCCACTCAGGATCATGCACGACGCCGTCAACCTCGCCAACGATGTACTTGCGCCACTCCTCGAACCCATCAGGCTCGACCCATTTCTCAACATACTCGTGATCATAGAGATCCTCGGTATAGAGGACGTAAGCAACGGCAAGGCCAAAGGCGGTGTCAGTGCCAGGGCGGATCGGGATCCACTGCGCACCGAGGCACTCAGCGCTTACGTTATACACAGGATCGATAAGGATGAACTTGCAGCCGCGCTCTTGAGCAAGCTTCATGTAGTAGGGAACGAACCCGAACCAGCTTACCATGGGGTCGAAGCCCCAAAGCACAACGAGCTTCGAGTTCAGCAGGTCAGGGGCCTCAAAGCCTGGGAACGCATCGCTCGTTCCCTTGATGAGGCAGTCGGTCAGACGCACGCCCAGGTGAAAGTCCTCGGCAGCAGCGCCACCCGAAGTTGAGTGATCGCCCCAACCTGTGATGGTGCCAGGCATGTAAGAAGCAAAGGGGAAGTCGGAGCTCTCGAATGCCACGTAGTAGCAATAATAGAGCCACGGATGATCCGGGTTCTCCTCCGCCATCGTCTTCATCTTCTCGGCAATGGTATCGAGCGCCTCATCCCACGAAATCCGCTCAAAATGGCCCTTGCCTGAGCCCTTCTCACCAACACGCTTCATCGGATACAGCAAACGATTCTCCGAGTACAGTTCTTGACGCCATGCATGACCCATCGGGCACGCACGCGTCTGGAGCATACCAGTCTGAACGGCGTTCTCGTCGTCGTCCTCCCTCGCAATGCCCTGGTTGATCGTATCGTCTGGCTCAATGGAGACGATCTTGCCATCTTTCACGCCGCACTTGATGAGGCACGTTGCATCCCAACAGCCATTGTTATGGCAGGTGGTATAGAAGTGCTCAACACCCTCATGGCGCTCGCCTAGATCTTTGATCACCGATTCCCTCGACATCGTTCCTCCTTCCATTGCAATAATGCTCTCCCAATGGAGCATGCCTGCATCTTTGCAGGCCCTCTGTTGGGTAGACTATTGAGGAAGGCATCTTGTCAGCAAGGTTGTTTCTGTTTTATGCATTTTCAAAAACGTTTTGCATTTACGATGCTTGAACGCAAGGGGCAAACAGACATCAGGGACGCCTTATTTCTCAAGCAGAAGAGAGCACGTGCTAAGATTCATACAGACAAAACGAGAGCAGAATAAGCCTCATAGCTGACACGGTATTACCGTGTCATCACCGAAGGCCAGCTCACCTGTTGGGCTTTTTGGAGAGAAGGATGCGCTACTCAGAATACTCATATTCTGCCGCTACCCAAGCGCGCTTCTATGAGGCCGAGGTCGAATTGCTCCGACTTGGCGACCGTCTTACCCATAATCCTTGCGCTCGATACATGCGTGGCACGCTTCTCGCATTCGATGCCATCTTCGCCGTATACATGTCACATGACACGGTACTTCCTGCCGTTCCTTTGATCGTTTCATATGATCTTTCCGACTGGAAGTATCACGGCGATATCGAAAGCAGCGTGCGCGCTCGCTATTCAAGGTTCCAATTCCCAAAAGATAGTTATGAAGCTGCCGTTCAGGCACTGCACTATATGCAAGCGATCGAATGGATCGCAGAGAACACGCACCGCGACACCATCGTGACGGTTGACACGGTATTGCGTCTTCACGAGATCCTTCTGAGCGGCATGCCAAACGATAATCGCTACCACGGATTCAGGAGCTCATTCCTGCCGCATAAGAAGGGGATCGACCCCTCATTGATCACTATGAGGATCAACGAGCTCTGCCGCTTCATCAATTCCGATCTGTTCTCTCCTCTTGGGCAGGCTTCGGTCATCCACCATGCTTTCGAGAGCATGGTGCCCTTCGATTCGATGATCGATCGTACGGGACTTGCTCTTGCTTTCCTTGCTATGTTCAAACGGGGCCTCTTCCCCGATGGCTACATGGTTCCGATCTGCTGGGGCGCGTCGTTCGATAAGGAATACAGAAGAAAGCTCAAAGACGCATCGCGCAATCAAGATTCGATCGAGATCCACGAGCAATTCAAAGAGGACTGGGCTGTCTACAACGCGAGGAATACGCATGCAGCAGTCATCATCACAGATTCGTTCTTGACCGCCGTCGGTCGGCTGCGCACAGAATGGAGATCGCAGAATCTGAGGATCCCTTCGAACTCTGCACTCGACAGGGTCATGGACCTCTTCCTGTGCGTTCCGGGACTCTCGACCATCCGAGCATCGGAGACCATTGGGAAAAGTTACGGCGCCACGAACGAGGCAATGCGTCAGCTCGCAGAAGCTGGCATCATCAAGGAAGTAGCGATTGATGGTCGAGAGCGCATCTTCATCTGCGACCAATCTGCAACGCTCATCACGAAGTTCGTTGATGAGCTCCTCCGTGTTGCCCTTGAGCTAGAGAACAAGGGCGATCAAATGGACATAGAGCCGAGTGCGTTAACGATATAAGGCACCGAGAAAGGTGCCTTATATCCATAGATGAGCTATTTTGCCGCCTCAGCTGTTGTGTCTTCATGGAAATTCGAGAAGCCACCGACAGCATTCGCTGCAAACCTACCTTCGGTCTTTGAGAAGAAGACCTGAGCCTGCATAAGATCCTTGATGCTCACCCCAACGGACTGCATAGCCTCTTTTTGGCTCTCCCCCGCATCAATATGCGTATTGAGCACATCTGCCTTCTCCGTTGGCTCCAAAGCCATGAATTCTTCGCGGTCCATTGCGATCCTCCTTTAAAGGTTCTGCGATCGATGACGAACCATATTCTACGTAAACAGCGCAGGGGATACTAAGCATATTTTCGTTTTTGCCAATATCAGAAACGTTTATCAAGCGCATATCTCAAAAGCAAGAACGCCCGACCGTGGAAGGCATGTCGGGCGTTCTCATGTATTTCAGACCATATACACTATAAGATATAGTCTTATAGTAGTCAATAACTTAGATAAAGTATTTCTCTTCCTAAAAAAGATGACCATGAAGCATTTCCATGAGCATATTGACTTCCCAATGCATTGAAATAGCATAGGAAGCTAGCGCGCTTTTGATGCGCTGTACAATCTTGAGGATAGAGAAGGGAGGAACGCGTGTCGGCGATCAATCCTGGCGTATACAAGGCAATACTCCACACCAAATGCGCTGTTCCCTTTGATATCGCGTGCCTCCTCATGCGCCTCTATAGCTACATGATGAACATTGGTGTCGTGAGCATGCTCACCTTGGCGGGATACTCCTTCCTTGATGCAGGGCTCACATCCTCTCTCATCGCTGTCTCCATCTTCATCATCGCTCCTCGTATCTCGAAGCTCATCGACGAGCGTGGGCAGTCGAAGGTCATCCCTGTTGCAGCAGCCATCGCATTGCTTGGTCTTGTGAGCATGCTTATCAATGTGAGCCTTCACTCGCCCGTCTGGTTGCTCTACATCAATGCTATATTCATGGGCTTTCTTCCAAACGCCCAAGCGATCGCCAGAACGCGCTGGGCGTACCTTTTGCGCTCTGGCAAGCTGGGGGATGCTGCCCCAGAATTGAGAACCGTGTTCTCCTACGAAGGCGTTCTTGATGACGTCGCCTTCATGTTCGCTCCCGCCTTTTCGATCGCGATGGCGAGCAATGTTGCCCCTATAGCAGGGCTTGTAAGCGGCGGCATCTTCTTCCTTGTTGGCATCACCTTACTCTGCCTCTCGAAATCAACCGAGCCAACACCAGGCTGGAGCGATAGAGGCAAGACCGATCAACCCGTCAAAAAAGCGCGTACGAAGAGCATCATCCGCACCTCATCGATCGTACGCATTCTCTTCTTGCTCCTTTTCTTCACTGGTGCGTTCTATGGCGTCTTCGATACCGCAAGTATCGCCCTCGCCGAGGATCTGGGGAACCCCAACATCGCAAGCATCGGGCTTGTTCTTGGCGCTATCATCTCGATGATAGTCGGGTTCGTCTTCGGCATGATCCGCATGAATGTGGCGCAATACAAGCAGATCGTCTGCTTCTCCGCATTGATCGGCATTGCCTATGGCTCGATGATGCTCATCTCCTCTGCCACCAGCTTCATCGTTGTCTCATGCATCGGAGCGATGTTCTATGCGCCCTTTCTCATCGTGGCGAATGCAACATGCGAACGAGCGGTTCCTGGCAAGCATTTGACTGAGGCCATCACCTGGATCAATGCGGGAATGTCCTGCGGCATCGCGATAGGGCCAACGCTCGCAGGCGTCGTTATCGACGAGCTTGGAAGCATTGCCTGCTTTGACATGGGCGGCGCGATCGCGCTCATGATCCCGCTCACAGCCGCGCTTTGCTTTCGCATCATCAAGAAGAATGTGCGGACAGGATCATACGAAGCGCTTTGATGGCATAAAAAAGGCGAGCCGTCGGCTCGCCTTTTCACATATCTGCGAAGCAAATCCTACATAGGAGGCTTCGGAGCTGCAGGAGCACCTGGAGCTGCAGGAGCAGCCGGTGCGCCAGGAGCTGCAGGTGCGCCAGGAGCGCCTGCAGGAGCAGCGCCACCCTTAGCAGCAGCAATAGCGGCCTCGTTAGGAGTACCGTCAGGGTTCATGTACTTGGTGAAATCAGCCTTGCAGAACGGGCACTTCTTCAGAACCATGCCGCCCATGGACTGAATCTGCTTACCGCACTCGGGGCATTCCATTCCGCCGCCACCGGCGTCTGCTGGTCTAAAACACATAGTGACTCTCCTATCCCTTCTTCGGTTAAAACCATAGCAGCATAAGATTACCGAATTTTCCAGTGGATATGTTGTTGTTTTGTAAAAAATCGGCGAACTGACTTTTTCTAAGTATTTCATTTATAAACTATTGCGGATAGCACATATTATCATTTGACAATAAAATGATGCGCTCGAATGCCCGTGCCCGAAAGCAAAGGTCAACTCTAAGATCTTTGCCACCATCTTGCCTGCAAGGCAGTATCATCTACTTTTCATACAATAGATCTCCAACAGAAAGAGGTCGCATGTCGATCATGGACGAACACAAGCAAGCGTCTTTGAACCTACCAACCTCGCTCACCCCCGCTGAGGTCGAGGCAAAATCCGAAGAACTCGGCATCGCAAAAGCGCATATGAGCGCAGGCCGCTGCTTTCTTCTTGCCATCATGGCTGGTGCCTTCATCGCATTCGGCGGCATGTTCTTCACCACCTTCCTCGGAGACATGACGCTTCCGTTCGGTCTCCAACGAGTGCTCGGCGGACTCTGTTTCTGCTTGGGCCTCGTTCTCGTGCTGTGCTGCGGTGCAGAGCTCTTCACGGGCAATGCCCTTATGGTGACAGCGCTCGCAAGCAAGAAGATCGGTCTGGGCGCAATGCTGAGGAACTGGGCGATCGTATGGGTGGGCAACCTTTGCGGCGCGCTTGTTGTCGTCTTCATCGTCTACATGGCTCATGTGCAGGACATGAATTCAGGCATGGTTGCCTCTGCGATGATCCAAACGGCTGTCTCGAAGATCACGCCTGACTGGATCACGCTCTTCTTCAAGGGGATCCTCTGCAACACGCTCGTCTGCCTTGCTGTATGGATCGGCTACAGTGCGAAAACAGTGGCAGATAAGGTGATAGGGATATTGCTTCCCATCACCGCCTTCGTTGCGTGCGGGTTCGAGCACTGCGTGGCGAATATGTTCTTTCTTCCCATGGGTTTCTTGTTGAGCCAAACAGGTTATACAGCAGCTGTTGCTACAGATGTGCTCGACCTTGGTGGCATTCTCTACAATCTCTCAGCCGCAACCTTGGGAAACATCGTTGGCGGCGTGTTCCTCGTGGGCCTTATGTACTGGGTCATCTATCACAAGCGTAGCTGACCAGATTCGCGCCATGCTCTCAATGCGCTGTTAATCCAAGTCGAACATACTGCGCTCAATTGATGCATTCGCACACTGATGGATACTGCCTACCAACTCAAAAGCTCATAGCCATCTTCGGTGATGACGATCTGCACTTCCCACTGCGCCGTCAACCGACCATCTTTTGTGCGCACCGTCCAACCATTCGGATCTGACATATCGATCCGATACTTGCCGAGATTTATCATGGGCTCGATCGTGAACATGAGCCCTGGCACGAGCACCATTCCCGTGCCTGCTCTTGTAACGAAGCTCACAAACGGCTCCTCATGGAATTCAAGCCCTATACCATGGCCGCCGAATTCCCTTACCACGCTATATCCTTGCGAACGCGCGAACTCATGAATGGCAGCGCCAATGTCGCCAAGATGCCCCCATGGCTTCACAGCAGCCAATCCGAGCTCGACTGCATGCTTCGTATCCTCGACAAGCTTGCGCGCTTCTGGCGACACATCACCAATGCAAAACATGCGCGAAGAATCTGAGAAGTAGCCATCACGTATCGTCGAGCAATCGACGTTGATGATGTCTCCGCTCTTCAGAATATCGTCAGAAGAGGGAATACCATGACAGACGACCTCGTTCAGCGACGTGCATACGCTCTTTGGGAATCCTTCATAATCAAGAGGCGCTGGAAGAGCATCGTGCTCAACGGTGTAATCGTAGACCCATTGATCGATCTGCTCGGTGCTCACACCTTCCCCGATGTGCTCTGCAACGAAATCGAGTACGCCAACATTCACCTCTGCGCTCCGCTTCACGCCCTTGATCTCCTCAGCTGTCTTCAAAAGCGCACGCGGTGGTACATCTTCGCCCTGATCTGCCAGAGCCTGCAGACGCTCATCGAACTCCATATGGCATTTCTTGTATTTCTTGCCGCTTCCGCACCAGCATTCGTCATTTCTGCCAAGTTCGATTTCGCCGTCATACGTGATCATCGGTGATGACTCCTTCAAATACCTTCATAGATTCAAGTTCAATACGTCCGACGCGCAGATCAATCGTAATCAAGATTGATGACAAGAGGCGCTTGCGGAAGCGTACCCGTCGCGCTCATCTCGCCCGTCGCTAAGATGTGGGCACCATTTGTGAGCGTCGTCACAGAAGAGCCACCCGCGCCAAGCTCGAACCAGCTCGTAATATAGACTCGCCCATCGAAAATGACACGGATCACATAATCAGCTTGCAAGAGGATATGCCCATTAGAGAAGCGCACGGTTCCTGGCACTTGAACAAGATCTCCCGACCATGCTTCAAGCTCCATCGTTGGGTTCCCTGAAGAGCCTCCTTGCGAAGTGCCGCCTGAGGAATCAGCTCCGCCAGGCGTTTCTTGCGGTGCATTCGCATCCCCCTCGGCAGGGGCCTGCTCACCGTCACCTGGCTCCTCAAGGCCATCGATCGAAGTGATCTTCACGTCCCACCCTTTTGAATCAGACCAGCTGATCTCAGTGTTGACCGTGCACTCCTTGACCTCTTCTGATCCTTCCACGGGCTTCTTCAAAGTGAACACGGCAGTACCACCATTGATGTTGAGATTCGCCTCGACCTGTATCTCGGCATTGACGAACTGTGCTGCCACGTCAGAATCATATTCGCGAAGAATGTTGAAGAAGTTATCCTTGATCTGCTTGAAGTCGGCAGGACCAAGAGGCGTTACATGCAGATCGCCCTGCGTAGGAGCGCCAGCAACGCTCCAGCTCTCTGCATCCTTGGGATGCTCCATGCGAATATTGAGCGTCTCCTCAACCTTGACGGAGGTATTCTCATACTTCGCCCGTGCCGATACGATGCAGGTTGGCATGTTCGAGCTAATGGTCACCTCACCTGCTTCGAAGTCTGAAAGCTCCGCCTCGTCCAGGTCCTCGTTGCCGATATACATATAGTTGGAAAGATCGGGCTCGGGTATCGTGGCATCTTCGAACGCCTCTTTGACCGCGGAGGTCGTCGGCTTCTCGTAGTTTGCAGCCCCAAAGAAGATGTCAGGGCGGAAGTACATGATAGCCACGATCCCAACCACGAGTATCGCAACGATCACGCAGATGACAACACCGACGACAAGCGCCGTATTGTTACCGTTCTTTGGCCGTTGCAGAACAGGCTGACCGTTATGGTACGGAACAAAGGGCTGCGGCGGAAGCGTCGTAGGGGAAGCAGCAACAGGCGTTTGCGCAGGCTGTGCAGATGTCGTCGGAGACGATGCTTGCGCGACCTGGGCTGAGACAGGCGCTGTTTGCGCCTGTTGGGCAGCTGGTGCAGCAGCGTTTGGCTGGGCTGAAGGCGCACCAGCTCCAGGCTGCGCAACGGAAGCAACCTGAGTGCCTTGTGGAGCGACCTGGGGTGCTGATTGGGCAGAGGGCACAGCCCCGGTGGGCACATTCGATCCACTCTGTATCGGCGAATTCTGCTCGGCCACCTATGGGGTCCTTCCCACTGCTACAATAATGGTTTCATTTTTGCTGCAACAAACTTGCAAACAGTGAACTTCAGCAAGAAAAACTATACTATAAACGCAGAAAAAACGCACAGAGGAGAACCAGTTTTCCGATATGCCGAACAACAGATACAGCCCGAAACGCATCACCCCACAAGATGACCGCCCTACACGACGGCAAGAATACAGCGAAGCAGTCTCAGCACGCAGGCGCCTTCGTGCTCAGCAGACAGGCAAGTCCCTTCCGCCTGTCGAGGAGCATAAGCAGGATGCCGCCTCCTACGCACGTGAGAACTATCGAGCTTCGCAGGTGCGCTCTCGAACCTCTCGGAGCAAACACGGCAAGATGGATCCCAAGACAGCCCCTCGGCGACATAAGCAGAACTTCATCGCTCGACTGGCGAACCAATGGTTCGATCGCGTCATGGGCGCTATGCGTGGCGATGGCCTCTCTGCCTCAGCTGAAGAATATGCCTCGCATCGCACCACCCGCGACTTCATCTGGAACACAGCGGGATCTGCAGCGTGGGCTTTCGTCTTCCCCATTGTGACCATGGTCTCTACGCAAGTTGTAGGGGTCGAGCAAGCAGGCATGATCTCGATGGCGTTCGTTGTTGCCATCCTGCTCATGTTCCTTGGCAACTTCGGCGTGAGAACATACCAGGCATCAGATCTCGAGCATGAGCATTCGTTCCTTGACTACCAGGCTAATCGCCTTGTCACCTGCGCACTCATGCTCATTGCGGGTCTTGGATACTGCACCTTGCGCGGCTACGACACCGAGATGTTCAACATATCCATGGCCGTCATCCTCTACAAAGGCGTTGATGCGCTTGCGGACGTCTATGAAGGACGACTCCAGCAACAAGACAAGCTCTACCTTGCGGGCATCTCCCAGACCATTCGCTCGGTCCTCGCTATCGTGGTGTTCTCCATCGTGCTCGTCGTTTCGCACAACTCGGTTGCCGCGTGCTGCGGCATGGCCATTGCTGCTGCCATCACCTTCGTTGTGATAACGTGGCCTCTCGCGCTGCTCGAAACACCGAAATCACGCGCATTCAACATGAAGAGCTTCGTCAAGCTCTTCAAGATGGCAGCTCCCCTCTTCGTTGCCATCTTCTTCTTCAACGTCATAGAGAATATGCCCAAATTCGCAATGGAGGGCGCCCTCCCCTACGATAACCAGCTCTACTACAATGCGCTCTACTTTCCCGCGCAAATGATCCTCATCTCCGCTCAGCTTGTGTATAAGCCCTTGCTCGTGCGCATGGCGAGCGTCTGGCAAGATAGCTCGAAGCGACGCAAGTTCGATCTTATCCTCTTTGGCATCATCGCAGTGATCGTCGTCATTACTGTCCTTGTCTGGCTTGTCATGTTCTGGTTCGGCCTCTCCATCATGAACCTTCTCTACGGCATCGACTTCTATCCCTATCGTGGGCTCCTTGGGCTCATGCTCATCACAGGAGGCATCACTGCGGCCATCGACTTCCTCTATCAGATGATCACCATCATGCGCCGCCAGAAGGATGTTGTGGTCCTGTTCTGCATGACCTTCATCTTCTCTCTCTTCATCCCAGCTCTGCTTGTGCAGTACTCAGGACTTGAAGGTGCTGTTTTGAGCTATGTCATCATCGAAGCGATCCTCTTCGTGCTGCTTGGTTGGGAATACTTCCGCATTCGTTGGGATCTCGCGAAGGGAATGAGCAGAACTTCCAACATGGATGCTTCGGACGTCCATGAACGCACGACATTCGTTCCGCTCATCGACATAGCCGATCCAAAGATGAGCGAAGCAGAGGATGAGTCTGGTGTTGAAGAGGAAGTGAAACTACGCCCAAGCCAAGTACGAGCCGAGAGACAGCATCGTGAAGAGGTGCTGCGTAAGAGGCTGCGCAAATGACGGAAACAGCAGATACGTCATTCGATCCCATATCTTCGGGCGGTTTGGCACGAGCGAACTCCCGCATCCTCTCAACGCGATACCATGTTTTCGGGGCGATCAACATGACGCTTGGTATCTGCCTCGCCATGATCGTCGTCTACCTCCTCTGCTCGGTCGGGTATTCCTTCTATGACGGGCAATTCGAGAACCATCCGATCATGTCGCTCGCGCTCTTCATAACTCTTATCTGCACGGTTGGCGTGATCGGTGTTTGCCTCATCACCCTTGGCGTTAGATTGCTCATGAACAAGCTCCGCGGTGCTCACCTGATAGCCGAGATCGTGTGCATCGGCCTTGCTTTCTGCGGATTGCTCGAGCTCATGCTCGAAGGATTATCGCCTGTGTTCTGGATGTATGTCGTCTTCGCCCTTGGGCTCTATGCGATCTTCTCTCTTGCCGACCCTACGCTTGAAGAAGAACGTCGGCTCCAGCGCGTATTGCGCAGCATGGAGGACCGAGAGGATGCTGAAGAGGGTACGCTGGGACGCGATGAGACTGGCCAAGGCTATATCGCCCTCAACTTCTTCAACATCTTCTGGATCTTCGTGATCGGCGCGCTCATCGGCGATATCGTCGAGACGGTCTATCACTATATGATCGAGGTGCCTGGCGAATTCCAGATTCGTGCGGGATTGCTCTGGGGACCCTTCTCTCCGATCTACGGGTTCGGCGCCGTGCTGCTCACCATGATCCTGAATCGCTTCTACAAGGCGAATGGCCTCATCATCTTCCTTGTCAGCGCAGTGGTTGGTGGTGCATTCGAGTACCTCGTGAGCTGGTTCTTGGAATTCGCATTCGGTGCTGTCGCATGGGACTACACTGGCCGATTCTTGAACATCGGCGGTCGCACTGACTTCATGTTCATGTGCATGTGGGGTACGCTCGGCCTTGTCTGGATAAAGCTCATCCTTCCGAAGCTTCTTAAGATCGTGAACCTCATTCCTTGGAAATGGCGCTACACCATCACCTCTATCTGTGCGGCCCTCATGATCTTTGATGGCGCTATGACGCTCATGGCGCTCGATTGTTGGTATATGCGCCTAGACGGATCGATCTCGCCCGACCTAGCTGTGACAGATTTTTTCGCTAAGCACTTTCCAAACGACTATATGACTGCTCGATTTCAGTCTATGAGCATCGATCCATCTTTGACCACGCGCGTTTCATAGATAGGATCACGTTCCTCATCAACTACAGGCTTCGCTTCAGCGAACCTGAAGCGAAGATCGCGCGCTTCGGCCTCCTTCGAAGCAAGGTTCGACTTTGCCACTGCGATCATCAGCTTGATGCGATTGAGCTGATTGACCTCTGACGCCCCTGGATCGTAGTCGACAGCCACGATATTGCTCTCGGGATAGCGACGGCGAAGCTCTTTGATGACCGATTTGCCTACCACATGGTTGGGCAGGCAAGCGAACGGCTGCGTGCAGACGATATTCGGGCATCCAGTCTTGATAAGCTCCACCATCTCAGCGGTAAGCAGCCAGCCCTCGCCCATCGAATTGCAGAGGCTCAAGATCTCTGAGGCATACTCGGCAAGCTCATAGATGTTCGCGGGCACCTCGAAGCGCACGCTCTTGCGCAGCGCATCGCGCACAGGACGACGGAATTGAGAGATCGCAGCAAGGCCGATACGCGAGCCCAGAGCGCTCTTCGCCGACTTGCCGATCTGACGCTGGAAGATCCCGCCTGCAATGCCGAAGAGGAAGAACTCGATGAGACCAGGAACCACGACCTCGCACCCTTCAGCCTCGATCTGATCGACGATCTGGTTGTTGGCCGTGGGGTGGAACTTCACGAGGATCTCACCAACCACGCCCACCTTTGGCTTCGATCCGAAATCCTTGCAAGGCAACGTGTCGAAATCCTCGACGATCTGCTTCACGGTTCGGCTGAACTCCGAAAGCTTGACGCCTCGATCGAGCTGCTGCTTGCATGTGCCCATCCAATACTCGAAGAGCCGCTCTGCGCTTCCTGGTTCCAGCTCATACGGACGTGTTCGATAAAGGCACATCATCAGAAGATCCCCGTATTGGAGCGCGAAGATGGCCTGATAGAGCATAGCAGGCGTGATCTTGAAGCCTGGGTTCTCTTCGCCAAGGTCCTTGAAGGAGATGGCGATAACAGGGATATGACCAAGCCCGACCGACTTCAATGCCTTGCGGATAAGCGAGATATAGTTGGTCGCACGGCAACCGCCACCTGTTTGCGTGATGAGGACAGCCAGCTTATCGGTATCGTAGCGACCGCTCATGACCGCTTCCATGATCTGCCCTGTCACGAGAATGGAGGGATAGCAGATATCGTTGTTGACGTACTTGAGCCCTGCGTCGACGGCTCCATGGTCGACCGACGGCAGAAGCTCCACATTGTATCCATTGCGCTTGAAGATCGGCACGAGCAGCTCAAAATGGTACGGCGCCATTTGCGGCGCGAGGATCGTATAGCCCGCCTCTTTCATCTCCTCAGTGAACTGAGGGCGCGCGAATTCCGTCGAGGTTCCCTCCAGTTGGTCGACCTGCTCCTCTAAGAGGACGCCATCAGCCTTTTGCGTGAAGGAGTCGGGGACAAGCGCGTCGATATTGTTGGCATCGATGCAGACCGCGGGGCAGCCCTGCTCTTTGAGCTTCTCTTCGGCTGCGCGATCAGCCTCTTCATCCTGCTTGTCCTTCAAAGCTGCAAGAAGAGAACGCACGCGGATGCGCGCTGCTCCCAAGTTTGACACCTCGTCGATCTTAAGGACGGTGTAAACCTTGCCTGCCGCTTCGAGCACTTCTTGAACCTGGTCGGTCGTGAGCGCATCAAGACCGCACCCGAACGAGTTGAGCTGGATAAGGTCGAGGTCCTTGCGCTTTGTGGCAACCTTCGCCGCCGCATAGAGGCGCGTGTGATACATCCATTGGTCGACAACGCGGATAGGACGCTCGAGCTGGCCGAGATGGGCAATGGAATCCTCGGTGAGCACCGCCAGACCGAAGCTGGTAAGCAGTTCAGGAATGGCATGGTTGATCTCAGGGTCTTGATGGTACGGGCGACCCGCAAGCACGATGCCATGCGTCCCCGTCTCTTCCATCCATGCAAGCGTCTCCGTGCCCTTGCGGCGGATATCGCGCTTGAATGCCTCGTCTTCTTCCCACGCGGCATCGACAGCGTCATCGATCTCCTTTTGCGTGATGGGCTCAGCGTGCGCTCCTACCTCATCGCGGAACGTGCCCGTGAGCTCCGAATAGAGGCGGCGCTTCAGCTTCTCCTTGTTGTCATAAGGAAGCCAGGGAGATACGAAGGCAACATCAGTCTCGCGCAGCTCGTCGATGTTCAGGCGCAATGCCTCAGGATAGCTCGCTACGATCGGGCAATTGAAGTGGTTGCCCGCTGTCTCGTCCTCCTGGCGCTCCCATTTGCTGCAAGGCATCCAGATGAAATCAGGATGCTTATCGAGGAGGTTCATGATATGCCCATGGCTGAGCTTAGCTGGATAGCACACCGTATCCGAAGGCATGCTCTCGATGCCTGCTTGGTACGTTTCCTTCGTTGAAGGGTCAGAAAGGATGACCCTATAGCCAAGCTTCGTGAAGAACGTGAACCAGAACGGATAGTTCTCATAAAGGTTGAGCGCGCGCGGCATGCCAACGGTGCCGCGGTATGCCTCTTCCTCAGAAAGCGGTTCGTAGTGATCGAACAGGCGCGCTGTCTTCCACTCGAAAAGATTCGGGACCGCGCTCTCTTGCTTCTTCTCACCGAAGCTCTCGCCCTTCTCGCAACGGTTACCCGTGATGAAACGGCGATGCTTGCCTGCCTGCTCGTCCTTGCCAAAATCGTTGACAGTGAGCAAGCAGGCATTGGAGCAACCCTTGCAACGGATCGTGCGATGCGTTGGTGCAAGCGCGTTGATCTCGTCAAGAGTGAGAAGGCTGCTCTCAACGGTGGCCCCTTCGCCCGCTGCTTGCACGGCATGCGCATATCGATCACGCGCCAAGAGCGCGGCGCCGAAAGCACCCATATTGCCCGCAATGTCAGGTCTTACCGCATTCACCTCAGAAAGCTCTTCGAACGCACGCAGAACGGCATCATTGAGGAACGTTCCTCCCTGAACGATGACCTTGGTACCCACATCGTGAGGATCACGGATCTTGATGACCTTGAACAGGGCATTCTTGATGACGGAGATCGCAAGACCTGCCGCGATGTCACCAACGGTCGCACCCTCTTTCTGCGCTTGCTTGACGCGACTGTTCATGAAGACCGTGCAACGAGAGCCAAGGTCAACGGGGTTCTCTGCCCGAATGGCAGTCTTCGCAAAATCGGCAACATCCAAGTCAAGGCCGCTTGCGAAACTTTCGATGAAACTTCCACAGCCCGATGAGCAGGCCTCATTCAACATGATGTGATCGATGACGCCATCTTTGACGCGCAAGCATTTCATGTCCTGACCACCGATATCCAAGATGAACTCAACACCTGGAAGCATCTCTTCTGCACCACGCAAATGTGCAACTGTCTCGATCTCACCTGAATCAACACGAATGGCCTCGAGCAACAGGCCTTCGCCATATCCTGTTACCGTAGCATGCCCGATCCGTACACGAGGTGCACCATGAGCGTCTTTGGGAAGCGCTTCATACAGCTTTGCCATGGCGTCCTTGGCGCATCCGAGCACGTCACCTTTGTTGGACGCATATGTCGACCACAGCAGCGAGCCATCCTCAGCAATGAGCGCCGCTTTGAAGGTGGTAGAGCCCGCATCGATCCCCAAAAAAGCAACGCCTTCATAGGTTGCAAGGTCAGAGCGGCGAACACGCTCGTTTGCATGGCGCTCGTTGAACTCCTCAAGCTCAGCCTCGCTTACAAAGAGCGGAGAGAGGCGTACAACCTCGGATCCTTGCATGCTTCCGAGCTTCTCTAAGCGCTCGAGCACATCTGACACCCGCTCAGCACGAGCGCCCTCACGCGCTCCCGCGATAGCGCACCCGCTTGCCACGAAGATATGCGCGTTGTCGGGCACGATAATGGCATCACGCGAGAGCTCCAAGGTCTCATAGAACCGATTGCGCAGCTCGGGGAGGTACTGGAGCGGCCCGCCAAGGAAGGCAACGTTGCCACGGATAGGTCGCCCGCAAGCAAGCCCTGAGATGGTCTGCGTAACAACCGATTGGAAGATGGAGGCGGCAATGTCCTCTTTCCGAGCACCTTCATTCAAGAGCGGCTGAACGTCGGTCTTCGCGAACACGCCGCAACGCGACGCAATGGGATATATGGTGGTATGGTCCCGAGCAAGCTCGTTCAGGCCTGCCGCATCTGTATCAAGAAGCGATGCCATCTGGTCGATGAACGCGCCAGTGCCGCCTGCGCATGTCCCATTCATGCGCTGTTCGATGCTCTGGTCGAAGTAGATGATCTTCGCATCTTCGCCACCCAGCTCGATCGCAACATCAGTGCGCGGGATGAACGTCTCTACCGCTGTCTTCGAGGCGATGACCTCTTGGATGAACGTGATATCAAGCCACTCGGAGAGCAGCAGCCCACCCGAACCGGTGATCGCGATGGTCATCTGCTCCTGAGGGAAGCGGGTAGCTGCTGCTTTGAGCACGCTCACGATGGTCGCGCGCACGTCAGCGTGATGGCGTTCGTAGACCGACCAAATAGTGCGCCCAGAGCCGTCGAGGATCGCTAACTTCACCGTGGTCGATCCGACGTCAATACCAATGTGAAGATCGGTCTCGCTCTCAGAGCCTATCTTGTCCGCAGCCGCATTCTCAGCCTCTTCAATGCGCGTGACGCGCATCTGCCGAGCGTCCTCGGTCGCATCTTCGATCTGGATGTATCGTCCACGTGTTTTCATGGGGTTCGCTCTATCTCTTATCTTCGGACTTCTTTTGCGTTCATCTTAACAACGAACACTAGGAATGTACATTTTACGTATGCGAATGTACAAGATACCTATACACTTATCCAACCGACACGATCCGCTCCTGATAAGCAGAGATGACCATGATGGAAGGACTGATGCCTCGCGCAACGCTCCCCAGCTTCTCGCGCGGAAGGCGATAGGTGTTGTTGTTCTGCGAGATATGCATGGCCACAACATGCTCAAGGCGATCCGCGCCGCCCTTTTCTGCGATGCAGGCAAGCTCGCACGCTGCTTGGTCATTGGAAAGATGCCCTAATTCGGAAGCAACCCGCTCTTTCAATGCGAACGGATACGGACCTGTTTTGAGCATATGGAGATCATGATTGGATTCGATCGCAAGGATGCGTGTCCCACAGAGCGCCTCATGAGCGGCAGGTGGAATGATGCCAGAATCAGTCAGATACCCAAGCACGTCTAGCATACCCTTCCCGTCCAGAGTTGGCTCTTCGATACGAAATCCGAACGAGGCTGCCGCATCATGCGAAGTGGCGAACACATGCACCTGAAAGCCAGCACAGGAGAGCGACAAACCCTCTCTAAGAGGAGCAGGAGCAGTCTCAACTGAAGAGAGGGCCTCGCGAAGCGGCTTGCTCGCTGCGACAACATCTTCGTGAGCATAGACGCTGGGATGAATATCATGCTTAGCAAGCGCGCGAAGCAGGACGCCAAGCCCTTTCGTATGATCGGAGTGATCATGCGTGATGAGGATGGAAGAGAGCTGGCTGACGTCAAAGCCCACGTTTTCGAAACCCTGCAATGCATCGCGTTTGCAGATGCCGCAATCGACGAGCACGCCTTCGCCTGTATGCTCGTTCTCGATCAAGGCGGCATTTCCTCGACTACCGCTTGCGATCACATGGAGCTTCAAACGCGCCTCCTCGTCCCTTTTCCGCTAGACTCTGCTAATCCAGATTGGATACACAATGAGTTGCCATATGATGAATGAAAGTCTCGCCGCGTCATCGCTTCGAGCCAAGGTCTCTCAGCTCCTTTGGCTTACCTCGCTTTCATCATCATATGGCAACCTTCAAGCGCGATATATCCAGTTCAGGTTAACAGAGCCTTTCACTAAGCGCTCTCACCATCATAGGGCAAACTCAACGACCAAATAGCCTTGCCAGCGATCTAAAACCGTTCCTCGATTGGATTTCACGTCTTGGTAGGCTATTCTTGATCGGTGCAAAATTGCCACTTTACTACCCGAAAAGGAAGTCGCACCATGCAACTCACCCCTGCTGAGATCTCCGAAACCCTTGCGATGATCTCAAAACAGCATCTTGACATTCGCACCATTACCCTTGGTTTGAATCTACGCGGATGCGTTGATAGCGATGTCGATCGGCTTGCGCGCAAGGTGTACGATCGCATGACCAGCGCTGCGGAGAAGCTTGTTCCTACTGCCGAGCAGCTTGAACGCGAATTCGGCATCCCTATCGTCAACAAGCGCATCTCGGTCACACCGATCTCCGAGATTTCAGCTTCTGTTACCCAGCAAGACCTTTCCCCTATCGCAAAGGCAATGGATAGAGCAGCTCATGAGGTCGGCGTTGACTTCGTCGGCGGCTTTTCTGCGCTTGTGCAGAAAGGGGCTTCGCGAGGCGATCACAAGCTCATGGATTCTATCCCGACCGCGCTCGCTGAAACGGATTTCGTATGCTCATCAGTGAACATCGGCTCGACTCGTGCTGGCATCAACATGGATGCAGCGCTCAAGATGGCGCAGATCATCATCGACACGGCGAAGGCGACTGCTGATCGCAACTGCATTGGCGCCGGCAAGCTTGTCGTGTTCTGCAATGCTGTGGAGGACAACCCCTTCATGGCGGGAGCTTTCCATGGTTCTGGCGAAGCTGACGAGGTCATCAATGTGGGCGTATCTGGTCCAGGCGTGGTTCGCGCAGTGCTCGCTGACATGCCAACTGATGCCGATCTCACGACGATCGCAGAAGCGATCAAGGCAACCGCGTTCAAGATAACGCGTGCAGGTGAGCTCATGGCACGTGAAGCAGCATCCCGACTGGGGTATCAGAAGGGCATCCTCGACCTCTCGCTGGCGCCCACGCCAGCTCCTGGCGATTCGGTCGCTGAGATCATCGAAGCTATCGGCGTTGGCCAATGCGGTGGCCCTGGCACCACAGCTGCCCTTGCAATGCTCAACGATGCCGTCAAAAAGGGAGGCGTCATGGCAAGCTCATCAGTCGGTGGGCTCTCGGGCGCGTTCATTCCTGTATCCGAGGATGCGGGCATGATCCGCGCAGCAGAGGACGGCGCACTTTCCATCGAGAAGCTCGAAGCAATGACGTGCGTCTGCTCAGTTGGCCTTGACATGATCGCCGTTCCAGGCGATACGAGCGTTGAGTCGATCTTCGGCATCCTCGTGGACGAGGCCGCCATCGGCATGATCAACAGCAAGACCACCGCTGTTCGCCTGATCCCTGCCATCGGGAAGAAGGTAGGAGACATGCTCGATTTCGGTGGCCTGCTCGGACGTGCTCCCGTCATGAGCGTGAATGAGCACGCAGGACACGTTTTCGCTCATCGTGGCGGCCACATGCCCGCACCGCTCAACTCGCTGAAGAATTAGATAGGCATCACTTCCTAGAAAAGAAGAAGAGATAAGAAGGCAACTGTGGAACGAGAGCAATTCAAATCCCGCCTAGGCTTCATCCTTATCAGCGCTGGTTGCGCAGTCGGGCTTGGCAATGTCTGGCGTTTTCCCTACATTGTCGGCGAATACGGCGGAGCTGCTTTCGTTATCCTTTACCTGATATTCCTTATCGTATTGGGTATCCCCATCATGGTCATGGAATTTGCCGTCGGACGCGCTTCGAAGCGTGGTATCGCACGTGCATTCAACGTACTCGAACCAAAAGGCTCGTCTTGGCACCGCTTCAAATGGATCGGCATCATCGGCCTTTACCTGCTCATGATGTTCTACACAACCGTTGCGGGATGGATGCTTGCCTACATCCCCAAAATGGCAACAGCGCCCTTCGATGGAGCAGCTGCACTTGAGGGAACCTCGGCTATGGCGGGAATATTCGATGCGATGTTGGCAAGCCCCATCGAGCTGATAGGCTGGATGATCTTAGCCTGCGTTATCTCGCTTCTCGTCTGCTCGATGGGGTTGCAGAAAGGCGTAGAACGCATCACGAAGGTGATGATGGTGTGCTTGTTGGTCCTCATCTTCGTCCTCGCCTTCCGCGCATGCACGCTTGACGGAGCGGAGGCTGGCATCTCGTTCTACATGCATCCTGATTTTGGAAAGCTCTTCGGAAGCTGGGAAGTGTTCGGCGATGCCGTGTTCGCTGCTCTTGGTCAGGCCTTCTTCACCCTCTCCATCGGCATCGGCTCGATGGAGATCTTCGGCAGCTACATCAACAAAGAGTATTCGCTCATGGGCGAAGCTGTACGCATTGCAGGGCTTGATACGTTCGTCGCCTTCGCCACAGGCCTCATCATCTTCCCCGCCTGCTTTGCATTTGGCGTATCCCCTGACTCTGGCCCTGGCCTTGTATTCATCACGCTTCCTTCTGTCTTCGAGCAGATGTGGATGGGAAACCTCTGGGCAACTCTTTTCTTCGTCTTCATGGGATTCGCCGCTATCTCAACGGTCATCGCAGTGTTCGAAGGCATCTTGAGCTTTTGGATGGACGAGTGGGATATGAGCCGCAAGAAGGCCGTTGCTATCAACATCGTGCTCATTCCGCTGCTGTCGCTTCCCTGCGCACTTGGGTTCAACATCTGGTCAGGAGTCGAATTGCCTGGCATCGGCAACATCCAAGCCATTGAGGACTTCCTTGTTTCAAACAACATTCTCGTCATAGGATCGCTTATATTCGTGCTGTTCTGCGTGTCAAAACGGGGTTGGGGATGGAAGAACTTCCTTGCTGAGGCCAATGAGGGCGAAGGGCTGCGCTTCCCTCGCTGGCTGCACAATTGGATGCGGTTTGGCGTGCCTGCGCTTATCATCGTCATCCTTGTCATGGGATGGATTCCGATCATCCAAAGCTGGATAGCATAGGATGGGGTCAGAAGGGCTGTCGCCCATCTCTAGACCATTTCTAGACACTTTGAGGAAAAATATAACGCTGAACTGGGAGAACTGGCGGAGGAGTAGGGATTCGAACCCTAGATGCCCTTTTGGGGCATACTCACTTAGCAGGCGAGCACCTTCGGCCTCTCGGTCACTCCTCCGCGTAGCTTTTGAATTCTACCCGAGCGAGCAGCGGAATGTCAATTAAAGGCGTTCCTCCTTCTCATTTGCCCTCCTTGAATCCATAAGAAAGCACGATGCACCACTGCCTCTTATCTGCATCTTGGGTCCAATTCACCTCCCGTCTTGCTTGAACATCACAAAGCACCCGTTCAACACGCACATGCCCTATAATCCATACAGACATATTCCCTAACATGATAAGGTCACCCTCACGCGTGCAGAAGACCTCAAACATACCTTTCGCTCGTACCATCGTCGCGCTCGCGCTCATCGTACTTGGCATCCTGAGCGCCCTGCTCGTCAATCCCAAGCCTGCCTTTGCGACAATCGTCTCCCCAAGCGTGACTACCGTAGCCGAAGTCCAAACTGATGGCTCGCTTCATGTGTCAGAGCAGCGCCAATTCGTCTTCGACGACGAATACCGCTCCATCTGGTGGCCGATCACAGGGCTTGGCGACAAGAACAAGATCGATGGCGTCTCCATCCGAGCTGCTCGCATTGATGAAGCAGGAGAGGTCAAAGGCGAATGGATCACCTTCCGCGAAGTTTCCTTTCAAACACTCTGGCGCGATGCCTTAGCTGAAAGCCAAGGTTTGAGCCGCACGACGCCAACCGCTACAGGTCCTGGGTCAAAGGCAGGCGTGCAGACCTCTGATGACATCGCCGTACCAGGCTACTATGCGTTCGCGGTGGACAATCGCGACAACGCCATATATGCATTCTTCCCGTCAAACGAGGAGCCGATGGTGTTTGCTGTGGACTACACCATAAGCGATACCGTGCGTTCCTTCGATGATGTTGCTGAGCTCTACTGGGATTATGCTCCCGTACGCAAGAACGTTGAGACACTCGACATGCACGTGAGCATTCGCCTTCCCGTCCCCGAAGGCGCCCCCGTTATTCCTGGCGAGAACGTCTTTGCATGGGGGCACGGCCCAAATGGCACGATCGACATCAAAGAAGACGGGGCTATCTCCATCGAGATTCCCAAGATCAAGCCAGGCCAATATGGGCAGGCGCACATCATCTTTCCCGTGAGTTGGCTTTCAAACCTCAGCATCATGCAACGGCTTGATTACTCAGGCACACGCCTTGACAACGCCAAGGCCGAAGAAGAGACATGGTCTGATACCTGGAGCTATTGGCAGATCAATACCTATCTTTTTGACATTATCATGCTCAGCGCATGCTTCATTGTCGTTGTCGCCGCCCTGCTCCTTTATCTCAGGTTCGGGCGTCGCTTCAACGTTGAAGAGCATCAGGTTGCCGAGAAGGCGGATTTCCTCCTTGGAAAGCTCGAAGAGGCGAACACAGAGCTCCCACGCTTCATTGATATCGACCCTGCAGCAGCAGGGCGCATTCATCGCTGGAACCATGAATCAGCTTCCGATTTCATCGCCATGATCATGGGAATGACCTACTCTGGTGTTGTGACAGCAAATGCCATGCGGCCAAAAGACCCTCTCGGCACTGACGCTGAGATTCGCCTTCGCGTTGCCGCAAGCGCTAAAGAGCATGGCGCCACCCCACTTGGCGCAGAGACCATGCGCCTTCTCTTCGACGTATGCGGCGAAGGCTACCAGTCCATCTCAACCGACGAGATCGTTGCCTTCGCGAAGAAGCACCCTCGGGTATTCAGCGAAGAGATGACTGCATGGCAAAAGACCCTTTCGACTGACGTTGGTCGAATCAAGGTATTCGACCCTACAAGCTTCAAGCTTCAGCGAGCATTCTATGCCACCACTGCCATCATGGCTCTCCTTGGATTGGGGTTTGTGTTCATCGGGGGCAATGCCCTCCTTGCACTCGCGTTCATCCTTTCAGCTCTCACCATAGGCATCCTTGGCAACTATGCGCCGCGGCGCACCGCTTACGGAGAGCGCGTCGAGCGCATGATCGAGATCCTCCTCAACAAGGCATGCGCCTCGGATCATGTCAGCGAGGATGTGGCGAAAGTGCTGCTCCCTTATGCGTTCGCGCACGAGCGCACGCAGGAGCTCTTCGCGAAGCTGGATGATCCGACCGAGGTTGAGGTTGTCTGGTTCAAGCCAGGTGTGGTGCGTTTCAAGCAAGCTCCTCCTCTTGCGAAGCGGCTTTCATGCACGCTCGAAGAGATCGCGCTCAGGCCCGAAAAAGCATCGAGCAAGTAGCCCATCGAGCAACAACCGAGCGATAAAGCGCCAAGATTCACCTATGCAAACAACCAGGACAATGCCAGCTTTCGCCTACAAGATCATGATCGTCATCGCCACCATTATCTGGGGCAGCACATTCGTGGTCATGAAAGACACCGTGGAGGTGTTCGAACCCTCGTGGCTGCTCGGTGTGCGCTTCCTCGCGACCTCGTTCGTACTGGGCATCGTGTTCTGGAGAAAGCTTCGCGCGAACCTCACGCTTTCAACCATACGGGCAGGCGCGGTGCTCGGACTCCTCATCTTCGCAGCCTATTGGTTCCAAACCGTTGGCCTTGTCTATACCACGCCTGGCAAGAATGCGTTCCTCACAGCGATCTACTGCGTCATCGTACCATTTCTCTTTTGGGGCATAGCGAAGAAGCGTCCGACCGCGTACAACATTGCTGCAGCTGTCATTTGCATCGCAGGGGTTGGGCTTGTCTCGCTTTCAGGAGATGCCCTTACTATAGGATTCGGCGATGGCATGACCATCGTGTGCGGATTCTTATTCGCCGCGCATATCGTTGCCACTTCGATCTTCGCGAAGACGAAAGATGTCGTCGTGCTCACGGTTTACCAGTGCTTCTTCACGGGGCTGCTCGGTCTCCTCGTTGGAGCGCTCACAGAGCCTGCACCTTTGCTCGAGGCAATTGGATTCGATGCCATCTTCAATATGGCTTACCTGGTCATCTTCGGGTCGTGCATCGCTATGGGTTTTCAGAATGCCGCCCTTGCCCATGTGCCACCTTCGCAAGCCGCCATCCTTCTCTCGCTCGAGAGCGTTTTTGGCGTGCTCTTCTCTGTCCTCCTTTATGGCGAAGAGGTTGGGTTGAGGCTCCTGTGCGGATTCGCGCTCATCTTTGTCGCAGTCATCTTGAGCGAAGCATTCCCTCTGAAGCGAGGCAAGGACATCGCGATGGATGATGGGCAGGGTGGACGAGAAGGCTCGCGAGAGATGGTCGACGAAGCGATCGCTGAGGATAGCTTCGCGAATTGATGCTTCGCTTCCTGCTCATACGGTGGACAGGAACATATGCGATCAGCGCGCCTTAACGATCAACGTCCTCTGGCAATCAGCGTTCTCTGACGATCAGCGCTCTCCAAGAAAGCGCAACGCGTTGTTATAGAGCATGTCCTCTAATTCTGATTCAGTGAAACCAAGGTTCGTGAATATCTCGAACTCCTCAGCTGGGCTCCACATCGGATAGTCGCTCCCGAAAAGGATCCGGTCGCACCCATAGATACGACAGAGCTCCTTCGTGCGTTCGCCTCCCAGCATCGCGAGCGAGCTTGACATGTCAAAGAAGCAATTCTCATCCTTGAGATACTCCAAGGCAAGATCGAACACCGACCAACCGCCAAAATGCGCTGCATCCACGACCAAGTTCGGGAATGCTTGCAGGATGCGCTTCATGCGACGCGGATGCGAGTAGTCGTAGCGATAATCCCCGCAGTGAATCACCATCGGAAGGCGCCCCTCGGCGATCTCATAGATGCGCATAAGCCGCGGGTCATCCATATCGACTTGCTGCGTATCGGGATGCAGCTTGATGCCGCGAAGGCCCATTGTCTCAGCACGGGCGATCTCGGCCTCTGGGTCAGCGAAGTCTTGATGAAGCGTCATGAAGCCTGTGAGCTCTGGATGCTCTTCGCATGTCTTCGCAATGAAATCGTTGATGCTCGGCACTTGGTCTGCTCGTGTTGCAACCGAATAGATCACGCACCGCTCGATCGGCGTCGTCTTGCAAACCTCTAAGAGACCCTCTGCCGTGCCACCCCGCTCATTCGCGCAGTCCATGGGGATCTGATAGAAATCGCCGACACTCTCAACAGCGCGCGACGCGATCTTCGCAGGATAGATATGGCAATGGATGTCGATCGCTCGCATGGTTGTGGCTTCATCCTCCTTGACGCCTCGGCACAGCGCGAATTCTTTCGCATCTTTCGCCGCCTTGCTCATGTGCAACAGTTTGGTTGTATTATCCCCCTCCTCTCGTCGGTGTTCGGGCATCTTTCCTATAATCGGCTCATATCAGGGGAAAGGAACTCACATGCTATACAAGAACATCATGGTTGCCTACGACGGATCAGAGCCAGCAAAGGAAGCATTGGTGGTCGCACGCAATATGATCGGCGACAAGGCAGATGCGCTCATGCATGTTGTTTCGATCATCCCCGTTGGCACCATAGGGATCAATTCTGATTCCACTATCCAACCGATCATGAACGTTGCAGATTTCTTCCCTGACATGGATAGCTATGAGGACATCCTGAACAACGCCAAGGAGCAAACGATAAGCAACATGAAGGCCGATGTCATCGATCTTCTTGAGGATGCTGTCTGCCAGGTCCATCTTGAAGCATACATTGCTACGAAGCCCGCAGAAGGGATCTGCGAATATGCCAAAGAGCACGATGTCGACATGATCGCGATGGGGCGACGTGGCTTGAGCGCCTTGCGCGCAATGCTCGGCGGGGTCAGCTATGCGGTTCTGCACGAATCGGAGATCCCTGTCGTAACGGTGAGGTAGGTTCGCAAACACCGCGCATATGGGCTTTTCTCAAATGAGGGTTGCATTCCTTCTCGCTTTGAGTATCATGTTAACTTACCGCCTGAAAGGCGGAACAATGATGCGGGGTGGAGCAGTCTGGTAGCTCGCCGGGCTCATAACCCGGAGGTCGTAGGTTCAAATCCTGCCCCCGCGACCAAAACCTGAAAGCCGCCTAACCCTAGGCGGCTTTTTGATTAACGGAGCATGCCATGCCGACCGCAAAGAAACCCGCAGACATCATTCGATCAAGCGCCGCTGAATACCTTACCTATGCTGCAGCTGT
>CAJURO010000022.1 GCA_910588985.1 uncultured Eggerthellaceae bacterium | reverse complement strand
ATATCGCACCGAGGATGCTGATATCGCTATCGTGGCATTCGGCGCTGCAGCGCGCATTGCTCGAAGCGCTGTCAACATAGCTCGCGAGCGTGGTATTCGCGCAGGGCTTATTCGACCTATAACGCTTTGGCCGTTCCCCTCGCGTGCGATCGCCGAATGCCAAGCCCGTGTGTTCTTGAGTGTTGAGATGAACATGGGGCAGATGGTCGAAGATGTGCGCCTTGCAGTAGAGGGTGCAGCGCCTGTTGAGTTCCTTGGGCGTACTGGAGGCGTCATTCCAACACCCGATGATGTTCTTGAAGCAATCGATCAAGCGCTCGCAAGAGCAGACGAAGGGGAGTGAGCAAGATGAGTGAAATGGAAGTCGTATTCGAGCGTCCTCGCTCATTATTGCCTGTTGTCACGAATTATTGCCCTGGATGCACTCATGGAATCGTAGAGCGCTTGGTTGCAGAGAGCATTGACGAGCTTGACTGCGAGGGCGAGACGATCGGCGTTGTGCCAGTAGGTTGCTCAGTGCTTGCTTATGACTTTTTCGGCTGCGACATGATCGAAGCCGCCCATGGCCGTGCGCCCGCTGTTGCCACTGCTGCGAAGCGCGTGCATCCTAAGCATATGGTGTTCGCATACCAAGGAGATGGAGACCTCGCTTCCATTGGCATGGCCGAGACGATCCATGCTGCAACGCGCGGTGAGAATATCACGGTCATCTTCATCAACAATGCCATCTATGGTATGACCGGTGGCCAGATGGCACCGACCTCACTGCCCAATCAGGTCACGCAAACATCACCCTATGGGCGCGATGTATCGTATGCTGGCTATCCTATTCGCATATGCGAGCTGCTCTCCACGCTTGATGGCGTTGCGTATCTTGAGCGAGTATGCGTTGATACCCCTAAGAACATCCGTCGTGCCAAGAAAGCGATCAAGCGTGCATTCGAAACGCAAGCTGAGAAGGCGGGGTACTCGCTTATCGAGGTGGTGAGCACCTGCCCTACTAACTGGGGCATGACACCAGAGCAGTCCTTCGAATGGATGCGTGAGAACATGCTGCCGTATTACCCCCTTGGTGTTTACAAGGATGTAAAGGCAGAAGGATATGCGAACGCAGCTGAGGCAGCGTTCGCTCGTGCCAAGGAGAGTCCCATCGTAAGGCAGGAGCGTGGCGAATAGATGTCAGTCGAATTAAGAGCAATACTTGCAGGATTTGGAGGTCAGGGCACGCTTTTTGCAGGCAAGGTGATTGCATATGCAGGCCTTATTGAAAACGCAGAAGTTTCATGGTTCCCTTCATACGGGCCTGAGATGCGTGGCGGAACAGCGAATTGCTCGGTGACCCTTTCATCAGAGCCGATCGGATCTCCTCTGATCCAAAGCCCCAATGCACTCTTGGCGATGAATCAGCCTTCATATGACAGATTCATCACGGATGTATCCCAAGGTGCAGCTGTCGTGTATGATTCCTCCTTGATCGAGCCCGAGGTAGTGCCTGAGGGATGCACGGTTGTGGGGATCCCCGCCGCGAAGATCGCGCAGGAAAATGGTCTTGACGGCCTCGCCAACATCGTGCTTCTTGGAAAGCTCTGGAGCCTTGTTGGGTTCTGTTCGCGAGACGTGCTCGATCAAGCTATCGAGAAATGCGTGCCTCCTCGCAAGGCGGCGCTCATCGAGAAGAACAAGATCGCAGTGCAGCTCGGTATTGACGCTTAGAGCGATGCACTACGCATAAAGAAGCGCAGAAGGCGAGGGGATATGCTCCCGTATTTCAAGAAGTACACCATTTATGTCTGCATCATCGCAGTTGCGCTTCCTGTTATCACCTCTACTGTCTACTCTCTTGCGTATGGCCAGATCATGGCTTCTTCCTTCTCTGGCATGCTCATTGAGATAGCGCTTCTTTTTCTTGGCATGATCATCGGGTTCAACATCTTTGAGCGAAAAGCAGAGGCGAAGACATCTGCCCTCTTAGCGACCTATAACGATGCATGCGATCCTGAAAAGCTCGTTCATGATGGTGCGCAGCTCGCATCGAACATCTCTTTCCCTTGCAACGAAAGCGGTGCTTGGTATCTCTCAACATACGCACAAGCGCTTCTTGAGGTTGGGCGGATTGATGAGGCTCAGAAGATATACGATGGCATCGAGCACAGCATCGAGGCTGCAAGAAAGCCCGAAGCAAAAGCAGGGACCCTCGTGAACCTCGTGCCGCTTTCCGAGAAGATGCGAACGCTCGATGAGACGATAAGCCTCATAGAGAAAGGTTTGGATCTTCTCCGAGGTCAGACAAGCGGCGCGGCAACTGAGCGCCGCGCCTATCTCAACAGTCAGAAGATGGTGTTCGATGCGCGCAAAAAGGGTGACCTTCATGATGTCGTGAAGCTCGATGAGGTCGTGAAGACAAACCCAGGTTATCCCATGCGCGTTCGTGTTGAGTATGCCTGGAACGAGGGGAGCGCCTTCTATCGTCTAGGCAACAAGGAAGCTGAACGTGAGAACCTTGCATTCGTCATCGAGCATGGCGGCTCTCTTAAGCTTGTTGGACAAGCACAGACCCGTCTTGCTGCACTTTGAAGACGCATTGTTCCCTTACAGAAAGAGGAGCCGCAGCCGTCTGCCTGTTGTGAAGTCCGCAAAAGCCATATCAGCATCTCCTTTGAGCATTTTGCTCATACTATGTAGTATGGAGAGAGAAATTCAGAGAAAGGGTATCAATGAAACTGAAGAAAGTTGTTGCGTTGACCACGGCAGCACTTGCGATATGCGCATTTGCTCTCGTAGGTTGCTCGCAGGGCGCTTCCTCGAGCAGCGCTTCCTCATCAGCTGCCTCTGAAGCAACTACCGATGAGATCGTGCTGGTCAATGATGGCAAGCTCACCATTGCTGCATCTCTTGACTTCCCGCCATTCGAGAATTTGGAAGGCGAAGAGGCTGTAGGCTTCGAGGTTGACCTCATGAAAGCTATTGCGGAGCAGATGGGCCTTGAGGCTGAGTATCTGCCCTCCACTAAGTTCGACACCATCGTTCCTATGATCAGCGCAGGTGGTAAAGCAGACGTTGGCGCTTCTGGCTTCACCATCACCGAGGATCGCAAGAAGGAGATCGACTTCACTGACGTGATCATGGATTCCAACCAAGGCATCGTCGTTATGAAGGATTCTGGCTATACCAGCGTCGATCAGCTTGCTGGAAAGAAGATCGGTGCGCAGTCTGGCACGACCGGCTACGATTGGGCAGTTGAGAACATCGAGGGCGCCGATGTTATCCCATTCGACGAGATGACTGCTGTCTTTGCAGCACTTCAGGCTGGCCAGATCGATGCGATCGCTTCTGACCTTCCCGTTGTGCAGTACTATGTAGCGAACGCTTACACCGATATGGACATCATCGCTGAGATCCCCACCGGTGAGCAATACGCTATCGTGGTCAGCCAGGACAACCCAGCATTGACCGCCGCCATCAATGAGGCGATCGCTGAATTGAAGGATAATGGCACTTACAACGAGCTTTATCAGAAATGGTTTGGTGTTTCAGCTGAATAAGATCGTGAACAAAGGACAGGGGTGGGCACAGCGCCTGCCCCTGCTGCTTTTGGCCGTGGCGCTGCTTGCTACATTCATGCCGCTTTTCATGCCTGCGCAGGCTGAGGCATTGACTACTGAGCGCTTCACGGCGAAGAGCAATCAAGATGGTGCTGATGGGATCATGGGCGCCACTAATACACGCATCACCTGGCAAGGACAGTCATCAGAGGAAGAAGCCATCAAGAGCGTTACGTTGACCCTCCCCGAAGGCTCAACCATGCCAAGCGACGGCACGACCGTTACGGTGCTCGATGGCTTGAAGCGCTTGAACATTCCCTATGAGGTCAACGAGGGTGGGAACAGCGTCACTGTCACGTTTGATGATGCAGCTCCTGCTGGAACGATGATCATGCTCGAGATGAACAATGCGCGCTTTCCAGTAGAGGGTGGCTCCTTTAGCGTTGAAGGAGCATACACAACCTCTGATGGTGCAGAGAACACCATCCCTGATGGTGGCAAGGTCATCAATGTGACGGGTACGACACCTCAAGAAGAGCTTTCCACCTGGCTTGGCGATCAAGCCTGGGTGCAAGCATGGAATTCGAACAAGTTCCTTCATCTCTTCTTCGATCCTACCATCGTCGTAACGACGGTTCCCGTGGTCTTTTGGGGTTGGCTCCTAGCCTTGGCGCTTGTGGCCATCAGCTTTCCTCTTGCCATACCGCTTGGTCTTTGCTGGAGCTTCTTGCGCATGGCGAAGAACCGCCTTCTGCGTGGGATCGGCAGCCTCTACATCAACATCATTCGTGGAACGCCATTGTTCTTGCAGATATATATCGCTTTCTTTGGCCTGCCGCTCCTTGGTGTCCAGATCGATAACTTCGTCCTAGGCATCGTCGTGCTTACGATGAACTCCAGCGCCTATCTTGCTGAGATCTTCCGCGCAGGCATACAGTCCATCAACAAAGGCCAATTCGAAGCTGCTCGCAGCCTTGGGATGAATGGCGCACAAGCCATGATCTATGTCATCATCCCCCAAACATTCCGTCGTGTGATCCCAACGATGACAAGCGAGTTCATCCTTATGTACAAGGACACTTCGCTTCTCGCTGCGGTTGGCGTCATGGAGATCATGATGTTCAGCAAGACGATCACTGCCGCAACAGGCAACGTAACGCCATATATCGTTGCTGCTCTGTTCTACCTCGTAGTGACCATTCCACTCACGAAGGTCATCAACGTTATGGAAGAGCGCCTCGTTGGCGGACGCCCGAAACAGCGCAAGCGCAATGCGCTTCCTGAAAAGACGCCTGCATCCCTCTCGGGTACGGTCGGCGCAGTCGCCGCAGAAGGAAGCGAAGCTGCGGTTGCACAGCAAATGCGCTTGAGCGAAGGTTTTTCTCACGGTCCTCAAGTGATAGCAGATGATTCGCTTGGCATGAAGATGAAGGGTAGGAACGATGGATAAGCCCGTCATCCGCATTCAGAATCTTGAAAAGTCCTTTGGCGACACTCAGGTCCTCCGCGATATCAATCTTGAGGTCAAGCGCGGTGAGGTCGTTGTCGTGCTTGGTCCATCCGGCAGCGGCAAGTCAACGATGCTTCGATGCATCAATCGTCTCGAAACGCCTACTTCTGGCCATATCTGGTTCGAGGACATAGATGTGTGCGATAAGCACACCAACTTGAACGAGGTGCGAAGCCGCTTGGGGATGGTATTCCAGAGCTTCAACCTCTTCCCGAACTTGACAGCGAAGAAAAACGTCATGCTTGCCCAGCGCAAGGTTCTGAAACGATCAAAAGAGGAAGCCGAGAAGGTCGCGCTTGAGGAACTCGCGAAGGTAGGACTGGCAGATCGTGTTGACTACAAGCCCGCTGAGCTTTCTGGCGGCCAGCAACAGCGCGTTGCTATCGCGCGTGCCCTTGCGATGAATCCTCATGTCATGCTCTTTGATGAGGCTACCAGTGCTCTTGACCCAGAGCTTGTGCGTGATGTCCTCGGCGTTATGAAAGACCTCGCGAGCGAAGGCATGACCATGATCGTTGTTACCCATGAGATGGGATTCGCGCGTGATGTTGCCGATCGCGTTGTCTTCATGGATGGCGGCATAATCGTTGAAGAGGGGACACCTGATGAGGTGTTCGACCATCCCACATCTGAGCGCACAAAAGACTTTCTTGGTCATATCTCATAGACGCGCTCTTCGTTTCGTTACTGATGAAGAAACCGCAAAGATTGACGCTTCTTTGCGGTTTCTTTACAAAGCATGAACACCTTATCTTTATTAACTTCAGAGTCCATGGAAAGCTCATATGATGAGCCATCATCATATGAGCTTTGATGTTGAATTGAAAAGGAGTTGACCATGGATATCAAGCAGTCTCAAACGTGGAAGAATATCGAAGCAGCGCTCAATCAGGAAGCATTGGCTTACGTCGAATACACCTATTACTCTCAGCAGGCTCAAAAGGATGGATACACGCAGATATCAGATATCTTCGCTGAAACAGCTGGGAACGAGCTGCACCACGGCAAGATCCTCTACAAGAAGCTTCATGGAGGAGCGGTTCCCGATACGCTTGAATGCCTCAAAGCTGCACGCGAATCAGAACGCGAAGAGTGGGACGGACGCTATCTCACCTATGCTGCTCAGGCGCGCGAGGAAGGATTCGATGATATCGCCGAGCTCTTTGATGGGCTCGCTGCCATCGAAAAGAGCCATGGAGAGCGCTTTGATGTCCTCATCGATCGCATCGAGAAGGGCGAGGTGTTCAAGAGGACTGAGGTGAAGGTGTGGTATTGCACCGTCTGTGGTCATATCGAGATCGGCACTGAGCCACCTGATATCTGCCCTGTATGCGCTCACGACAAGGGTCATTTCGAGATTCGCGCAGACAACTACTGATCCTTGATTCGAGAAGCTCCTTTACGGCCTATTTCACCGAAGAAGCTATAGTTTTTCATGAAGGCATCTTGCAAATCGCAAGATGCCTTCACTATATTGATACGCAAGATAACGCATGAGCGTCGGATCAAAAGGAGAATGAACGTACTATGATCTGCCCCCAATGCCATTCGGAGAACAGAACAGGTGCACGGTTCTGTGACGTCTGCGGCAACGAGCTCCCTTCCGTGGCCTATGAGGCAACGCAGATGTTCGGCTCTGACTCTATCTACGTTAATAACGGATCCAACATCTCCATCAACCTTGAGGGTCTTGAGCAGATGATCGATTCGAGCTATGACCCGCAATCGTTCGAGCGCTCAACGACCGCAGACCTCGATGACTCCTTTGCTTCATTCACAACAGGACCGCTTGCCAACGAAGTGCCCTATGATCCATATTATGACGACAATACACGCGTGCTTGCCCCACAAGCAGCAATGACGCAGGCGATCCCAGCAGTTCCGCTCAACACGCAAGCGCCTCTCATCTATTCAGACGAGACCAACCCCGATGCTTCAAAGCGTAAGGACAAGAAGCCCCTTATCATCGGGCTGGTAAGCGCGCTTGTCATCGTTGCCTTCTTGGTGATTGCCTATCTTCTTCAGTTCTGGGGTGGAGCAACGGTGCCCGATGTTGTTGGCATGAACAAAGCTGAGGCCACCAAAGTCCTTGAGGATGCTGGCTTTGAGGTCACGGTTGTCGACATCAAGTCCGATGATGTGGAAGGAATCGTCCTCTCAACGAACCCAGAAGGGTTCAAACGTGCTGAGCTTGGCTCGACTATCCTTCTCAACGTCTCCGTGCCACGAACGATCCCAGACATCCTGGGGATGAATGTTGAAGAGGCTTCTTCTCTCCTCGTCCAAGAGGGCTTCACCAATGTCGAATACGTGGACGCGAAGTCAAACGAAAAGGCTGGGAGCGTGGTAGGCGTTGAACCTTCGGTAGGCACGCGCAGCAAAGCCGACTCCAAAGTGGTCGTGCAAGTTGCCATTCCGCATGTTGTTCCTGATGTGGCAGGGAAGACGTCTGAGGAAGCACGTGCTGCGCTTGAGGAAGAGGGCTATGTTGTTGAGGTGGCCTACCTCTATACCGAAGACGTTGCTGATGGTCAATCCGTGAGCACGGATCCCGCAGCAGGAACCGTGCTTGCTTCTGGGTCAAAGGTCGTGCTCAACCTTGCGAAGAATCGCTCACGTGAAGTCGAATCGCTCGCACGAGCCTACTTCGATGCCATCAACACCTTCCGCATCAATGGGCAGGATTACGAGATGCGCAGCATCTCCTCGCTGCGCTATGCAGGCGACAACAAGTGCGCGTTCACCATCATTGCGCGACCATTCGAAACGCATTCCTGGTTCGGCGTTGAGATGGAAACTCGCTATGGCAATGATGAGACGATCAACGGCACGATGATCTATAACGACCAGAACCAGGTCATTGCGATCGACCCAGCAATAAAGCAGGGCGGCTAGGAACGTGGCAGGCGAGACATATACGAATGATTGCATCGTCCTGAAGAAGACCAAGCTTGGCGAATCAGACCTCATCCTCACCTTCTTGAACGCCTCGGGCGCGCGATGCCAAGCAATAGCAAAAGGTGCTCGCAAGCCGCAGAGCGCTCACTCGAGCTACCTTGAGCTGGGAAATATCGTTCATATCCTCTTTGCGCGTGGCAAGAAGCTCGACATCATCACAGATGTGCGCCTTATCGAAGCTCACCAATCCCTCTCCGCTGAACCCCTTCGCTTTGCAGCTGCCTCATGCATATTAGAGATGGCTTGCAAGATCAGTGAGGAGAACCTCGACCAGCCACGCTTCTTCGAGATGACGCGAACAGCGATCGCAACATGCGAGCATCTTGATGATGCTTCTCTCATCTACCTTGTTTCAGCGTTTTTCCTCAAAGCCTGCGCCATGTCTGGATTATGCCCTTCTTTTGCGAAATGCGCGTCCTGCGGAGCACCACGATCCCTTTCTCCTGCTCGCTACGAGGGCTTCTCCTTTGTTGATGGTGGTGTGCTTTGCGAACATTGCTCCCATGAGCTTGTGCATACCTCGATACAAGGAGGGATCCTTCTCGCAAGCCACGCACTCCTTTCCTCCCGCTTTGAGGACATCCCTGCCTTGGCCCTCGAACCTGAGCATACCAGACGGACGCTTGACCTTGCGTGTTCATGGGTAAGCGCGCATCTCTCTACTCGCATCAAATCAACGGATCTGCTCAACCTCTCTTGTTAATGCGAAGCACATCCTCTATACTTTTCAGGTTGCCTAAACGGCATTCTTCATTACCTAGCTTTCATGCACCACTTGCTTGATCGCTCGGTCTTGAAGGGACCATGCAGTGATTCGAAGAAAGGTGGAAGCATGGCTAACAAATACAGCATCTCCAAGGAAGAAGTGGCAGAGCTCATCAAGGAGTTCGGCAAAGGCGAGGGGGACTCCGGAAGCGCAGAGGTCCAAGTTGCCATCCTGAGCACTCGCATCCGCAACCTGACCGAGCATCTGAAGGTTCACAAGAAGGACAACCACACGCGTCGTGGACTCATGAAGCTCATCGGCAAGAGGCGCGGCCTTTTGAAGTACATCAAGGACAAGAACATCAACGAGTATCGTGAACTCATCAAGAAGCTCGGGATTCGCGACAACATCTAAGAAACAGATAAGACCCGCGAATGATTGCGGGTCTTTCATCATTATGACGCTTGCTCATGGGCAAGCGCATCGATCTTGAGGGCAATGGGGCTCTCATGACATGAAGGTGAGATAAGAGGAATGACAAAGGTAGTAGAAGAGTTCGAACTCTACGGGAAGTCGTATCGACTGGAAACGGGTGAGCTTGCAAAGCAGGCCACGGGTGCTGTGCTCGTAACCTGCGGGGAGACGTCGGTGCTTGTCACCGCTGTGGTATCCAAGGAAACGAAGGATTACGATTTCTTCCCCCTCACAGTTGATTTCATGGAGAAGATGTATGCCGTCGGCAGGATCCCTGGTGGATATCTTAAGCGCGAGGCAAAGCCATCGGATAAGGGAACGCTTACCGCTCGCATGATCGACCGTCCGATCCGTCCGGGTTTTCCCGACGGATACAAGAACGAGGTTCACATTGTTGCCACCACGCTTGTCGTTGATGGCCAGAATCCTCCTGATACTATCAGCGTCTCAGGTGCGTCAGCGGCCCTTCTCGTAGGAGGAGCCCCCTTTGACGGACCATGTGCTTGCGTACGCATCGGACGAAACATTGAGACAGGCGAGTTCATCGTGAACCCTACTCACGCTGAGCAAGAAGCATCTGATCTTGAGCTCACCATTGCAGGCACGCGTGACTATATCTCTATGGTCGAAGCAGGCGCACATGAGATCTCTGAAGAGGACATGCTTGCTGCTATGCAATTCGCGCAAGAAGCAATCTCAGCATTCTGCGATAAGCAAGAAGCGTTCATCAAAGCAGTGAACCCAGCTCCTCTTGAGTACACCATCCATACGCCTGACCCAGCTGTTCCCGAGCGCATCGAAGCTCATTACGACGAAATGGCTGCTGCGCTTTCAGATAGCGACATCAAGATGCGCCTCGAGAAGGTAGAGCTCTTGAAGCAGACTATCACTGAAGAGGACTTCACCGAAGAAGAGCGCGCTGCTTGGAGATCCGATATCGCCGCAGCGCTCAAAGCGCTTGAGAAGCGTGCGATGCGCACGATGATCCTCGAAAAGGGCGAACGTGTTGACGGTAGGCGCTCAACCCAAGTGCGCCCCCTTCATATCGTTGCCGGCTATCTACCACGCGTCCATGGCTCAGGTCTCTTCCAGCGTGGGCAGACCCAAGCACTCTCCATCTGCACGCTTGGCATGCTCAATGAGTGGCAGCGCCTCGATACCATCGATCCTGCCGAAGGCAAGCGCTATATGCATCAGTACAACTTCCCGCCCTACTGCACAGGAGAAGTTGGCCGCATGGGCGCACCTAAACGTCGCGAGATCGGCCATGGTGCTCTTGCAGAGCGCGCGCTCCTGCCAGTGCTTCCCAATGAGGATGATTTCCCCTATGCGATCCGCGTTGTGTCAGAGGTGCTCGAATCCAATGGCTCCTCTTCAATGGCATCAACATGCGGCTCGACGCTTGCGCTTATGGATGCTGGCGTTCCGATCTCGGCTCCCGTTTCTGGTGTGGCCATGGGCCTCATCAAAGAGGGTGACGATGTTGTCATCCTGACCGACATCCAGGGTCTTGAGGACTTCCTGGGTGACATGGACTTCAAGGTATGCGGCACTGCCAAGGGCATCACAGCGCTTCAAATGGATAACAAGGCAAAGGGCCTGTCGATCGACATCCTCGCTCGTGCGCTCAGCCAAGCGAAGGAAGGCCGTGCATTCATCCTCGATGCGATGCTCGAAGCTATCTCTGAGCCACGTGAGGCGCTCAAGGACACCGCTCCGCGTATCGAGACCATCCATATCCCTGTTGACAAGATCCGCGATGTCATTGGAACAGGCGGAAAGGTCATCCGCAGTATTCAAGATGAGACGGGTGCCACGATCGAGGTTCTTGAGGATGGAACGATCCATATCGCTTCTGTGGAAGCAGCAAGTGGAAATGCAGCACGCGAGACCATCCTTAACATCGTCAAAGAGCCTGAGGTGGGCGAGGTGTATGACGGTGAAGTTGTCGGCATAAAGGACTTCGGCGCTTTCGTGCGCTTGACACCTAACAAGGACGGCTTGCTCCATATCTCTCGTGTTGCAAACGGCCGTGTCGCAAGCGTTGAGGATGTCCTTTCTCTTGGTGACACCGTCAAGGTCGAGGTCATCGAGGTTGATCCAAAGACAGGGAAGATCTCCCTTGATCGTCTCGACAAGCCTGAAGCACCCAAGAATCAGAGCGATCGAGGTTCGCATCGCGATGAGAAGCCGCATGTTGGACAGGGCAATCGCCGTCCGCGACGGTCGCATCAGTCATAAGAGCTCACCGCCATATGCATCATCTCAGACCAGCCGTGCCTCTCGTGCGACTGGTCTGTTCATAGAAAGAGAAGGGAAGAGCACATGATAGAAGTCGGCATTGCTGGATGTCTTGGTCGCATGGGAACAGCTATCGTTGAAGCTGTTGGAGCAGAACCAGACATGCGTATCGCATGCGGGATAGACCCTCATCCAACAGCAAAAGCAGAGGATCAGGCGTTCCCCCTCTACGAAAGCATCGAAGATGCGGTTGAATCGCAGAGGATCGATGTGCTTGTCGATTTCACTCGACCATCTGTTGTTGAGCATACGCTAGAGGTTGCCCTTTCTCATGACATCGATTGCGTTGTTGGCACAACAGGCGTGAGCGCAGAGCGCTTGCGTGAGATCTATGAAGCAAGTGGAACGGATGCATGTCTGTTCTTTGCCCCAAACTTCACTATCGGTGCTGTCCTCATGATGCAATTTGCCAAGATGTCAGCGAAGTACTTCCCTGAAGCTGAGGTCATCGAAATGCATCATTGCAACAAGCTCGACGCACCAAGCGGTACCGCTGTGCAGACTACGGCGCTTATCTGCGAGGGGAGGGAAGGGGCATCTTCGCAGGCTCCTGGCAAGGAAACCGAGGTCGAAGGCGCCGAGGGGGCACGTGGAGCGCTTATCAATGGGGTGCCTGTCCATTCCGTTCGCTCCATGGGATTCGTTGCGGATCAAGAGGTCATCTTCGGGTCTCTTGGGCAAACGCTCACCATCACGCACAGGTCATGGGATCGTAGCTCATATATGCCAGGCGTGCTGCTTGCTATTCGAAAGGTTCAAGGAGGAAGCGGGCTCATCATCGGGCTCGAGCACTTCCTCGATATCTGATGCTGCTCTTTTTCCCATATACTATAATCATTGCATATGCAGCATAAATCAAGCCCACGAGGAGCAAACATGCCAGCAAACCAACCACGTTTCGGACGCTTGATACCAGCCATGGTAACCCCATTCGATGCCCAGCTCGAACTAGATCTGGATCGAGCGCAAGAACTTGCCGATCGCCTTATCGAAGGAGGGGCCGACTCTCTTGTCATCAACGGTACGACAGGTGAGTCCCCAACTGTCTTCTATCCTCAGAAGATGGAGCTCTTTCGAGCCATCGTCTCTTGCGTGGATGGAAGGGTTCCCGTCATCGCGAACGTAGGGGACAACTGCACCGCTGATACGGTTTCCTTCCTTACCGATGTGAGCAAGCTCGGCGTTGATGCGTTCATGTGCGTGGTGCCGTATTACAACAAACCTCCCCAATCGGGCTTGTATGAGCATTTCAAGTCAATTGCTTTGGCGAGCGATCTCCCCATCATCCTCTACAACATCCCTGGTCGTTGTGTCATCAATATGACAGCTGAAACCACCCTTTCACTCGCGCATGACTTCGATGCCATCGTTGCGATCAAAGAGGCCTCGGGCGATATGGAGCAGATCCAACAGATCATCGATAACGCTCCATCTGGCTTTGATGTCTACTCAGGAGATGACTCAGCCACGTTCGAGATCATGAAACGCGGTGGTGTTGGTGTCATCACAACAATAGGAAATGTTGCACCTGCACGCATGAAGGAGATCGTCGAGCTTTGTGCCCAAGGCAACTTTGAGGATGCTTACAAAGCGCACGAGAAGCTCCTTCCTTTGATGAATGGTTTATTCAAGACAGCAAACCCCATTCTTGTGAAGGAAGCTCTCAAGCTCGTTGGATTCCCCGTTGGCGGCGTTCGCCTTCCTCTCGTGGATGCCACACCAGAGCAAGCTGCTGAGCTTGAAGATACCATGCGCGCGGTCGGAGTCATCTAGCAACGAACCACCGCACCAGACAACCACATACTATGTTGAGGAATACTATCTATGCCAGAAACGAACAACGAACAAAACAAGAAGAGCAAAACAGGACAGAAGAACCAGGAGAGCACATCATCAAGCTCTCCCCGTACGCAAAACACACGTAATCAACGCAGGTCGAACCAAAAGAAGAAGCCGACAAGCTCTTATAAGCATGTCAACCTTGAGCGCAAGCGCCCTCATCTCACGCGAGAAGGGGAGGATACGCAGCGCGCAAAGGGTCAAAGGACCACAGAGCGTCATCGTCGCAAGAACAATACGGTAAAAGACCCACATGCAAGCCTTGAGATCATCCCGCTTGGCGGTCTTGACGCGATCGGGAAGAACATGACAGCGTTCGAATGTGGACGCGACATGATCCTCGATGATGCTGGGCTTATGTTCCCCGATGATGACCATCCCGGCATCGACCTTATCCTCCCGGACTATACCTACGTGCTTGAGAATGTTGACAAGCTTCGCGGGATCATCATCACCCATGGGCACGAGGATCATACGGGATCCCTTCCTTACCTCATGAAGGATCTTGACCGCAGCATACCTATCTATGCAAGCAAGCTCACGCTCGGTCTTATCGAGGGCAAGTTCGCTGAGCATAAGATCAAGAATGCGAAGCTGATCGAGGTCAAAGCGGGTGATGTGATCGACCTTGGCTGCTTCAAGGTCACCTTCTTCAACGTCAATCACTCCATTCCAGGTGCGCTTGGCCTCTTCATCCAAACTCCCGCGGGAAGCGTCCTGCACATGGGCGACTTCAAGCTCGATCAAACACCGATCGATGGTGTCACCACTGACTTCGCGGCACTCGCCAAGTTCGGGGAGAATGGCGTCGACCTTATGATGAGTGATTCGACAAACGCGCAGAATCCCAACTTCACGCCATCGGAAGCAGAGGTTGGCAAGGTCCTCGATCAGATCATCTCATCTGCTAAAGGGCGTGTCATCATCGCTTCGTTCGCAAGCCATATCCATCGCATGCAGCAGATCTGCGATGCAGCTGTGAAGAACGGTCGCAAGGTCGTGGTCACCGGACGATCTATGATCCAGAACACCGATATCGCCCGTCGTCTCGGCTATCTTCATATTGCGGACTCGGATCTCATCGATGCCTATGAGCTCAAGGATGTGCCGCATGAGAACGTGGTCATCATGTGCACCGGTTCGCAAGGAGAGCCGCTCTCCGCGCTTGCGCGCATTGCCAATGGCGAGCACAAGACGATCGATATCGAAGAGGGGGATACGGTCATCATCTCAGCAACACCCGTTCCAGGGAACGAGAAGGCTGTCACCCGCGTCATCAATTCGCTCGCAAAGATCGGAGCGGAGGTCTATGACAAATCAAAGGCACGCGTTCATGTTTCAGGGCACGCAGGTGCTGAAGAATTGAAGCTCGTGCTGAGCATCGTGAAGCCCAAGGCTTTCCTTCCCGTCCATGGCGAGGCTACGCATCTTCGTGCACACGCACAGCTTGCAGAAGCCACAGGAGTGCCCAAAGAGAACATCTTCATCCTCGAGAATGGTGATTCGCTTGTCATGAAAGGTGGCGACGTTGCACCAGGTGAAGGAGTGCAAAGCGGCATCGTGTATGTTGACGGGCTCTCTGTTGGTGACACATCGCAAGATGTCCTCAACGAGAGGAACGAGCTCGGGAGCCAGGGTTTCGTGAGTATCGCTGCCGCCATCAATATGAAGCGACATGAGCTCATCGGCTCACCTGCCTTAGAGATGCATGGCATCACGGGTGGTGATGACGCATATCTTGTGAAGGAGATCGCTGACATGGTCACCTCTTCCCTCAAGCGCTCTCTTGGCAAGAATGGTGCGAGCATCAGAGACGTGCGACGCTCTGTTCGCGATACCATCTCATCGGTGCTGTGGGAGAAGACGAAGCAGCGTCCCATGATCGTGGTCAATCTCCTGGAAGCCTAAAGCGGGGCACTCGAAGTGGCAGCTCGTTCACAACAGAAGAAGAAAGATGAGCGCCCTGTTGGCACGCAGCGCAGGCGCAGCCCCGAGGAAATGCGGGAAACATCAGATTCGCTTTTTGATGACCGTACGAAGCGTGATATCTTCGGGGTCATCTTCATCGTTGCTGCAGTCGTGTTCTTCCTCCTTGCGATCATGCCGAACGACGACGGCCTGATCAGCAGCTCGTCCTCCTCTTGGATCCATTTCACGTTTGGCATCGGATGCTATGTGCTTCCCTTTGTGCTCGCACTCGTCGGGATAACGTTCCTCGTCAAGCTCTCTTCTGAACGCGTGCCCATTCGAGCCGCCATCGGTCTTTCGCTCATCTACATAGCGCTCTTGGGCATTATCGCCCTTCTCGCGCCTATCACCTCGCTGGGGCAGGATAATCCAAGCCTCTTGTTCTCTGACATGAATCTCACCTCATATGGGGGATACATCGGATCGGGAATCGCTTGGCTTGGCCTTGTGCTTGTCGGCAAGCCGATTACAGGCGTCATCCTCGGAGGCGTCATCATCATCGGCGTCATCATCATCGGATTCTCGATCTCGAAGACCATCGAGCTTGCACGGAAGAAGAAAGAGCGCTTCATGATGAAGCATGCCTCTTCTCGCAGCTTCTCGAACTCCGACATACGCATTCGCCGCAGAAGCGATGGCAACATCAAGCCGATGCCCTCGCACCTCATGCCCGAAGACAATGGAGACATAGGCATAACAAGGCCTCTCGGATACAGGCTTGAGCATGCTGGGTTCGAGCAGAGCGCGTTGCCAGCTTTTGAGCAGCACTCGAACAGACGCTATACGGGACCGACGCATCGGACTGCTCCCGTGTTCGAAGATGTCCCCGATGACGAGCATTTCGAAAATGAGAGCAACCTTACGGTTCCCCTCATCACTCCCCATACCCTTCAAGCTCATGAAGAGAGCGCCTCTTTCGCGACCCTCCCTGACGAAGATGAAGGGTATTACGAAGCTGATGACGAATCCTTCCTTGATGAGGAATGGGATGATGCGGCCGTAGAGGATGCGAACGCTTCGGATGCATACGATCTTCCCTGGGATGATGCATCTGACGAAGACCATGGTGCTCATTTCGATGATGAGTGCGATGAGGATGAAAGCTTTCCCGCGATCTCTCGTCCCCACATGATCCATCTGGACGCCCTCGACACATCCTATGACGATGCCCTTGCCTTCGACCTAGGAGAGCAGGGAAGGGCAGAGGCCGCCGATCTTTCGATGCCCATCTTGCACGATCCTCAGGAGAAACCACCTGCTTCAGCTGGGCCAAAGAGGTCAACGCGGGCGAAGAAGTCGTCTGCCACTCACGAACCACCTGATGATGGTGTTTATCATCTGCCGCCCTTCTCTTTGCTGAAAACTTCGAAGAAGTCCAAGAAGCAGGACGATAAGGCCCTTTCTGCGGTTGCCTCCTCCCTTCAGGAAACGCTTGAGAGCTTCGGCGTCCCAGCTTCAGTGGTCGGCTGGGTCGCAGGACCGACGGTCACGCTTTTCAAGGTCGAGCTTCCAAGTGGTGTTCGCGTTAATCGCATCGTTGCCCTCAATGACGACATCGCCCTTGCCCTTGCCGCCCCAGGCGTGCGCATCTTCGCTCCTATCCCTGGGACAAACTACGTTGGCATCGAAGTGCCCAACGCCACGAGGCAGACGGTGCTCTTGGCGGATGTGCTCAAGGATGCCCCTGACGGGTCTCCACTCGAGCTTGCCATCGGGAAGGATGTAGAGGGAAATTCGATCGTGTCCGACCTTGCGCGCATGCCTCACCTTCTGATCGGAGGCACAACAGGATCGGGCAAGTCGGTCTCCATCAATGCGATGATCATGTCCATCCTCATGCGCGCGACTCCTGATGAGGTTCGCTTCATCATGATCGATCCCAAGCGAGTTGAGTTCACGCCTTACAACGGGATCCCTCATCTCTACATCCCTGTTGTCACAGAGCCAAAGGAAGCCTCAAGCGCGCTCGCATGGGGTGTTGCCGAGATGGAGCGGCGCCTTAAGGTGTTCAGCGGCCTTGGCGTGCGCAATATCACCCAATACAACGAGCGTGTTGCACATCCCGTCGACGTCGATGAGGAAAGCTTGGAGCATCTGCCCTATATCGTGATTATCATCGACGAGCTGGCGGACCTTATGATGAACGTTGGGAAAGAGGTGGAGTTCTCGATCTCTCGCATCGCGCAGCTTGCAAGAGCCGCCGGCATTCATCTCATTGTTGCGACGCAACGCCCCTCGACGAACGTCGTCACGGGCCTTATCAAAGCCAACATTACGAACCGCATTGCCTTCAACGTGGCATCTGGCATCGATTCGCGCGTCGTCCTTGACACGCCAGGGGCTGAGAATCTCATCGGATTGGGAGATATGCTCCTCTCAAAGCCTGAGCTCGCAAAACCACAGCGCATTCAAGCATGCTACGTCTCGGAGGAAGAGATATTCGCTGTTGTCGAATATGCCAAGAAGCAAGGTGCGCCTGAGTACAACAACACCATCCTCAAGACTAATACGATAACCCTTGGTGCCACTGACCCCTCAGGGAGTGGCGCAGGCGACGATGATCCGCTGATCTGGGAAGCCGCAGATATCGTCACATCAAGCGGACTTGGCTCAACCTCCAATATTCAACGAAGACTGAAAGTCGGATATGCTCGTGCAGGTCGTATAATGGACCAATTAGAAGAAAAGGGGATCGTCGGCCCAGCTAACGGCTCACGACCCAGAGAAGTCCTCATGGATGCGCTCGAAGTTGAATCATTGAAAGCCTTCGAAGCCCATGACCTAACGAGCTGATAAGAGGTCATCACGTGACGACGTACGATAGATCATACGGCGCGATGCTCAGAGAAGCCCGGGAACGCGAAGGCTTCGATGTGGTCACCATGGCGCGCAGGCTCCACATCCGTCCTGATATTCTCAAGGCGATCGAGAACTCTGATTTCGATCGCATGCCCGCACCAGGGTATACGAAGAACATGATCCGTGCATTCGCGCGTCAAGTTGGATTGAACGAGCACCAGATCGTCAATATGTACCTTGATGACCTTGATGCATTCGAATATGGCTATTCTGCACGCGGAAGGGATGCTTCGGGAAGCCGCGCGCAATCTCGTTCGGTAGCACGCTCAACACGAGCTTCCCAACCAGTTCGCTCCACCGCTCGATCGCGAACCACTGATCGCTCCCAGCCCATGCGCTCTCGAGATATACGACCCAGCCGTGAAGGCTCAACACGCACGCAAGATCTTGGCGGCAGGCGCCCAAGAGGTGTACGGTCTACCTCGAACATCGGTGTTGTTCGAACCAACAATGGCTTTACCCAACCCATGCGTGGTGGATCGAGAGGCATCATAGGGAACATCAATTTGCCTTTGCTCATTGACATCGCGATCGGGGCGATCATCCTCATCGTCGTGCTTGTCATGCTCTTCAATGGCTCGCGACAGGCAGTCGAGGATGTCCCCTCTATCCCTATTTCAGGTCTCACCGATACCTCTGATGCGAACAATGCTGAAGCAGCCCAAACACCTACTATCGTGGAACCGACAAGCGCTCTCTTCGAGTTCAGCGTCGAATCAGGAAAGCAATCTTGGATACAGATCATCGAGGACGGGCAGACAACGCTCTCCGAAGTCGTTACGGGACCAACAAGCAAGTCCTATAATGTCACCAAAACGCTCACGTTCTCTACTGCGAATCCTGATCCTGTGATAGTCACCGTTGAAGGCCAAGCGGTTCAGCTTCAGAAGGATCCGAATACCTCCTACTACACGTATACGCTTGACTTCTCCCAATTCCTCACGAATTGGGAGCTTGAGCATGTGGAAGAATTGCGCGGTGTAGGCGCTCAGTCATCCAACACCTCAGGAAACGCCTCTTCCAACACTACTTCGAATGCAGCTGGGTCGAATACGACTCTGCGCTAGGAGATAACAAGTTCTCATCTCCCCTGATTCATCGAGCAGAAGGTTGATGAAAAAGCGTATCCTTCTTCTCGTGTATACTCATTCGATCGGATAAGAACCGCTCTCAACCAGAAAGCGGCCTGAAAGGACAGCATCATGGCCAAAGAGAATAGCTTCGATATCGTCTCACAAGTAGATATGCAGGAAGTCGACAACGCCATTCAGCAAGCAAAGAAAGAGCTCGTACAACGTTATGATCTCAAGGATACCGATTCGGAGATCGAATTCGACAAGCAAAAGCACGAGGTCACTGTTGTCGCACCATCCGATTTCGTTGCAGGCCAGATCATCGACATCATCACTTCAAAGCTTATCAAGCGCAATGTTGACCTCAAGGCGCTTCGCTGGTCTGACCCTGTGAGCGTCTCAGGTGGGCGCATCAAGAAAGAGGCTCAAGTCGTCAGCGGTCTTGATAAGGATATGTGCACCAAGATCAACAAGGAGCTCAAAACGCTCAAGCTGAAGATCAAGACTCAGATCGAGGGCGACAAGATCCGTGTGAGCTCTGCATCGCGTGATACGCTCCAAGATGTTATTGCCCATCTCAAAGCCCAGGATTACGACATTCCGCTCCAATTCGTCAACTATCGGTAATTTGATGTCCGACACATACCATCGCGCGAAGAGAGGCAGCGTTTTTTTCTCAACGCTCGGATGCGCAAAGAATAGCTGGGATACCGATCGCATGACTGCGCAGCTTGAGTGCGCAGGCTTCAGCATCACCGATACGCTTGATGATGCTGACTGCGCCATCGTGAACACGTGCTCATTCATCGCATCTGCAACTGAAGAGAGCATCGATGAGATATTCGATATCTTGAATGAGAGCACCACACGCTCCTCGAGTGTTCCTGTGATCGTAAGCGGTTGCATGCCTGCCCGTTATGGGGAAGAACTGATGGATGAGATCCCTGAAGTCGCAGCCTTCTTGCCCTGCAAAGACGAGGGAAAGGTCGTTTCTGTTGTATGCGACGCTCTTGGCCTTGAGATGCTCCCTGATGAATCCTTGGAGCGCGATGGGGAACGATCATGCGAAACGAACGTCTTCGCTTACGTGAAGATATCAGATGGCTGTGATCGCTTTTGCTCCTATTGCACCATTCCCTTCATTCGCGGCCCCTACCATAGCTTCTCATTCGATGACATCTGTGCTGATGTTGATCGGAATGTATCTTCTGGTGTACGGGAGATCGTTCTCATTGCGCAGGATACAGGGCGCTGGGGAGAGGATTTTGACGAGCCCGCCACCCTTGCAGACCTTGTTTCGCGCTTAGCTCTGCTCTACCCTGAAACTTGGTTCCGCATCATGTACATCGAACCTGAGGGGGTCAGTGATGCCCTCATCGATGCGATCGCCTCACATGACAACATCTGCAACTATCTTGACATCCCCATACAGCATATCGACGAGAAGATCCTTTCTGATATGAATCGGAGAGGATCTCGCTCCTCCATCACCGCCCTTGTTACGCGGATCAGAGAACGTATTCCTGATATCACCTTGCGTACGACCCTTATCGTTGGTTTCCCTGGAGAGAGCGCCGAGCAATTTCAGGAGCTCGAGGACTTCATCTCCGAAGGCTTCTTCGACCTCATCGGCATCTTCCCCTTTTCTCAGGAGGAGGGTACGCGAGCTGCAAAGCTTCCAGATCAGATAGATGAAGATGAGAAGATATGGCGCGCAAACCAACTCCGTTCCGTTGCTGATGCGGTAAGCGCTGCTCATGTAGCTGATACCATAGGTCATACGGTCTCTGTGCTCATCGAAGGGTCGGAAGAGGACGGTCAGCTCTTCGGACGCTCGCAAGCTCAAGCCCCTGAGGTTGATGGGGTGATATTCGTCGACAACGGCACCAAAGGTGATGTTGTTCTCACGCTCATAGAGGATACGCTGCTCTATGACATGGAAGGTAGCGTCATCGTAGAAGGGGATGCTTAGGATGGACCAGATCAAAACCCCTGCGAACATCGTGACGCTTACCCGCATTTGCCTTGTTCCCGTATTCGTTGTAGCGCTCCTGAGCCCTTGGCCGTCATGGCTTGGCATTGATGACCTCGTGACGCATGATGTGAAGTCGGTTATCGCAGCTGTCGTATTCATTGTCATATCGTGCTCTGATTGGATCGACGGATATCTTGCACGCAAGCGCAACGAAGTGACTGATTTCGGCAAATTCGTCGATCCGCTTGCTGACAAGATACTCGTGTGCGCAGCCCTTCTCGCGCTGATCGAGCTTCAGGTGCTCCCATCATGGCCTGTGCTCATCATCATCTCGCGCGAATTCATCGTCTCTGGCGTTCGCATGATCGCAGCCACAAAAGGGGAGGTGATCGCTGCAAGCTGGTATGGCAAGGCGAAAACGGTCACGCAGATCATCGCGATCGTCCTCTTCCTTCTGAAGGACATCCTCTACCTTTCCCCCGATCAGAACACCATCTGGAGCCCGTTCTATCTCCTCGCATGGGTCGTCATGCTCATTGCCCTGGTACTTACCATCATCTCGATGCTCGACTATATTGCAAAGGCCCGATTCCTCTTCATTGGCTCTGCATCGAAGCACGCAGAGGAAAGGAACGCCCTCTCCCTCGCTCAAGGCATCATCGAAAGAGCGCAGGCGCTTGGCGTGACCATCGCATGCGCAGAAAGCTTGACCGGTGGTGGCATATGCGAGGCGCTCACTGCGATACCAGGCAGCTCTTGCGTGGTACGAGGAGGCGTTGTGAGCTATGTCAACGAGATCAAGCATGACATTCTCGGTGTGGATGAAGCGCTTCTTGAAACGAATGGTGCCGTCAATGCAGAAACAGCTCAGCAAATGGCGCAAGGTGTTCGCGATAGCTTCAACACGACCCTTGCTGTATCTGCGACGGGCATCGCTGGACCTACCGGTGCAGAGCCTGGCAAGCCGATCGGCACCGTATTTCTTGGTATCGCTTCATCGACTGGCTGCAATGCGCATCGTTTTTCATTTGCTGGGGACCGCTCGTGCGTGCGCGAGCAGAGCGTTCTTGCAGCCTTGTCCTTGCTTGATGAAGCCTTGCTCGCTATTGCTGATTCATCGCGCTGATCTCAGATAAGGAAAGCGCGCTTGATACCAACAAGATAAAGAGAAGAAGGGGACAAGGACGAGGAAAGAACATGCTTTTCAGAAAGCCAGACCTCATCACGTATTCGCACATGACCCATCCTATGTTTCTCCCATTCGCATGATCCATCATTATCTCGATTCGAATCGGAAGGTAGAGAGATCATCCTGAAATACCGAAACGTTGACAGGCAAACATGCGTTCGTATATCATGATCTTTAAAGAGATCAAACATATACTGTATGAGCGCACTTTCTAAAAGGAGCAGAAATGGATCAGAAAAAAGAAGAGTTGCTCAAGACCACAACCGACCAGATTCAGAAGAAATTCGGTCGGGAGTCAATCATGAAGCTAGGGGAGAGCGACGCGGATCTGAGCATTGCAGCCATCCCAACAGGCGCTCTTCCTCTCGATATCGCCCTCGGCATTGGTGGTGTTCCTCGCGGTCGCATCATAGAGATATACGGACCCGAATCCAGCGGTAAGACAACCCTTGCGCTCCAGATCCTTGCTGAATGCCAAGCCATGGGAGGCGTCGTCGCATTCATCGATGCAGAGCATGCGCTCGATCCGATTTATGCAGCACGCCTTGGGGTGGACATCGATGATGTCCTCATCTCCCAACCTGATACAGGAGAACAAGGGTTAGAGATCTGCGACATGCTCGTCCGCTCAGGTGCTGTTGATTGCGTTGTAGTCGACTCTGTCGCCGCACTTGTGCCACGCGCCGAGATCGAAGGGGAAATGGGAGATGCCTCTGTTGGCCTTCAAGCGCGCCTCATGTCCCAAGCTCTGCGCAAGCTTGCCGGATCACTCTCGAAATCGAACACCACCTGCATCTTCATCAATCAGCTTCGCGAGAAGATCGGCGTCATGTTCGGTAATCCGGAAACTACGACAGGCGGACGCGCCCTTAAGTTCTTCTCGAGCGTGCGTATCGACATTCGACGCATCGACTCGATCAAGCAGAATGGAGAAGCAGTTGGCAATCGCGTACGTGCAAAGGTCGTGAAGAACAAAGTAGCTCCTCCGTTCCGTCAAGCTGAATTCGACCTCATGTATGGGCAAGGCATCTCAAAGGAAGGGTGCATCCTCGACATGGCTGTCGACTGCGGTATCGCGAAGAAGAGCGGTGCGTGGTATACCTATGGTGAAGAGCGACTTGGGCAGGGAAGGGAAGCGGCAAAGCAGACCTTAACCGATAATCCCGATGTCCGAAGCGAGCTTGAAGAAAAGGTAAGAGAATTCTATAACGCACCCATCGTTGGCGTTGAAGATGTCGCCCCTGAGGCCGCATCTGAGTAGCCCGATCATTCTCGATCATGCTTGACATCTCTGCGATCGAAGCCCTCCCGCTCGATATACAGATAGAGAAAGCTTTCAATAAAGTGCTCAGATGCGCAAGCGCGTCTGAGCAATCCTCTTTAAAGGTGCAAAAGAAGCTCGAAATGCAAGGATTCTGCGTCGAAGCTGTCGAGGCAGCTTTAGAAAAGGCCCTGCGCCTTGGCGTGATCGATGATGCGCGTTACGCTGAATGCCTTGTCCGTTCAACGCTGCTCGCTGGTAAAGGGCTTCGCGCTGTTCGAGCTGAAATAGAAAGCCTTGGCATCGATATTGAAGGCCTCGACTCATACGCTGAGTATCTGGAAGCGGGAGAGGAAGGGGACATCGAACGGGCATATCAGTTCCTTTGCATGCATCCAACTCGCTCGAAGAATGCCTATCAGTCATGCGTGCGAAAGCTCCTTAACAAGGGATATGAAGGAGACGTTGTCCATCGAGCCACCAAACGCTATCTTGCTGAAAAGGGCACGCAGTAGCTAGGAGCTGAATAAGAGCGCTCGCAGGAATCCGCATTGGCACATACCTGCTGATAATTCGTTCTCGATGCGATATAATGCTAAATGCTTTATGGGCAAATCGTACCTGAGGGTATTGAATATAAAGAATCGAATAATCCTTTGGATCGAAATGCTGTTTGCTCATGTTGGCGTCATGCCAACATTTTTATTTTAAGAGATGCTTATATGCAGTACGGAAGAGGTAAGAGCAATGGATATCGCCCTCATCATCATCGCAGCCATTGTTGGCATTGCGATCGGCTTTATCGTCACCAAAGTCATCACGTCCAATTCATCGAAATCTGCAGCCGCAGATGCACAGAAGATCCGCACTAATGCCAAAAGCGAGGCAGAGAGCCTTCTTGAAAACGCCCGTCGTGAGGCGGATGCTTACCGAAAGGAAGCAGAGCTTGAGGCAAAGGACAAAGCCTTGAAGTACAAGCAAGAGGTCGACGAAGAGAACAAAGAGCGTCTTCGCGAAGTTCGCAATGCCGAGAATCGCATCACCCAACGCGAAGAAACCCTTGATCGCCGTGGTGATTCGCTTGACTCTCGCGAGAACCAATTAAGCAAGCTCCAATCCAAGCTTGATGCGAAGAACCAAAAGCTTGACAGTGCTATGGCAGAGGTCGAGTCTCGCCTCGAGAAGGCCGCAGGCATGACGCCAGACGAGGCAAAGCAAGAGCTCCTTGAAACGATCCATGACGAAGTCACGCACGAATCAGCTGCTATCATCCGCGACGCTGAAACGCACACGAAAGCAGAAGCCGACCGTCGCGCACGCGAGATCCTTAGCCTCGCAATTCAGCGCATCGCCGCAGACCACACCTCTGAGATCACCGTCTCGTCGATCCATATTCCAAATGATGACCTCAAGGGAAGGATCATTGGTCGCGAAGGCCGCAATATCCGCTCTTTCGAGCAGCTCACAGGAACGAACCTCATCATCGACGATACTCCTGAATGCGTGACCATCTCTTGTTTCGACCCCGTTCGTCGAGAGATCGGGCGTGTCACGATGGAATCCCTAATCGCTGATGGGCGTATTCATCCAGCCAAGATCGAAGAGATGTATGACAAAGCGGTCAATTACGTCTCTGACCGCGTCATGAAGGCAGGCGAGCAAGCTGCCTTCGATGCAGGCGTTCACGACCTTCATCCTGAGCTCGTCCGTACGCTTGGACGATTGATGTATCGCACTTCCTATGGGCAAAACGTCCTGGACCACTCTCTTGAGGTTGCCTATCTTGCAGGTGCGCTCGCATCAGAGCTCGGTCTTGATCCTGCGCCCGCAAAACGAGCTGGTCTTTTACATGACCTTGGAAAAGCCATTGACCATGAGGTTGATGGCAGCCATGCGGCACTTGGAGCAGACCTTGCAAAGCGGTTTGGCGAACGTGAAGAGATCGTGCATGCCATCGAAGCACATCATGAGGATATTGAGCCGAATACGGTACTCGATATGCTCATCCAGGCTGCTGATGCTATTTCCGCTGCACGTCCTGGAGCGCGCAAGGAAACGCTTGATGCTTATATCAAACGTCTGGAAAAGCTCGAGGAGATCGCTAATGCTCATAAGGGAGTGGAGCGAACGTATGCTATTCAAGCCGGGCGTGAGGTACGCGTCATGGTCGAGCCCGAAGTGGTCAATGAGGCTGAATCTGTTGTGCTTGCGCATGATATTGCAGCGCAGATCGAATCCGAGATGCAATACCCCGGACAAGTCAAGGTCGTGGTGATCAGAGAGAGCCGCGCTGTTGACTACGCCAAGTAAAGACACAGAGCATATCCTTGATTTCGTTGGGTCAGTCTGCACGACCGACCCAACACGTATCGAAGCCGATCTCGGCCATGGATATGTCAAGCTTAAAAGCTCAGAGGCGGAGCGACGTCAAGCACTGCAGGACATTCAATGTTCTGAGGATATCCTTCTTGAGCTCTTGCGCAATTCCCGCGATGCGAATGCTAAGAACATCTTCATCGCACTGAAGCGAGAAGGAGATATGCGCACCATCGTTGTCATTGATGATGGTGATGGGATTCCTCTTGAGCTTAAGGATAGGGTCTTCGATGCTCGCGTCACCTCGAAGCTTGATTCCGCCCATATGGATGATTGGGGCATGCATGGACGCGGCATGGCTCTCTTCTCCATTCGATCCAATGTCACCGCCTCTGAGATCGTCGATACGGGACACAAGCTCGGAACTGCGATCAGGATAGAGTCTTCTCTTGAGAGCCTTGGGGAGAAGGCCGATCAGACTACCTTCCCTCACTTCGAGAAGGTAGACGAGACCTTCGTCATGCGCGGACCCAAGAACCTGCTCAGGTGTGCTGCAGAGTTTTGCTTTGCTCATAAAGATGAGATCGACATACGCATTGGCAGCTTCTCAGAGATCGCCAGCGCGCTCTACATGCTCGGCAAAGACCGCATTCCTCTGACAACCCGGACGTTCTCAAAAGATGCTTCAGGTGCAGCCCTTGTCGACCGTCTTGCCTTCGCGCATGACCCAGCAAGCTTCAAGCTTGCATGTCAGAGCATTGGCTTGGATATCTCAGAGCGCTCCGCGCGACGGATCATCGATGGTATTATTCCTTATCCTCCGACGCTCTTTGAGCGCATGAAGAGCGAATCGTTTCCCCATAAGGGATCAAGGCAACAAGATGATGCGCTTTTCCCTGCAAAGCATGTCGCAAAGCCGCGCATCAAGCTCGATAGGGAAGATATGGGAGCATTCACGGAAGAGGTAGCGAACGCCTTTGCTTTGTTCGCAGAAAAATACTACCTCGTGAGCGATGTTGATATCGATGCCTCAGTTCGTGATGGTGCCCTTAGGATCAGCATCCCTCTCATGCCAGAAGAATGACTTGAAAAGGTTAGTCTTTTGCATATAATTTTGTTTTGCCTGTACAGATGCATTTTTTGTTGCACCAATGTAGTGGTATGGGTAAAATAGGTGCATCGTGCATGCTCGAGCAATGAATATGGCAGAAATGAACGATCAAACCTGATACGAATAAGGATGCACAGTGTCGAGAGATGAAAAACCAGAAATCGGATGCCTGAAGGTCTCCTCGAAATCATCACCCGCGTCAGTTGCTGGTGCGATCGCTGGTATGATCAAAGATGGGTCTCATGTAGAGATCCAGGCAGTAGGCGCAGGAGCAGTTAATCAGGCCATCAAGGCCATCGCCATCTCTCGCGGCTTCCTCTCACCTGCAGGCATCGAGATCGTTTGCATCCCTTCCTTTGCGGATATCGTCATAGATGGGGAGTATCGCACTGCGATCAGGTTCACTGTTGAACCTCGCACATCAACACCCATCGTCGTCAAACCGGAGATCGCCTGAGTTGAAGCCTGACTCTTCCTTTCCGCGCCTTAAAGGACTCACATTCTCTATTCAGACATTCGGTTGTCAAATGAACAAGCACGACTCCGAGCATATCGCAGGAGAGCTTCTTGCTTGTGGAATGGAGCAGGTCAAAAGCATCGAAGAGGCCGATGTGGTTGTCTTCATCACCTGCTGTGTGCGCGAATCTGCGGAAAGCCGCCTCTTCGGCCACGTAAGCTCGATCAAGAATACCGCTTTGCCCGCTTCGTCACCCCTGACAAAGCGCGTGATAGCAATTGGTGGCTGCATCGGTCAACGTGATGGTGAAGGTCTCTTGAAAAGGCTTCCTCACGTTGACGTGGTGTTCGGGACCCACAACATCGAATCGCTCCCCGCATTGCTTGAGCGAACCCTTCAGAGTGAGGACCACGTCGCTCAGACGCTCGATGCTTCCTCGTCCTTTCCGACCGATCTCCCTCTTTCGCGTGAGAGTGCATACGCGGCATGGCTGCCCATTACCATCGGGTGCGATAACTTCTGCACCTATTGCATAGTTCCCTATGTGCGTGGACGCGAAAAATCGCGTCCACAAGAGGATATCGTTGCTGAGGCTCGCACGCTTATCGCAGATGGCGTGAAGGAGATCACACTTCTTGGCCAAAATGTCAATTCATATGGAAGAGACCTCTATGGCGCACCTCGCTTCGCAGAGATCCTCAAAGCTGTCTCGGACACAGGGATAGATCGGCTTCGTTTTGCAACAAGCCATCCCAAGGATCTCACCTCAGAGGTCATCAAGCTCTTTGGAGCGCTTCCCAATCTCATGCCTGCGCTTCATCTGCCCGTCCAATCAGGATCGAACAGGATCCTTGAGCGGATGAATCGCCATTACACGAAAGATCATTACCTGCATCTCATTGACCAGCTTCGCACTGCTTGTCCAGACATCGCCCTATCAACTGACATCATCGTTGGATTCCCAGGAGAGACTGAACAGGATTTCCAAGACACCTACGATCTCATAGAGAGGGTAGGGTATTCTCAGGTCTTCACGTTCAAATACTCACCTCGCTCTGGTACCCCAGCAGCGTCAATGCCAGAGCGCGTCCCAAGCGATGTTGTGCAACGTCGCTTCGATGGTCTGCTCAAGATCGTTGAAGACCATGCACATATGAACAACGCAAAAGAGCTTGATGCTCAGGTTCAGATCCTCGTCGAAGGCACATCTAAGAAGAACAAGGGCGTTCTTGTGGGTAAGACGCCTAAGAACCAGACTGTCCATGCTCTGCTCGAGCCAGAGATGGATATCGAGGAGATCCGCGGCAAATATCTTGACATCCATATCACCGAGCCGAAAACGTGGTACCTCTTCGGAGAGATCACGAGTGATCCGTATGAGTGATACGCACCCTCTGATCTGCATCGTTGGTCCCACAGCAACAGGGAAGTCGGAGCTTGCCCAACGGATTGCAGAGACCATCAACACATCCATCCTCAGCGCTGATTCGATGCAGATTTATCGTGGGATGGACATCGGCACCGCTAAGGTGCCTCCCTTTGAACGAACGGTTCCTTATTTCGGGATCGACCTCATCGATCCTGGAGAAGCATTCTCTGCCGCGCTCTATCAGGATTATGCACGCAAGACCATAGAAGAGGAGCTTGCAAGCGGAGAAGCTCCCATACTTGTTGGAGGCACGGGATTCTATGTCAAAGCTACCATCGACGATATGGATTTCGCAGAGGGCGAGCAGACCAGCAATCCCATACGGGAGAAATATCATCGAATCGCCAAAGAAGTCGGCGCCCATGAGCTTTGGAAGAAGCTTTACGCTGTTGATCCAAAGAGCGCGGACGTCATTCACGAGAACGACGTCAAGCG
>CAJURO010000021.1 GCA_910588985.1 uncultured Eggerthellaceae bacterium | reverse complement strand
CTGAATACAGGCAGTGAATAATTCCAGGGAGCACACTTTTTGAAACATAACCCCAGTTCTAGACACTTGGTTGAGAGCGGACGAAAAAAAGACCCCCTGAACAGGGGGTCTTTCAACATTCATGGTGGTCGGAGGGGGACTTGAACCCTCGGCACGCGGATTTTCAGTCCGCTGCTCTACCAACTGAGCTACCCGACCAGAGCGGAATCATTCTAAACGTTTTCTCCGTAATCCGCAAATAAAAGTGCACATATGCCGATCGCGAGCCAGCCAGGGGCTCGATCTCGCTGATCAAGGGCGATCAACGAAAGCCTACTATCGCAGACGATAGTGCGGGGTGGTACTATAGTGACATGTCGAGCAAGGTTTTCACATACGATACTACCCTGCGGGACGGGGAGCAATGCGAGGGGGTCAGCCTCTCGCTTCAAGACAAGCTTCTTATCGTCCAAAAGCTCGATGAATTCGGGATCGATCGGATCGAAGGAGGCTTTCCAGCCTCGAATCCAAAAGACATCGCGTTCTTTCGCGCCGTGGCGAGCATGCCTCTTGCGCATGCCCAGATCGCAGCATTCGGGAACACCTGCAAAAAAGGGGTCCCTGCCGAAGAAGATGCAGGCCTGCGCGATCTGGTGAACAGCCAAGCACCCATTGCGACGATCGTTGGCAAAACGTGGGACGAGCAGGTCACCCGTGCGCTTCAGACAACGCTCGACGAGAACCTTCGCATGATCTCCGAGTCCGTCGCATTTCTGAAAGCTGCGGGGCTCACGGTCATCTTCGATGCAGAGCATTTCTTCGATGGCTACAAGGCGAATGCAGACTATGCTCTTGCATGCATCGAGGCCGCTCATGATGCGGGCGCAGATAGCATCGATCTGTGCGAGACGAATGGCGGCGCTCTTCCGTTCGAAGTTGCTCGCATATGCGAAGAGGTCGTCGCTGCCTTCCCTGATCAGGCCTTTGGCATCCATTGCCACAACGACAGCGGGTGTGCTGTGGCGAATGCGCTTGCTGCGGTTCGCGCGGGGATCACGCAAGTTCAGGGCACGATAAACGGGATAGGCGAGCGTGTGGGGAATACGGATCTGCTCACGGTCATCGCTGACCTTGAGCTCAAGATGGGATTCGAGACGGTGGGCCCAGACAAGCTCAAAGGTCTTACGAATGTTTCGCACTTCGTCGCGCAAGCAACGGATACGGTCGTCCCTGCCCATCATCCCTATAGCGGCACCTCAGCATTCGCCCATAAGGGGGGCCTTCATGCAAGCGCCATTGCTCGATTCCCGCAGGCCTATGAGCATACTGACCCGGCGTGCGTTGGCAACAGCGCGCGCATGGTGGTGAGCGAATTGGCTGGCAAGGCATCGCTTTTTCAGAAGGCATCTTCCCTCGGGATCAACCTTGACGTGGAAGGTGTTGATATCCAGGGCATTCTTGACGACATCAAATCACGTGAAGCACGAGGCTACACCTATGAGCTTGCAGATGGTTCGCTTGCGCTGCTCATCATGCGCCATCTCGGCACATACAACCCTGCGTTCAGCCTCGAGTCATTCCGCGTCATCGTGGATGATCGAGAAGATACAGGTGCGCTGGCGAAGGACGCAACGAGCGAGGCCACCATCAAGATACACGTGGGCGACGAGCGCTTCGTTGCTACCGGCGAGGGAACTGGCCCTGTTGCTGCATTGGACAACGCCTTGCGCATGGCGATCACAGAATCGTTTCCCGAGGTGGCCGACCTTGAGCTCGTTGACTACAAAGTGCGCCTTCCTGACGAGAGCGAAGGGACGAATGCGCTCACTCGCGTGGTCATCACCACAGCGGATAGCTTAGGCACCTTTGGCACGGTCGGGCTTTCCGAGAACGTTATCGAGGCATCATGGAATGCTCTCGTGGAATCGATCGAATACGGTCTCATAAGACTTGGGAGGGCATATGTCTAGCGAAGAGAAGATCGCGAAGAAGACGAGCGTTCGCAGGAGCGCTGCAGAGAAGGCTCCCGTGAAGAGCGCGGACGTTGAGGACTTGCTCTGCGTCTTGGCGAAGCTTGATGATGAAGACGTCATCTTCGCACTGCTTGAAGACCTCTTCACGATTCGCGAGATTCGCGAGACATCACAGCGCTTGGCTGTTGCGCGCCTTTTGGCTGCGGGCAAATCGTACGCGATGATCGAGCAGGCAACGGGGGCTTCCGCTACGACGATCGCTCGCGTATCAAAGTGCTTGAGCTATGGCACGGGAGGATATGCGACTGCACTCAAGATCCTCGATAAGGAAGACGAATAAGGCATCCTTGATGGGAATTCGCTCTTGAGGATTCCCGCATGAGCGCAAAGACGCTGTACGACCAACAAGAGAAGAGCATCAAGAGGAAAGTGGCGAATATGTCAGACGCGAAGACACCTCAGCTGCTGGATGTGCAACTTGTAAGCAGTGGATGGCTCAACAAATACGAGCTTACCTATCGAGCCCCCGATGGCTCAACGCTCACATATGAGAGCGTTTCTCGCAAGGGCTTGAAAGATTATGCGCGAACGCTCGAAGCGAACGCGCGTGGTGATGCAAGCACCCCAGACGCTGTGTGCATCGTGCCGATCCTTCCCGATGGTTCCATCATGCTGATCCGAGAGTTTCGCTATCCCGTGAATGCGTGGTGCATCGCATTTCCCGCAGGTCTCATGGAGAAGGGCGAGACGCTTGAGGATTGCGTGACCCGTGAGCTCTGTGAAGAGACGGGCTGTCGTGTGCGCACTGATCTGGGAGGGGAGGTCATCCGACCACTTCCACAGTCAGGGTACTCCTCGGTGGGAATGAGCGAGGAGAACGTGCATGTGGTTATCGCTCAAGTGGAAAGAGCGGGCGAGGCACAACCAGAGCGCAATGAGCTGATCGAGACGTTCACGCTTGCGCGAGGTGAGATCGCTTCGTTCTTAGAGAGCAACAAGGACTTGATCGGTACTCGCTGTCAGCTCATGTTGGAAGCGATGAAGACGCAAGGATCGAACATGAGCGAGGACGTGCATCGCTGAGAGCGGGTGAGGGTCTCCATAAAGAAACTGGAGGCGGCCGGGGAACCGCCTCCAGATGAGAAGGGTGCGCGGTCGGGGTGAACCGGTGGCACCCGCGGGAAGGTCTTCGAACTCGAGGCCTTCCAAGAGAAGAAGGAAAGGGGAAGGAGGAGGACCCCTTTTCATGGTTCACACGATACTCTCCTCCCTGTGCTTTAGGGCAACGTATGGCGTTTGGTTGCTCTTGCGATTCCCGTCCTTTGCCGAGATGTAAGAAAGCTGCCAGTGATCTGCGTAAACATGACCTTTGCGCTTATCTTTGCGCGCGGAACGGACGTGCGTCGACTATAATGATTCTGGAAAAATACGCAGAATTACCCCTGCAAGCCTGATTCGATAAGGAGTGCCGAACGGTGAGCACAAGAGCAGATGATGTGAAGAGCAGCGCCTCGGAAGCTATTCAAGACAGCGCAAAGCTCAATGAATATATCGAAGCGCTGGCAGGCGCTTCTCGTCGTAACCGTCAGAATGCTGCAGCGGTGATCGCGCAGGTGGCAAAGGAAGATGTCAACTTGATCGCGCCCTTCGGCAACGAGATCGTGGATGCTTTGAACCGTCCTGAGGCTCAGACACGCTGGGAAGTCCTCGACGCTCTCTGCGAGCTTGTCGCCGTCGATTCGCGCACCTGCGACAAAGCCATTCTCGGTGCGGAAACGGCGTTGTTCGATGAAGACTCAGGCCCCTTGCGCCTCTCGGCAATGCGATTCCTCTGCGCGCTCGGGGCTACAACGGAGAACCGCTCTGAGAAGGTTTGGCCGATGATCGACGAGGGCATCCAGTGCTATCACGGAGACCTGGAATTCCAGGACATGCTCATCGCGGTCATCGATTTCTCTGCAGGCAAGCTTGCACCAAACGTGAAAGAGGAGCTTGCTACACGCATGAAGTTCGATGCTGAGAACGGAAAGGGCATGCTCAAGAAGCGCGCCGCTCAGATCGAAGCTAACTTGAACAGCTAAGCGGTTCGCGTACATTCTATTGGTCGTTTTGGAGGTCTCATGACAAGACATGCGGTTGTGCTCATTCCAGGGGATGGCATCGGACTTGAAACATCGGCAGCTATGCAAGACGTAGTAGCTGCGAGTGGCGCTCAGATCGACTGGGAGATCGCAAAGGCAGGCGCTGCGGTGATGGAGGAATATGGCACACCTCTGCCTGACGAGACCATCCAGATGATCAAGGATCGCAAGGTTGCCATCAAAGGCCCCATCACCACTCCTGTTGGAACGGGTTTTCGCAGCGTGAACGTGGCGCTTCGCAAGGAGCTCAAGCTCTATGCGAACCTGCGTCCCGTCATCTCAATCCCTGGCGCAGGTGGGCGCTATACCGACGTTGACCTCGTTATCGTGCGCGAGAACACTGAAGACCTCTATGCAGGCATCGAGTTCGAAGAGGGGAGCGAAGAGGCTCTCGAGCTCATCGATTTCATACGCGAGCGCGGCAAAGGGGACATCGCGAAGGATTCAGGGATCTCCATCAAGCCCATTTCGGTTACCGCAACACGCAACATCGTGGAATTCGCGTTCGATTATGCGAAGGCGCAAGGTCGCAAGCTTGTTACCTGCGTGCATAAGGCTAACATCATGAAGCATTCTGATGGATTGTTCCTTAAGGTTGCACGCGAAGTTGCCGAAGAGCGCGCGGGCGCGATCGAATTCAACGACCGCATCGTGGATGCATTCTGCATGAACATGGTTATGGATCCCAGTCAGTTCGATGTCATCGTGTTCCCGAACCTGTACGGGGACATCGCAAGCGACCTTGCAGCTGGCCTTGTGGGAGGGCTTGGCTTGGCGCCAGGTGCGAATATCGGTGCTGACTATGCCGTCTTCGAGGCAGTGCATGGCTCGGCGCCCGATATTGCGGGCAAGAACCTGGCGAACCCAACGGCACAGATCTTGTCGGCATGCATGATGCTCGACCATCTTGGCGAGCAGGATTGTGCTCGACGTATCAGAGAAGCCATCAAAAAGGTGTATGCAGCGGGCACCTGTTTGACGGGAGACATCCGCACGCGCGATAGATCGGTTGCGCCAGCAAGCTGCACCGAATTCACAAAAGCCATTATCGACGCATTGTAGATCTCGATGGCAGCGGATGAGCTGCCATCGTTCGTTTTAGAGAAGATATCGAGCAGGTGAGAGGGAGCGCAATGGGAAAGATAGCAAAGGAGCGACTGCAAGCAGCAGGCAAGGAATACTCGTTCATTCCGATCTCGCAGATCGAAGGAGCGGAGAAGCTGCCGTATTCGCTTAAGGTTCTGCTTGAGAACGTCCTGCGCAACGCACGGACGGATGAGGAAGGACTCACGTTCGCAGCGCGTATCATTGAGGCGGCATTCGCGCGCACTGCAGGCAGCGAGGTTGAGTTCTCGCCAGCACGCGTGCTCTTCCAAGATTTCACTGGTGTCCCTGTGTTCGTCGATTTCGCCACGATGCGCGAAGCATGCAAAGAGCTCGGAGGCGATCCAGCGGACATCAATCCGCAGATCCCCTGCGATCTGGTCATCGACCATTCTGTCATCGCAGACGTTGCGGGATGCCCGAACTGCATGGATGAGAACACGAAGCTCGAGTTCAAGCGAAATGAGGAGCGCTACACCTTCCTGAAGTGGGCACAAGCCTCGTTCAAGAACGTGCGCATTGTGCCACCTGGGCAAGGGATTTGCCATCAGCTCAATATCGAACAGTTCGCTCGCGTGGTCATGACGCGAGAAGACGAGGGCGAGGATCTCGCCTATTTCGACACCGTCGTTGGCACGGATTCCCACACGCCAACCGCCAATGGCATAGGCGTGCTTGGATGGGGCGTTGGCGGCATCGAGGCTGAGGCAGCAGCACTTGGCCAACCGATCACAACATTGGTCCCTCGTGTCATCGGCATCAATCTGACAGGTGCTTTGGCGGAGGGCGTGGCCGCAATGGACGTTTCCCTTTCGTTCGCTCAGATGCTTCGCGAGCGTGGCGTGGTCGGCTGCTTTGTCGAGTGCTTTGGCGAAGGGGTTGCCTCTCTTTCTGCTACCCAGCGCGCTGCCATCTCGAACATGACGCCCGAATACGGTTGTACGTGCACGCTCTTCTCGGTGGACGAGAAGACGATCGAATTCTTGCGCATGACAGGACGTAGCGAAGAGCAGATCGCGCTTGTCGAAGGATATGCTCGCGCACAGGGCTATTGGGGAACAGATGGTGCCACGGAGCATGTTTATTCCGAGGTCATCGAGTTCGACCTCGGAGCAGTGAAGCCCTCGCTCTCTGGTCCATCAAGGCCGCATGATCGCTTCGACCTGGCGAAAGCGAAGGCAACTTTCGACGAGGTGTGCAAAGAGCGCAGCCTTGCACATGAAAGCGTTGCCGTGGATATCCTTGGCGAAGAGCATGAGCTCACGGACGGCGCACTGGCTATCGCTGCGGTGACAAGCTGCACTACCGCCACAGACCCTGCGATGATGCTCCAAGCGGGATTGCTCGCGCGCAATGCGCATGCGGCTGGCCTTATGCCAAAGCCCTGGGTGAAGACCATCTTCGCTCCAGGAAGCCATGCCACGGAGATGCTGCTTGAGCGCGCAGGGCTGATGGATGATATGCGCTCGCTTGGCTTCTATACGTGCGGGTTTGGATGCATGAGCTGCATTGGCAACTCGGGACCTTTGATGCCGACCATGCATGAGGTGGCTTCTCAGATCGAGCTCGCAAGCGTGCTTTCGGGCAATCGCAATTTCGAGGGTCGCATCTCTCCTGATGTTTCGCAGAACTATCTGACCACACCCGCTCACGTTATCGCCTATTCGCTCGTTGGCACGATGGACTTCGATCCTGAGCATGATCCGATCGGCGCTGACCAAGAGGGTCGTGATGTCTATTTGAAGGATATCGAGCCAGACCAAGCTGAGCTTGACCGTCTTGTCGCTCAATACGTCAATGCAAGCCTCTATGAGGACAGCTCGACATCGCTCTACGAAGGTGACGAGGATTGGAAGGCCATCGAAGTGGTGCCTTCTGAGGTCTTCGCATGGGCAGATGGATCGACCTATGTGCGCAAAGCCCCCTACTTCGACGGCATGAGCATGGAGCTTACGCCTTTGGCCCCGATCGAGGATGCGCACGTACTCGGCATCTTCGACGATTTCATCACCACCGACCATATCTCACCGGCAGGTGCCATTGCGCCTGACTCTCCTGCAGCAGCCTATCTTGATGCCCATGGGGTGGAAGCAGCTGATTACAACACCTATGGCTCGCGTCGCGGCAATCATGAGGTGATGGCGCGAGGGACATTCGCTAACGTGAAGCTCTTGAATGGGCTTGCTCAGGGCAAGCGAGGCGGATGGACGACGGATGCTCTCACAGATGAGATGGCAACCATCTTCGACGTGGCCGAGCATTACAAGGAAGCAGGCAAGCCCTCTATCATCCTTGCTGGAAAGATGTATGGCAGCGGCTCTTCACGCGATTGGGCCGCAAAAGGGCCGATGCTGCTTGGTGTGCGTGCGGTCATTGCCGAGAGCTTCGAGCGCATTCACCGTTCGAACTTGATCGGCATGGGCATCCTGCCTCTCCAGTTCGCTGAGGGGCAGAGCGCGAAGACGCTTGGGCTGAATGGCTCAGAGCGCTACGACATCGAAGAGCTGCGCCTTGTTGATGGTGCTCCTCAAAGCGATACGCTGCGTGTGCGCGCACGGCACGCCGATGGGAGCACGACAGAGTTCGATGCCCTTGTTCGTATCGATACGCCAACAGAAGGACTTTATTTCGAAAATGAGGGTATTCTCCAGTATGTTTTGAGAGAATTAGCATAGAACCCGCTAAGAAAAGGATGGCTATATGGCAAACTCCGGATTAGAATCGTTGCTCGAAGCTTTGCGAACGAGCGGTGTTGATACTGACAACATCGGGGGCGGCGGAACCGCCTCCTCTGATGCGAGCGAAGGCGAGAGCGCATCGAAGAGCCAAGGTGGGAAGGGCTCGAAACGCGGCGGCAAGGGAGGCGGCAACACCCCTCACATCGATCTTTCGTTCCTTGAGGACATCCATGGGCCTAAGCGTAAGGGCGGATGGGTGGCTTTGATCATCGTGGCCGTGCTCTTGATCGCAGGGGCTTACTGGTGGTTCCATCCTGCTCTGAACATCCATTCGGAGGATCTTTGGTTCCTCATCGGCTTCATTTGCCTGATCGTCGCAGGTCTGCTCCTCATCAAGCGCCAGCAGTACAAGCTTGGCGGCGGCAAGGTCGAGAAGAGTCCCAAGAAGGCAAAGAAGTTCACCTATCTCGCTGCGATACCGCTTGCCGTGATCGTCATCGGGCTTCTCGGCGCTCTCTTCTCGAACGCCATCATCCCAGGGAATGCCGAGAAGTACTCGCATGTTCTCGAGACTGATACGCTCGACTTCGCCGATGACATCCAAGAGGTCAACTATTCAGAGATCCCTGTCATCGACCGTAACTCAGCCATCCTCCTCGGCAATCGCGAGATGGGAACCATTCCTGAGTATGTAAGCCAATTCGAGGTATCCGATCTTTATAGCCAGATCAACTACAAAGGCGAGCCTGTGCGTGTGAGCCCGCTCAACTATGCGGACCTCTTCAAGTGGTTCACCAATCGCGAGAGTGGCATCCCTGCGTATTCGCTCGTGAACATGACGACGCAGGACTCTGAGATCGTGCGTCTTGGAGATAGCCCTATCTACTACTCGCAAAGCGAGCCGCTTGCACGCAATATCGATCGGTATGTGCAGCTCAAGCACCCCTTCTACATCTTTGACGAGATCTCCTTCGAGATAGACGAGAACGGCCATCCATGGTGGATCTGCCCTGTGCGCACCTATACCATCGGCTTGTTCGGTGGTTACACCATCTCGCGTGCGGTCCTTGTGGATGCTACTACGGGCGAGTGCCAGGACTTGGCAGTTGATGAGGTGCCCGAATGGGTCGACCGTGTCTATCCTGCAGAGCTTCTGATCGAGCAGTACAACTGGTACGGCACATACAACAATGGTTGGCTGAACTCCTTCCTTGGGCAAGAGGGTGTTGTGCGCACCACTCCAGGTGCCGATGGCTCTCTTGGCTACAACTACATTGCGAAGGACGATGACGTATGGGTCTACACGGGTGTGACATCGGCTACGGCGGATGACTCCATCATCGGCTTCATCCTCATGAACCAGCGCACGCATGAATCGCACTTCTACAGCGTGGCTGGTGCGACGGAGAGCTCGGCGCAGCAATCTGCCGAGGGACAAGTGCAGAACTTGCGCTATACCGCAACGTTCCCGTTGCTCATCAACGTGGCGAATCAGCCGACATACTTCATGGCGCTCAAGGATGCCGCGGGATTGGTGAAGAAGTTCGCCATGGTCGATATCCAGCGCTACCAGAATGTTGCAACAGGTGACACGGTTGCCGAGACGCAGACTGCCTATGAAGCTCTCCTTGCGACGAATGGCGTGCTGTCAGCTTCCACCGAGATCACCGATGTCGAGCAGATGACAGGCGTGATCGACACGATGGCGCAAGCGGTCATCGACAGCAACTCGCATTTCTATGTGACGCTTGTTGGCGATGATGCGCTCTATGACTTCGGGTTGCCAGGTCTGCTTGAGATCGTACGTTACAAGCCTGGCGACAGTATCACGTTCACCTACTTGACGACCGAGACGTTGAACCAGGTCTATTCGATCATCGGTGAGGATGGCGAAGAGCATCGCATGCAAGTGGAAACCGACAGCGGAGAGGACAACGCTGAAGCGGCCGCGATCGATGCCGCTGCTTGATCGCTCGAAAGTAGAGCATGGCATCGTAAGGGTCAGTCGCTTGATGCGGCTGGCCCTTTCTCGTTGCGCGCGATCCCTCTTGAGCACTTTGGAAAGATGGTCATGCGCTGTAGTGAGGGTGTTCATTTCGGGTACACTGTTAGCATATAGAAACCAGCCTGCAGAAAGACGGTGGTGACCATGGCAGCTCCTGCTACTGAACATGTAAGGAATATCGTTCTCGTCGGCCAAGATGGCGCAGGGAAGACCTCCCTGGCAGAAGCCATGCTCTATGTGTCGGGCAAGACCCCTCGCATGGGAACCACTCATGATGGAAAGTCCTACCTGGATTATGACCCTGAAGAGATCAAGCGCAAGTTCACCATCAGCACGTCCATTGCGCCGATCCCCTACAAGGATTACAAGATCAATGTTCTTGACACTTCAGGACACCCTGATTTCATCGGGGACACGCTCGCAACCATGCAGGCTGCTGAGATGGCGCTTTTCGTGATCGACGCTGTTGCTGGTCCACAGGTCATGACAACGCGTCTCTGGCGCGAAGCCGAGGACATGCGCCTCTCTCGCGCGGTCTACATCAACCACATCGACCGCGAGAACGCTAACTTCGACTCCATCATGGCTCAACTTCATGCCCGCTTCGGTGCACGTCTAGGCGCGGTTACCATCCCTATGGGTGTTGACAAGGATTTCGAAGGTGTCATCGATGTCATCAGGATGAAGGCGCGGTACTTCAGCTCAGGCGGCTCTTCAGAGATCATCGAGGAGATCCCTGAGACCTACAGGGATGCTGCCCTTGCTGCGCGTGATAAGCTGTGCGACCTTGTTGCTGAGGCTGATGATGAGCTCATGATGAAATATCTTGATGGCGAAGAGCAGCTCACGCAGCAGGAGCTTGAGTCGCTGCTCGACAAGGCTATCGCACAAGAGCTGTTCATCCCCGTGTTCGTCGGTTCGACCATCATCATGCAAGGCGTCGCAGGGCTCATGGAGGACATCTGCACATACTTCCCGCATCCGCGAAGCCATGGTCGTTTCCGTCAAATGTCCGATGGCGTTACCATCCCGATCGATGAGACCAAGCGTCCTTCTGCATTCGTGTTCAAGACCATCTCCGATCCATTCGTTGGTCGCCTCAGCTTCCTGAAGGTGCTCTCAGGCTATCTTGAGCCAGGCGTTGAGCTTATCAATTCGCGTACGGGCAAGAAGGAGCGCATCGGCAAGGTCCAGGTCATGATGGGCAAGGAGCCCGTTGATGTGAAGAGCGCGAAGGCGGGCGACATCGTAGTTGTTCCAAAGCTCAATGAGACACGGAGCGGGGATACGCTTTCGGTCGAGGGCGATATCGCCATCGAGCCATTGAACCTGCCCGAGCCACTGTATCCCGTTGCCATCGAGGCAGTGAACAAGAACGAAGAGGACAAGCTCGGGACGTTCCTTGCGCGCGCTGCTGAGGCAGATCCGACCATTCGCATCACGCGTGATGACCAGACGCATCAGACCATTCTTCACGCTATGGGCGATACGCAGGTTGATATGCTGCTTTCGCGCATGAAGGAGCAGGCGAATGTCGAGGCGCGTCTTGTGCCTGTGCGTGTGCCCTATCGCGAGACCATCCGCAAGATGGCTGAAGCGCAAGGCCGTCACAAGAAGCAGACGGGTGGTGCTGGCCAGTTCGGTGATTGCTGGCTTCGACTTGAGCCCCTTCCCGATGGAGGCTATGAGTTCGTTGATGCCATCAAGGGTGGCGTCATTCCCAATGGCTTGATCCCGGCGGTTGACAAGGGCGTGCAAGATGCCATGCAAGAGGGCTTCTTGGCGGGTTACCCGATGGTCGACATCAAGTGCACCGTCTTCGATGGCTCCTACCATGCCGTCGACTCGAACGAGATGGCATTCAAGACAGCGGCGCGCATTGGCTTCCGTGCTGCATGCGAGAAGGCAAACCCTGTCATCCTTGAGCCGATGGCAACGCTTGAGGTCACTATCCCTGAAGAGTACGCAGGCGCGGTCATGGGAGACATCTCCACTCGTCGTGGTCGCATCATCGGCACCGACGCTGCCGAAGCGGGCGAGACCATCATCAAGATCCGTGTTCCCTATGCCGAGATCATCAATTACACGAAAGACCTCCGCTCTTTGACGCGTGGCTCGGGAAGCTACGCCATCACCATCGAGGGGTATGAAGAAGCACCGAGAGATGTGACCAAAAAGCTGATCGATGAGTACGAAGCAGCTCGCGCAGCGGGCAACTAACGTATAATTGCCGAAACGCCTTTCAGAACAAGGCGAATAGGGGTTGGATGATCGTTGGATGGGGGTCCAGCGATCATCTGCTGAATGGGGAAAAGGAGATGGTATGAAACCATACAAAACCGTTATCTACAGCTTCCTGGTAGGAGGCACATTCGCGCTCATCGCGCAGGCGATCCTGTCGTTTTGGCAGGTCGTGCTTGCCGATACGCCCATGTCATTCTTCATGGGAGGCGCAACGCTCGTCTCCATGGGCGTGATTGGCTGCATCTTGGGCGGACTTGCTTGCTACCAGTATGTTGAGGAGTGGGCTACGTTCGGAGCGCTTCTTCCCTTCTCGGGCTTTGCCATGGCTGTTGGCATGAAGGCAGTTGGGCCATGGACGAAGCAGAACGCAAGCATGGGGAAGTGCGTGTGGAATTGCGTATGGTTCGTCGTCTGGTTCAACGTGGTCTTTGCTGCCATTTGCATCGTATTCGGATTCGTCTGTGGCATGTTTGGTGCTGAGCAGGGTGCTGCGCTTGGCGTTGAGAAGACTACAGGCGGTATGCTGTTCGTCTATGCGTTCCTCGTCGGTGGTGCTCTTGCCGCGATCTTCCAGATCCTCTATGTTGCTCTTAAGGCGGTTACGCCAAAGGTCACTCCGCTCTACATCTTGATGACGGCGTGGATGGTGGGTGCGATCCTCGCACCCTTTGGCATCTCTGGCGCTCTGGCGAACTTCTCTGGCGAAGGCTTCTCGGTCATGATCACCGTGGGTGGTTATAACATGTACAACGTTGGCCTTGACTTCTTCTATGGTCATATCGATGCAGCACTGCTTCACCTTGGGTCATTCATGCTGGCTGTGACCGGCCTTGCCTTGACGGCGCTTTGCACCTTCTGGATCTACAATGCTGTGTTCGGCCGCAAGCCTCTTGACGAGGTTCATGCCGAGAAGGCGCTCCATGCGCTCGAGGAGCTTGGCTACGATGCTTCCATGGTCAAGAAGAAGAATGTCGAGGAGCTTGAAGGCTTCGATGCCGATGCCAACAACGGCACACCGATCGGCTCAGCAGAGGCGGTCACAGCGTAAAGACGCTCCTAGTTCATAAAGGCAGGCATCATGGGACGAGGCGGAAAGAAGAAGAACGCGCAGGCGCAGATCGCAGAGCTTGAGATCGAGAAGCGTAACGGTATGATGCGCGCGATCGTCGCGTTCGTGGGCCTTGCTGTCTTGATCGCATGCAAGCTTGCGCTTGCGGGCGCGGGTGTGGCATGGGTTCAGACGAACGTCGCGAACATCGGTATCTTCGTGATCGCGCTTGTGGCCGCAGGCGTTGCGGGTTTAGGAGCGCGCGATTGGATGCGAGCGCGCGAGAGGATCGCTCAGCTTCGCTCTAAGACTAAAAAATGATAAGAAAGAGCCGCCGATCAGGCGGCTCTTCTTTTGCAGTGATTGTTTTATGGATGGCCGAGGACGTCCTTTACATGAAGAAGCTCTGGTCATAGCACACGGTTGAGCGCACAGGCTGGAGCGCTCGCTCTTTCATTCCGAACTGATAGGTTGGCTCCTCTGTGGGCGTGGGGAAGGGCGTGCTTGTCGCAGAGGTCATAGAACGCGCGGATGGTGACGTAGCATCTGCTTCGACTCGTCCAACAAGCGGGATGCCCAAAGTGTCCGCCCCTTCGATCTTCGAGAGGCCAAGTGCGGCAACGTCTTCAAAGGCGAGTTCGCCAGCAAATCCTTCGAGACTTGGAATGACAAGATCCGATGTGCTGCTGGCTTGTTCGAACGCGCCAAACCCTTCTTGCGGACTATTCATCTCATTAAACATAGAAGCTCCCTGTGCTGTTTTCCTCATTGTACCTGAGCATGTGCACGTCGGGATTACGGCCTGAGTGAAGGTTGATTTTGCAACTTGAAAGATTCTGCAAGAGATGCGGTGCTCGCTTTTGCGCTGCTTGACGCGGTTTGTACGCCGAGTAAACCGAAGATAGCTTTCATACTCTTAGAATGAAAGCTATCTTCGTGTGTCCTCATGAGAGGCTTATACATGAGAACTGCGTATACAGAAGCTTCAAGGTGGGGTACCCTTGAGAGTGACCGAAGTTCTAGAAAAGCCTTAGAAAGAGAAGTTCGGTTTTGTATATAGGAAAGGATTTCTGCCAATGAGCGGTCAAGCGATATTCTGTATTTGTCTCTTTGTTGTCATCATTGCTCTGATCGCCACGGAAAAGATACATCGAACCGTGCTTGCGCTTTCAGGAGCGGTCATCTTGCTCATCAGTGGCATCGTTTCATTTGATGAGGCTATAGGGGCGATCGACTGGAATACGCTTGGAGTGCTTTGCGGCATGATGATCTTCGTCGCCGTGGTGAAACATTCAGGTCTTTTCCAATATATCGCCATCAAGGCAGCGCGGTTGGCAAAAGCTGATCCATGGCGCATCATGGTGTATTTCATGATCATCACCGCAGTGCTCTCAGCGGTGCTGGACAACGTGACAACGGTATTGCTTGTTGGTCCTATGACATTCACCATCTGCAGGATCCTTCATCTTAATCCCGTGCCCTACTTCATCACGCAGATCATTGCGTCGAACATTGGTGGAACCGCCACGCTCATCGGAGATCCACCTAACATCATGCTGGGCTCAATGGCCGACATCCCCTTTGCTGACTTTCTTATCGTGGATGCGCCCTGCGTGGTAGTCGTCATGGTTGTCATTATTGTCGTCTTTCGCTTCCTCTATAGAAAGCAGGTCATCGGAGGGACAGAGACGGCGTACATGGAAGAGGTCATGGCGCTGAACGAGCGCGACGAGATCAAGGATCTCGCACTCTTCAGGAAGAGCGTTGTCATGATCGGGCTCATCGTAGTTGCCTTCCTCTTGCATGATACGCTCGGGCTCAAGTCTTCCTACATCGCTTTGGCCGCTGCCGCTATCATGCTTCTCATTGGTCGGCAGAATGTTGAGGAATGCATCTTCGACGTTGAGTGGCCAACGATCTGGTTCTTCATCGGCTTGTTCATCATCGTCGGCGGCCTTGAGGTCACTGGTGTCATCACATTCCTCGCTCAGTTGATCATCGAGGCGACAGGCGGAAATGTGATCTTGACGATGGTGGTGCTCTTGTGGGGGTCAGCTATCTTCTCTGCGATACTCGATAACATTCCGTTCGTCGCAGCGGTCATTCCCATTGTGCTTGCCATGGAGGCAACAGGCATGGATGTGACGCCATTGTGGTGGGCGATCTCCCTTGGTGCTTGCTTTGGTGGCAATGGTACGCTCATCGGCGCTTCGGCGAATGTGGTGCTTTCTGGCATCAGTAATCGCGAGGGGTATCCGATTACGTTCGTTAACTATTTGAAGATCGGCTTCCCGCTGATGATCCTGTCAGTAGCTATTGCCATGGTATATCTGCTGATCATTTTCTAGGGTATGAAGATACTTTGGGCGGGCCTCTTACTTTGTAAAACTAATACAAACAAATGTTCGCATTTTTTGCTATAATGAAGGCACATTAACAAGAGGCCCTAACAAGCGCCTGCGACTTAGTCGCTCGCCCAGGCATGGATGGAAAACACCCACCTTACGCTTGTAAATCCTTGCAGGAGAACAAAGGATTCAAGAAAGAAGAGGTGGTTTCAATGTGCACGACATCCAGCACGCAATCCCAAGAGTTCTTCTTAGCTGCATTGAAGATCGAAGATAAGGACATCACATCCCTCTACGATGCTTTCCGTCGCGCAGATCCATCATGTTTGCTCAACGCGCTTCTCTCGATCGATCATTCCTGGCGCTCTTCTCCTTCGAGCATTCACGGGCAAGCGCGGCAATCCTTGGTTCGTCGGATAGAGGCTTCGTTGAATTTGATGTACGCGCTTGATCCTGCGGTGGGGAGCATCTGCAACGAGCTCATCATTCCTTGGCAAGATTTTCGCCCGTCGGATGATGGTCGACAGATTGCACGTGGCTTAGGGGCATGCATATTGGATTGCAATAGTGTCCAATTAGCTGATTCAGAAGTGAGCAAGCTCGGAGGGAACATCTTCTCAGTGAGTGGTTTTCATGAGCGTGTTCAGGGCGGGGAAGACCCTCTTGAGATGCTTGAGAACATCGGATTGCTCAAGCCGATCAACATCATTTCAATGGAGGCATGGCCTGAGATTATGGGTCGGACGGTTTGGTTGCCCTCAAGTCTCTGTACGTTTGAGTGGCATTCGGTGCTCGCAAGCGTTTTCTGGTCTATGACGTACAGCGGGTTTGGGAATGCTGTCGACCACGATGCTCGTATGGGGAAGCAGGGGCAGGTCTCCGATGATATGGCGTTCTTTGATTACAAGAAGAAGATGGAGTTATTTGCGGATGTTCTGAATTACAACAACTGGGTGGATACTGTGCGCGCAGGCAAAGGTCTTGTAGAACGAATGCATCAGCTTCCTAGATGATGTTGCGGTTGGGGTAGGGTCAGGTCTGTAGATATGGCGTTGTGCAGAGGGCTGTTCAGCTCTGGCTCATATGGAGCTTGAGGTTTGATATGCTTCGATCATGGGATTGAAGTCATTGCATACACCTTCATGGTTCTACAAAGCGCTCATGATCCTTGCCACAGCAATATGGGGTCTTGGTACTGTGGTAATCAAATCAACCGTGGATGAGGTAAGTCCTGCCTGGATCGTAGGATTTCGCTTTCTAGTGGCAGGGATCATCTTGGGCACTGTCGTGGTCACCAAGATGATCAAGCGGCTCGACGGAGCTCACCTAAAAGGTGGTGCTGTGCTTGGGTTGCTACTCTTTTTGTCCTATGAGACGAACACGCTTGGTCTGAGTGATACTACAGCTTCCAATAGTGCGTTCTTGACGACCTTCTATGTTGTTATCATCCCATTCTTGAACTGGGTTGTTACGCGCGTGGCTCCTACCAAGTTCACTATCATCGCGGCATTGCTTTGCATGATAGGTCTTGGCTTTGTGGCCTATGGAGGGTCAGAAGGATTCTCGCTCCGTTTCGGGGATCTGGTCACGCTGCTCTCAGCCTTCTTCTTGAGCTTGCATGTCATCATGACGGCACGGCTCTCGCTTGAACATTCCGTCACGGTGCTCACAGTCGTTCAGTTCCTTGTTGCAGGCCTGCTTGGCATTGCGTTCGGGCTTGCAACAGAACCCCTGCCCGACTTCGCTTCCTTTGGAGCCGATACCTGGATCAGTTTGATTTACCTCGCAGTGTTCGCTTCCTGCATTGCCTTGCTTTTGCAGAATCTGGGGGTTGCTCATACGGAGCCAGCGCAAGCGTCTCTTTTCCTCTCGCTAGAGTCTGTGTTCGGAGTCCTTTTTGCCGTGCTTATCTTGAGCGAGATGCCAAGCGTTGCAACATATATCGGGTTCGCATTTATCTTCGGGGGCATCATCTTCAGCGAGTACATCCCGCTGAGAGTCGAGCGTAAGAACGCATTGCGCAGAGCACAGAGTGCCCTGCGCGAGATAGAACGATCGGATGCTTCTATGCGGTGATGCTATGCGTCCTTAACTTCGACAAGCTCAAGCTCGAAGTTAAGAGGTTTGCCAGCAAGAGGATGGTTCATGTCGAACTTGGCTTCTTTGTCATCTACGCTCACAACGGTTGCGGGGAAAGGCATTCCATCAGGTCCCTGAAGATAGATGGTTTCGCCAACAGGCAGATCGGCAGCATTCGGGATATTCTCGATCGGCGCGGTCATGACGAGCTTCTCGTCATATTCTCCGTAGGCTTCGCTCGGTTCAAGGTGAATGCTCTTCTTATCGCCAACGTTCATATCAACGACAGCGTCATCAAAGCCTTTGATAACGGTGCCTTCCATGCATTTGAACTCGATCGGCTCTCCACGGTCGTAAGACGAGTCGAACTGTTCGCCATCATCCAGGGTTCCCTTGTAATGGATCTTGACGATCTTTCCCTCATTGCTCATAGTGATCCTTTCTCTTATCTGTCCTTATTCTTCATCTTCAAATAAACCTTATTTCGCAAGCGCGATACTCGCAAGCGTTGTGCGCTGGGCTGCCATTGCCGAGAGAGGCTCAAGATAGCGGGACTCTTCGCTCGAAAGGCCCGTGGCCGCAAGGCTCATGAGCTCATCGACGAGATCAGATGCGGGGTGCCCATAGACGCTTGCCTTATACCCATATTCCATAAGGGAAACCTTTGCTTGGAGGATCGCGCTGGCGTCGACGCCTTCAAAGATCCGATCCAGCTCTGTGAGAGATCCTTCGTTATAGAAGAGGCCTTTTACGAGCGCGGCGAAGCCGATGACGCAGGGGAGAGGCATGGCATCTGCGGGGCGGATCTCGATGTATTTCTTAAGTCGAACATCGGTGAAGAATACCGACAGCGCATGTTCGATATCGTCGGAGTTCATCGTCTTATGAGCAAACAACTCTCCGATCGTCTTCTCAGAGAGTGCAAGTCCTGCATCCGTGCGAGCGACCATTGCGGGCGTATCAAGGATGTACGCAGCATAGTCTTCGAGCGTGAAGCCTTCTTGCATCACGCCAGGCACAGTACCGCAGCGAGCGGGATCGCACTTGAGCCAGATCTCTGTTCTCATGAGCTCGTGAGGACGGATATCGCCTTCGAAGATAGGCGCGTTGTCGCAGATCAGCGAGAAGAGCGGCGTGCATGCATTTGCAAGACGGAGTTTCCGTAAGCAGTCATCAACAGAGCAGTAGTCGATGGCAACTTGCGTGGCCGCACTTCCGCGCATCATACAGATGCCGAACATCGAGATGCTGCCCAAGTATTCATTCATGATCTCGTATCGACGCTTTGGGATAAGCTTGAGATCGGCTGCTTTGCAGGTTGGATGATAGCCAGGAGTGAGCGCTTCGATGCCATGCGTTTCGGTGAGGCCTGCGAGCACGCTTTCAAATTTCTTGAACGTCTCTTCGGCATGAGCAAGCGTGCGAAAAGGTCCTGCAGAAAGCTCGAACTGCGCTGCTGGTTCAAGTGTGACCGAGGCATGATCTCCGATGATCCCAATAAGGGATCCTTCTTCATCGATGATCTTCTCGGGATAGGTGTCAAGCAGTTGCTCCAGAAGCCATTCCTGCCCATAGGGGTCGTCGAATGAGACCGCCTCGCCATTTTCCTTGAGAAGCGTATGCTCAAGCTCGATGCCGATCTCCGAGCAGCTTTCTTTGATGCCGCTCTTGAAATAATCAACGATCGCTGAGATGTTCTCAGCGCGCTTCGGTTGATCCTGTGCGTTCATGTCTGCTCCAAATCGCTGTGTATCACCTTGCGGAGGGCTCCATTGTGTAAAATAAAAGCCGTGCACGCGGTCAATAGTACCATCTGCATATCACAATCCACGAAGAGTGCAATGAAACGAGGGGATATCGTGACTTTTGGCGAAGGTCGCAAGAAGGCTGCGGTCATCGGTGCCGCTGGATTCGCGGGGATAGAGCTTGTCAGGCTGCTCGTTCGCCATCCTGTCTTCGAGCTTGTTGCGGTAACGTCCGATGCGTTCGCGAATCAGAAGGTTTCCGATCATTATCCCGCCCTCATTGGGCAGACGAACCTCTCGTTCTGCGCGAATGCTGATCTTGATCGCTCAGAGCTCGATATCGCCTTCCTTGCCGTTCCCCATACGGCAGCCCTTGACCTTGCGCCAGCGCTTCTTGAGAAGGGCATTACCGTTGTCGATCTCTCGGCTGACTTTCGCTTGAAGGATGCGGATATCTACGAGGCGTGGTATGGCGCAGAGCATACCCAGCGCTCCTTGCTCAAGGAGGCTGCGTTCGGGCTTCCTGAGGTTACTGGGGAAGAGCTTTCGCATGCCGCGCAGCGTCATGCGAAAGGCCAAGCCGTTCTTGTTGCATGCGCGGGCTGCTATCCAACGGCGACGAGCCTTGCGGCTGCACCTCTTCTGCTTGCAGGCCTGGGTGATGCAGGCTCATCAGTTGTCGTGGACGCGGTTTCAGGTGTCACCGGGGCTGGAAAGAGCGCGACCGAGCGCACGCATTTTTGCTTCGCGAACAACAACATCGAGGCATACGGCGTGGCGAAGCATCGTCATACGCCCGAGATCGAGCAGATTCTGAACATCCCGAACCGCTTGGTATTCACGCCGCATCTTGCTCCTGTCAACAGGGGGATCCTTTCCACTGTGACGATCAAGCTTGCTGAAGAGGCAAGCGACATCACGATCGAGCGCCTTCAGCAGCTTTATGAGGATTACTACGCAGCCTCTCCATTCGTTTTCGTCTTGCCTCAAGGAACGTTGCCCAAGACATCTTCGGTCGTCGGTACCAATAACGCGCATGTGAGCGTTGTGCTCCACAAGCCTACAAGGTCGGCCGTCGCCCTTTGCGCTATCGATAATATCTGCAAAGGCGCTGCAGGCCAGGCGATCCAATGTGCCAACATCGTGTTCGGCTTTCCTCAGGCTGCGGGTCTTGAGGGAATGGCTCTGCCGATCTAAGGGAATCTCATGGCTGGTCTGGACAATCATCCTTGCGAAGACGCCGCATGCTCAAGGACCTCTCTTTCCTATGACGAGCAGGGCAGCCCTGCTTCAGCGCTTGGCTTTTCTGCCATTGGGGTGCATGCGGGGTTTCGTTCAGATCCCGATCGCCTTGACCTGGCGCTCGTGGTGGCTGACGAGCCAGTAGCAGCTGCGGCCACGTTCACCACGAATGTGTTCTGTGCTGCTCCCATATGCATATCGAGAGAGCATCTGAGTGGAGGAGCACCAGGGCAGACTGCTTACGGGTGCGCGCGGGCAGTCGTCATCAATTCAGGGATAGCGAATGCGGCAACGGGCGACCAAGGGCTTTCCTCTGCTCGGCGCTCAGCGATGATGGTGGCTGATGCCATAGGGTGCCCCGTTCAAGAGGTGCTTGTCGCTTCGACGGGTGTCATCGGAAAGCAGCTTGACACTGCACCGTTCGCTCCAGGCATCTCCGCTGCTCTCGAAGCGCTTGCTCGTTCCGAGACGCCGCAGGAGAGAGAAGCTCAAGGCCGTAGTGCGGCACAGGCCATCATGACGACTGATACGGTGCCCAAGCATGCGGCTGTTCGTTTTTCGGGTGATGATATTGGCTATCCTGGCGTGACATTCACGATCGGGGGAATGGCGAAGGGCGCGGGGATGATCATGCCGAACATGGCCACGATGATCGCCGTCGTCACCACTGATGCCCCCGTGCGCGATCAGCACCTTGCAAGCGCGCTTCGCCAGGCTGTCGACAAGAGCTTCAATCGCGTTACCGTAGATTCAGATACATCGACCAACGATTCATGCTTCCTGTTGGCAAGCGGGGCAGCTGCGCCCGATGCTCAAGCAATGGAGCCTGGCACTCCCGCATTCATGCGCTTTCAGGACGCGCTTGACCTTTTGTGCGTGAGCCTTGCGCGCGCCATGGCGAAAGATGGCGAAGGCGCAACACGGCTCATCGACGTTATCGTACGGGGTGCTGCAAGCGCTCATGATGCAGATCTTGCTGCTCGGACGGTGGCGAATTCTCCGCTCGTTAAAACAGCTGTTGCTGGAAGAGATGCTAACTGGGGAAGGATCGCAGCTGCGTTGGGGCGCTCTGGAGCTACGTTCGATCAGGAGGCAGTAGACATCAGCATCATGGGGATCGAGGTCTGTCGATCAGGGATGGCTGTTGACTTCTCAGAGGAAGAGGCGCTCGAGCGATTCGAAGACGAGGAGATCGAGATCGTCATCGACCTTAACGCAGGGTCATTCGAAGCAACCATTTGGACCTGCGATCTTACCCACGATTACATTTCCATCAACGCTGATTATCGCAGCTAAAGCTTAGGAGAGATATCACATGGACTTCGATAAACAGACGCGCCCGCTTGGTGTTTCAAGCATCACAGGCGATGTCCTCACCGAGGCGCTTCCTTGGATCAAGAACGTCACGGGCAAGACGATCGTCATCAAATATGGTGGTGCAGCCATGGTCGAGGACCAACTGCGCGCTGATGTCATGGCCGACATCGTCCTTTTGAAGATCATTGGCGTCAATCCGGTTATCGTGCATGGTGGTGGCAAGGCCATCAGCGCAGCTATGGAACGTGAGGGCATAGAGGTCGAGTTCATTCGCGGTCAGCGCGTCACCACTGATGCGGCCATGGATGTGGTCCGCCGTGTTCTGACAGGTGAGGTTAACCAGGATCTCGTTGGGGCAATGAACAAGCACGGCAACATGGCGGTTGGGATCAGCGGTGCTGATGCGGGCGTGATCATAGCCGACCAAGCCGATCCTGAGCTTGGGCGCGTCGGGCGCATTACGCGCATCAACCCTGATCTTGTCCAAGACCTGATCGCCGCTGACTACATCCCCGTTATTGCTACGGTTGCCATGGGCGAAGATGGCGGCTTCTACAATGTGAATGCAGACCTTGCTGCTGGACATATCGCCTCCGCCATCGGTGCGCACAAGATCATCTTCTTGAGCGACGTCAATGGCCTCTATCTTGATTATCCCGATCCCTCCTCGCTCATTTCGCGCATGACCGTGGATGAGGCGAAGGAGATCATCGCTGCAGATTGCAATTCTGGGGGCATGATCCCTAAGCTTGAGTCATGCGTTCGGGCGCTTGAAGAAGGCGTCTCGCGCGCCCATATCATCAACGGCACCATACCGAACGCTCTGCTTTTGGAGACGCTTACGAACAAAGGCATCGGAACCATGATCGTCAATCCTGATAACCATGCCCTCCAAGATGCGGCACCTCTTGGAAGCTTCGCCGCGAAGCTGATCGAGAATGCCATATCTGATGAGTGATTCGCTGAGTAAGGAGAAGATTCGCATGAGCTTCGAGCAAGAAATGCACCTTGAAGAAGAATACGTGATGCCCACATTCAAGCGAAAGCCCGTTGAGTTCGTGCGTGGGTCAGGCATGCATCTCTATGATGCAGAGGGCAGACGCTATCTTGACTTCCTTTCTGGTATTGGGGTATGCAGCCTTGGTCACTGCCCTGATGTGCTCACGCGTGCCATATCAGAGCAGGCGCAGAAGCTCATCCATGTGTCGAATTACTTCTATATCGAAGAGCGGGGAGAGGTTGCCGCGCATCTTTCCGAGCTTTTGAATGCAGGCTGTGGCGCAGCGGGCGTTCCGCCTGAGAGATGGAAATCCTTCTTTGCGAACTCCGGTGCCGAAGCTAATGAGTGCGCTATCAAGCTTGCGCGTGCTCGCGCAAAGAAGAAGGCGCGTGAGGCAGGTATTGACCCACAAGACGCTCCTGATATCGTTGTTACGCTTGTCAACAGCTTCCATGGGCGCACGCTCGCAACGCTGGCAGCTACGGGGCAAGACGCGTTCCATGTTGGCTTCGAGCCTATGCCGAGCGGGTTCACCGTGCTGCCCATCAACGACAGCGAAGCGCTGCATTCTCTGTTCGAGCGCATGGCGCATCGCATCTGCGCTCTTCTCCTTGAGCCTATCCAGGGTGAATCGGGCGTTCATATCTGCACGGCTGAGTATTTGAAAGACGTTCGCCGCGTTTGCGATGAGCATGATGTTCTTATGATGTGCGATGAGGTTCAATGCGGTATCTTCCGCACAGGCAAGCCCTTTGCATTCCAGTGCTTTGGCGTGGTGCCCGATGTTGTCACCATTGCAAAAGGGATCGCATCGGGCATCCCTGCTGCAGCATGTTGTGCGCGCGGAGAATATGGCGACATCCTCCAACCAGGGATGCATGGTTCCACGTTCGGAGGCAGCAACATCGCTATGGCTGCGGCAAATGCTACGCTTGCTGAGCTTGTCGAGGGGAACTATCAGGACAGGGTCACGCGTGCGGGCGTTCATCTGCTCAATGCGCTTGCCAGCTTGCCCAACATCACGCATGCACGCGGTGTTGGGCTGATGTGCGCAGTTGACCTTATCGAGGAGATCGACGCAACGGACATCGTTGATCGCGCGCTTGAGGCAGGGCTTGTCATCAACGCTACGGGACCGCATACGCTGCGATTCCTGCCGCCGCTTATCTGCACCTCTGATGACATCGATGAGTTCGCCGCCATCTTACGTGGCGTCCTTACCGAAGAGCGATAGACGCAAATCTGGGTTTACTATGGGCTTTAGAGCGCCTCTTTCATCCGATGATACAATGGCACGATCATCGTCGATCTGGAGGAAGATGTGAGTTCAAGGGCAATAAAGGGCAGGCACAATGTCAAGAAGAAGAACGGCAAGGCCATCGTCCTTTCCATTCTAGCGGTCATCATCGCGCTGTTCGTTGCTTTGTTCGTTGGCGCGACTGCGCTTGCCAGCAGCTGGCTCGAAGACTTGCCAGATTATTCGAACATGGCAGACTTCGGCACTTCGAAGACGTCGGTCGTCTATGCCTCCGATGGCACAACCGTTCTTGCCGAGTTCCAACTTGAGAATCGCGATCCTGTCGAGATCGACCAGATCAGCCCCTATGTTCTCGAAGGCACGGTGGCTACTGAGGATGAGCGTTTCTATTCGCATTCAGGTGTCGACCTCTATGGAACCTCGCGTGCTCTTATCAACAACTTGATCGGTGGTGCGCTCGAAGGTGGCTCGACCATCACACAGCAGCTGATCCGCAACACCATCCTCTCCGATGAGATGAGCGAGATCTCCTTCAAACGTAAGCTGCGCGAGATGTATCTGGCGCTTGAGATGGAGAAGGAGTACAGCAAGAGCGAGATACTCCTCATGTATCTGAACACTATCAACTATGGTTCAGGTGCCTATGGCATCGAGGCTGCCTCGCAGCGCTATTTTTCAAAGCATGCCATCGACCTGACCTTGAACGAAGCCGCAACGCTGATCGGCATCCCCCAATCGCCAACATACAACAATCCTATCGACCATATGGAGAGCTGCGTTTCGCGTCGTAACGTGGTTCTTGACCGTATGGTCTCCAACAATGTGATCACTCAGGAGGAGGCAGCAGCGGTCAAGGCTGAGCCGATCGTTCTCAATCCGACGGCGCCCTCTAATACAGGCATTCTTGCGTACCCCTACTTCACAAGCTATGTGCGCAACCAGCTTTTGAACGAAGACGGGAAGTATGCCCTTTCCGTATCGGATCTGTTCGCGGGTGGCCTTGAGATCGTGACGACGCTTGATGTGTCGGCGCAAGAGGCGGCAGAGGCTGCAGCGCAAACGAAGCGTGAGCAGGCTGGGAACGGATTCGAGTGCGCCATCGTTGGCGTGGAGCCTGACAATGGCTACATTCGCGCCATGGTTGGTGGTACTGATTACGACGCTAATCAAGTGAACATGGCGACGGGCGAAGGCTCCTCGGGCAGGCAGCCAGGCTCATCGTTCAAGACCTTTACCTTGGCAGCTGCCATTGAAGCAGGGATCGACCCCGAAACCTTGATCGACGCAGGGTATTCGGTGACTCCCGATGGCGCGCCAACGGTTCACAATGCCAGCATGGCTGATTACGGCGCCCGTTCCATCGCATCTGCCTTCGCCGTCTCTTCGAACACGGCATTCACGCGTCTGATCCTCTCTCTTGGGACGGACAAGGTGAAGAACATGGCGAAAAGGCTTGGCGTCACATCCAACATCCAGGATGTTGCTGGTATCACGCTCGGCATTGACTCCGTCACGCCGCTTGAGATGGCAGATGCGTATGCCACGATCGCGAATGGCGGCACTCACTACGATCCTGAATGCATCATCACCATCAAGGATCGCTCGGGCAACATCCTTGTTGACAACGAGCATCCCGAAGGTGAGCGTGTGATCTCTGAAGAAGTGGCGTGCGCTACGCGAGAGGTCATGGAAGGCGTCATCTCGGAAGGCACGGGCACGCAAGCTCGCCTTGCTACGGCCCAGCCAGTTGTTGGCAAGACGGGCACCACCGAATCCAATAAGGACAGCTGGTTCGTAGGCTTCACGCCATATATGGCTGCAGCTGTTTGGGTCGGCGATCCTGCCGATAGCTATGAGAAGGCGCGCCGCGTTTCGGTAACGGCAGCATCCGCATTCGCTGATTTCATGAATCGCTACCTTGAGGGGAAGGAGATCCGCGAGTTCCCCACAGCGGCCTCGCCGAGCTATGATTCCTCTTATACAGATGTCAAGAACCATATTGGCAAGGGCGGTTGGTCGCCTACCACCGATCCTGATGCCGAGGAGGAGCCAGAAGAGGAAGAGCCGAGCAATACGACGACTGAAGAGCCAGGTGGTGGCCCGTCGGTCGATCCTGAGCCCCCAACTCCTGTGGATCCTGGCGGCGGCGAAGGCGGGGGTGAAGGCGGCGGCGAAGGTGGCGGCGAAGGTGGCGGCGAAGGTGGCGGCTCCGAAACGCCCCCTGTCGTTTAAAGGGAGATAGCCTATACTGGGTTCTTCATTGAGATTGAACGGAAACGTAGGGAAAGATATGTCAATACGCAAGATCAACGGTCTTCTCGCTCTTAGCTTTGCGCTCGTCTTCGCGCTCTTCATGTTCGGATGTGCGGTACCTCAAGCTTCTGATGGGCAGACAACAGCTGATTCGTCGCGTCAGTATATGGCGGATGTCAACCAAGCAGTCGAGAAGCTCTCAGATCAGCTGAATGGGTTCCAGGACGCTGTGTCGCGCGAGGACGCCGTCACTATGCGCACTCAAGCGGACAATGCATTCCAGACGCTCGATGAGCTAGCGGCTATCGAGGCTCCTGCTGAGCTTGACGAGCTGAAGAAGAGCTATGTCAAGGGTGCCGACCAGCTCAAAGACGCTTTGAATGATTACATCGACCTTTACACGGAGATCGCTGCTGCCACAGATGCGCATCCTTTCGACTATGCCACCTATGATGAGCGCTTGAAGAAGATCCAGGAAGCATATGACGAAGGCGTCAAGACGCTTGAGGATGCAGACAAGTCAGCAACGGAGCTTTGATCGACTCGCTTGCTCATGAAAAAGAAGCTTCCAGAACTCCTTGCGCCTGCTGGCAACCAGCAGGCGCTCTTTGCAGCAGTGAGCGCAGGAGCTGATGCAGTCTACCTCGGCCTTGAGGAATTCAATGCGCGGCGCAACGCTGACAATTTCACGATTGAGACGCTTCGCGAAGCATGCGACTATGCGCATCTCCGAGGCGTGAAGGTTTATGTCACGCTCAACACCGTCATCTTGCCGCACGAGCTTCAGAGCGCGCTTGATGTTGCTCGAGAGGCGTATCTTGCGGGAGCAGATGCGTTCATTGTCCAAGATATCGGATTATGCGCACAGCTTTCTCATGTATTGCCTAAGGCGCGCATCCATGCTTCAACGCAGATGAACATCCATAGCGCTGCTGGTATAGAAGCAGCAGTTCAGCTTGGGGCTTCGCGCATCACATGCGCTCGGGAGCTCTCGCTGGAAGAGGTTGCGCATCTGAGCGCTGTTGCTTCGGAGCTGGGCGCAGAGATAGAAGTGTTCGCTCATGGTGCGCTCTGCGTGTGCTATTCGGGACAGTGCTTGATGTCTTCGCTTATCGGGGGAAGATCGGCTAATCGTGGCATGTGCGCGCAAGCGTGTCGGCTGCCTTATGTTCTGAAAGATGTTGACAATCCAACGCGTGAGCTGAGAAGCCCTGGCCCCCATGTGCTCTCTCCGAAGGATCTCTGCACAATCGACCTCCTGCCTGAGCTCATCGACGCGAACGTTGCATCGCTCAAGATCGAAGGGCGCATGAAATCACCCGAGTATGTTCACTCGACGGTGAGCGCGTATCGAGCGGTGCTCGATCGTGCTGGCGAAGCAGGGGAGCAAGGCGAGCCCGAAGGTGAAGGGGCACCTGCATGCGTGCGGGCACGTCCGACAGACGAGGAACGCGCGCAGCTCTCCGCCGTATTCTCCCGCGGATTCACGCAGGCGTATCTTTCAGGTGAACGCAATGCAGAGATCATGAGCTTCCAGCGACCCAACAATCGCGGGCAAGCGATCGGGCGCGTGAAGTCTCTCCGCGATGGCGTCCTTACCTGTTCTGTTTCTGAGCAGCTTGTGCCAGGCGACGTTCTTGAAGTATGGACGAGCAAGGGGAACAAGACCGTCAAGGTTGAGAAGCCATGCATGACCGCTTCGAAGACCGCATCCCTTGAGGTCGATGAGGATGCACGCGGCATTCGCCCGAATGATCGCGTGTTCCGCGTTCGCAGTGCTGACGCTTCTTTCACCGGAGATGCCGCCCACCCGAAGATCCCGATCATCGGATGGGCCCGTCTTCGCCAAAACGAGCCTCTCGAAGTTTCCTTCCGTTTGCCAACAATGGCAGAATTCGAAGAGCATGTCGCCTTCGGCCGCGTTTCGTTCCTTGGACAGTCTGGGCAGTGCCCAGCTGAAACATCTCGTGCGATCTTGCGTCGTCTGAGCCGTTCTTTTGCAGGCGATCTTCCCTCGGTCGTCATGACGGGGCAAGATGTCGAAGCAGCCCGCACGAAAGCGCTTGAGGCTCCTGAGGTCATCGAGCATATCAATCGGCTCGGCCAGACCCCCTTTGCCCTCCTCGACCTTACGATCGATCTTGAGGAAGGGGTAGGACTGGGATTCTCGCAGTTGCATAGGATTCGCGCTTCTGCGCTTGCTGCACTTGAAGAAGGCATCCTTGCCCCTTTCAAGGGTCGCACCGCTGGGAGTGCTTCCGTTCAGATACGCGCGACAAGGCCCGAAACCGTAGCCCCTCGCATCTGCGTTCTTGCAACGAACCCTGAATGTGCGCGTGCCGCGAAGCGAGCTGGAGCAGATGCTCTTTTCGTTCCTGCCCTCAACTACAAGCGTGGGCAAGCCGAGATGTGCGGGCGTCTGATGCGGGATGCTGATTCAGCTGGATATCCGAAGAACGTCACCCTCATGATGCCCTCGATCGACCATGACGCAGTAGGCGATGCACGCGAAGCGAAGATAGATTTCGATGCATGGCAATATGCTGAGCAAGGCGAACCGCTTTTCGTCGAGAGCATCGGGTCGCTCTTCGCATGTGCCGAGCTCGGCGCTCTTCCCCAGGTCGGCCCCAAGCTTCCTCTTGCGAATGGGGCTGCGCTTGCGGTGGCGAGCGCTTTCGGGGCAGAGCGCGCGTGGCTTTCTCCCGAGCTTACCCTCGCTCAGATTCGTCAGCTTGCAAAGGAAAGCCCATTGCCCCTTGGAGTCTTCGTTCAGGGATACCTTGAGCTTATGGTGTGCGAGCACTGCTTGCTCACAAGCCAGGGGCCGTGCAACGAAGAGTGCGCAACATGTCCGCGACGCAAAGCAGCATTTGCGCTGAACGATCGCCTTGATTATGACTTTCGCGTTGTCTCAGATATGTTTGGTCGAAGCCATCTCTATAACAGCGTGCAGCTCGATATCGTTCCCGCGATCAAGGACCTCATCGATGCTCATGTCAGTGCATTCATGATCGATGCGACCTTCATGGATCCTGAGCAGACAGCGCAAACAACGGGAAGGCTCCTTTCTGCGATCAAAGCCATCGATCGGGGCGAGGAGGTGTGCTCTAAGTTGCCTCACACCACGTCCGGTCACCTCTATCGCGGCGTTTCCTAGATCAGCGTGCTACTATATACCCTCGATCGCACAAGGAGGCTTTTGTATGCTCTCAGCTGAAGAACAGCTTCATATAATCAGCTCTGGCGCTGCGCAGGTCGTGCCAGAATCCGCATTGCTTGAGAAGCTCAAGCGTGGCATTCCGCTGAACATCAAGCTTGGCGTTGACCCTACGGCACCTGACATCCATCTCGGACATGCTGTGCCCCTGCGCAAGCTTCGCCAGTTTCAGGATCTTGGCCACCAGGTCACGCTCATCATCGGTGATGGAACGGCTCTCATCGGAGACCCTTCAGGGCGCAACTCAACGCGTCCGCAGCTCACGCGTGAAGAGATAGAGGCAAATGCCCAAACATATATCGACCAGGCATTCAAGGTCCTCGATCCTGCAAAGACGACTCTCCGCCATAATTCTGAGTGGCTGCTCTCGCTTGATATGGAAGGCTTGCTCAAGCTGACCGCTCAGTTCACCGTTGCGCGCATCCTCGAGCGCGATGACTTCCATAACCGCTATACCGGAGGGCAACCGATCAGCCTTCACGAGTTCCTCTATCCGGTCATGCAGGCCTACGATTCGCTTGTCATCAAAGCAGATGTTGAGCTTGGTGGCACCGATCAGCTCTTCAACCTTCTTGCGGGGCGTGAGCTCATGGAGAAGATGGGCGAAGAGCCGCAAGTGTGCTTGACGCTTCCGCTCCTTGAGGGAACCGATGGCACACGCAAGATGTCGAAGAGCTATGGCAACTACATCGGGCTCACTGATGCGCCCGATGACATGTTCGGCAAGATCATGTCAATCCCAGACGAGCTGATGGTGAAATACTATCGCCTTGCCTCCGACATACCAGTCGACCAGATCGATCGCTTGGAAGTGGGGCTTGCGAATGAAGAACTGCATCCGAACAAGGTGAAGCGCGATCTTGCGAAGAACATCGTTGAGCTTTACTACACGGCCGAGGACGCGCTTGCTGCAGAGGAGGCGTTCGATAAGCTCTTCAAACAGCATGAGGTGCCCGATGACATCCCCACCTATGAGGGAGAGATCGCCGTGGGCGATGACGGGACAGTCTATTTCGCGGGTCTTTTGGCGAGCGCTGGCCTTGCATCGAGCGCAGGCGAGGCTCGGCGCTTGATCGATGGCGGCGGTGTCAAGATCAATGATCGCGCGCTTGAGAAGAAGTGCTACAATATAGACCCCTCTGAGCTTGCTGGAGCCATCGTCAAAGTGGGCAAGCGCAAGTTCATCAAGCTTCCATAGAGCTTTTCAAAAATTTTTAAGAAAAATTGTTGACCGCAGGATAACATCCTGTTATTATATTTCTTCGCGTCACTCATAACGACGCAGCCGAGGAAACCCTCGGCAGGCACCTTGAGAATCGGATACTGTGGAG
>CAJURO010000020.1 GCA_910588985.1 uncultured Eggerthellaceae bacterium | reverse complement strand
GGGACGTACCAAAATGCTCATGCAGGATCCTGCATGAGCATTTTGGTACGTCCCTTTCGCTCATCATCATATGGCAACCTTCAAGCGCAATATATCCAGCTTTGCTTACCTGCCCTTCGCCTTACCCAAGGGCAATGTCAAGGATCATCATCAATACGAATCCGATCGCCACGCCGATCGTGCCAATGTTGGTATGCCTTCCCTCCTGCGTCTCAGGGATCAACTCCTCGGTCACCACATACATCATGGCACCTGCTGCGAATGACAGCACGTAGGGAAGCAGCGGCGTCATCAAGCTCGTAATAGCGACCATGAGGAGAGCGCCAAGAGGCTCCACGGCCCCGCATGCGGTACCAAGCGCGAATGCTTTGCCCTTCCTCATGCCATTCTGCACAAGAGGCATAGAGACGATAGCACCCTCAGGGATATTCTGAATGGCGATGCCGATCGAAAGCGAAAGCACCGACGCAAGGCTCACAAGCACGTCGCCCTCAAGGAATCCCGCAAGGACAACGCCCACAGCCATGCCTTCAGGAAGATTATGGATAGCCAATGCAAAGAGCATCATCGTATGCTTCTTCAAGCCAGCATCAACACCCTCGGGCTCATCAGTACCGATATGAAGGTGGGGCATGAAATGGTCAATGAGGAGCAGAAGGAGCATGCCGCCCAAAAAGCCAACTGTCGCAGGGAGCCATGTTGGCAGGGTGCTTCCCTCTGCGGCTTCAAGGGAGGGAATGATAAGGCTCCATACGCTCGCTGCGATCATCACACCTGCCGCAAAGCCGAGCAAGAGCTTTTGGAACCATTCGCTCATTCCTCTTCGCATGAAGAACACGAATGCGGCACCAAGCGTATTGCCTGCAAACGGCAGGATCAGCGCGATGCAAAGGCCTCCTATGATCAGATCGTCAGGCATGGCTCTCCTTCCTTCATCCTAATGTAACGCCTTGCATGCGGTTTCGAGCTGAAGATCGTCTTTTGATGACGCTATGTTAAGGTTTGCGCATGACGAAAGACACAGGACAGGCAAACCTCTCCCCTCGGATCCTTGTCATCTATACAGGTGGCACGATCGGCATGATCGAAGACGCGCATACGGGTGCGCTTGTTCCTTTCGACCTCAGTCATCTCATGGAAAACGTCCCTAAGATCGGACGGCTCGGATATGCGCTCGAGCATGAGCAATTCGACCCACCGATTGATTCTTCCAATATGAGCCCTGCGCTTTGGCAAAAGCTTGCTGGCATGATCGCGCATTCCTATGACAGCTTCGACGCCTTCGTCATCCTGCATGGAACCGACACCATGGCCTATACCGCTTCCGCACTCTCATTCATGTTGCAGGACCTTACCAAGCCCGTGGTCCTCACTGGTTCGCAGCTTCCCATCGGCGAGATCCGCGAAGATGGCACGGAGAACCTGATCACAGCGCTTCAGATCGCTGCCGCACGAGATGAGACGGGCTTTTCTGTGGTACGTGAGGTAGCCATCTCGTTCGGAAGGCATCTCTGGCGCGGCAATCGCTCGACCAAAGTCAGCTCCACCAACTTCGGTGCGTTCCGCTCATTCAATTACCCACCTCTTGCGAACATGGATCTCCATATCGATTTCCATAAGAAATACCTCCTTCAAAGCAAAGAGGGCACTTTGTTCACCTTCTTCGAGAAGATGGATGCTGCTGTTGGAGTGATCTGGCTCTTCCCAGGGATCACCGAGAAGATGCTCCGCGCTCAGCTCAATGATGTCGATGCAAAGGGCTTCGTGCTGCGTACCTTCGGGGCGGGCAATGCACCAACAGAAGCGTGGTTCATCAAGGTGCTCACCGAAGCTGTCCACGAAGGCAAGGTCATCGTGAACGTCACTCAATGCCCTGCTGGCGGCGTTGAAGAGAAGCGCTATGCCACAGGAGACGCGCTTGCGAGCGCAGGAGTGGTGACAGGGCTTGATATCACATACGAAGCTGCGCTCACGAAGATGATGCATCTGTTCGGACAAGGGCTCACCGCTGATGAGGTTGCCAAGGCCATGCCTTGTTCCATCTCAGGTGAGGTCACTGAGAGCTCATAGCATCTGAACTGGGGTTTGCAACCACCAGGTGCATTCATTTTTTTCAAAATGCTTCCGCAAGTTGGTGGATGACACCCCAAAGAGCAGATAGGATATTCCCGTCGACTCAAACGAAGCGCGCTTCACATCATGATCACGTTCTACTTGAAAGGCCTACTCGATGAGCTTTAGAGATAACCTGATACACCTTCGCGCTGCGAACAACATGACGCAGGAGCAATTGGCTCTGCTGCTCGGCGTCAGTCGCCAATCCGTCACAAAATGGGAGACTGAGAAGTCCTATCCTGAAATGGATAAGCTCTTGAAGATGTGCCGCATCTTCGATTGCACGCTTGACGACCTTGTTCAAGGCGACCTCACAGAGAGAGACATAGCTGCCATCGTCACGCTCAATCCGAGCGATCGTCCTGCTGATGTCTTCGGCTACGACGAGCACATGAACGACTTTGCCAACAAGATCTAGAATGGCGTCATGGCTCTCATCCTCGGCACAGCTATTGGGATCATCTTCTTCTCGATGTCATCAACAGATGGCAGCATGCCCCTGCTTCCTGAAAACCTCGCCGTCATGCTTGGCGTACTCTGCGAATGCATCGGGCTTGCCATTTGCCTGAGCCTCATCATCCCAGCTGGCCTTGCGCATTCGCACTTCGTCCGCTCTCACCCGCACATCGAGGACTTCTACACCGAGGAGCAGAGAACGCACATACGGTCAGTGTTCTCCTATGAGCTCGTTGGCGGCATCATTGCCGTCTTTCTTGGCGTGTGCGTCATCATCTTCTTCGATGGCTCGCGCTATGAGGAGGTCATAGGGGTTCCTCTCATGCTGACGCTCATAGCCATTGGAGTGCGCTTCATCATCCACGGCAGCATGACCCTAAGCAAGATCAATCTGGATAGCTACAACATGGCAGCAAGCGAAGTTCTCTCGGCACATGAGATCAAAGCGAGCGACCTTCCTGAGGAGCAGAAATACACGCTGCAAAGTGCTCGCCGATCGAGCAAGCGCATCGGAGCGATCTGCGGAACCATCATGATCATCGCCACGATAGCGGGCCTCGTCATGCTCTTCGTGCCACAATACCAAACAGCCCTCTTCTGGCTTGCCTGGCCTATCGGAGGCCTTCTTTGCGGCATCGTATCGATACTCGGGCACGGATTCGCCTCACCTGACGAATAGGAGCAGCACGGCAGATCACGGCCAGGAGCACTTCCCTGCACAAGGGGAGTGCCTCTGGCCTCAAAGGTCGTTTTGGATGCCACGATCGATCGCTCGAAGGTCGAGCGCCAGCCATTGCCTGAAAGGCACGAGCGCTTAATCACCGAAGAGCTTGCGCTCTGAAACGAGGCCTTTCGGCTTGTCGATGACCCAATCGATGTGCTCACGCGCCTCAGGCGAAGCAGGATCCTTCGCAAAGCTCAGGCAAGCGCTGCTTATCGAGCGGAGAAGATCCTCTGGTGCATCATCTCTCGTCGCGAGATACTCTTTGAACGCTTGATACAGATCGCTTCGCTTCCCTATCTTGATATCAGGGGCGGTTGACGCGAGCCATGCATGAAGCGCTGCGTCAAGATAGATATCATCCTCAGGCGCGAACTGCTCGAATGCCGCATCTATCGGAGCCCAATAGATATTGAATAGCCGCGCCTGCTCATCAAAGCCATGTTCGAGAAGAAGCGTATTGCGCAAAAGGTCTGTTGTAGAGAGCGGCTTTCCCTTGGCGTTAAGGCTCTCGAAGACTTGCTGGGGCGCGTCATCGTCGTCAAGCTGCACCACGATCACGGTGAGCCTCCTCAGCGCCGCCAGCAAGCACGTGCAGTCAATATCCTCTTGATCGATCATCCGAGCGAAAAGCGCCTCATTGCCAAGAAGGAACGCAGATTGTGCTTGATCTTCTTTCAAGGAGCCTGGCTCCCTCTGCGCACCCTCAGCGTGGGGAGATTCTGCCTGAAAAGCATTCTGCCCGAATACGAGATGACACAACGCTTTCGCGTCATCGCAAGAAAGAACGAGCTTCACCTCATCACCATCGCAAAGGTACGTCTCATCGATTTGAGCCGCTAAGCCACGCTCCTCCACCTTGTCGCTCGTTGCGAGATGGTCGCGCATCGCGATCAAGAGCAGCGTGAGCGTTGTCAACCGTTGCTGGCCATCGATAAGGCTCGCATACCGTGGCCCCGCCTCGCTTCTCTCGGGTAGATAGATCAATGTGCCCAGAAAGTGCGTTGCTTCTCCATCTTCCTTCATAAGAGCCTGCACGTCAGCAAGAAGCTGCATGCACTGTCGCTCGGTCCAAGAATAGACACGCTGGAATACAGGGATGCGGAAGCAACGATCGGGTGTCCCTAGGACATCAAGGATCGGTTCGAGATTCGCTTTCATGTGTCCCCTCTCACCACTTCTCATCTATCGCTCGGAGCTCTTCGCGAACCCGAGCTGCATATTCTTCGTTATCAGGCTTCTTCAGCTTATAGCCAGACGTCAAGGCAGGTGCGCCAAGCTCCGCCCAATCGCTCCCCGACTTGTACTTCTTCACCCCGTGATAGCGATAGCTCTCAGCCCACATCAAGCTGAAGCCCCGAAGTTCGCGCAGGATCGGCTCTTTCGCTCCTCTATAGTGATCCTCGACGAATCGCTTGAAAGAGCTGTACACCTGTTCTGGACTGCGAATGCGAGCACCTTTAAGGCGAATAGCAAGCCAGCTCTTGATGGCGGTATCAAGCCTGAGCGAACCCGGATCAGGCGCGAACATTCCTTGGATGGCCTGCCAGTATTCGCGATACATTCGCGCTTGCTCTGCACGCTCCTCTGAGAGCAGAAGGTAGTTGCGCACCATATCGGCCACATTGAGCGGCATGCCCTTCGAGTTGATGCTCTCGAAGATAGGCTGTGCAGCACGCGCATCGTCCACTCTTGCCATGATGACGAGAAGACGCTCAAGGCCTTGCATGAGCTCGTCAGGGTCGAAGCCATCCTCTTCCATCCTCGTTGCGAAGAAGGATATGTTGGCAAGGACGCGTGAAGCGACCCCTGATGCTGCAGCGGCTTCTGTTGCCAACTCACCAGATGCACGCTTATCTCCGAAAGGAGAATCACCAAGCACAGCGTTCAAATAGACCGTGCGATCGGGCTGAGAAGGCACGAGTTTCGTTTCTCGCTTTCCGTGAACCTCGATCGTCAGTAGCTCTCTTCGCAATGCAGCTCCATCGCGGCCATTGCACATCATGCCCTTCTCGTCCAAAAAGCGCGCAAGCGCCACGATGAGCAACGACACCGTCATGATGCGCTGTTGCCCATCGATGATCTCGAGCAGATTGACACCACCGCTTGCTGGCGCGTCTTTCCCTGTCGCCTCAAGATAGAGAATCGTTCCACAGAAGTGATTGCGCCCATAGCGCGCTGCGCGCAGTATGTCGAGCCAAAGCTCTTCGCACTGATCATGTCCCCATGAATATGTTCGTTGATAGAGAGGGATCACGAAGCGTGCATCTGGCGTTGCCAGCACATCGAGCAACCGTCGTTGTGAAACATCCATATGAGCTCCTCGTAGAAAAGACGCAGCTATCCTTAAGACGATTATCTCAATTCCTCTTCGTTCATACCATACAATACTATACAACTTGTTCAATAGTGGAAGGGATCTTATGTCAGGAATCGACGATGCGCGCTTCATGCGCTCAGAAGAGCGCATGCAACATGCCCTTTTGACGCTTCTCCAGCATAAGCCCCTTGCCAACATCGGTGTCACAGAACTCGCCCGAGAAGCACAGGTAAGCCGCGCTACCTTCTACGCACATTACGAGAACGTGAACGATGTATATGAACAGCTCGTTCAGCGTTTTATGTCGAATATCCAAGAATTCGACGAGCACTTCGATTGCGCAGGCGGCGCAAAAAACTGCTCTTCACAACCATATTGCGAACGAATACGAGAAGCAGATGAATATGTCGGCGTTGCACGAGATCCGCGATTCTTCACGGCAATGATGGCTTTCATAGAAGAGAGCGAGAACTTCTCGCTGAAAGAGAGGCTCATTGAGGCTGGCATACCCAAAGACATCGCCCGTGCATTGACGCTTTTCCAAATGAGCGGATGCCATGCGCTTGCTACATCCGACAGGACAAGCAACGCTGACTGGTCGCAGGTACGCCAAGCTGTCGATCGATTCATTGAAGGAGGCGTGGCAGCGCTTGCAAACGGAAAAGGATGAGCTCAATAAAGGAGGGGCCCAAGACCCCTCCACGTCCTCTCAAGATGTGCGTTTTAAAAACCTACCTTTTTGCTCCTACATGGTCGGCTCGAGCTCGCGATCGGTCATGCCGCCCATAGGCTCGCTATCATCGTCATCGGCAGGCAAACTCTTCCAATCGGCTGAATCATCGGGTCGTGGGGCCATGTCCTCTTCGATTCCATTCGCCGCTTTCAACCTTTCGAAGTAGCTCTTCGTCTCCTTGACCACAATACCCGAAAGCGCGATCAAGGCGATCATGTTCGGAATGGCCATGCAGGCATTGAAGATATCCGCGATAGTCCATACCGCCGAGACCGTCATGTAAGGGCCAATGAACACGGCTGCGATGTAGAGCCAGCGATATGCCATGACCGCTTTCATGGAACCGTTGCTGAAATACTCAAGGCAGCGCTCGCCATAGTAATCCCAACCAAGGATAGTGGTGAAGCCGAACAGCGCCAAGCAGAGCATCATGATGAACGCTACGACGCCGCCATCGATGAATGGCAGCCCTGACTGGAACGCCGCTGTGGTGACAGCAGCTCCCTCAAGCCCAGGAACCTGATAGGCACCTGTGATGACGATGGCAAGCCCCGTCATGGAGCACACCACGATGGTGTCAAGGAACGTTCCTGTCATGGAGATGAGACCCTGACGAACCGGCTCGTTCGTACGGGCAGCCGCTGCTGCGATCGGAGCAGAGCCAAGACCAGCCTCGTTCGAGAAGATACCGCGTGCAATACCCTTCTGCATGGCAATGATGATCGCACCGAGCATGCCACCAGCAGCAGCTTGGAAACCGAATGCACTTTGGACGATGGTGACGAACGCGGCAGGAAGGGCCGTGATGTTCGCGCCAATGAGAACGATCGAGAGCACCAAGTAGATGACGACCATCGTCGGGATGATGCGCTCGGAAACGCTTGCGATGCGACGAAGCCCTCCGATGAGTACCATGCCTACAAGCACAGCAAGGAGCAGCGAACCTACTACGGTTGCCCAGGAATAATCAATGCCGAACAATGTCACCGTTGCAGACTGCGTCGGATCGAAGAACCCCGTGATGGCGCTTGATATGGAGTTGACCTGCGTGAAGGTGCCGATGCCGAAAAGGCCTACGCACATGCCGAAGAACGCGAAGAGCTTTGCCAACCAGCGCCAATTCCGACCCATGCCGCGCTCGATATAGTAGAACGGACCACCAAGCACATGATTATCCTTGCGCACCGTACGATACTTCACGGCAAGCAGGCCCTCAGAGTACTTGGTTGCCATTCCAAAAAGTGCAGCCAGCCACATCCAGAAGAGGGCACCAGGGCCACCTGCCACGATAGCGGTTGCTACACCAACGATGTTGCCCGTACCGATAGTCGCCGAAAGCGCCGTGCAGAGCGCACCGAAGCTCGACACCTCGCCTGGACCATTCTTCTCATTGCTGAACATGTACCTTAATGCACGCCCAAGCTGAGAGAACTGCAATCCCTTCAACCTCAGCGTCAGCAGCAAGCCTCCGAACAGGATGAGCACCATAAGGGGCACGCCCCAGACGAAATCATCGATCGCAGCAAGCGCGGAATCGAACGCTTCCATATCTTCCTCTCCTTCAACGCAAATGGCGAACTTACTTGATCCTGCAAGACCACCAAGGGCCTGACTGGACTTCGGGAAAATGCACACGGAAAGGAAAGAAGAGCGGATTGCGCCAGAAACGGCGTTACGCGTTCTCTGTCCTTTTGCCTGAGAGTTTCAGCGGCAAGAAGCTCGCTTTGCACCTTCGGCACCCGTATGCGGGATTCTCCAGAGGCCCAATCCACATCCTGTTCCAGCGCGGTTCAGAATGCTTCCAGTGGGGTCTGCGTAGTTGCGTTTCTGATTATAGTACCGAGCAATGCCTTGTCAACGCTTCGGTAACGCTTAATTTGGCCAAAGCTCTTTTTGCTCAGATCGAGCTCTTGAGCTTAGAACGTTGCCTTATGCAAAGCCTCTCGCATGCGACGGGCGGCCTTCTCGTTCATCTTAGGGATCTGATGGTCCATAAGCTCGATCATCTTCTCCTGGTTAAGGGGCACCATTCCCTCGAATCGCAGGATATCTGTGTCATGAGAGCAATTGACGAATGTCTTGCAGGTCAAGTTCGCAATGAACGCACGGATCTCCTCTGCCATCTCCACTTCGGTCGGGGGCGCCCACCGCCCAGCTTCGATGTCAGCTGCGAGAGACCAGCCTGGCGAAGGCGTCATCGTGACGACGAGGATCCGCTCGGGAGCTGCCTTGCTGAAGACCTCAGCTGAGGCAAGCGCGTTCTCTTGACCATGCCCCGCACCTGCAATTCCCGTAAGATAGAAGAAGGTGAACGGGATACCCGCATCATGCAGCCGCTGCGCTTGCTCGATGATGTCGCGCGCGGTATGGCCCTTCTCCATGAACGCAAGCGCTTCGTCGAACCCGCTCTCTGCGCCGATCGCGACGCCACTCACTCCACGCGCCGCAAGACGAGCAAGATCATCGTCGCTCTTGCGTGCGATATCGCTGATCCGACAGAATCCGCCGTAGCTCTTGACCGAAGGAATGCGGCGCTCAACCTCATCGAACACCTCGATCAACGCATCAGCAGAAAGAGCGAAGGGATTCCCGCCCGTCAGATAGATGCGCCGCGTGAGGGCGGTCGCCGTCTTCGCTATCTCCTCGATGTCCGCAATGACAGCATCGCGCGGGAGAGCCATGAAGGGAATGCCATCGAAGATGCTGCAGAAATGGCATTTCCCATGAGTGCAGCCATCAACGATAGGCAGCATAGGACAGGACATGTCATTGGGCGGACGATGCTGAGGTGATTTAACAGGCATGCTAGCTCCCTTGGATCAAAGCTTTCCTAACTCAAAAAAGAGACGATCTGCTCGCCATCTCCATACCCTTTCGCATAGAGTGCATCAAGGCGATCCTTCTCCCGCGTCAGCGTAGATACTCCACAGGTATCATCAGGCGACACGATCAACGCTCTGCCCGCACGTTCGTATTCGCGGGCGATGCGCACCCCTTCGTTATAGCGATCAGCGCGATTGAGCAGCGCCGTCGCAGCGTGAGGGTACTTCCTTCGTACCATACGTGCGAACGTAGGATCTTGACCAGGCGTGCGCGCTACGTTCGCTGGCTTCGTCAAGAGCACGACCACCTTGTCGCATCCTTCAGCGAAGGCCCGCTCAACAGGAACAGGATCGCCGAGAGCGCCATCAAAGTAGGGTATCCCATCGATCTCGTAGGGTCGGCACACACCAGGAATGGCGCATGATGCCTTGAGGATATCGTAATCATCTTGATGCATATCCTCTTTTGTGAAATAGCGGACATCGCCCGTACGTGCATCTGCTGCCACAACGATGAAGTCCGCAGGGCTTGCCTTCAGCGCAGGATAGTCAAGAGGATCTTCGCCATCTGCATTCGAGAGCGTGCTGTAGATGTAGTCCAGGCCAAGGAAGGAGCCATGTCGTACATAGTTCCCAAGGCTTGCGTACTTCTTGCGCATGCCATAGTGCGTATAGAATCGATAATTGCGCCCCATCTGCCCTGCGATGAACGAAGAGAGGTTCGCGCTCCCTGCCGATACGCCAATGCATACGTCGAAGGACACGCCTTCCTCCAGGCATCGATCAAGCGCTCCACATGCGTACACACCGCGGAATCCACCGCCTGCATCTACGATTCCGATCTTCTCCATCCTAACGACCCCTTGCCATTCAAGCCTTTTTCTTGGATTATAGCGAAGGTGACCAACCACCATTGACCCTTGAATAAGAAAGATCATACTCATGGATACCGCCCCTACGCTTGCCAACAGCCTCTCTGCCAAAGAGGCCGACGCATTTGCGCTCGAGGTGTTCCCTGGGTTGCTTGATGTGGGCGAAGCAATGCTCAAATGCGGCGCCGATGTCCACTTCGTCGAAGAGAAGCTGAGCGAGATGGGCCGTGCCTACGGCGCACGCAAGATGAACGTCCTTGTGATCACTGCTGCCATCGTCGTCACCATGACATTGCCCAGCGGGTCGGAGCATACTTTGACACGCCGCGTGATCGGCGAAGGCGGCATCAACTTTGACAAGCTTGAGGCTATGAGCCGCCTCTGCGACGACTGCGCCACCCATCCTCTTCCTTTAGCCGAGCTGAAACAACGCCTTGAGAGCATCGTCTCACGGCCGATCCCACGTTGGGCGCTCTATATCGGCGGTATCCTCTCAGCTTTCGGCTTCGCCGTATTCTTCGGCGGAAGCTGGCTCGATGGCATCGTCTCGGCCCTTTTCGCCATCTTCCTGTGCTTTGCGATAGAGCACTTCAAGCCATGGACGCCCAACACCATGATCTTCAACTTCGGTGCATCGCTGCTCGTTGGCATAGGCATCGTCGTGGTGACCCATCTTGTTCCTGGCATTTCAACTGACATGGTCATGATAGGTGACATCATGCTGCTGATCCCTGGTGTTGCCATGACGAATGCAACTCGCGACATGCTCTCAGGCGATACCATTTCAGGCGTCATGCGTTTCATCGAGAGCCTTCTGTGGGCAACATCGCTCGCGCTTGGCTTCATGGCCGCGCTCTGGTTGTCGGGAATGGTTGGTTGATATGGATACGCAGGCTCTCCTACAACTTGCGATGTCGTTCGTGGGCGCCCTTGGGTTTGCGCTGTTCTTCAATGTCACACCGCGCCATATCCTTGCCGCCTCTCTTGGTGGGATCCTCACCTGGCTCCTTTATTGGATCCTCAACCAAGCGATCGGGGGCATCTTCATCCCTTGCTTGATCGCCTGCACGTTCGCCGCCATCTATGCGGAAGCAGCCGCTCGGCGGTGCAAAGTGCCCACAAGCGTATTCTTCATCATTGCAGTGATCCCCCTTGTCCCCGGGCGAGGGCTCTTCTACACCATGTCAAATGCCGTGAACGGCATGTGGGACGCCTGCATGGCGAACGCTCTTGCAACGCTTCAGTTCGCTGCGGGAATCGCCCTTGGCATCTGCCTGGTGACCGCAGCAGTTCAAACAGCTGAATACGGCAAGGAGCGCATGAAGCGCATGCTTGCTCGAGGACGAGACGACAGCGACTGAGGACATTGATGCGAGGGGGTCCTTGACGTCAACGGTGCCTTAGCGTCACATGCAGAATGCAAGTGGCAGAAGACGACTCGGATGTCATCTGATCGTACCCTGACTCCCCTACCATCTGCACTACAATGATATACATCATGTTGTAGAGGCAACAACGGACTAACCAGAGGAGAAGACCATGGACGAGAAGGACACCGCCCAGCAACCCGCCATGAGCGCACAAGATGCTCAGGCTCCCCAGGCTGAGCCCGGATCAGGTGCGGCCACCGCACCGCTCCAGCCCGAGCAGAGCCACATTGCACCCCCAGCGCAGGGCGCCGATGCGCAGCCAACGCAAGCTCAGGCCACACAACCTGTTCAGCAGGACCCCGCACAGCCTGTCCAGGCCCCTGGTGCACAACCAACGCCGCAAAGCGCTGCGCAGCCTACCGCTACCATGCCAATGCCCCCAGCAGCTGCTTCGGGACAGGTTCCGCCTCCCCCTGCACAACCACCACAAGGCCAGCCTGTCTATGGCGCACCCTCTCCTGAAGCCCCTATCGCACCTCCTGGCCAAGCTCAACCAAGCCCGACGGGCGCTCTTGTTTGCGGCATCCTTGCCATCGTCTTCTGCTTCATCCCGATCGTTGGCATCGTGCTTGGCATCGTAGCGATCATCCTTGCTGGCAAATACTTCAAGGCGGGCGGCACGCTTGGACAAGGAAAAGCGGGCCGTATCTGCGGCATCATCGGCATCATCTTGTCTGTCATCATGATCATCGTCAATACCGTCGCCATCGTTCTTGCGCTCAGCATCGCGGATGACTACGACCTTGATGTATCATCAACGCGCACCCCTGCCATCACGTCTTCATCAAGTGCCTCAAGCTCTGCCTCTTCTGAGCTTGATGATGCGGAATTCGCCGTTCAGGATGCAGTGGGAGCACGTCTCGATAAGATCAAGGCCCATGACCCTGCTGCACTGGCCGAGATCCAAGCCGAAATGGAAACCACGTTCGCCCAGGCCCTCACCGACAGCTTCGACGAAGAGATGACCATGGAGAGCTGCGGCATCGATCCAGCAAACATGGTTGACCTCATGCTCCAGGGCTTCGATTACGAGCCTTCTTATATGTTGGTCGATGGTGTCGAAGAAGGTGATGAGGCTGAAGCGAACTTCTATCTCACCATCCGCGATATGTACGACATCGTCGATCTGATCAACGAAAAGCTCAAGGGCAACATTGATGCTCTCGTCAAGATGAGCCCAGCAGAGCGCCAGGCTGAGATCGGCTCGATCGTCACGCGGGCAACGCTTGAGATAGAGCCTTCTCCTGACAATCTCTTGGATGTTGACCTCGTATACACCAATGGTGAGTGGGTCATCGATGAGGAGAGCTGGCAAGACGAGATCAACTTCTTCTTCGGCTACCTCTAGAGCACTCGCCACATATCATTGCTCGAAAAAGAACCTCTTCGCGAGGTTCTTTTTTTGTAGGCCTCGCCAGCTCCCATGAGGGATACATGATAGGTTGCCATGCGATAGTGAAAGCGAGGTAAGCCAAAGTCGCTGAGAGACCTTGGCTCGAAGCGACGACGCGGCGAGGCTTTCATCTATCGCATGGCAACCCAGCGTGCATTGAAATTGAGTTGCCAACGCAATCTACCTCATTACGATTCGGTAAGCTACCAGGGATTTCTCGCATGACCTGCTTCACGGGACCCATGCCGCAAGATATGATGTACCCATCAAAAGGAGGCTTCATGCATATTCTCTTAGTTGAAGATGATCGCTCCATCGTCCGCTCGCTCACGAATCTCCTCAAAGACGAGGGATTCGAGGTGAGCCAAGTCTCCACACAGTCTGGAGCGCTCGAGCTTTTGCAGGCAAGGAATTTCGATATCGCGCTGCTCGATGTTACGCTCGAAGAGGGAAACGGCTTCGCTGTCTGCGCGGCCGCTCAGAAGATGACCCCTGAGATGCCTGTCATATTCCTCACAGCCTCCGACGACGAGTATTCAACGGTCGCTGGCCTCGACATGGGCGCCGTCGACTACATATCGAAGCCTTTTCGCGCGCGTGAGCTCGTCTCGCGCATCCGCAGTGCGCTGCGCCGAGCAAACCATGCCGAAGACGTCCTTGTCGCTGGAGATGTAAAGCTTGACGTGGGATCAGCGCTCGTCACCAAGAATGACCAGGAAGTATACCTCTCTGCGCTTGAATATCGCCTCCTCCTCTACTTCCTGCAGCATAAGGGCAAGCTCGTCACGCGCGATAACCTCAAAGATGCCATCTGGGATACCGCTGGCGAATATGTCTCTGACAATGCGCTCAACGTCTACATCAAGCGCTTGCGCGAGAAGGTCGAGACTGACCCTTCCGCCCCTCAGATCATCCTTACGGTACGCGGAATGGGCTACAAGGTGGCCGAGTAGCATGGGATCCTATTCGACGCTTGTCAAGCAAACGCTCGCGCTTCTTGCAGGAGGCGCCCTTCTCATCTGGGCAGCCCCTCGCGAAGCGAAGGTCTGGATGTTTGCTCTGCTCTTATTCGCTGCTGCCTTCTTCATCGTCGTCTCTCTCGTACGACATCGCCAGATCGCACGCCTTGCTGAAGAGGTCGACGAAGTGCTTCATTCAGGACGACGAGTGGGCTTCTCCAATTGCCGCGAAGGCGATGTTGCCATCCTTTCGAACGAGCTTGCGAAGATGGTGTCCCGCCTTGCACGCACGCGCGACCAGCTCGAGCATGAGCGCAATGCGCTCTCCGATTCTCTTGCTGATATCTCTCATCAGATTCGCACGCCCCTTACGGCTGCAGGGCTCATGTTGCCCGCCATCGAGCGCGCAGATGACCCCCGTGAGCGCATTCGCGCCACGAGAGAGCTCGAGATACTGCTTGAGCGTGTTGCATGGCTTGTTACCGCGTTGCTCAAGATCGCGAAGGTCGACGCAGGCGCCATGCATTTCGAAACAAGCACTGTGAACAGTGCAGAATTGGCGCGAGCCGCAACGATGCCCCTTGGAACCGCGCTCGACCTCCACGACATCGACCTCATCTTCGACCTTGATGAAGAAGCGACGTTCACAGGAGATGCGATGTGGAGCGCTGAGGCACTTGAGAACATCGTGAAGAACTGCATGGAGCACACGCCAACAGGAGGCTCTATTACCATCCAGGTCACCGAGAACGCCATCTCTTCCAACATTCGTGTTCGCGACACAGGGCCTGGCATCTCCGAAGAGGATCTCCCTCATATCTTCGAGCGTTTCTATCGCGGGCACGACCGCGTTCTGCATGAATCCCATGATTCTCGCGATTCCAATGCTGATGATGCTTCCCAGAACGCTGCATTCAGCGACTCTTCCGCTCAGCCGCTTGGGTTCGGGATCGGCCTCTCCCTCGCCCAGGCGCTCATCTCAGCCCAAGGAGGTACGCTGCGCGCCTGCAACGCTCATGGCGGTGGCGCTCAGTTCGACATCGCCTTCCCGAAGGTCGTTGTCTAGCGAGCAGGCTTGCGCACCTTCAACGCTAGAGCGCTTTTCTGCCTGCTTACCTAGTTATCATCCAGCCCTCTCCGCTCAACAAAGCAGCGTCGCGCATGCGATCCTCGACACTGCACCTGCTTCGCTCATCCGTCCTTACTATGTTGTAATATGCGCGTCATCGACAGGACATGCCACTCGCCCATACTGCACATCAAGTTCGATCACGGAAATGAAAGGCATACGCATGGACATTCTGACCGTTGCTCATCTCTCCAAGGTCTATGGCGAAGGCGAAACCGCCATCCGCGCGCTCGACGATGTGTCTCTCTCTGTTGCAGAAGGGGAATTCGTTGCCATCGTTGGTTCCTCTGGATCAGGGAAGTCAACGCTGCTTCACATCATTGGCGGTGTCGATCGCCCTACTTCTGGACAGGTCCTGCTCAATGGCTCCGATGTATATGCACGAAGCGACGAAGAGCTTGCCGTGTTCCGACGTCGTGAGGTAGGGTTAGTCTACCAATTCTACAACTTGGTTCCCGTCCTCAACGTCGTTGAGAACATGACGCTTCCCGTCAAGCTTGACAACCGTAGCATCAATGAAAAGCGCCTTGCAAGCTTGCTCGACGCACTCGGTCTTCACGGGCGTGAAAGCCATCTTCCAAGCCAGCTCTCAGGCGGGCAGCAGCAACGCGTCGCCATTGGGCGAGCGCTGATGAATGCTCCCTCTGTCGTGCTCGCAGACGAACCTACGGGAAACCTCGATACCAACAACAGCGTTGAGATCATGCAGCTTCTTCGTGCTTCCAACAAAGAGATGGGGCAGACGATGATCGTGATCACCCATGACGAGGAGATCGCCCTCGCGGCAGATCGCATCATCGCCATCGAAGACGGCCGCATCGTGCGCGATGAGAGGATCCGCCGATGAGAGCCCTGATCGTCTTCACCCTGAAGTCCCTGCGCGCGAACCGTGTGCGCACGCTCGTGACGATCCTCGGCGTCGCCCTTGCGGCAGCGCTCCTCACTGCCGTCATGACCTCCTATACAAGCTTGAACGGTTTTCTCTACTCTACCGAGAAGGAAACGACGGGCGGCTGGATGGCCGAAGTGCATAGCACCGATGTCCAATTGCTGCACGAGCGGACCGATGCAGCAGCGAAGGCGTTCGATGTCACAGACGTGGCCAGCCTTGTGAACTTTGGCTTTGGGCAGCTCACCCCTCAGCAGCAGTTCACCCTTGGCAACTATCTTCCCATCGTAAGCTACTCAGGCGACATAGAAGAACTCTGCTCTATCGTTCCTGCTGAAGGACGCCTGCCTGAGACCCCTGACGAGATCATGCTCCCAACCCTTTGGAATGTACACGAGAACATGCAGATTGGCGATACGCTCACCATCGAAGTGGGCAGGCGATACGCCATCTTGGCAGAAGGCGAAGATGCGTCAGATGCAGCTGATGACACGAGCAGTGGGATTGGCATTGCCGATCCAGGCTCTCATGAAGCTCGCATCACGCAAGGCTCCGAGCTTGACACAACGGTCGGATATCTCGACTCAGGCACATTCAGGGAAGTACTCGCCGATCTTGAGGAAAAGACCTATACCGTGGTGGGCTTTTCCGACCCCTATACGTATGCCCTCTCGACCGGTGTCGGGCAAATGGGCGTCGTTGGAAGCTCGCCCCATGGCGGCAATGCCATGACCACCTACATCGCTTATCGCGACATGAAGAACACCGATCAGATCGAAGAGCGCACTGAAGAGCTCTTCCCTTCTGAAAGCCTTTCTTATCATTCATCCCTCCTTCGCTATCTTGGCATTCGAAGCAACGGCGCCATTTGGGAAACTTTCTTCGGCCTTGCAAGCGTTCTTGCGGTCGTGATCATCATTGCCTGCATCTCCCTTATCTACAACGCCTTCGCCATCTCGGTAGCTGAACGCGCTCGTCAGTTCGGACTGCTTGCAAGCATTGGTGCTTCACGAGGGCAATTGCGTCGGGCGGTTCTCATTGAAGGTCTGGTCATAGCTCTTATTGGCATTCCCCTCGGCATCCTCATAGGCATTGGCGGATGCATGGTAACCTTCTCGTTCGTTGGTCCTATGATCGCAACGGTGCTCTCGAACGGTCTTGTTGAATTCAAGACCACGACTGTTCCAGCAGCGCTCATCTTCTCTGCAACGCTCACTTTGGCAACCGTGCTTGTCTCCGTGCTCGTTCCTGCTTTGCGCACAGGACGCATCAGCCCGATCGAGGCATTGAAGCAGAATCACGACGGAAAGGTCTCGAAGCGCGGGATGCGCGATGCGCAAAAGTTCGCATCTCCGCAAAAGCTTTGGCAGCAACGAGGGTTCCTTGCGCGCATTTTCGGCACAGGCGGCCAGCTTGCTCACATGAACGCCAAAAGAAGCAAAACGAAAGGTCGCGCAGCATCGCTCTCACTCGCATTGGCCATTGTCTTGCTCATGACCGCAGGCTCGTTCAACAACTTCATCGGCAATCTCGTGTCAGCCGTTGACAGCAGCGCGAACTATGACATCGGCGTAACCATGCAGCTGGATTCTAATGGCGGCGTAGCAGAGGACGACCTCGCATTCTATGAAGATGCCTACGCAGCGTTGAGCTCGGCACAAGGCGCGGATCCGCGTGGATGGTATCTGAGCGACACGTTGCCACTCGTCCTTCCCGAGAACATGATGAGCAGCACATACCTCACTGATGAGAGCATCGGTCGGCAAAATGCTGGACGACGTGCGGATGGCACTATCGGAACGCTTGCTCTTGTCTACTACCTCGACGATAGCTCCTTTGATGCGTTCGCAAGAAGCTGCGGAGTGGATCCTTCACGCTATTACGATGCAGACGAAATGCATGCTATCGCCATCGATCGATCCTACACGATGTACGACGGCAAGTACCAACAAGTTCAAACGCTCAGCAGCGCAGGCACTGCTCGTGCGCTCCTTGGCGGCGAATACAACGGGCAGACCGTGACAGGATTCACTTGGTATGTCGGAGCACAAGACGAGAGTGGCTCGTACTTTGAGTTCATTCCGTATACCATGGATGAAGATGCCGCATTGGATCTGATCGAATCGGAGAAAGGACACCCTCTCGACCTCGAGGCCTTTGAAACGAAGGATATCGCGATCGACTGCATCACCTCTACTGCACCTGACATCATCTCGCAGCATATCGAAGCGGTCTCGATCATCGTACCAGCCTCGACCATTCTCAATGACACCCCTGCATCACTCATTCCAACATTCAATGCAGCATTCGATGCACACGGCGTTGGGCATGCAGAGGTTGCGGAGAACATCCAGAGCAAATATGACGAGTTCAGGTATTCTGCTGGTAGAGACGATCTAGCGTTCCACTCGATCAACGATTGGCTCGCTGAGGCCGAAGGCACTCGCATGCTTGCGATGATCATAAACATCTTCTGCCTTCTCTTCACGGGAATCCTCACGCTCATCGCCTTGGCGAACGTGTTCAATACCGTGACAAATGGCCTGATCCTTCGCCGTCGCGAGTTCGCCGTGATGCGATCGATCGGCCTGTCGAACCGGCAGTTCCGCTCGATGATCGCCGAAGAGTGCATCGGCTATGGGATACGCGGGCTCGTCCCTGGCCTTGCTCTTTCGATCCTCGTATCCTTCTTGCTCTATAGGATGATCGCCCTCTCAATGGATGGCATAGCCTTCACTCTTCCTTGGGGATACCTCGGGCTCGCGGTTGCCCTCACCGCCGTAGCCATGGTGATATCGGTTGCCTACGGAATGCATCGCTGCAAGGCGGACAACGTTGTAGACGCCCTCAGAGCCGAGAGCGTCTAGTTCTTCCTCGACTCCTCTCCAAAAGGATCGCCGTTGCACCGAAAGATAACCTGATATCGTAAAAGGGGCAGCTCCACACGGAACTGCCCCTTTGAGCTTTCTGGAAGAGCGCTGCACCACGCTTTTTTGCTCTATGTCAGCGGCGGTGCATCAGGGTCGAGAGCCTCATCAATGTACTCTTTGATCGGCTTCGGACCGAAGTCGTGAAGCTCGTCCTCCTTCCAGCACTGCACTGGCGGCAACCCAGGGATGGAAGATGCCACGAAGATCGGATCCTTATGCTCATTGCGCTGCCGCGTGTAATCCTGCAACGCCGCAAGCGCCCACTTCCCAAGAAGGAGGATCGCGATGAGATTGATGATGGCCATAAATCCCATGAAGATATCAGCCAAGTTCCACGCCAGATCGAAGCTGTTCACGCAACCATAGAGAACGGCTGCCAAGCAGAGCAGGCGGAACACCAGAAGGGCATAGCGATTCTTCGTGATGTAGAGGAAGTTGCTCTCTGCATAGAAGTAGTTGCCGATGATGCTCGAGAAAGCGAATGCGAAGATGGCGAAGGTCATGAAATGGATGCCGAACTCACCTACTGAGTTGTTCACCGCCATCTGCACAAGGGGCATGCCGTTGAGCGCCGTTGCTGCCGCTTCGTTCTGTACATAGAAGATGAGCACCATGAGCGCAGAAGCTGTGCAGATAAGCAGCGTGTCGATATAGACAGACAGGCTCTGCACAAGCCCTTGCTTAACAGGATGCGACACAGATGCCGTAGCCGCCGCATTCGGAGCAGAGCCCATGCCGGCTTCATTCGAGAACAAACCACGCTTGATGCCTAGCATGATAACTGACCCCGCAAAGCCACCGGCAATCGATTGGAAGTTGAACGCAGACTCGAAGATCAGCGCAAAGACAGCTGGGATCTCTCCCACATTCGAGAACACGGTCCATAAGGCAAGCGCGATATAGGCGAATGCCATGATTGGTACGATGACCGAAGTGATGATGGAAATGCGCTTCGCACCACCAAAGATCACGAATGCGGTGAACACGATGAGCGCGATACCGACACCAAGCGCAACACCATTGGTCGCATAATCCGGGATGTAGTACTCAAGCGATGACGTCATGTTGTATGCCTGCAAGCCATTGAAGCCAAAAGCGAAGCACAGGATGAGCGCTACAGCAAAGATGATGCCAAGCCAACGCGCATTAAGCCCTTGCTCGATGTAGTAAGCAGGACCGCCGCGGAACTCCCCTTCCTTATGGCGAACCTTGAAGATTTGGGCAAGCGTTGACTCGATGAAAGCAGAAGCGGCACCGATTATGCACATGAGCCACATCCAGAACACCGCGCCTGGACCACCCGTTGCGATAGCCGTTGCCACACCTGCTATATTGCCCGTTCCCACACGCGACGCCGTCGAGACCATCATTGCCTGGAAAGAGGAAATGGAACGTCGTCCTTCCACATGGCGTTTCTCGGTCAATTGAGTGAACATATCCTTGATATAGCGGAGCTGGACTGCCTTTGTGCGGATGGTGTAGTAAACACCAACAACGACAAGCAGGATCACCAGGATGTAGGTATACATGAAGGTGTCGATCTCGCCCGTAATGTTCACCAAGAAGTCATTCAGACTCTCATTCATATCCATCCCCTCCTTCTTCTCTTTTCGTTCTCGCTTCCCCTGAGCCAGACTTGTCTTGCCTAGCAAATATTGTATTTACTATATCAAATTTCCATTTCAGGGGCCTTATCGAAAGTCCGCACCTGTAAAGTTGATATACTACGAACGTAACTGAATCGTTTTCCCAACGTTGCATTTCTGTCAATAGAACCAGCCTCGTTCAAAGGGCATGCTATGTATCGAAGCTCGATAACCATATATCTCATCGACCTGGCAGAGACATTTCGCCACCAGGTTGAGAACGCACAACCGCGCGAGGGCTTTGCCCATACCGTCATTGCCTCATCAACGCCTGAGCGCGACAAGCTCGCAGCTGCCAACGCAGTCTTCGTCGATGTGACTTCTGGCAACGCCCTCAATATTGCATCCGATGTCATTGCAAGCGCAAAGGACGACGCTGACATCATCATCCTTGCTTCCCACGAGCAGATCCGTAGCCTGCTTCCCCTCGGAAAGCGTATCTTCGATATTTGGATCACGCCGATGGATGATGAGGAATTCGATTATCGATTCCATCATTGGCAAAATGATTTGAAAAGCCGCACCGACTTTTGGCAGACCACCCAATTCCTCGAAACCACAATCAATTCTATCCCCTGCTTGGTTTGGTATAAGTCAGATGACGGCATCCATCACAAGGTCAACGACGCCTTCTGTGCAACGGTCAACAAGACCAAAGAGCAGGTCCAAGGACAACGTCATGCGTATATCTGGGATGTTGAAACGGATGACCCTGCTTGCATCGAGAGCGAACGGCAAGTGATGGAGACGCATTCGACGGTCGTCTCCGAAGAGACGGTGCAGACTGGTGAGGGCACACGCCTTCTCACCACATATAAATCCCCGCTCTATGACGTGGACGGCTCTCCTATGGGCACGGTTGGAGTTGCTATCGATATCACTCAGGAACGCCTCTATGAACAGGAGATCCTTGAGAGCAGTCAAGCGCTCGAGACGATCTTCACCTCTATGCAGTGTGGCGTGATCACCCACTCCGTTGATGGAAACACGATCCTTGGGATTAACCAGGCCGCACTGAACATCCTTGGTTACTCCACCCAAGAAGAGCTCATCGATGCTGGCTTTGAGATGACCGCGCCGTCTGTGTTCGAAGAGGACGCCGCTGAGATGCGCAGGAAGATGGCTGAGCTACACAACGTCGGCGATTCCATTTCCATCGAATACCGCGTGCGGCACGATAATGGCGACGTCGTTCATGTTCTTGGCAATGTTAAGCTCATCGAGACCAACGGCCAGTTGATGTATCAGCGCTTCTTGCTTGATTACACTGATCGAAAACTGGAAGAAGTTCAAAAGGAGCACTTCCAAAACGAGCTTATCAGGGCTTTGAGCTCTGATTATCTGATCGTGTGCTCGTTCAACCTTGATACTGGCCACGGAGTACCTTTGCGAGTGAGCACCAACACCAGCCCTAGTGTAGAGAAGATATTCGTTGAGGATCTCAAGATTGATGCGTGTTTGAATGACTACATCAATGGGTTTGTGTGCGCCGAAGATCAGGAGCCTATAAGAGAGGCTCTTTCAGCGGATTCCCTTATAAAGGTGCTCACAACAGAGAAGCGCATCCATGTGAACTATCGGATCCAGGTTGGAGATAAGCTCAAATACTGCCAAGCAACAGTTGTGCGCGTAGGCGACTGGACCAAAGATGATCATGAGGTCGTCCTTGGTCTTCGCAGCGTTGATGAGCAAACGCGCAAAGATATCCAAAAGCGCGAAATCCTTGAAGATGCCCTTGCTCAAGCGAACAAAGCATCTGCCGCAAAGAGCACCTTCCTTTCCAATATGTCACATGATATTCGCACACCGATGAATGCCATCGTTGGATTCACATCCATCGCAAAGAGTCGCATCGATCAACCCGACAAGGTTCTTGAATGCCTTGACAAGATCACGTCGTCCAGCAATCATCTGCTCAGCCTCATCAATGACATTCTCGATATGAGCCATATCGAGAGTGGTAAGGTGACGCTCGATGAGCAGCCATGTGACTTGCCTGCATTCATGGATAACCTGTATAACATGGTACAAGCCGACGCCGCCGATCAACATCTTTACTTCTCGGTTGATACCGAGAAGATCACACATGCAAATATCTATTGCGATAAGCTCAGGCTTAATCAGATCTTGCTCAACCTCATTGGGAATGCTGTGAAGTTCACTAATGCTGGCGGCGATGTTGAGGTACGTGTTGAAGAGGTTGACACAACCCCATCGGAACACAGCACCTATCGATTCTCTGTCTCAGATACAGGCATTGGCATGAGCCCCGAGTTCGTCGATCACATCTTTGATCCCTTCGAACGTGAGCGCACCTCAACGATCAGCGGTATCCAGGGAACCGGCCTTGGCATGGCTATCACCAAGAACCTTATAGACATGATGCATGGCAGCATCGACGTTACGAGCACCAAGGGAGTTGGCTCGACCTTCGTCGTCGAATTGACCTTCCGCCTTGATGCGGAAGGCGCCGAGCACGCGCCCGAACGGAAAGCGCCCCAGCATCTTGATGCGGATCACGCGCTTTATGGCGCACGCATCCTCCTTGTCGATGACAATGCCCTGAACCGCGAGATAGCTATCACGCTCCTTGAAGACGAGGGCTTCGAAGTTGAATACGCTATCGATGGAAGCTGTGCATTGGAGATGCTTCAAGAAAAAGGCGCTGGCTATTATCAGCTCATCCTCATGGATATTCAGATGCCTGTCATGAATGGCTATGAGGCTACCCAAGCGATCCGCAAGCTTGATGACCCTAGTCTTGCGAATATCCCCGTTTTCGCCATGACTGCAGATGCTTTCGAAGAGGATCGCCAGCATGCTCTTCGCAGTGGCATGAACGGACACCTCATCAAGCCTATCCAGATGAACAAGCTCCTTGAAGCAATGGACCAGCTTGCGGGGTAGAAGACGAGCACTCGACAGAAGGAACACATCGACGATCCTCTGGCGCGCAACCTAACGCGACGAGAGGCTTTAGCCACGCTTGGCGTATTTGCAGCCGCTGCTCTTGTGGGCTGCACCGAGTCACCTGATCGCAAGACGTATGTGAGTCCATACAATTGGGGGCGTCTTCGCTATACCGATGAGAGGCTCATCTATTCCGTAGCAAACGCATCCTCTCAATGGGGTATCGATGTCTCCGAACACCAGCATGACATTGATTGGCCCGCCGTCGCAACGGCGAACGTCGAGTTCGCATTCGTAAGGATCGGAAATCGTGGTGCGACTGCAGGAGCGCTTGATGTGGATGACCGTTTCATGGAGAATGCCGTCGGTGCGCGGCATGCCAATATCCTCACCTCTGGCTATTTCTTCTCACAGGCAATCAACGAAGATGAGGCACGCGAAGAAGCCTTCTTTGCTCTTGAGCAAGTTCGGCAAGCAGAAATCGCAGGCGCTTTCTTCCGCGCGATCGCATACGACCATGAACGCGTGAACGTTGAAGGAGCACGCGCGAACGATCTTTCAAACGAACAGCTCTCGCAGAACACGATCACGTTTTGCAACATCATCGAAGAAGCGGGATACGAACCTCTCATCTATGGCAACAAGCGCGATCTGTTGCGCCTCGACGAAGCAACGCGCCAGGCATATCCAATCTGGTTCGCTGAGTATGACGTCGATGAGCCTACTGCGCCCTTCGACTTCTTGATCTGGCAATACTCAAATGCAGGTACCATTCCTGGCATCTCAACTCGTGTTGATTTGAATATCTGGCTTCCCCCTGCTCCTTAAGCATAGGTTCTCTTAACCCAGATTGGATGCACAATGGGTTACCTATGATGATGAAAGTCTCGCCGCGTCGTCGCTTTGAGCCATAAGTCTCTCAGCGACTTTGGCTTACCTCGCTTTCATCATCATAGGTAACCTTTTAAGCGCAGTATATCCAGCTTGGATTAACAGAACCTGCTAACAAGGCTCCAGAAACTCAAGCTGATCGAAGAAAAAATGATCTTCTTTTGCTTTCGTCTTGCTGTAGACTTTACGCATTACTCTGTTAAGCCCTTACAAGAAAAGAGGAACATATGGGACTTGTTGAAGGAAAAGTAGCAATCGTAACAGGCGGAACACGTGGAATCGGATACACCATCGTGAAGCGCTTTCTCGAAGAGGGCGCCCAGGTTGCGCTCTGCGGCTCGCGCCAAGAGACCGTTGATGCTGCTCTCGCAAAGCTTGCTGAAGAAGGATTCACCGATAACGTCATGGGCATCGCTCCTCAACTCAAGGACGCTGACTCGGTTGCGCAAGCCTTCGCTAAGGTGGTCGATCGCTTTGGCAAGATCGATGTCCTTTGCAACAATGCAGGGGTCAGCTCAAGAACTCCTCTCGTTGACTATACGGTCGATGAGTTCGAAGGGGTCATCGACATCAATGTGATCGCGCCTTTTGTCTGCAGCCAGGCAGCCGTACGCATCATGAAGGATCAAGGCAATGGCGGCGCCATCATCAACACCTCATCGATGGTGGGTAAGCACGGTCAACCCTCTGGAAGCGCCTACCCTACCTCCAAATTCGCTATCAATGGGTTGACTCTTTCGCTTGCACGTGAGCTTGCTCCCTTCAAGATCAGGGTGAACGCTGTCGCGCCTGGTGTCACTCACACTGACATGGTTGACGCCCTTCCTGATTCGGTCATCAAGCCATTGATCGAATCCATCCCACTTGGACGCATGGGCGAACCTGAAGACATCGCAAATGCCTTCATCTTCCTGGCCTCTGACCTCTCTGATTACATCTCAGGCGCGGTGCTGCCCGTTGATGGCCTCTCTCGCCCATAAGAACAACAAAATCACGGAACACGAGCAGCCGTCTTCCCACCTGAAGGCGGCTGCTCTCATTTTGTCCGCTGAATAACAGTTTGGGATAAGGGTGATTCCATCTTCGCTCCCTTTGCTCTTCTCTCAGAGCCCCATCGTACCATCGGGGGAACAAAGAGCAGAATGGGGTGGAACCATGAAACCTACTCAGAGAATATTGACTTCAACATTTGCCGTCATCTTCGCCATTGGCATGACCGCGCCTACCATCGCTTTCGCCGACGAGATCGCAACACCTGAACCGATCACGCAGAATACCGTCGATCAGCAACTGACCACAACGGTTGATATCAGCACAAGCGAAGAGACGCCCATCACAGAATGCACTGCGGTTATCAAATACTACGAGAACCCGACATTCGATGATCCAGACTACCCTGTTGGTGAGGGAAGCAGGCTCTTCTTGGGACAACGCGTTTTGACAGGCCTCCATGAAGGTGACGTCCTCAACATCTCCGACTACGTCGTCGATATACCAGGATTCCAGTTCTTCGACGGATGGCCAAGAGAGCTCACCGTAGGATCGAATGCCGAGGACAATGTATTCACCTTGACCTATTTCCGTGCCTGGACCAACTCCGTTACCGTCAACTACTATCTTATGGAAGGCGCAGATTTGAGTGCCGATACCTGGAAGGACGCGCTCGCACCCGATGACGTGCATTTCATCAAGATGGGATCTGAAGAGGTCACACAATTACCTGCAGGCATGGTGGTGAATGGCGACGCATTCGAAGCTCCCATCGAGGATATCTATCTTGTCGACACATTCCCTAATAGCCTTCGCGTGAGCCTCGAGCCGACAGAAAATGTGCTGAATGTGCTCTACACACCAAGCACCACCATCCTTCCAGACAGCGTAGAGATTCCCAGCGACGTTGACACAGCTCCACCCACGAACGACCCCATCGATAAGGACGACCTCATCACCACGCTTCCCGATGACCTTCCCGTTGAAGACGCGATCGTAACAGGACCGAACGGCAACCCGATCGCTGATGAAGCCACCGTGGTTGGTGGAGATCTCGTGCAGACAGGCGATGAGACCACCGCTACGGTGATATTCTTCCTTGCCCTTACGATCATTGCGCTTGGCGCTGTGGCTTCGTTCATGTGGAGCACGACACACAAAGGACAAGACAGCCAATAGAGCCGAGGCCATCAGCGAACAATGTACCTAGCACAGATCCATAACCAAAGGCTTGTGCTAGGTTTTCGCATATGAGCGACCGAGCTTCATTGCAGAAAGGACCAAGGGTGGCGAAAGAGACCGAAACCAATCCGAAGAAGCGCAAGCTATTCGCGGACGTCTCTGCCGTTCAGGTGATCGCGACTGCCCTTGCAGCTGTTACCTCCATGCTTCTCTCCTCATACATTGGCATTGCTGGCTCAATCATCGGCGTGGCCGTAGCATCCATCGTTTCAACGCTTGCTGCATCCCTCTATAAGAAATTCCTTGCTGATTCTGCTAATAAGCTGAAGCATCTTCCCGTCGTTGGCACAAGCGGCGAAACCCTCGTTGACCTTATAGAAGAACGGCATAAGGAGAAGCCGGCGGCGGAAAACACGCTAGAAGGACACACAGAGCCGATCAAAGAGCACAAAGACGATGCGCATGAAGATAAAGAGCACGACACCCTTGCTCAGAGCCATGATGTCAATGCTCATGTTGACACGAGCAAGATCGAAGCGCATGACCAGATTAAACATCAGAAGACGATGATGCGAGGACTCATCATTGTCTGCGTCGTATCTGCATTGCTTGCAGTTGCTGCCTCGGCAGCTGTTGTCTATTTGGTCACCACCGGCGAAGGTATCGGAGCAAAGACCTCGCCCATCACATGGGTCATGCGAAGCGATCCTGGCAATACTGCCTCAACGGCAAGCATCGCTCCAACACCATCGGACGACAACGATGCTCATGCAAACACATCATCAAGCAATACGTCAGCCTCAGATGATTCGAATACTGCCCAAACAGAAGAGCCGACCACAAATACGGGTGGTGGCACTGAAGACTCCAACACGACCGTTGACCCTGCTCCTGACGTGCCTGATACTCCACCTTCGAACGAAGCACTCCCTTGATAGGCATATCTCGTTACCCCTGCTTTCGTCGACCCTGCTTTCGCTCAGTCCCTTACCGTGGCAGCGAGAACTCTATATGCCTCAACAAGGGAATCAAGCGACCATGCTGCGTTTGCGGCGCTCGGCGAGGGCAATTTCGTAGCAGGGATCCCCGTCGCTTCTTCGCAGAATTGCGTATAGTAGCGATGCGAAGTGCTTCCCGTGCAGAAGATGCGCTCGATCTTAGCAGCTTCGAGAATAGGAGAGAGGTCATTTGGAATAGCGTCAGCGATCGAGGCATCGCTTGCACCCTTGATCGTACAGGAAGCCAGCACATCCCATAAAGCAATGCGATGGCGCAAGAGCAATGCACGCTTGCCCTCGTTGTCGCTTGGTACAGGCTCGTCGAACAATCGACTCAGTATCTTCCAGAACCGATTCTGTGGGTGCCCGTAGAAGAAGCCGACCTCGCGCGACTTCGGCGACGGCATCGTACCAAGTACGAGCACGCGGCTGTGTTCATCGTATACAGGAGCAATTCCATGCTCGACCCGCTGCCTTTGCTGCATCGTCATGCCCTTTTAAAGCCCTCCTAGAGTGCATTCTTCTTGTTAAGATTACGATTCCCTTATAGGAAGTATGCGAGAACGTTACCACACGCGTCTGCACCTCCGAAACGCGCAGCGATTCATCATAATCTAATCATGTTCTGAATACGTCATGTGCAAGGGGCACATCAAAGAAGGCGTATAGTTCAAGGGAAGGTGAACATCATGGGCTGTGAGAAAGAAAAGCTAGGCGAGAGCATCACATTCGAGTCTTTCGAGAGCGATAAGTGTGACCACATCTCTGTCGATGAGGCAGAAGCACAAGAGGCTGTCGCTGAGGAAGTACGCGCCGAAGAGGGCGAGTAATCCGAGCTTGCATCAAACCAAAAAAACGCCGATCCACTGGATCGGCGTTTTTTACTGCAAAAGGAAACCGCTGTTTCCAAGGGTTTAAGATAGAGGCTCTGTTAACTCAAGCTGGATCTTTTGCGCTTGAAGGTTGCCATATGATGATGAAAGCGAGGTAAGCCAAAGTCGCTGAGAGACCTTGGCTCGAAGCGACGACGCGGCGAGACTTTCATTCGTCATAGGGCAACCCACTGTGCATTTAATCTGGGTTAACAGAGTCAAAATATAAGCAATGCCGATGAAAGGACGATCATGACGAAAACAGTAGCGGTAATGCTTGGTAAAGGATTTGAGCCCCTCGAAGTGATAGCTCCTGTTGATATCCTTAGACGTGGAGGCGCTCAGGTGACCCTTGTCTCGGTAATGAATAATCGCGAGGTGCTTTCAGCGCAAGATGTCATGATGAATGCCGATGTTCTCATTGATGACACCAATCTTCTCGATTTCGATGCCCTCGTTATCCCTGGTGGATCAGAGGGTGTTGAGAATCTCAAGAAGAGCGCCCTTCTTTCAGACGCGCTCAAGACGTTCATGGCAGAAGATCGTCCTACAGCAGCCATCTGTGCGGGGCCAACCGTGCTTGCAGCATTAGGCCTCCTGAACGGACGAACTGCTACATGCTATCCTGGGTGCGAGGTCGAATTCCCCGCAGGAGCATACATTGATCAGACCGTCGTCGTAGATCAGAATTTGATCACATCACAAGGCCCTGGAACCGCCATTGACTTCGGGCTCGCTCTTCTCGAGTCTCTCATGGGAAAAGAGGTTGCTCAAAGCGTTGCAAAAGCAATGCTGATCGAACGCGCCTAAGCTTGAACGAAGCCGCTCGTGAAGCGAGGCCTCACGAGCGGCTTCGCCGACCCAGTCGCGAGCACGTCACTATTCGATGATCTTCAGCTCGTAACGAGCTTTCCCACTATTCTTCGCCTCATAGAGCGCCTCATCGGCATATGCGTAAAGCTTATCGAAATCAAGTTTCTTTGATGTCGTGGTGACCACGCCGATCGTGATGGTAGGATTGGGACCTTCGTTATCTTCCCAGCCAAGCGTATCGTTTTCACGATCCCGCGCAAACGGCCCTCTAAGCAAGCGCCCGAGAACCCTCTCAAGAGCTGGTCCCTGACCAAGGCCTTCTGCGAACAACGCGAACTCATCGCCACCGAATCGCGCGACGATGTCATCCTTACGCATGACATTCCTCAAGAATTCAGCGAGCCCTTTCAACACCTCATCGCCCATGGGATGTCCATAGGTGTCATTGATGTTCTTGAAGTCATCAACATCAACAAGGAAGAACGTATAAGCAGAGTTTTCCTCGGTATTCAGCATGCGATTGATTCGGTCCATAGCGGCTGACCTATTGTAGAGCCCCGTTAGATCATCACGCTCTGCCTTGCGCCTGAACTTCGTTTCGCGCATGATCATGTCGTTCGTATCGAGTAGGCGACCAACATGCCGCACAGCATTACCGTCGTCGTCATAGAGCACAACAGATTGATAACGATACCATACAGGCTCTCCATCGGGTCCTTCTGTGGATGTCTCATAGTCTAGAAGGCTCTTGTCGGTGATTTGATCGATGATGTGATCGAGCGAATGAGTTTCAATATTGAGCTTGCAGTCTTTCCCACAACGCTTAGTGACAACCAGGTCTTCCTGCTCAGGAGCACGCCCAAAGCGTTCCTCGAAGGAGCCGAACACCTGCGCTCGGCCCGTTCCACATTCAATATCAAAGACGACGTCATTGCTCAGCGCTGTGAGGATGTCGATGCGCTCTTGAGCCTCGACGAGCTTCTTCTCATAATCCATGCTGGCTGTGATATCGATCAAGGTCACATAGAACCAGGCAATGCCCTTCTTATCAAGAACTCGATGACCTTGGTCGGTGACCCAAACGAGTTTTCCGTCTTTATGGTTCAATCGATAAACAAGCGTGTCTTGATCGCTATGCCCAATCTGCTCGTTAATTTCAGCAAGCGCGCGTTCTCTATCATCAGGATGCACTATGCCAGCGAAGCAGCCACCCGTAAGCTCGTCGAACTCCTCGCGAGTATTGCATCCGAGCATCTCGAAGAGCCCCTTGTTCGCGAAATCTACTTCGCCCTTTTCATCATCTTTGTATCGAAAGAGACCACCGGGCATGCGCTCGAGAAAGACTGTGAAAATCTCTTTGAAGTCCAGATCACCCGAACCGTTCATGAGGTGTTCTGAAAAGTCCGACTTGCTCAGCATGTTGTTACTTCCTTACAACTGCGTTATCCACGCATCTCACATGAGACAGAGAATATCGCATATGAACGTGAGAAGCGCAGCCAGGAAATGCTCAATTCATCATCTCTGAGCACCTCCGACGTCCTCCCAACCTTGCCTATCCAACAAGCTTTTCGTAAGCAATGCGCTCTGGGGTATTCTCACCAGCGTGGTCAATGTATATGATACCGCACTCTTCATATCCAAGTGAGGCAAGAAGACCGCGCATCGGAGCATTTCCAGGATGCGTATCAATCCGAATGCTGGAGTATCCTCGCTCTTTCGTCATCTGCTCAATCTCGGCGAAAAGGCGCCTCGCAACACCGTGGCCTTGAAAGCCTTCTCCCACTGCAACACGGTGGATCGTGCAGTACGTAGGATCTTGTGATGATGAGGTGGTAATCCATGCTCCTCCATGGATCGCATCATATACAGGCTCTCCTGTGAACAAGGCCACAGCAGTTCCAGCAAGTGCCCCGTTATCCTCAAGAACAAAAGAACGCCTCTGCCTGATATCCTCGGCAACGATCTCCTCATGCGGATAGCCAAGCTGCCACTGATCGATGCCAAGACGCTTGATCGTCGCTCGTCCCTCACCAAGGATCTGCATGACGCCAGAAAGATCCTCTGACCGAGCGTGGCGAAATATCATAGCCCTCTCCGATCATCGTATGCATCAAGTGCCGCAAGGATCTTAGAGAGAGCCTCTCTCACGGTAAGACCAGCTATATCAACGACCACATCAGCATAACGCTCATACAATGGGGCACGCTCGGCATGAAGAGACGCAAGGTCAAGCACATCGTTCTTAAGAGATATGACGCCACGGCTTTCAAACGTGCCAAGATGCGAGGCAAGGTCTTCGGTAGTGGTCTTCAAATAGATGATAGGGCCAAGAGCGCGAAGATGTTCCATCGCCTCTGCTGAATACACCGCTGACCCACCAGTTGAGATGAGAGTTCGTTCGCATGAAAGATTGGAAAGAGCATTATTCTCTCGTGCCACAAACCTCTCACGTCCCTCTTCATCGATGATTTGCTGCAAGGTCTTCCTTGCCCTCTGCTGAATCAGAAGGTCGGTATCCAGGAAATCAAGGTTCAAAACCTTTGCAAGCACAACCCCCAAGGTTGACTTTCCAACTCCTGGCATTCCAATGAGGGTGATATTCTCAGTTCCTGAAAAAGGCATAGGAGAGATTATAACCGTTGATCCGCCTGTTCATCCTCATGCGCTCACGATATTGCAATCATTCATGTCCTTGCATGACAAACGCGTGATGACAAGAGATGACAATATGATGGCATCTGAACCGCCCCCGCCGCCACCTCTATCATCAAAGCATCCCCGAACGCAAACAAGGGACCCTTGAAGAGAGGATCCCTTGTACG
>CAJURO010000019.1 GCA_910588985.1 uncultured Eggerthellaceae bacterium | reverse complement strand
CGAGCTTCAGGATGTAGGTAGCACCCACGGTGATGGGCTCGCGGAACTTCTCGCCTGTTCGTCCATCGTAGAGCCACGTCTTGCCCGTTGCCGTCAGCTGAGGAACAAGCTCGTCACGGGCCATATCGCCGTATTTCTCATGGTTGATGTTGATAAGATTTCGGTTCGCCTTCAGGATGGCATCCGAGATCTCCTCTTCAGTTGCACCGTCGAACACAGGCGTGGAAACGAAGATCGGGCCTTCGACGACCTCTTCGGTCTCGTCCTTATCAGACCAGCCCCATTTCGCTGCCCAGCCCAGATGGTTCTCGAGGAGCTGGCCGACGTTCATACGTGACGGAACGCCAAGCGGGTTCAAGATGACATCGATCGGCGTGCCATCAGCCAGGTAAGGCATGTCCTCGACAGGGAGCACGCGAGAGATAACACCTTTGTTGCCATGACGACCTGAGAGCTTGTCGCCCTGCTGGACCTTGCGCTTCTGAGCCACATACACGCGAACGAGCTCGTTCACTTGCGGCGGCAGCTCGTCGTTGTCCTTGCGCGAGAAGCGAAGGACGCCGATGACACGACCACCTGCACCATGCGGCACACGCAGGGAGGTATCGCGTACCTCATTCGCCTTCGCACCGAAGATGGCGCGGAGCAGGCGCTCCTCGGAGGTCGGCTCGGTCTCGCCCTTCGGGGTGACCTTGCCAACGAGGATATCGCCAGGGAACACCTCGGCGCCGATACGGATGATGCCATCGGCATCAAGGTCGGTGATCATATCATCTGAGATGTTCGGGATCTCGCGGGTGATCTCTTCGTTTCCAAGCTTGATCGAACGAGCATCAACCTCATACTCAGCAATATGGATGCTGGTAAGGAGGTCTTCGGCAACCACGCGCTCGGACACGATGATAGCATCCTCGTAGTTGTAGCCTTCCCAAGGCATGTAGGCCACCATGAGGTTGGCGCCAAGGGCAAGCTCGCCATGGTCGCAGCTTGGTCCGTCAGCAAGCACATCGCCGACCTCGACCTTGTCACCTGGACGGACGATGGGGCGATGGTTGATCGAACCAGACTGGTTGGAGCGCTGGAACTTCGGGATGAGGTACTCGTCGTATTCGCCGTCGTTAGTCTCAACGATGATGGTCTGGCCATCCACGTAATCGACCACGCCTGCGTTCTGAGCGACGAGGATCTCGCCTGAGTCGACAGCGATCCTATGCTCGATGCCGGTTCCAACATATGGTGCCTCAGGCTTGAGCAGCGGCACCGCCTGGCGCTGCATGTTCGAGCCCATGAGAGCACGGTTTGCGTCGTCGTGCTCGAGGAACGGGATGAGCGAGGTAGCAACAGATGTCATCTGGCGCGGTGAGACATCCATGTAGTTCACGCGTGCCGGCTCCACCTCGTCAGGCTCTCCGAACTCGCCTGCCGCATTCTTCGTACGGCAGAGGATCTTCTTGGAGGGGATCCAATTGCCATCTTCGTCATGAACGCCGAACTCGCGTGTCTTAGGGTCGAAGAGGTCATTTGCCTGCGCGATGATGTAGTTCTCTTCCTCATCAGCCGTCAGATAGTCCACCTCATCGGTAACCTTACCATCGATGACACGACGGTACGGGCTCTCGATGAAGCCGAACGGGTTGACGCGAGCATATGCAGCAAGCGAACCGATCAGGCCGATGTTCGGGCCTTCAGGCGTCTCGATGGGGCACATGCGGCCGTAGTGAGAGGTATGAACGTCGCGAACCTCGAAGCCTGCACGTTCGCGAGAAAGACCACCTGGGCCAAGTGCGGACAAACGACGCTTGTGCGTGATGCCGGCCGCTGGATTTGTCTGATCCATGAACTGAGAGAGCTGCGAAGAGCCGAAGAACTCCTTCACTGCCGCCACGATCGGGCGGATGTTCACGAGCGTGTTTGGGTTGATCTCGTCCGTCTCCTGCATGCTCATGCGCTCGCGCACCACACGCTCCATGCGCGAGATGCCGATGCGGAACTGGTTCTGGATGAGCTCGCCAACCGTGCGGATGCGACGATTGCCGAAGTGGTCGATGTCATCGACCGTATAGCCCGCTTCGCCATCATGCAGCGCGATGATGTACTTCATCGTGCGAACGATATCTTCTTGAGTGAGCGTTGGAGAGTCGTTCTCCTCCATGTCCTCATCAAGCTTCTTGTCGATCTTGTAACGACCGACCTTCGCAAGGTCATAGCGCTGCGGATTGAAGAACAAGCCTTCGAGCAGCGTGCGCGCCGAATCGACCGTAGGAGGCTCGCCGGGACGGAAGCGCTTGTAAAGCTCAATGAGCGACTCCTCGCGCGTGGTGGCAGGGTCGCGCTCGAGCGTGCGACGGATCATCTCGGAATCACCAAGAAGATCGATGATCTCCTCTGCTGACTCAGCCAGATTCAAGGCACGAAGCAACAATGTGGCAGGCTGCTTGCGCTTGCGATCGATGCGCACAGACAGGATGTCGCGCTTATCCGTCTCGAATTCCAGCCATGCGCCGCGGCTCGGGATGATCTTCGCGTTATAGATGGTCTTGTCGGAGGTCTTGTCGCGCTCAGAGGAGAAGTACACGCCAGGAGAGCGAACGAGCTGCGAGACAACGACGCGCTCTGTTCCGTTGATGATGAACGTACCACGGGGCGTCATGAGCGGATAGTCACCCAAGAAGATCGGGATCTCCGCCTGCACGCCTGTGTTGCGGTTGACGAAATTGAACACCACGTTCAGGCTTGCCTGATACGTGACGTCCTTCTCCTTGCACTCATCTACGTTGTAGACCGGCTCCTCGAAAGAATGGCTCACATAACTCAAGGAGAGGTCCTTCGCATTGGACTCGATCGGTCCGATATCCTTGAATGCCTGCTCGATGCCTTCTGTCTTGAACCACTCGAAGCTATCGGTCTGGATACCGATGAGGTTGGGAAGCTCCATCACATCTTGGATCTTCGCGAAGCTCCTTCTATCGCGATAAAGACTTGTTGGAGCAGTCGATTTAGCTTTTGCCACGAAGCTATACCTCCTTGGATCTGATGCTTTTTCCGCAAAAAAACGCAAGGTACTAAGCTAGCTAAAAAAATGCAGCCAGTCAAGGAATTTTCTTAGCAAGTATGTATTTTTTATGGATTAAAGCTAAATGCCCAGTGCTTTCTTAAGAGAAGAGACTCGGCGACGACTCACAGGAATCTTGTCCTCCACCCCGTTGAGAGAGAGCGAGAGCGTACCGCCCTTGATGGATTCCACTTCCTCGACCATGGAAAGATTCACCAAGAATGCACGATGAACACGGAAGAAGCCATGGCCTTCCAAGCGCTTCTCAAGCTGTGCGAGGCTGACCGTCGAGAAATAGCGATCCGTGTCGGTCTGGAGATACGCATAATCATCGCGCGCCTTGACGAATCGGATAGTATCGATCCCAATGAGGATCTTCTTGCCACCCTTCTCAACAGGGATGCGCTCAGACTTCTGCGCCTGCATGTGGAGCGCTACTTGCTCACGCACACGCGCAATAGCTTGCGCAAGGCGCTCGGGCTCGACTGGTTTGAGAAGATAGTCGACCGCATTCACCTCGAATGCGTCAAGCGCATGCTCTGAATAGGCAGTGACGAAAACGACCGCGGGAGGGAACTTGAGATGCGTCAATGCCTCGGCAAGTTGAAGCCCCGTTGCCTCTGGCATATTGATATCAAGGAACATCACATCGCACGGATACTCCTTGAGCTTCTCGATAGCTTCGCGAACACCTGCCGCTTCTGCAACGACCTCAACACCGCCGACCTCACCCAGCAAATAGGCAAGCTCTGAACGTGCTGGTGCCTCGTCATCAACGATGATCGCCTTGAGCACTGTGTCCACCTCTTCTTTCCTCATTATAGATCACTGCTTGATAAGCAGTCGTACCTCATTCATAGAGCGTAAAGCCTTCAAGCTTGCCAACTTCTTTACCTCTTCTCCCGCTTGACCCACAAGGGCAAAAGCATAGAGCGAGGGCTGGTCGCACTCGAAGTCGCTCTATTATAGACCACAACATGACCGTTCACCGACGGAATTACACAGAATCCACTCTGTCATCCCACTTTCCCCCGTGTACCGCCCTGACGATGCTGGCCTTTTTCTCGTCTTTTTCCATATATATGGGGCACCTCGAAAGAGATGCCCCTTGATAAGCTCATTTAAGAGAGAGTCGATCAGCTCAAGAGATGCGCTTCGGCAAAGGTCTCTTTAATGGCGGAAGTGGCGATGCCCTGTGAACACGAGTGCCACGCCAGCCTCGTTAGCTGCCTCGATGACCTCTTCGTCACGGATCGAGCCACCTGGCTCGATGACAGCAACCACGCCTGCCTTTGCAAGCACGTCGAATCCATCACGGAACGGGAAGAATGCATCCGATGCTGCAACTGCACCGCGCGCCTTCTCCCCCGCCTGCTCAACGGCGATGCGCGCTGAATTCACACGATTCGGCTGGCCGCCGCCAACACCGACGCTCACATGGTCCTTCGCGATGAGGATCGCATTCGACTTGACTGATTTGACCGCACGCCAAGCGAAGAGGAGCTCTTCCATCTGCTCAGCGCTCGGCTCCACCGACCCAGCTACCTCGAACACATCGATCCCCTCAGCCACAGCATCGCTTACCTGCGCCAGCAGGCCTCCTTCAACGCTGCGATACTCGATCGCTTCCCCTGGAGCATTGACACCCCCTGTTGCAAGCAAGCGCGCATTAGGCTTCGAAGCATACATCTCGCAGGCGCTCACATCGAACGAAGGCGCAACGATCGCCTCCACGAACTGCTTGTTATCGAAGATGGCTGCCACCGTCTCACCAGTGACCTCGCGATTGAACGCCATCACTCCGCCATAAGCGGAGACGGGGTCGCACTCATGCGCCCTCTTGTAAGCGATGGTCACGTTCTCATCAGTGCAAACGCCGCAAGGCGTGAGATGCTTCACGATGACGCAGGCGGGCTCTGCATACTCGCGCACGGCCGCCCATGCTGCGTCCAGGTCAAGATAATTGTTGTATGAGAGCTCCTTGCCCTGCAATTGCTGGGCGTGAGCCAGCGTTGTCTGCGCATTCGGATAGTCATCGCGCGTGTAGAATGCAGCCGCCTGGTGAGGGTTCTCGCCATAGCGAAGCGATTGCTTCTTCTTGAGCCCAAGCTCAACGCTCTCCGCGAAGAGGTCCTCTTCTTCGCTCAACTGCGCTCCCATCCAGCGCGAGATGGCGCCATCGTATGCCGCTGTTGTCGTGAACACCTCGAGCGCCAAGCGAGCGCGTGTTGCATGCGTGGTTGCACCGTCGTGCACACGCATCTCTTCGAGGATGCTCTCATAGCTCGCAGGATCGGTGACCACGGCCACGCTCTCGAAGTTCTTCGCAGCTGAGCGCAGCATAGAGGGGCCGCCGATGTCGATGTTCTCGATGCAAGTAGCGAAGTCTGCGCCGCTCTCCACCGTCTTCTCGAACGCATAGAGGTTGACGACCACCATATCGATCATCTTGATGCCATGCTCAGCAGCCTGTTCCATATGAGCTGGCACGTCACGCCTGGCGAGCAAGCCACCATGTACGCGTGGATGCAATGTCTTCACACGACCATCCATCATCTCAGGGAAATCGGTGACCGCATCGATCGGTGTCACTGAAACGCCTGCTTCCACAAGGACTTTAGCAGTGCCGCCTGTTGAGATGATCTCGCAACCGAACTCATCTTCGAGCGATTTCGCGAAATCCGCGATCCCTGCCTTATCGGTAACTGACATCAGAACGCGCTTGATCTTCGGATCTGCCATCTCAACTCCTCCTTGCCGTTGCAAGCTGCTACTGGCTCTATTCTAGTTCACTTTTCGTGCAACCTTGCGACGCTCTTGAGGCAAAGGCATATACGCAATGCTCAGAGGGACGATGCTTTAAGGCATAAGCTCTGTTAACCCAGATTGGATACACAATGGGTTGCCATATGATGAATGAAAGTCTCGCCGCGTCGTCGCTTCGAGACATAAGTCTCTCAGCTCCTTTGGCTTACCTCGCTTTCACCATCATATGGCAACCTTCAAGCGCGATACATCCATCCTGGACTATCCAAGGTTAAGAAACAAGAACTCTGCGCAGAACAGTGACCCCTCGATGTTTCATCGCTTCCTTTGGCAGAAATAACGATACTGGTATGAATATCAATTGCTGCCAAAGAGCTGTAGAGGAAACATTGAGGGGTCACTCATGCGATTACACCCTTTTGAAAGAGTACAACCGAGAATGCGCCTTCGTGCATGCCGGCTATGCAGGACCCTTGTTGAGCTGCTTGAGCTTGAGCGCATCACCACCCTCGACCAGCGCGACGCTGACGAGGATCAAAACCACGCCGATCACTACGAGCGGCGTGACCGCATCTCCGAATATGAGCGCACCCGCAAGCACGGCCGCTGGGAGCTCCGTAGAGGTGAGGATGGCTACGATGCCGCCAGGAAGCCTGCTCGATGCACCAACGATGCAGAGAACGGGAATGACGCTCATCATAAGGCCTAATACCAATCCCCCAGGCAAGAGAGCAACAAGTTCGCTTGGGTTGAGAAACAGGTCACCACCAACGAAAAGCGCGACGATGAACCCACCTGACACCATAACGAAGGTACGTGGCGCAGCTGGTTCATCAGGTGCTATGCGTCCGTTGAAAAAGATGAAGAGAGCATAGAAGACCGCGCAGATCAATGCGAACACGAGCCCGAGAGCATTAGCTGTAAAAGCACCCGAAAGGAACTCATCGGCAAGCCCACTTGCAAACAAGGTACCTACGATCACCATGAAGACCGCAGCGATCACCAACTTGCTCGGTGCCTTCCTTTCAGCTATCGCTTGAATGACAACGGTCATCCAGACATATTGGAATTGGATGGCAACGGCGCTTCCTACGCTCAGAAGGTTTATAGCAAGGTAATAGGTGATCGACGATATAGTGCTCACAGCGCCGAGCACAGCGAGCTTTGCGATCGTCTTCGCGCTGAATTTCGGACGCTTGCTGAATATCGTCAAAACACCCATGATGACCACAGCGCAGATGAACTGAGCCATCACTATATGCATAACGGTAAACCCCTGAGCCCCTATCAACGAGCTTACCGCCCCACCAAAGCCGAACGAGATGCCCGCAGCTAAGCCCATTGCTCCCGAGAGGAGCTTTCCTGTTCCATTGTTCTTCGTATCCATACGCACCATTCCAAATGAGAAGCTTGGCTCTCTGATAAAGCTGAGAAGAGAGAGCCCTTTAACCGATAGCCGCCCCGAAAAGATCGGGGCGGCAGAGTAGACAGATTGCTGTTCTGTTCTTCAGCCTAGTCGCAAGCGCAATCCTGTTCGACATAGACTCCTGTACCGCCCCAGCATGGGTTGTACTCATTGAACTGAACGAGTTCTCCATACGTACCAGCTTTGCGATCCCTTAGAAGATCAGAACCGCCCATGGAGAAGATGCGCGCCGTATTCATATCGCCTTCGATATCGATATCCGCAACAGCCATGCCCTCTTCGCGCCCCGTGGTAGCAGCACATTGGCCAGGCTTCGGACCCATGATCTGGCTATTCCCAGCCATGAATGGCCCGCAATGGTTCGCATCGATGAACCAGACCATGTTCTCCATAGCGCGAGCATGGCTGAAGGTCTTATGGACGATATGGTCGGGGTCCTCATCTGTTCCCGTCATATTCGGCCAGCAGATCGGATTCAAGATGATCTGCGCCCCCTTCAAGGCCAAGGAACGTGCTACCTCAGGGAAGCATTTGTCATAGCACACCTCAAGACCGATCTTGCCGATGCGCGTATCGAACACGGGATAGTCTCCGAATCCGGGATAGTGATAGAGGCGCTCGCAGAGAGGAAGATGGACTTTGCGATACTTGCCGATATACCCTTCAGGGCCTACCAAGACGGCCACATTATGAGTAGCATCGAAGCGGTCTGGGTCCGTCTCGGCCATGCCCCAGCAGATGTACATATCATGCTTCTTGGCTTGCTCGATAAGAGCCTGCGTCGAATCTCCTTCAGGTACAAGCTCAGCAAGCTTTTGCATAGCAAGCTTGTCCTCGGGATTGAACTGCTGCATACCTGTAGTTCCCACGCCCGTGAGGATCTCCTCAGGGAAGAGGATGAGCTCGACGTGCTGCTCAGCGGCCTTCTCGATCCACTTGATCATGTTGTTCAGGTTGAGCTGCTTATCGCGAGGATCCGCAGCCATGCATACTGATGCGACCTTAGTCATTATTGTGCTACCTTTCCGTTTTCCTTCTTGCTTACAGCCATGTAGATGAGAATGCAGACGAACCCGAACGCAGAGACCGCTGCAAGGATGATGGATGCCATGTTCCAATCTCCCGTTGCTTGAACTGCGTTGAGGATGATCGGATTGCCGATGAAGATGCCGATGTTGTAGAACAGGCCAAGCGTGCCGATTCCATAGCCGATATCCTGAGGCTCACGAACCACCTGCGGAACAAGGAAGTTGCCCGCAGTAAGAACCAATCCAGGGAATACGGCGGTCAGGATGGTATGGAGGATGTAGAGGCTCGGATTCAGGCCTGTTGTGATGAATGCTGCCACGAACATAACGGCGAAGCACACCAGATCGAACTTCGGAGCACCCTTCTTGCCGAGCTTGTCAAGCAGGAAGCCGCCAAAGATGCACCCAGGGATGCCCCAGAGGCCATTAAGGCTGCCATAGAAGTTCGCCGTTTGCGGATCGAGGTTGTAGACCGCCGTGAAGACCTGAGGATAGTTGTTCATATAGAAGTACAGGAAGAAGCCGATGGTGAGCTGAGCCAAGCAGATCATGAGCACAGGCGCACTGGTAAGAACGCGCGCGAGGCTCGGCTTTGCCATGCTTGCAGCCCCCTCAGGTGCACCATCGGGAGCTCCTTGAGGTGCAGCTTCTTTGACGAACATCCAGAACAGCACGGTGAAGATCGCTGCACCGAACGCAGTGGCCCACCAAACGCTCGCCATGCCGAACGCAGTGACCATGGGCAGCGCGAGGTTCAACGCGATAACCGATGCCGTTGCAGCGAACGTGACGAAGATGCCTACGAACAAGCCAGTGTTCTTGTCTGGATACCACATGTTGATCAAGACGATGCCTGCAACGGAAGCCATTGCAAAACCACAGCCTTCAAGAATGCGGCTGAAGAGGAGTATCCCGTAATTATCCAGCCCGAAAACGCCCACGATGTTGCCCACAACAGTGATGATCATCACCGCAAGGAACACTTTCTTCGGCCCGAATTTGCCTACCAACCCTCCTGCAGGAATTGCGAGGATAATCCCTGCAACAGTGAACACAGACATCAACCAGGAGATCTGACCAAGGTCTATCATCAAGGTCTCTCCGATCAAGCCAAGGATAGGCACGATCTTCAATTGGCTGATGGATGCGAACACCGCACAGATATACATGATGGTGAACATCAATCCTCTGTTTTTCACTTTCACTCCTTTCCTTTCATGGATCTGCTCGATACCTCTTCAAGGCTCTTACCTCTAGGGGTGATAAGAGCCTTGAACGATCGAGCTCGCATCGATGATAGGAAAGGGAGTCTTCGCCTCTCAATTGCCCAGATGACCACTCTTTGGAGTACGGCTTCTCCTGAGAGAAGAAGGCCTCCCGCTCAACATCAAAGGGGCCTTCTCTAGGGTGACCTGGTCACAAATCAATTGAAAGGCAGCGTCTCATGTGCGAATCGTACCTGGGTGTACTTCTTTTCTACTCCTTGCCAAGCTGATATTAGGAGTATTCCTTGACGTACCAAAAAATGCCCAGAGTAGGCACGATATAATCAGAAAAAGAGGTCGCCTTCGAGCCTAAAGCTCCTCTTTTTCTTTGAGAATATGGTTCGTATGAAAGGAGCGCCATGCCGAGCGGATTTGTGGAAAGAGACTGGCGCTTCATGATGGAAGCCATCTATCGCATTAATTCCCAAGCTTCCATATGGGATATGGAGATGGAAACGCTCAAGTGCCTCCAACAATTCATCTCAAGCACCCAAGGAACCTTCTTCATCTATGATGGGGCATGTAATGATGGCACGCCGAATCTCGTTGATTCTACCGCTGTCGTAGGGGATGATGCACGCTATCTCGACCAGTTCATGACAGGCAGGTACGACCACGATCGCTACTTCACCGGTCTTCTTTATTTTCGCAACGAGCCAGTCTTTAGGGACAGCGATCTCATGCCAGATGCGTTTCGAACCGAATCAAAGCTTTACAGGGAGATCTATGAACCGCAAGGCATCTACTGGGGACTGCGGGCATATCTCACCTACAAAGATCACCTTCTCGGCAATATCTCCATTTTCAACTCATTCGAAAAGGGCGACTTCTCCGATAGAGATGTCCGCATATTGCGGCTTATGGAACCTCACCTCTCGCTTAAGCTGTGGGAATTGCAAACTGAAGAGCTTCGCGCAAAGGGAGAGAAAACGCCTGATCAAGATCTTTATGATCTTGCAGCAAGATTCTCTCTCACCATGCGGGAGAAGGAAGTCCTCGCCCTTATCTTGAGCGGAAAGGACGATCGGGAGGTGGCACAAGCCCTTTCCATATCATTCTCGACCTTCAAAAAGCACGTAGGCAATATTTACAAGAAGATGAAGGTCAACAATCGCGTTCAGCTCTTCAAAGAGGCGAAAGGCACAGAAAGCCCCCCCCCAACTAATGAGAACGCATCATATTAGAAGTCTATAGGTGTTCCATCGCTTCCTTTGGCAGCGATAATCATGCTGGTTTGCATCACGAGTACTGCCAAAGAGCTGTAGATGTATCGTGTTACATGAGAGGCCTGTGGGTGTTCCATCGCTTCCTTTGGCAGCGATAATCATGCTGGTTTGCATCGCGAATACTGCCAAAGAGCTGTAGAGGGAACACCCACAGACCTCTCATACCTCGATAAAACCTACTCGAGCATTTTTCTACACATTGAACTTGAAGTGCATGACATCGCCATCCTGCACCACATAGTCCTTGCCCTCCTGGCGAAGCGTCCCCGTCTCACGGCAACCCTTTTCGCCACCATTTGCCACATAATCCTCGAAGCTAGCCGTCTCTGCCTTGATGAATCCGCGCTCAAAATCAGAATGGATGGTACCCGCTGCCTGCGGAGCCTTCGCGCCAATAGGGATCGTCCACGCGCGGCTCTCAGTCTCGCCGCTCGTGAAGAACGACTGCAACCCCAACAGCGCATAGGCCTCGCGCACCAAGCGCGCAAGGCCTGATTCCTCAAGCCCCATAGCCTCCAGGTATTCCTTGCGCTCCGCTTCATCAAGCTCAGCAAGGTCTGCCTCCACCTTCGCCGAGATCGGCACAGGAGCCAGCCCATCAACGAGCGGCAGGTCAGCGTCGAGGGCGTCCTCATCCACGTTCGCCACATAGAGCATAGGCTTCATCGTGAGAAGGTGGAGCCCGTAGAGCGCCTCGCACTCTTCATCGCTCAGCTCAAGCGTACGAGCACGATGCCCTTCATTGAGACCCGCAAGCACGCGTTCGGCAACCTCAAGCGTCTGCGCGGCCGCCTTATCGCGACGCGCTTCCTTCTCCAAACGCGGGATCGCCTTTTCGATGGTTGCGATATCAGCAAGGATCAACTCCGTTTTGATGGTCTCCACATCCGAGAGCGCATCCACGCGTCCTGCGACATGCACGACATCCTCATCGGTGAAGAAGCGCACTACCTCGCAGATCGCATCCGTTTCGCGAATATTGGCAAGGAACTGATTGCCAAGCCCTTCCCCTTGGCTCGCACCAGCCACAAGGCCTGCAATATCAACGAACTCCACTGTGGCAGGAACGATCTTCGCAGGATGATCGATCTCGGCAAGCGCATCAAGGCGTGCATCGGGTACAGGCACGATGCCCACGTTCGGCTCGATCGTAGCAAAGGGGTAGTTCGCAGCGAGGCCGCCCTTGTTCGTGAGCGCTGTGAACAACGTGGACTTCCCTACATTGGGAAGTCCGACGATACCGATGGAAAGCGACATTGGTCTCCTCCGTTATAGAGAGATGATATGAGCGGTGTTCATCACGTAGGCCACGAGGATCACCACCACCAGCACAGGCGCGATGTACTTGATCATCACGACGAAGAGCTTCTCGCCCGAGAATTTGCTCGACTGCTTGACCTCAGCGATGATGGTCTGCGGCTTCACGATCCATCCGATGAAGATGCATGTCAGAAGAGCGACGATCGGCATCATGATGGTATTGGAAAGGAAGTCGAAGAAGTCAAGGATCTGCGAATCCTGATACTCGCCAATGCCGAAGAGGCTGTACATCAGATCAACAGAGAGCAGCTCGTTGTAGCCAAGGTTCACGATGATGCCCACGATGACAACGAATACGGCGCATACGGTGATGGAGAACTTCCGCCCTTTATGCGTCGCGTCATCAACGATGGACACCAAGGTCTCGAACAGGGAGATGCAACTGGTGAGCGCCGCGAAGAAGACGAGCGCGAAGAACAGGAAGCCAACCGCATTCGCCGCAAAGCCAAAGCCTGTGAACACCTGGGGCAGAACGCCGAACATGAGACCTGGGCCTGCTGTTGTCGCAACAGCTTCGCCTGATCCCTGCACGGCAACAGCAGCGGGGATGATCATGAGACCCGCAAGGATGGCAATGCCTGTGTCAAAAAGCTCGATGCGTCGCACGGAATGCTCAAGGTCTTCCTTCTTGGAGAAATAGGAGCCATACGTGATCATGATGCCCATAGCCAAGGAGAGGCTGAAGAACATCTGGCCCATGGCAGCAACCACAAGCTCAACGCTGAACTTTGAAACATCAGGGATCAGATAATACGCAAGGCCATCAAGCGCACCTGGAAGTGTGAGCGCAAAGATCGAGATGCCGATCGCCATGACGATAAGCGCAGGCATGAGCACCTTGTTCACGCGCTCGATGCCGTTCTTCACGCCAAGAGCCACGATGAGCACCACGCATGCGATGAAGAGGAGCATCCATACGTAGCTCTCTGCATTCTGCAAGATGAAGCCACCAAAGAACGCGCCATCGGCGATCTCTGTGGCTGGTTGCACAAGGTAGGCAGCCATGTACTTGGTCACCCAACCACCGATGAGCGCGTAGTAGGGCGTGATAATGAAAGGCACGGCACTCGCTAGGATGCCGATGATCATGTACTTCTTGCCGAATGCGCTGAATGCGCCGATCGCAGATTGGCCTGTCTTTCGACCCAGCGCCGTCTCAGCCATCATCAACGCAAAGCCGAAGGTGACCACCAAGATGATGTAGACGATGAGGAACATGCCTCCGCCATACTTCGCCGCCAAATACGGGAAGCGCCAAAGATTTCCCAGTCCTACAGCCGAAGCAGCAGCAGCTAGAATAAATGCCCACTTGCCAGACCAGGCAGAGCGCGTGATCTTCTCAGATGCCATTGGATACCCTCCGCTGCGCGAATGACGCGCACGATAGACTACAAAGATAGTTGCCTATGATAGCGAATCGTAGGTGACATGCCAGAGCACGAGACCTGTCGCAGGCGCGTTCTCCCCGGCAGCGGTACGTTTCTTCGCGTCAAGGACCTCTTGGATCCATGCAGGCTCGCGTTTGCCACGGCCAACGAGCACAAGCGTACCGACAAGAGCGCGCACCATCGAATGGAGGAACGCGTTGCCTTTGACCGTGATCTGAAGAAGGTCCTCCCCCATGATGCTCGTAGAGGCAAAGGAGATCTCTTGCACATTGCGACATGTTGGCTTGTCAATGGCGCTCGCCGCTAAGCAAAAGCTCTTGAAGTCATGCTCGCCGATAAGATACGTTGCCGCCTCGGCCATCGCATCGATATCAAGCTGATGCGCAATATGCCAGGAGAACGGAGCGGTGAACTGCGGCGCAGCGATGCGATCGCAGATGAAATACCGATACTCACGCGAAACGGCATCGAAGCGTGCAGAGAAGCCAGCATCCTTGCGCTCTACCGTCAAGACGGAGATGGCACCATTGGTAAGCGCGTTCATCGAGCGCAGAAAGGCAGTCGTCCCCTTCGTCTCCATCGCGCCCTTGGGCAGATCGAAGCTGATGACCTGGCCAAGCGCGTGAACGCCCGTGTCAGTCCGCCCCGCGCAGACGATCGGCACCTCCGCTCGAAAGATCGTCGCCAAGGCACGCTCGAGCTCTCCCTGCACTGTCAATTGCCCAGGTTGCTTCGCGAATCCGCAGAATGGAGCCCCGTTATAGGAGAGCGTGCACGCGAAAGTGTCAAATCCTTCGCCGTCAACCTCTACCTCATCCTGACAGCAAAGCTGCTCGCACAACATCCCTTCTCGAACCTCATCAAGCACTGCTTGCCCCTTTTGCTCAGCCCAAGCAGCGCGCTACACAGCACGCCCGAAGAGCTGCTGAAGCTCGCCATGCAAGACGGGAGAAGAGGAGTCAACCTTGAGCGGCAGCTCTGCACGGAACTTGCGACCATCGGATTGGTCGACAAGGAGCACCACGCCATCGCGCCCTGGGAACGACTTGAGGATACGGTTGAGATGCGCTGAGCGATTCTGATCGAATTCGCTTGAGTGAAGTGCGATCTCAAGATGTCCTGGTGCCTTCGGTTGTGTCTCCTCAGCAAGCTCAAGCAAGCTCACCTCGCGCGCGATGATCTGGTTGCCACGATCATTCACCTCAAATGTTCCACGCACCTTCACGATAGCATCCTCATAGACAACATCAGAGTACTTCTCGAAGTCGAAGACGATGCACTCGATCATGCCTGTCGCATCCTCAAGTTGGAAGATGGCCATCGTGGTGCCGCGCTTGGTCTGGCGCGTTGAAACATCGGCGATCATGCCGACGAAGTTCGCATTCTTTATGTCATGCTTTGCATCGGCCAAATCTCCAAGCTGGTACTTGGATATCTTCGCAAGAGCATCTTCATAGGGCGCCAATGGGTGTTCGGAGACATAGATGCCCATCGTCTCCTTCTCCCAGCGCAGCTTCTCGCGCTTGGGCCACTCGATCCCATCAGGAGCGGGCATATCTTGCGCAGAGGAGCCCTCTTCCTCGGCGAACATGTCAAAGATTGTTCCTTGACCGATATCGGCGTCCTTCTGACGCTTGACCGCATCTTCGATCATGGTCGTCTCGTTCAGGAAATGGACAAGCTGGCGGCGCGTATAGCCTGTGGAATCGAACGCGCCTCCTTTGATGAGCGCGTCCATCGCCTTGCGATTGACGGTACGCAGGTCGATGCGATCGACAAAATCATGGAGCGAAGCGAAGGGGCCACCTTGCTCACGCTCTTGGATGATCGTGTCGGCAACATTACGTCCGATACCACGCACGCCCATCAAGCCGAAGCGGATGCCGTTCTCAACTGGTGTGAACTCAACATTCGATGAGTTGATATCAGGAGGCAGCACAGGCGTGCCGTTATGGTTGCAGCTGGCGATGTAGCGGATCAAGCGATCGGTGTTGCCCATATAGCTGGAGAGCACCGCTGCCATGAAGTCGTTGGGGTAGTGCGCCTTCAGATATGCCGTTCGCATGACGAGGATGGCATACGCAGCAGAATGCGACTTGTTGAACGCATACTTAGCGAACTTCTCGGCATCAGCCCAGATCTGCTTGGCGATCTCAAGCGAGAAGCCATTCTCCACAGCTCCTGTGTTCCAATCCTCCTGGAGCTCCTTCATGACATCGATCTTCTTCTTGCCCATAGCCTTGCGCAGCTTATCAGCCTTTCCAGCCGAAAAGCCGCTCATGGCCATGGAGATCTGCATGATCTGCTCTTGATAGACCATGGTGCCGTACGTCTCTTCAAGAATGGGACGCAGGCGATCGTCATAGTAGTGAATGGCCTTACGGCCACTTGCCACCTCGACATAGTCGTCGACCATGCCAGACTCAAGAGGGCCAGGGCGATTCAGCGCGATCGAAGCTACGATATCGGCGAATCGGCTCGGAGGGAGGCGCTTGAACAAGCTCACATAGAGCGCGCCTTCAACCTGGAAGAGGCCATCCATGTTGCCTGCACGCATGAGCGCGAACGCCTTCTCATCATCGGTGGGTATCTCTTCTGGCACGATCTTCACGCCCGTGCGCTCGGCAATGTTGCGACAGGCCATCGAAAGCACGTCAAGGGTGCGAAGCCCCAGGAAGTCCATCTTGAGCAAGCCCAGCTCGGGAGTGTAGTGGCCATCATATTGGGTGATGATGGCGCCTTCCTTCTTATCGAGCTTCATGGGCACATGATCGGACATAGGGTCGCGGCAGATGATCGTGGCGCATGCATGCACGCCTTCGCCGCGAACATTGCCTTCGATGGAAAGCGCCGCGTCGATGATGGTCTTGACTTCCTCTTCAGCCTCGTACGCTTGGGCAAGCTCTGGGTTCTTGGCAATGGCCTCCTTGATGGTGATGCCAAGGTCATCGCCGATCATCTTGCAGATGCGGTCGCCCGCTGCGTATGAGTAGCCAAGGACGCGCGCAGAGTCTCGCACTGCGTTCTTAGCCTGCAAGGTGCCGAACGTGATCACCTGGGAAACGTGGTCGGCCCCATAGACATCCTTGATGTGGTTGATGACCTCTTCGCGTCGTCCCTGCTCGAAGTCGACGTCGATATCGGGCATCTCAACGCGCTCAGGAGAGAGGAAGCGCTCGAAGAGCAATCCGTTCGAGAGCGGCTCAAGGTCGGTGATGCCCATAGCATAGGCAACGATGGCGCCAGCAGCCGACCCACGACCAGGGCCGACGCCGATGCCTTGGCTGCGCGCCCACTCGATGTACTCCTGCACGATAAGGAAGTATGCAGGGAATCCTTGTTGGATGATGATCCCCATCTCGTAATCTGCACGCTCTTGCGCCTCTGGCGGTACAGGCGTGCCATAGCGCTTCTCAAGCCCTTCTTGCACGCGCTTCCGAAACCAGCTCTCATCCGTTTCGCCCTCGGGCAGCGGGAAGCGCGGGAGAATGATCTCGTGCTCGATCTCAACATTGCATTTCTCAGCCACTTCGACCGTGGTATCGCACGCCTCAGGGAAATCCGCAAGAGCTTCGCGCATCTCCTCTTCCGTCTTCATGTAGAACTGATCGTTCTCGAAGCGCATGCGATTCTCGTCGTTGTAGTTCGACTTCGTGCCGATGCACAGCATGATGTCCTGCGCGCGTGCATCCTCTTGAAGGAGATAGTGGAAATCGTTCGTCGCGATGGTCTTCAGGCCCACTTCCTTCGCCACGCGCGTAAGCGCATGGTTGAGCTCTGTTTGGGTCATGCCTCCGTCGGTCATGAGGCCTTGGTTCTGCAGCTCGATGTAGAAATCGCCCTCATCGAAGCAACCGGCGAACTTGCGCGCCCATTCGACCGCATCGTCGAACTGGTTCGTATCGAGCAGACGCGGGATGATGCCTGCCAAGCAGGCAGAGGCCCCGATCAGGCCATGCCCATACTTCTGAAGCTGCGAGAACGTGGTCCGCGGCTTGTAGTAGAAATTGTCAACATGTGATTCGGACACGAGCTTGAGCAGGTTGTGGTAGCCCTCCGTCGTCTTCGCCAAAAGGAGAAGATGGAAGAGGCGCGAGCGCACATCCGTGCGAAGCTCCTCATCAGTGGTGAAGTAGACCTCGCACCCATAGATGGGCTTCACGCTCTTACCCGTCTCCTCTCGAATGGCCTCGCAGGCGTCACAGAGCTCCACCGTGCCCGACATGACACCGTGATCGGTGAGCGCAACAGCGGGCATGCCAAGATCGGCAGCACGGCGCACCATGTCCTTGATGTGCGTGATGCCGTCCAACAGCGAGTATTCCGAATGATTATGCAAATGCACGAACGCCATATATTGTGCCTCTTATCAGAAAAAGAGCACCAAATCTTGTGTTCAGATGAGAACTGGTGCGCAACTTGTCATCGATGCCATGATAGCAGCATCTGCGACGTTCGCGGTGTGTTTTATCTGTAGTTTGAGAGGAAAGCCTTCGTGCGCTCATGCTTCGGCGCCGTGATCACATCCTGGGCGCGACCGCTCTCAACAACGCAGCCGCCATCCATGAAGATGAGCTGATCGGCAACATCACGCGCGAATGACATCTCGTGCGTGACGATCACCATGGTCATATGCTCAGCAGCCAATTCGCGAATGACCTTGAGCACCTCGCGCGTAAGCTCAGGATCAAGCGCACTCGTTGGCTCGTCGAAGAAGAGCACGTCGGGATTCATGGCAAGGGCACGCGCAATGGCAACGCGCTGTTGCTGACCACCCGACAGGTCGCACGGCACCTGGTCCTCTTTGCCCGTCAACCCCATCTTCGCCAGAAGGTTGCGCCCGCGCTCTTCGGCCTCACGCTTATCCATCCCAAGGACGGTCACAAGCGGGTCGGTCACGTTCTTGAGGACGGTATAGTGGGGAAAGAGGTTGAAGTCCTGGAAGACAAGCCCGTAGCGCGTCTTGGCTTGACGAATGACGTCCTTGCCGCCATAGACGGCTTCACCCTTATCGTTCGTGGATGCCACGCACAAATCCCCATAGGACAGGTCTCCCGCATCGAGCGTCTCAAGGAGCGTCAGGCAACGAAGGAGCGTTGACTTGCCCCCGCCAGAAGGTCCGATGATGGCAAGCACATCCCCTTGTTCGACCGTGAGCGAGATGTCCTTCAGCACCTCGTTCTTCCCAAACGACTTGCGTGCATGTGCAAGCGAAACGACTGCCGCATTCTTCTCCACTAGCTTCGAGCCTCCCTCAGCTGACAGCACCGATCAGTCATGATAATAGTCGAGCTTCTTCTCGGTCCGATTCAGCACGAACTCGATGATCAAGCAGAACACCCAGTAGATCAACGCCGCCAATGCATATGGGATCATCGAGACCTCGCGCGCCGCAAGCGCCTTCGCCTGAGAGAACATCTCGGCGATGCCGAGCACGAACGCAAGGGACGTATCCTTCACGAGCGTGATGATCTCGTTGCCCATAGCAGGCAAGATGCGCTTGATGACCTGCGGTAAGACGATCTTGAAGAAGGTCTGCGCGCGCGTATAGCCAAGCACGCTTGCTGCTTCATACTGCCCACGTGGGATGGACTGGATGCCGCTGCGATAGATCTCCCCGAAGTAGGCAGCATAGTTGAGGATGAAGCCGATGTCACATGCCCAGTACTTCCAGTCAGTGCCCATGTTGAGCCCAAAAAGATAGTATGGGCCGAACATGATAGCCATCAGCTGAAGCATGAGCGGCGTGCCGCGCAGGATCGAGATGTAGAACTGAGCAATGACCGACACGACCTTGAAGCGGCTCATGCGGCAAAGCGCGACCACGATGCCAAGGGGAAGCGCGCCGATCAGTGTGACGATGAAGATCTGCACCGTCAATGCAAGGCCGCTAGCCAAGAGCGACATCATCACGCTGAATTCCATAGCGCCCCCTTTCGACGAAACAAGGCGGGCGACACGATGTCGCCCGCCTCACGTGAATGCTAGATGCTATTCCTTGCCAAGCACCCAGTTGTCATAGCTCACGCCATAGTCTGCATACTTCTCGCAGATGGTCTTGACGGTGCCGTCAGCATCGAGTGCTGCAAGAGCCTCGTTGATCTTCTCGGCAAGCGCTTTGCCATCGCCAGTCTTAGCGAAGCCAACAGCATAGTGCTCGCTTGAGAGCGGCTCGGGAAGCTGCACATAGACACCTGGGTTCGCAGCCATCTGATAAGCAGCGATGGACAGGTCGCATGCAACAGCATCAACAGTGCCAGCCTCAAGCTGCATGAACGCGTTGTTGTAGTCAGAGATCGTGTCAAGGGTCTGGAACGTGTCTGCCAGATCCTTCTTGTCGCCCTCAAGAACGTCAAGTGCAGCAGAGTCGATCTGGGTGATGGCAACCTTGCCAGCAAGGTCAGCCTCGGACATGATGCCAGAATCAGCCTTCACAACGATGACCTGCTCGTTGAGCATGTAGGGCTCTGAGAAATTGTAGCTATCCTCGCGGCCTTCCATGGTGAAGCCGTTCCAGATGCAGTTCACGGTGCCCTGGTCGAGAAGGGCATCCTTCGCATCCCAGTCGATCGGCATGAACTCGACCGTCCAGCCGTAATAGTCGGCAACAGCCTGAGCAAGGTCAAGGTCAAGGCCTGTGTACTCACCATCATCGCCAATGAATCCATAGGGCGGATATGAATTGTCGAATCCAACGATGAGCGTGGTTCCTTCCTCTGAAGCAGCCGAGCTTGCAGACGAAGACGAGCTTGAGGAAGCTCCGTTCGAGCACCCGGCGATCAAAAGGGCCGAGAGCGCCACAGCAACAAGGGCGGTGGCAAGGGTCAATACTTTCTTCATGGTCAATCCCTCCGTGTTAATCCTCTCTCACTACATTACCACTCTACTGTAATGGAGTGAAGTGAGTATAACATGCCAGCGATTGAGAGCAACTCAGAGGTACGGTATATTTCTAGGGAACGCACCCGAGAGAGAAGTTGAGGCCTCGCTCACATGAAACATACGATGCTCCTATTCAGCAAGCTTCCCGAGGTGGGGCGTGTCAAGACGCGGCTGACCACGCTCAAAGACGGCACCTTCCCGCCAGAAGTGGCATGCGATCTTTTCCGCGCCATGCTTTTGGATGTCGTTGCTATTAGCTTGAGCGCCTTCAACAAGCTGGAACGAACGCATCCTGAAGATGAGTTCGAGCTGGTCGTGTCAGTTGCCCCTGCTGCGAATGTCGAAGCTATGCGCACGCTCTTCGAAGCAGAGGGCATCGCCGATGAGCGCCTTCGCTTCATAACTGACGCGGGCTCTACGTTCGACGAGCACTACAATGACGCTTTCGCGCAATGCTTCGCTTCTGGGTCGGATACGATCCTCTCCATGGGAGCCGACATGCCTGCGCTTACCGAAGCGGATGTGATCCGCGGATTCGAAGCGCTCATACTCCTCGGTGAAGAGGATAAGGGCGGCATCGTGCTTGCTCCCGATCAGGAGATGGGCGTGAGCATCGTTGGCTGGACGCGCAGGACCCCATTCGATCACACAGGCGTGTTCTACAACCAAACAGGGCTCACCGTGCTGCCTGCTTACATAGAGAAGGCGAAGGCCGCGCACCTACCTGCTCTCTATCTTCCCCCTGTGCCAGATGTTGACACCATCGCTGATCTCATGCACACGATCACGCTCGTGGGCGCACTCATGTACACGTCTCGCTTCGATGACTCCACCCCTCCCGCGCACACGGCCACCGTGCTGCGCGAGATAGGATGCGAGGAAGTGCGCATCCCACCGAATGACCTCGTGGACCCACGAGATGCCATCGATGTGATCTAGGCTGAATGCAAAAAAGCTCGGATGCACGCACCCGAGCTTTTGTTGGTGATCCGTCGCTTTGAACAGCAGATTACTTCATCAAGCTTGTGACCTTCTGAGCGAATGCGAGCGGGTTGTCGATGGGCAGCCCCTCAACAAGGAGCGCTTGATCGTAGAGGATCTGCGTGTACTCATTGACCTTGTCGGTCTCACCCGCAGCATGAGCGCTCTTCATGGTCTCGAAGATCGGATGCTCAGCATTCACCTCGAGCACCACATGCGCGCTGGGAGCCTCTTCTGATCCTGGCTGCGACTTCAACATCTGAGCCATCTGAAGGGATACTGCACCTTCTGTGGTCAACACGACAGGCGAATCAGTCAGACGCGTTGAGACGACAACCTTCTCCACCTTGCCATCAAGGGCTTCCTTCATGGCATCGAAGAGCTCGGCGTTCTCCTTCGTGGTCTCCTCAGCCTTCTCCTTCTCGGCTTCGGTGGTCAGACCAAGGTCTTCGCCACCGACGTTCTTGAGAGGCCACTGCTTGGGCTCTTCGCCTTCGAGCGCCACTTCGCGCGTGCTTGCATACTGGCCAAGCGCCATCATGCAGAACTCGTCAACGTTCTCATCGCAAAGCAGCACATCATAGCCCTTCGCGAGCACCGTTGTGACAATGGGCATCTGCGCAAGGCGTTCCTTGGAGTCACCCGCTGCGAAGTAGATCGCCTCAGCATCCGCAGGCGCATCTGCGATGTACTCATCAAGCGTGATCATCTTCTGCTGCTTCGCCGAGTAGAACATCAGCAGGTCAGCCAAGGTCTCACGTGCCATGCCATATGAGGCATACAAGCCATATTTCAGCGTGCGTCCGAATTCGGAGAAGAACGACTCGTACTTCTCACGCTCGTCATCGCGAAGCGAGGCAAGGTTCTGCTTGATCTTCTTCTCCAGCCTGCGAGCGATGGCGCGCAGCTGGCTGTTGTGCTGCAGCGTCTCACGGGAGATGTTGAGCGTGAGGTCTGCCGAATCAACGATGCCACGCACGAAGTTGAAGTAATCGGGGACCAGCTCTTCGCACTTCTCCATGATGAGCACGCTCGAGGAATAGAGCGCGAGCCCCTTCTTGTAATCCTTCGACCACATGTCGTAGGGCGCGTGCGAGGGGACGAACATGAGCGCGTCATAGTTGAGCGTGCCTTCAGCGTGAAGCGACATGACATCCAGCGGATCCTCGAAATCATGGAAGTCGGTCTTGTAGAACTCGTTGTACTCCTCGTCGGTCACATCTGACTTGCGGCGCTTCCAGATCGGGATCATCGAGTTGATGGTCTCGATCTCGGTGTACTCCTCGTACTCAGGCTTGTAGTCATCACCTGCGTCGTCAGGCTTCGGCAACGTGCGCGTCTTCGTCACTTCCATCTGGATCGGATAGCGCACATAGTTGCTATAGCGCTTGATCAGCTGTCGTAAGCCAGATTCGGTGGCGAAGGTGTCATAGCGCTCTTCGTCGGTGTTGTCCTTTAGAGAGACGATAACGTCTGTGCCATGCTCGGAGCGCTCAGCTGGGGAGAGCGTATACCCTTCGATGCCGTCGCTCTCCCACGCCCATGCTTCGTCCGACCCGTAGGCACGCGAGATGACCTTCACCTTCTTGCCAACCATGAATGCAGAGTAGAACCCAACGCCGAACTGACCGATGATGTCAACATCGGCTACAGGGGTGTCATCTGGATCAGCCGCAGCCAGTCCTTCTTTGTTCTGGTCAGCCTTGAACTCGAACGAATCCGAATGGGCGATGGTGCCCAGATTCTTGTCCAAGTCGTCCTTAGACATGCCAATGCCATTGTCAGATACCGTGACCGTACGCGCATCCTTGTCAAACGCGACCGTAATGGCAAGGTCTGCGCGATTGATCTGCACGTCCTCATCCACAAGGCTCCTGAAGTAGAGCTTGTCGACCGCATCTGATGCGTTGGAAATGAGCTCGCGCAAGAAGATCTCTCGATTCGTGTAGATCGAGTTGATCATCAGGTCAAGCAGCTTCTTGCTCTCTGTCTTGAATTTCCTCATTGTGTGTTCTGCCTTCTTTCGCTCGTTGTACCTTCTATTTCTCTTTGCTTTTTCTCGTCACTGTACGCGTCGTAGGCAACTATGAGGTCTTCCTCGTTCAGCCCGTGACGCCTACGCTACGTGTTCGTAGCCAAGTCGTGATGATGCCTTTGTAAGTTGTGTTAGCACTCTCATTACTTGAGTGCTAATGCATCATTATATGAGCGTATCCAGGCAAGTCAATATATATTGGGAACAATTACAGGAAATCTCACAATGCACATATGAGATATCTCGGAGGAGATCTCGCGAGCTGAGAAATGCATGGACCGAGGCAGCAAGCAGCGAGGCTTTCATTCGCCCACTCGCAACAAACGAATTGACAGGTGACCCGCCTATTCGCCCATGAGCGATGTAAGCTCCGCGATGGCAGCATCGAACGCCGCCTCATCCCCATCCTTCATCTTCTCAGGACGCTTCGCAAGATAACGCTGCACCTGGGCGACCGCATGCTTGAGCGCGCGCTTCTCATCCTTGTCCATTTCGCGACCCTCTTCCTTCATGCGCTCCTCAGCACGCCCGCACAGCGCTTGCGCCTCGTTGCGCTTCTCGAACGAAGCCCGCTTCGCGCGATCCTCCTCGGCATAGCGCTCCGCATCTACGATAGCCGCCTGGATCTCCTCATCGCTCATGCGCTCAGAGTCTGTGATCGTGATGGACTGCTCGTTGCCCGTACCAAGGTCGGTCGCTGTAACGGTCAGGATACCGTTCGCGTCGATGTCGAAGCTCACGTTGATCTGGGGCACCCCCGCGGGTGCACGCTTGATCCCCTTGAGCTGGAACTTGCCAATGGACTTGTTGTCAGCCGCCATCGGGCGCTCGCCCTGCATGACGTTGACCTCTACCTTCGTCTGGAACGGCGCAGCAGTCGTGAAGACCTGCTCGTAATGAACGGGTAGGGTCGTGTTGCGCTCGATGACGCGCGTAGCCACGCCGCCCACCGTCTCGATGGAAAACGACATGGGCACCACATCGAGCAGGAGAAGCTCGCCACCGCGGGGCATGAGGGCGTTGCCCGTCCGTGCACCCTCGAGCGTTGCCGCCTGGATGGCCGCTCCTTGCGCTACGCACTCGTCTGGGTTGATGCTGCTCGCTGGCACCTTCCCGGTGAGCTTCTTCACGTGCTCTTGCACCGCAGGGATGCGCGTCGAGCCACCGACAAGAAGGACCTCGCCAAGCTCGCTTGCAGCAATGCCCGCATCGTTCAACGCCTGCTGCACTGGCTCAGAGGTAGCTTCCACAAGGTCGCGTGTCAGCATGTCGAACTGCATGCGCGTGATCGTCTCCTCAAGATGTGCGGGTCCCTCTGGTCCATTCGCAAGGAAGGGAAGGTTGACGATGGTTGACTCCATCGAGCTGAGTTCCTTCTTCGCTTGCTCTGCCGCCTCAAGGACGCGCTGGCATGCCATGGCATCCTCGGAGATATCCACGCCCGTCTGCTCACGGAAGCGCTCACGCAGGTGCTTCGCTAGTCGCGCATCGAAGTCATCTCCCCCGAGCTTGTTGTTGCCCGCAGTGGCAAGCACCTCTATCACGTTGTCCCCGATCTCGATGATCGACACATCGAAGGTGCCGCCACCTAAGTCGTACACCATGACCATCTGCGCGTCTCCATGGTCAAGCCCGTATGCAAGCGCTGCCGCTGTTGGCTCGTTGATGATGCGCAGCACGTTCAGGCCCGCGATGGTGCCAGCGTCCTTCGTCGCATTGCGCTGCATGTCATTGAAGTACGCAGGGACCGTGATGACCGCATCGCGCACCTCAGAGCCAAGGAAGCTCTCCGCATCCGTGCGCAGCTTGCGCAGGATCATCGCCGAGATCTCTTGCGGCGAGAACTCGCGCCCATCGATCCCCGCGCGCCAATTCGTTCCCATGTGACGCTTCACCGAGCTGATGGTGCGCCCCGGGTTCATGGCCATCTGACGAAGCGCCGTTGTGCCAACGATGCGCTCTCCATCCTTGGTGAATGCCGCAACCGAAGGAGTCGTACGCTCCCCTTCCGCATTCGCGATCACCTCAGGGGAGCCGCCCTCGACCACTGCCACGCAGCTGTTCGTCGTTCCAAGATCGATACCGATTGCTGACATGCCTTGTTTCCTTTCGCTCAATTCGTTTTCCCTATTGTGACCTATCTGGTCCGAAGAGATGCGCACAGCTTGAAAAAGCCTCGTTTGCTTACAGAGCTGTAACGAACGACCTTGCGCGGAACCCCTCCGACGCGAACATGCGCAAGCCCTTATGAGACCGCACACCTCTCAGCAATTCATCGATTCGGTAAAACATGCCCTATAACGAGATAATATGATCTTTTTGCACTACGATACATACCATCATTGCAAAAGAGAGGTCTAGAGAGCCGATACAGGTCGGCATAGCGAAGGTGAGAACCGTGTCCGAAGGTGTGCATATAGCCATCAGCTTGATCCTGGTCGTCGTATTCCTAGCTATGAACGCATTTTTCGTCATAGCCGAATTCGCGCTTGTACGTGTAAGGAAATCGCAACTAGAGATCGCGCAATCGCAGGGGAAGAGCGGCGCGGCCAATGCGCTCAAGATCGCGAACAACGTGAATGCCTATCTTTCTGCCTGCCAGCTTGGCATCACGCTCGCCTCGCTCGCCCTTGGCTGGCTGGGCGAACCAGCCTTCTCTGAGCTGATCCGACCCCTCTTCGAGCTCTTCGGCGCACCAGAGGCCGTTATCACCGTCTGTGCGGTGGCGATCGGATATTTCATCATGACCACCTTGCATGTCGTCACTGGTGAGCTCATCCCGAAATCGCTCGCCATCTTCTCCACCGAGCGCTATGCCCTCAAGACCGCAACGCCGCTTCTCTGGTTCTACAAGATCACCTACCCCATCATGTGGCTGTTCAACAGCATCACGAATGGGGTCGTGCGCATGCTTGGCCATGACCCTGCGAACGAGCACGAGGTCTACACCGGCGACGAGATCAAGATCCTCATCGATGAATCCACTGAAAGCGGCCTCATCGACCCTGAGCAGAACGAATTCGTGGACAATGTGCTCGACCTTGGCGACAAGGATGCCGAGGCCATCATGACGCCCCGCACCGATGTCGTCTTCCTTGACATGGATGATCCGCTTGAGGAGAACCTGAGCATCGTCCATCAATACAAGTACACGCGCTATCCTATCTGTCGCGGCAGCAGGGATCATGTTGTTGGATTCGTCCACATCAAGGATCTCTATGGGCAACCCGCCGACACTCCCATGGACGAATGGAAGATCCGCGAGTTGCCGCCCATCCCCGAGACCGTCCCGATCGCCAGCCTCATAGACCTTCTCCAGGAAGAGCGCACCGAGATCTGCCTGGTCGTCGATGAGCATGGCGGCACTGCTGGCATCGTCACGCTGGCGGATGTGATGGAGCAGATCGTCGGGCGCATCGACGATGAGTATCGCCATGATGCCGACGATGAGGTCTTGCAGCTCGAAGATGGCTCGCTCATCATAGATGGCAGCATGCCGATCGCCGACCTTGAGGAGCTGCTCGGCTTCGAGCCTGAAGGCTCAGAGAAGGTCGAAACGGCGGGCGGGCTCGTGCTCATGCTCATGGACAAGATCCCTAAGGAAGGCGAAAGCGTAAGCCTGGTGCACGCGAACTCTCTTCGCGAGACGAAAGCTGCTTTCACCGTCATCGCGATGGAGCGACTCCGCATCGACAAGATCGGCCTTGAGATCGAAACGACATCCTTCAAAGACGAAGATGGCGAGGAGAAGAAATAGCCGCTTCAAGAGCGTGCTATGACTTTACCTCTCATTTAAGCTATACTTTTTAGGCTTTTGATATCGCATGCGCTCACATGCGATGCGCACCTTGCCCGGGTGGCGGAATGGCAGACGCGGAGGTCTCAAAAACCTCTGTCCACAAGACGTGTGGGTTCGAATCCCACCCCGGGCACCATCTACCACAAGCACTAGCAAGTGCTTGTGGTAGATGCGTTTTTGGGGTGCGGAAGAGGTCGGCTCAACCATCCAAACGAACATACAGGGATACAGCTTTGTAGCTCACATCGTCAGCATCGGCAACCATAGGAACCGTATATCCAGGCTTGTAGCCCTCATCTGGCGCTACTGAGTACTCATCGATCACATCAGGCGTGCCGAAGCCAACTGCTTCGAGCCAAGCATAGTTTTCCTCGCGCGTGAGAGCTGCTTGAACGCTGTTCCCCATCTCCCTCGCCTGACGAACCACCTCCATCTCACGCGGTTTGTCGGCAAAGACCGTCTCCATGATCAGAAGACCACCTGGCTTGAGCACGCGAGCGAATTCCTTGAGCGCAGCTGCTTGGTCATAGAACAACGTCATGACGTTGTTCACGTAGACCGCATCAAGCGTGTTCGTCCCGAGGCCAACGCTGATCAGGTCCTCAGGGTATGCGACGTAGAAATCCATATTGTTGCCCTTAAGGCCGCTATCATGCCAGGCGCGCTCGATGCCATCCTTTGATTCTTCAATGTATGCACGGCTCCAATCAATACCTATCGCACGCCCGGCATTCCCGACCATGGAGCTTATCTTATAGACGCCACGCCCGCGCCTGCTGCAGATATCAAGGACCTTCTTTCCCTTCAGCTCATCTGCGGGTAGGAGCATCTTGCAGATGCTCGCGAACCCGTACTCGAATTGCTTCCCGCTGTAGTAATCAGCAAGCACATGCGGATCGATGCCTCTCTCGCCAGCCTGATCGATAACTGCCTTGCCTGAGCTGGCCTGCACGCCCTTGCTTCCCTCGACGGAGCCCCCGCGCAATCCAACGGACTGCGCGATGTCAACGCTTGCATCCTTGCTCGTCTTCGGCTCTTTGGCGATGTCCAATGCTTTGATGCGATCTGCAATCGAATCACGCGCAGCGTCAACCTCGATATCATCCACATGCGCGTAATATGCCTCATTGCCATAATGCGCGATATAGGTTGTTGTTGCGCGACGCGTTGTCAGCTCAGCCATGAAGATGAGCATCTCGCGCGCACTGCAGGTCTCTTCAAGGAACGCGAAAGCTGCATCCATCTTTCGCCCAGCCTCATCGGCTGCAGGCTGAAGACGAGCGACTTCTTTCCCGTAGGCCTCTTCGATCACAGCAAACGCCTCAGAGCCGCTTTGAACACCAGCAAGCGTGCATTCGGCAATGAACGAGCGCAGCAAGGAGATGACCATGCGCTCGCGTCTGATCTGAGCTGTTTGTGCGATGCCGCCCTCGATGCGACGCGCAAGCGCGCTTTCACGCGCACTAACCATATCACCAAGGACGAGCTCAACCGTCTTGCCAGCAACGATGTCCTCTTTGGCGCTTCTGAGAACATCGCGCAACTCCAAGCATACGCCTTCTAGCTCGAGCACGTCATTGCACACGCTTGACAGAGCATCGAGCAAAAGCCCGATCAGCGCAACACGTTCATCGAACTCGGCGTCATGTGCGCGCTGTGCGATCTCGGGCGTCGCCTCTCCTGCCAAGATGGAATCCACCTGGTAGTCTGAGCGGTACTTCTGGAACAGCGTATAGTAGACGCTGAATTGGTCGCAGATCTCGTCATCGCGCAAGAACTGAGCGAACAGATCGCGATCGACAGGCTTGCTCATCTTCTCGTAAAGCGCGATAAGATCAGCAAGATCCTCCCATCCACGGCAAGTGACGAACGCCTTGCCTCCACCAGGCTTGCTCTCTACCTTGTAGAAGCAGCTCTTCTTCGCTTCAAGGAACGTGGTCACGGCAGGATGCAGCCCCTTTTCCATGGCATATGCACGCCAGGTAGCATATTCGGGCTCCACGTCGATCTCGCGCAGGCGATCGAGCGTGACGATGTCGAACTCATGAACGCTTCGATTGTACTCGGGCGGATTGCCCGCACAGACGACCACCCAGCCATCAGGCACCTTATGCTTGCCGAATGTCTTGAACTGCAAGAACTGCAGCATAGAGGGATAGAGCGTCTCTGAGACGCAGTTGATCTCATCGAGGAAGAGGATGCCCTGCTCGAGCGAGGTTCGCTCCATGTAATCGTAGATGGACGCAACGATCTCGCTCATGGTGTACTCAGACGCTTCGAACTCGAACCCCTCGAAGCTGCGATGCTCGATGCGTGGGAGCCCAAGCGCGCTCTGGCGCGTATGATGCGTCATAGAATAGGAAATGAGTCCGATATCAAGCTCGGCCGCCACCTGCTCCATGATCGCCGTCTTGCCGATGCCCGGCGCACCAAGCAGGAATATGGGGCGCTGATGCACATGCGGTATCTCGTAGAGCCCTTGATCGTCTCTTTGTAGATACGCTTCGACCGTATCCTTGATCTGCTGCTTGGCTGATGCGATGTTCATCATGCCCTCCTATTGGTTCGCTCTTTCAGACATTCTATCAAGCGAGTCTTCGCTTATGATCACCTTCATAGCCCACGGCGGAACGGGTGGGATCTCGCGCACGTCATCCTCGACGAAGATGAACGCTGCGTCGAAATCGGGCGTCTTCTCGGGAAAGGTTCCCAACCCATCGGTGAAATAGATCAGACCCTGGAGATCCCGAAGCCGCCCTTCGGCCTTGAGCTTTGCAACATGGTCAAACACAGGCCGAAAGTCCGTGCCGCCGAATCCGCGAACCGTATAGCCTTCGAGCACCCTCTCGACATCGCGAAGATCGCGCACGACCAGATCGTCCTGCACACGTGAATCGCTCTGGATCACATGGATGTTCACATCGGTCGTGAACTCCTCTGAGCTCTTGAGGATCTGGAACGTGTGCCGCACGAACGCCTGCACCTGCTCGCCACTGACTGACTCAGAGGTGTCGATGGCTATCACGAAGTCGCGGATGCGCTTCGTTTCCTTGTACTCCAAAGGCTCAACGAGCGGCATGTTGCCATAGAGCTCCATACCGTAGGTATAGTAGACATAGTCGAATTCATCAGGATTGATGAGCATCTCCTCCGAGCGTGTCATGAACTTTCGAAGGAAATCATCATAGTCATACCGTTGAGCATTGGCTATGGCAAGGTTCGTCATGAAGCTTGAAGACTCACGGCCCCACTCCTTGCTAAAGGTGGACATATCCATCTCGATCTGCTTTGAGATGTTCTCCCATTCCTTCTCTTGCTCAGCCTGATCCTCGCTCTGCGACGCATCCTGGAAGTTCATCGTCGGATCATCGGCGCTCTGGCCTTTCTCGTCAGCCGTCTCAGAAGAGGAGTCCGTTTCGTCGTCTTCGCCACCCGAAGCTGCGGTCGAGCTCTCATCTGCGTCGCTCTCTTGCGCATCGTCGATCATGCGCTGCATGACCTCGGGGTACTGCTCAGGCTCTTCAGCGTCCTCACCATCAGACCTGAGCTCGTTGCGCTGCTCGCGATCGTCCTCTTCTTCGCGTTCCTGAGACCCTGCCGATATATCTGCATCCTGACTGCCTTCGGGTTCGCCATTCTTAGGCCATGCCATATGCTCATCACGCTCGAAGAGCACGCGCCATTCATGGAGCTTATCGTCGCTAAAGCCTCGATACGTCTTGCCAGCTGGCAGATCCATGATGGATCTCACCAGCCGATACATCTTCGAAGGAAGGATATCCCCGATAGCCATGCGAATCTCGTCAATGGCTGAACGGCGGTCGTCGTCAAGCTCGCTTGCGAATCGCGACCCGCAAAGATCGAGCGCAACAGCCTCAGCGATCACATCTGCTGCAAGGCTCCAAGCCTCTTTCGACTCATGCGCCGTATCGAAAGGATGGCGAAAGATGCAATGCAGGATCATGTGCATGTAGTCGCGCACGGCTTCGGCATCGGATGCCTTGAAGCGAGCGATGGTGCGCGGCGGATCGTAGATGACGATCGAGCCGTTCGTGGCAAGCGGATAGGCAGCGCCACTGCGGATGGGGACGAGGTCCATCTTCCAAAGAGCAAGGTCAAGGAAGCGGAATTTGAGCATGAGCTGAAGGCGACACTCATCGATGATGTCACGTCCAAGGCTGTCTTCTTCAAGACGACGGCGCAGCTTCTCGTCCACGTCGCGCTCTATCGGCCTGCTCTTCACTTCGAGGACATCGTCCATCCTCGCACCCCTTTCGCAAAACCCGCGATCTCTCGCTTCCGAGACCAACGAGAGCTCCAAGGCTTCGATGGCTCAAAGACTGAAATCCAGAGCCTTCTTCCCAAATCGATCGCGCTTTATGGTGAGCAGATAGCTCGTCATAGCAGCATCTTGCAAGACCCCAACGCTCTCAACGACCTGCGTGATATTCTCCGCATCGATAAAGCCCAGATCGACAAGCTTCTCGATGGATGCCTTGTCGGCACGCTTCGAGATGGCTACGGCAACGTCAGCAAGATGATTGCGCATGAAGCGCGTGAGCATCTCCTTGTTGACCTTTGACATGAAGACAGGATCCTCGAGCCTCTCTATCACCTTGCTTGCTTGATCGTAGAGCGAGATCGCAACGTCGTCGCTCGAGTCGAAGTTCCGTGCATGCACGATGGCATTGTCATATGCGGCGAAGAGGCCTTCGAGATCGAGATATTGGGGAACACCGAGTGCAAGCTGAAGATGATGTGTCCCTCGGTCCGTGGCAGGGAACGCGAACGCAAAGCGCTCATGGCCTTCAATGGGCGACGCAAGGTTTATCTGCACAAGGTCGATGTGGCAATCAACCGCAAGGCCGCGCATGCCAATGTTCGCGATCTCGGTGGAAAGCGTAAGCTCATGCAAGTTGCGAGCGCCGTTGAAAGCATAGGGTGCAATCGCTTTGGTTCCTTCAGGCACCACGACGCATGGCTCGGTATCGGTGTAATGGATCACCTTGAAGCCATCGGATGTGCGCTCCATCAGAAGGCTCTCTGCCATGAAGAAGCGATCATTGCGGGGATCGACCTTAAGGTCCTTGAGCGAAGGCGCTGTTGAGCCATGATGCGCTCCATACATGACGAGCGCCATCTCCCCCACCTGCTCAAGCCCCACAGGAAGCGTCAGTTCTTCAAGATTGCATCCCAAGAATGCCTCTTTGCCAAGGAAGCGAAGGCTATCAGGAAGGTTCGCAGCACGCAGCGCCCGACAGTTCTTGAATGCACCTTCGCCGATCGCCGTGACGCCCTCGCAGATGGAGACCTGCTCGAGGCGCTCATGCCCCGCACACGCATGCGCTGCTATCTCTTTGGTGCCTGGAAGAACCGTATACTGCTTGATCCTTGGATCGACCAAGAGGATCAAGCGATACGCCCCCTCAGGCAGCTTCTCATAGAGACCGCCATGCCCATCGAGCATGAGCCTGGATCCCCCTTCGATATGAAGCGTAGCATCTGGACCCGAGAATACGATCTTCGTATGCGCCGCTAAAGGATGCCCGATATGCTCGATCGAAGCGGGAAGAGCAAGCCGAGCGAGCGCGGTGTTCGAGAATGCATTGTCCCCGACCCAGGTCAAGGGTTCTCCGAGGCTCACGCTCTCTAGATGCGTGCAATCAAAGAACGCTCGATCCATGATCGAGCGCAATCCGCGCGGTGCGCTGAACTCCGTAATGCCCGTTTTCGAATAAGCATAATCGGAGATGACTTCCACAGAATCAGGGATGGAGACATCGGCAAGCATGCGGAACGTGCTGAAGGCCTTCTTAGCGAGTACCCGTACGCCTTCTTGGACTTCATATGAAGAGAGCGGGGTACCAAGAGCAATGAAGACCTCGCTGCCCTTAGAGTAGAGTCCGTGCCCGTCGGTGGAGAGAAACTGGTTGTCCTCTGCAAGCTCGATGCACTCAAGCTTGCTCTTGGCGAAAGCACCAGGCTCGATATCTGAAGTTGCGTGACCGATGCGCACGACCTTGAGATTCGGAATGTCGAAAAGGTAGGGGTCGATCTTCTCGAGACCTCCTGGAAGGTCAAGGGATTCAAGGCTCACGCAACGACGGAACCAATCAGAATCGAAATCCGTAACGCTTCGAGGCAAATGGACCCTTTGAAGGTTCGCATCATTGCGAAATGCGCAAAACCCGATCGAGATCATCTCGTCAGGGCACACGACCGAAGCTATATCGTCATGGTGCGCAAGAGCATCTTGCGCAAGGGCGCGTACGGGAAGGTCTTCGATGCTCGGTGGGATTACGATATCCGCAATGGCTGGCTCAAGTGACTCGATTCGCACTTGAGAGCCATCAAGGATCACGTAATGCCAGATATTCTTTGCTGGATCAGTGTAGGTATGCTCCTCAGAAGCGCGCGCAGCCTCAAGAGCAGCAGCCTGCTCTGCAAGGCGGGCACGCTCTCGAGCGCGCTCGGTTGCTGCCTCAACTTGCGAGACAGATGCGATTCCATCGCTCAGAGCCATAGGACTGAAACCTCCAAACCCGACTCCTAGCTCGCTTAGATCAAGCGCAGCACCTCTCCCCGACAGGACTGCACGCCCGTCGCGCTTCGGAGAACTCTGAAGGAGGGTGCTCAAAAGAGCTTCTTACTGAGGGGTGCTGCCCCAAGGCGCTCCTGCTGGATTAAGCTTCCTGCGAGGTGCGATATCATCAGCATGAATGATGCAGTAACGCATGCCTTTCAGCGTGACATACAAGCAAGCGATCTCATGCTTGCCGCCCTGATTGAACACGTCATACGTGAGATACTCACGATCGATCATCGGCTGATAGACGGGGCTTCCCTTGACCTTGTCAAGCAGCAGGTTCGTAGATTCACGCCCAAGCTCATCTTGCTTGAGGCAGATATTGTAAAGGATATCCTCTTGCTCGGGAGTCAGCCTTCCCAGCTCTTCGATCTCAGCGATGATCTCTTCTTCCGATGCCATGTATGAACCTCCAAAATAGGTCGATCAAAATGATGTATTTGATACAGAGAAGTATAGACGATACGGGCTTCGACGAAGCCCGAAGCATGCCATAATCACGTCGAACTCATAGACTCTTGAACGCACAGATTCGGTCACCTTTCATGAAGTTGATCGCTATCAGCCATCGCGAGCACATCTGGCCTAAATACAAGCGATCTTCATAAGCGAACATGAAGCGTGACAAGAATCAAAAAAAGGGGCCCGATAACTTCGGACCCCTTAAAAGGCTTCAAAAGCTGTAGAACTACACGCCCTTGTAACCCTGGCTCGGATCGCTGTCGCCAACACCGATGCCGGTGTCGCCAGCCTCATTGCCGGTACGCTTCGTGGAGGTATAGCCACCCCAAGCGCGAGCAATGAACTTATCCTTTACCCAGAAGATCTGAGCCTTCATGAGGTCAGCAGATGTAACGCCGCACTCAGCGAGGGCTTCGTCCTTAGACTTGCCAGCTGCAATGAGCTCATTGAGCTTTTCGGCAGCCTCAGGAGCGTCCATAGCAAAAAACTCTTCTTTGGTCATCATGACCTCCTTGTTGGTCTGAATTCTTAGTACCTGGTCGCTCGCATTGAGCGACCAGGACCATCTTACAACATCGCGAAAGTTTTTAGAGCTGGAATAAAACCATCGGACGATCGAACTCAGCCATCTTTGCCTGCATTTCCTCAAGAGTACCGTAGTACATGGATGCAGACTCCTCGACCTGAACAGCGAGAGGACGCTGACCAGCCTTGTCTCCACCAGTTCCCCAGTGCTCGGAGAAGATAGAGGTTGGGCAAGGAATGTAGAACCACTCCCATGCGTCGCCGTCGTTGCCCTCGCCCTTCTTGAAGGGGCCGACCTCGACCTCTTTGATGCCGAATTGCTCAAGAGGAAGACCCAGCTCTTCTTTGCAGGCAATCTCTGCAGCGTGGTTGCCTGAGAAATAGGTGTAGTCAACCAGCAGTGCGTACTTCTGTGCCATGTATGTCACTTCCTTTCAATTAGTCAGCATCGAGGCTGCGGACGCGACGTACGTTGCACATAACGCCCTTGTAGGGTGCGCCGAAGCCAAGCTTGCCGATGTTCATGTGAGGAACAAGGCTGTTGAAGTTGGACTTCCAAACACCGAACAGGTTGGGCTCCTCGCCATCCTGCTCTGGGAACCACCAGCCGTGTGCGCAGTTCAGGATGCCAGGCTTCATGACAGGAGTGATCTCCGCCTTGAAACGAGCCTCGCCGAACATGTTGTAGACCTCGCACCAGTCACCGTCGGTGATGCCATACTCAGCTGCAGTCTCAGGGTTGATCTGGACCCACGGCCACGGATCGATCTGACGCAGTGAAGGCACATGACGATGCTCAGAGTGGAAGGAGCTGTAACGACGAGAGCCAGACGTGGTGATCAGCGGATACTTCTCAGCGTCCTGCGGACGGCTGATCGGAGAGTAGTTCGGCTCCTCGTAGTAAGGCAGCGGATCCTCGCCCCAGGATTCGTAAAGGATGGAGTAAGCCTCGATCTGACCAGTAATGGTGTTGAATCCAGGTGCGCCGTCGAAGCGGAGGAGGCCCTTCTCATACTTCTCATACTCGAATCCATGAGCACCAGGCTGATAGATTCCGAGCTCCTGGAAGCTGTTCCAGTCATAACCAAGCTCCTTGAGCTGGTCAGAATAGAAGTCCTGGGTCGCCTGCTCGAGCAGATCCCAATCAACATGATGCTCGTCAGCCGGCTTGTACCACGGATACCACTCAGGGTTCAGGCGCTGGCCGAACAGGAGGCAGATCTGAACGTCAGAGACGCACTCGCCAACCTGGAGAGCCTTGTTCATTGGGCCCATGAACACGGTGTTACGTCCATAGTGAGTAAGGACGATGCCCGTGTGCTCTGCCCATGTTGCCATTGGCAGGAAGTAGTCGCCGACAGCCATAGCGGTCGGGGTCATGGTGAGGTCCTGGATGACCACGAACTCGAGCTTCTGCAGAGCCTTGTGCCAACGCTTCGGC
>CAJURO010000018.1 GCA_910588985.1 uncultured Eggerthellaceae bacterium | reverse complement strand
GGTCTCTCAGCTCCTTTGGCTTACCTCGCTTTCCTCATCATCAAGGAGTCTCAAAGATTTGATTCATTAAAAAAGGGAAAGGCTTGTTGCATCAGTGACACAAGCCATAAGCAAATGACCAAGTTGGGTTAAGTGGGGTTAGGTATAAGGGTATGAAAAAGCCGCAGATTTTCACCTGCGGCTTTCATGATCTATGAGATTGCAGCGTCTCTTGCAGAGGCTACCCGTTGCAGTGCTTAGCGCTGGGCAGCCTGCTCGAACTCGAATGCGGTCTCTGCTGCTTCGGCGGCAGCCTCTTCGTTGCCCATTGCATCGAAGTCCTCAACGGATGCCGTAGCCTCAGCAACGACCTCCTGCTCGATGCGCTCAAGATCCTTTGCGGCATCTTCCATTTTCGCAGCCTCTGAAGTGGCGATGTAATCAACTGCTGACTCAGCCATGATGGTCTCCTTCCCTGGCAGTTTCGCGTATGAGTTGATTGTAGGTCGCTGAACCCCCTGTTCTTCATGGCTGTTGCGCTTGTATGCGAGCCTGTCATTTCCTTGTTACAGGCACGTTTATTTGCGAGGATGCCGAACGTTGCAACCCTCCTTGGGATTACAATAGCGAACAGTATGAACGAACCTTTTAGAAAGGAATCATCATGGATCAAAAGGTGTACGATCTGATCAACGATCAGATCAACAAGGAGCTCTATTCCGCATATCTGTACCTGTCATTCGCTGACTACTATGCTGATGAAGGGCTGGACGGATACGCTAACTTCTATGAGATCCAGGCACAGGAAGAGCGCGATCATGCGCTCATCTTCCGCAAGTATCTGCTTGAGAATGATTGCGTGCCGAAGCTCAAGGCGATCGATGCTCCTGACAAGACATTCAATGATTTCCTGGCTCCCCTTGAGGCGGCATTGGAGCATGAGAAGTACGTCACTTCGCTCATCAATGACATCTATGCTGCTGCGGTAAGCGTGAACGATTATCGTGCCATGCAGTTCTTGAAGTGGTTCATCGATGAGCAGATGGAGGAAGAGGATACTGCTCGCGACATGATCACGAAGATGCAGCTCTTCGGTGATGACAAGCGCTCTCTCTTCGAGCTGAACCAGCAGCTTGCTGGTCGTGTTTACAGCGTGCCGACCCCGCTTCAGGGAGAATAGGGCAACGCGCATATCCTTCACAGAGGGTCAGCCTCTTTGAGGCTGGAACGGGCTCCGAAAGGAGCCCGTTCTTATACAGAACGCTGGTTTTGTACAACAAGGTCGATCAGTCATACTGGCCTAGGTTTCAATCAGAGAACCCCTCGAAATACTCCCGATGAACTGCTCTATAATCGGGGATTCAGATGAGCTGCGCGGGTGACGCGGCGACATGAGAGGGCATGATGGAGGTGCAAGGCATGGGAAATGCGTTTCGCGTTTTCAGGCGCGATGTGCTTCGCCTTGTACGCACGCCTGCGGCGATGGTCGTCATCATCGCGCTTCTCATCCTTCCCTCTGCTTACACGTGGTACAACGTTGTTGGCTTCTGGAATCCGTATGAGCATACGGGCGATCTGCGCGTCTGCGTCGTGAACGAGGATGCAGGCGGGTCATCTGATATCACAGGCCAGCTTGATGTAGGCGACATGATCGTTGATAAGCTGCACGAGAACGATCAGCTGCACTGGGTGTTCACCGACCATGATGATGCTCTTGATCAGGTGACCTCAGGGAAAGCCTACGCAGCGTTCATCATTCCAGAGGATTTCACGAAGAAGCTCTTGACCATCACAACAGGCACCCTTGAAAAGCCTGAGCTTGATTACTATGTGAACGAGAAGCTCGGACCCGTGTCTCCGAAGATCACAGATACAGGGGCTTCCACGCTTGAGGAGACCGTGAACTCCACGTTCGTCTCAACGGTGAGCGATGTGGCAGCTGAGACGATCGACAAGGCATTCGAAGGATCAGAGGAACGCAGCGCAGAGCTCAAGTCGGAGGCAGCCGCAAAGATAGGTCATGCGCGAGAGATGGTCACGACGGTGCGTGCTGACATTGGGTCTGCGCAGGCCCAGACCGCTTCGGCTCAGGATCGCATCAAGGTTGCGCAGGGTAAGCTCGATGGCGCTCAAGCCAAGATCGAAAGCGCGGCATCATCGCTTGAAGAGATCGCGGGGCTCTTGGGCGAGTTGCGGCAGGCTGTTTCTGATGTCTCGGCGAAGACGATGCCTGCCATCAACGCGGCGCTCACTGACATCTCGCAAGCATCTTCCCGTGCGCACGCCCAGGTGGGCGCCCTTTCGCAATCGATCGGCAGTGCGCAGGGAGACCTTGCGGCTTCGCTTTCGCAAGCCCGTGCGATCGTCTCAGACAACGAGGCGATGATCCGTCAGCTCTCGAGCTTGCAGCAGAGCATGCCAGAGGGAACGACGGGCAAAGCAGAGCTTGGTCAGATGATCGCGCAGCTGCAATCGACTAACGAGAGCCTTTCTGCCACGATCGACCAGCTTGAAGAAGCCAATGGCAATCTCACCAACATCGTCGATGAGGCGAACACAGCAGCTGATGAGTTCGACCGTGTGGTGCAGAGCGCCACTGCCGATGCCCAGCATTTCTCGGAAGAGTTCTACACGAACACCCTTCCCAAGATCACGTCCTCGCTTGATGATCTGAGTCGCGTCTGCCTTCAGGCATCGTCTGCTGTTGGTGGGCAAAAGGCGCTGATCACGCAAGCGAAGAGCATGATGGATCGCATGACGGAAACTGCCTCGACAGCGTCCGAGGCTCTTGGGCAGACAGATGCGCTCTTCGCGAGCCTGGAGGATGGGCTCTCTACGGTCGGCACCGACCTCATGTCCCTTTCCCTTGCAAGCGGTTTGGCAGACATGCTCGGCGTTGACGGATTGGACGCTCAGAAGATCGCCGATTTCATGGGCTCGCCTGCGAACCTTGTCACAAAGCAGCTCTATGAGCTGAATGCCTATGGTTCTGCCATGGCACCGCTGTTCATGAACCTGACGCTTTGGATCGGCGCGTTCATGCTCATGGTCATCCTGCGCCAAGAGGTGGACAGCGAGGGCATCAAGCGCCTGACCTTGACACAGCGCTATCTTGGTCGCTTCTTCCTGCTTGCCGTGCTCGTTGTCATCCAGGCCATCGTCTGCTGCACAGGGCTCATCTTCATTGGCGTCGAAGCAGTAAGCTGGCTTGCTCTCTATGTGGCTTCGATCGTGGCAGCATTGGCGTATCTGAGCATCATCTATTCGCTCTCCGTCACGCTGCAGCACATTGGCAAAGGGCTCTGCATCATCCTCGTATTCGCGCAGATCCCAGGAGCAACAGGCCTCTACCCGATCGAGATGACGTCGCCCTTCTTCCAAGCGGTCTATCCTGCGCTGCCCTTCACCTATGGCATCAACGCCATGCGCGAGGCGATCTGCGGCTTCTATGGATCGCAATATGCGAGCATGCTTGGCGTGCTGGCGGTGTTCTTCGTCATCTCGATGGCGTTCGGCATCTTCGTGCGTCCATGGATGGCGAACGTGAATCGCATGGTAGCGCGCCAGATCCGTCAAAGTGGCATCTTCAATGGAGAAGACGTTGAGATCCCTGTGCGGCGCTTTCGCTTCTCACAGATCATGCGCGCGCTCTCCGAGAAGGAAGAGTACCGCAGCGAGCTGGTCGATCGTTATGAGCGACTCATGCGTCACTATCCGCGGCTGATCCGTGGCGCCATCGTGTTCGGCGTTGGCGTGCCTGTTGTGCTCATCCTTCTCGTTTCGCTCACGCCGACCGAGAAGGTGATCCTTCTCACGCTGTTCTTAGGATGGTTCCTGCTTCTGGTGCTGTTCCTCATCATCGTCGAGAGCCTACGCTCTTCGATCGAACGTCAGCTCAAGCTTGACGATATGTCCGACGAGGAATTGCGCTCGCTTTATGCAGCACGCAACAAGGTAGGCGATGCTGAGGCAGGCACGCAAGGCGGTGAGGGCGCATGAGGAACATCGTTGCGCTCATGAAGAGCGATCTTCGCCGCCTCTTCTCGAACGTGATCAGCGTCATCATCACGGTGGGGCTCATCGTGATGCCTTCCATCTTCGCGTGGTACAACATCTTGGCGTGCTGGAACGTTTTCGACAATACGGGCAATTTGACGATCGCGGTGGCGAACACTGATGAGGGCTACGAGAGCGACCTTATGCCCATACGCGTGAACATCGGCGATCGTGTGGTCTCCGCGCTGCGTGCGAACGATCAGATCGCATGGCGCATCACCGATGAGGAAGATGCAGTCGACGGTGCGCGTGCAGGTCGGTATTACGCCGCTATCGTGATACCGCAAGACTTCAGTCGAGAGATGCTGAACTTCTACAAGGATGATTCCGAGCACGCTCAGATCATCTATTACGCGAATGAGAAGAAGAGCGCTATTGCGCCGAAGATCACCGATCAGGGCGCTGACACCGTGGCGTATCAGATCAACGAGATGTTCGTCGAGACGCTCTCGGAAGTGGGATTGAGCATAGCGGAGTCATTGGCAAATTATGCGAAGAGCTCGGATGCGACAGGGCACATTGCGGACCTTTCAGAGCATATCGCAAATGTGGCTGACGATATGGATCGCGCACGCGAGGTGCTCACGCTCTATGCTGAGCTCGCGCGCTCAACAGAGGGGCTGCTCAAAGATGGTGCCGCGCTTACGAACACGGCTCAGAGAGAAGTCGATGTGCTCCTTTCAACCGCTTCGGAAGGTGTCGGGTCGGCAACCTCGCTTGTGGACGCCTTGCAAGGTTCGCTCGATCAGCTCTCATCGATGCTCCAACGCAGCATCGATGAGATGGATAGTCTCAAAGAGCCGCTTCAGAACCTGTTCGGAGCGGTAGATGCAGGAACAGCGCATGCGATCTCCACGCTACGTTCGCAGAGCAGCGCCCTTGAGGCCCAAAGCGCATCCTATAAGCAGCTTGCCGCTCAATTGCAAGCACTCGTTCCGAATGTTGCACCAGAGTATCGCCCAGCATTAGAAGGCGTTGCCATACGCATGAATGCGACCGCGGACACGATGGCTGCCATGGCGGAGAATCTTACGCGTGCAGCAGATAAGCTCGAGCAGGGAAGCACTGACACGAAAGCGGAGCTTGATGCATGCATCGCTTTGATCGAAGACGCGAAAGCACAGTTGGCTCAAGCGAAGGCGGAGTATGACCAAAGCGTCGCACCAGCGCTTGAGGATCTTGCGGCCAAGGTTGCCGTGCTTGCAAAGGATATGAGCGCAGCCGTGAAGGACCTCGATTCGGCTTCGAATACGCTGAGCTTGTCTGCGAACTCGGCTGCTGCTGCGCTTTCGGGCGCAGCAGATGATATCAGTGCCGCTGTTTCTGAGATGGAAGGCGCGGGCGATTCGCTGCGGACGCTTTCAGCAGGCATTCAAGAAGCGCTTGCGAGCGGAGATACGGAGAAGCTCGAGCAGCTTCTCTCAGTGAATACGAAAGCGCTTGCCTCTGCGGTAGCAGCTCCTGTTGGCCTGGATCGCATCGCCATCTTTCCTGTGGAAGACTTCGGATCGGCCATGGCGCCGCTCTATACGACGCTTGCCATCTTCATTGGGTCGCTCTTGATCATGGTGGTCGTGAAGCCACGTGTTTCGCGACACGACCAGCAAGCTCTGCACGATCCAACGCCCTCTCAGCTCTTCTTGGGAAGGTTCGGCGTGTGTGCGTTCCTTTCGCTTGCGCAGACCACTCTCACGGGGATCGGCAACATGTGGTTCTTGCAGATCCAAGTGGTGGACCCTGTGCTCTTCATGCTGTGCTACTGGATGAGCGGGTTGGTGTTCACGTTCATCATCTATGCGCTCGTGACCACGTTCGCGAACCTTGGCAAAGCCATTGCTGTTCTCATGCTGATCATTCAGGTGACAGGGTGTGGCGGTTCGTTCCCTCTGCAGATCCTGCCAGGCTTCGTGCAGGCGATCAGCCCGTGGCTTCCAGCCACGCACGTGGTCAATGCGATGCGTGCGGCCATGATGGGTGTCTACCAGGCCGACTATTGGATCGAGATGGGTGAGCTCTTGCTCTTCCTCATTCCTGCTGCCATCATCGGCCTGGTGCTTCAGAAGTATTTCGCGAAGTTCATGGCGTGGTACCTCTCGAAGGTAGAGGCCTCCAAGATCATCTGCTAGATGAAGTTGGTTCGTGCGGGTGGCTCAGGTGCAGGCGGCAGGATGCCAGCTGCTTCGCCCGCTTTCTTGCAACGCAGATGGTATGCCATGTTGTGCGCCAGCACGCGCATCGTGCGCAACCCTTCGGCATCGCAGGAAGCGTCTTCCGCATTCGTGCCGAACACATCATTCCAGTACGTGGCTGAGATAACGGGCATTTGCACGATGGTGAAGTACTTGTTGATCTGGTCGAACGTGGCAGTGGTACCTGCGCGACGAGCGACGGCTACCGCAGCACCAGGCTTGAACGGGTAGATGTTCACGCCACCCATAGCCTGCGAATAGAACGAGCGGTCCATGAATGATGTCAGTGCTCCGCTGGCTGCTGCATAGTGAACAGGGGTGCCGAACACGAAGCCATCGTAATCAGCAGCAAGATGGTTGAACTCGTTCACGACATCGTGAAAAACGCATTCGCCATCATGGGAAGCACAGTGCTTGCATCCGATGCATCCAGCGATCGGCTTAGCTCCTACCCAGAAGCGTCCGACCTCCACGCCGTCATCAACGAGGGCTTGTTCGATCTCGTCGAGCGCGCGATTCGTCGTGCCTCTCTCATGAGGGCTGCCGTTCACGAGCATCACTTTGAATTCTGCCATGTTCGCCACTTCCTTTCGTTGGTGTTTCAAGACGTATAATAATCCTCCACGCGAGTACGAGGAGCATGTGGTTATGATCAATCAGCAGATGTACGATCTCGGAGCCGAACCCAATAAGATCAGAGAGCTGTTCGCATATGGCGAAGCGCGCAAACGAGAGATCGGTGCCCAGAACGTGTATGACTATTCGATAGGCAACCCAAGCGTGCCTGCCCCGCAGCAGGTCCTTGATGCATTCGATGAGCTTCTTGCGGATGATCCTGTTGTCGTGCATGAATACACCCAGTCGCCAGGCGATATCAATGTGCGCACGAAGGTGGCGGAGCACATAACCACTGCGTTCGGCCTTCCTGCGAAGGCATCCCATGTATATATGACCAGTGGAGCGTCTTCCGCTATCGCCATCACGCTCTGCGCTATCTCGAATCCAGGGGATGAGGTCATCGTCATCGCACCGTTCTTTCCCGAGTACCGCACTTGGACGCACACAGCAGGCTGCACGCTCATCGAGGCGCCCGCGCTTGAGCCGAGCTTCCAGCCCGATATCGAGGCTATCGAGCAGGCGATCACGGAGCGAACGAGCGCGCTCATCATCAATTCTCCGAACAATCCTGTTGGCTCGGTCTATTCCGAGGTTGTCCTGCGCGAGCTGAGCGACATGCTTGCACGAAAAGAGGAAGAGCTCGGACGGCGCATCATGCTGATAGCGGATGAGCCTTATCGCGAGATCGCATATGGTGCGGACATTCCCTACGTGCCCAACATCTATACGGACACCATCGTGTGCTATTCGTTCAGCAAGAGCCTTTCTTTGCCTGGTGAGCGCATAGGCTATATCTATGTGTCGGATCGGATCGCAGATGCGGATGTCGTATTCACGGCTGTCTGTGGTGCGGGTCGCGCACTCGGCTATATCTGTGCGCCTGTGCTGCTGCAACGCGTCGTAGCGAAATGCTTGGATGTGCCAAGCGACGTGAGGGCGTATGAGGAGAACCGCGAGATCCTCACCGCAGGTTTGCGCAAGCTCGGATATGAGTTCGTTGAGCCAGAGGGTGCATTCTATCTTTGGGTGAAGGCGCTCGAGCCCGACGCGGTCGCATTCTCAGAACGCGCAAAGCAGTACGAGTTGCTCCTTGTGCCGTCGGATAGCTTCGGAGCGAAGGGTTGGGTTCGCTTGTCCTATTGCATTGCGCGCAAGACAATCGAGGATTCGATGCCTGCGTTCAAAGCGCTTGCGGAGAGCTATCGCTCATAGCAAAGAGCATTGAACGTAGGGGCGGCATTCTACTTTACACGGAGAGCACTCGATCTAATAGGTATCCTTCACGGATGCCGTGCTTGCACACTTGGAGCTTCTCTGCGCCGATCGCGCGCATGACGCAAAGCGCTATCGCTGTTCCAGGGATGATGGTATGGATGCGGTCGGGTGCGCTTTTTGTGACTTGATGGGCGAAGGTGCTTGGGTCGTTCCTCAAGGCTTCAAGCACGGCTTCGATCTGAGCCCTGCTGATGACCTGCTGCTTTTTCCCGTCGCCGAACAGCCCCGCATGGAGCTTCATAAGCGCACGCACGCTGCCACCGATCCCGAACACGCAGGGGCTGCGGTACGCCTCAAGATCTTCAAGCTGCTCAAGCTTTTCCTGCATACTTGCCTCAATGGCGTGCACTTCGTCGATGGTCGGCAGGATCAGCGATACGAACTGCGCGTACGAAGAGACGCTTCCTTGAGGAAGGCTGATGTTGCGATGATCGCCGTCGGGTCGTATGGCAGTTAGCTCTGTCGATCCGCCTCCGATGTCGATCAGCGTTCCGAACTCGATGGGCGTATCGAATGCAGCGCCCACGAATCCAAGATGAGCCTCTTCCTTGTCGGAGAGCAGATGCACGGTATGGTCGATCTTCTCTTCGATGGCTATATGCGCTTCTTCTGAATTGCTGCAATTCCTGAGCACGGCAGTGGCGAAGATGTCTCGACTCTTACAGTTGACCGCTTTTGCCGTTTCGAGATACTCCTCCAGCGTTTCAGCGGCTTTGCTGATGCCCTTTTGCGTGAACACGCCATCTGCGACATAGGCAGAGAGGCCGACGGTCTTCTTTTCGTCAAGGATCTCGGTGAAGAGCTTCGCTGCCTTTGCTTGGTTCCGTTCTTGATCGTGTTTGCCGATGCTACCGCTTGCATCATGTTTTCGCTCTTCGCGATAGGCAGCCAGCGCTTTCGCGCTCACATCGTAGATGACAAGGCGTATGGTGTTCGACCCGAGGTCGATGACGGCGTGCCGTGTCATCTAGAGCCACCTCCTGCGGTGGAAATGGATCACGAGGATCGCAATGATGACAGCGCAGGTTGCGAGGAGGGCTATCCACATGAGGGGTTCTTGTGTCCCAGGCAAGATGATGTTCATGCCGAACCAGCTCGTGATGAGCGTGAGCGGTGCGAGGATGACCGTCACGATGGTCAAGGTCTGCATGATCGAGTTCTGTGCAAGGTCGATCGTGGTCTGATGCAGCTGATAGAGCTCTAGTCCGTAGTTTTCCAAGGATTCGCCACGTGCTGCGAGATGATCTGCATAGTTCGCCAAGTTGCTATATGCCTGCACCTGTTCATGATCGAGCTCTTTGTTCTCATTGTCAGCCAAGATGTCTGCCATCACGCCGATCTGATTGTAATAGGAGGTTATGCGCATTGCGCGGCGGCGGTATTCCATGATGATGCCAGAGCCAACATCTTGATGATGCGCGAGCATGGCTTCTTCGAGCCGTTCCATCTCGTCTTCCATCTTTCCAAGATAGACCACATCATCGACGAGGAATTGCTTGATGAATACGTACAGGCAATGCGAGGTGGTGTCAGTGCCGATGACGCCAAGGTCGGCGATGTCGCTGAGATTCTTAGCAGCAGTGCCCGTGTCATCACCGAATATGAGCATCTGCTCATCCATGTAGAACGCAAACGTGTCGAGCTCGTCAAGGTTGCTCTTCTTGCTCGGAATGGAAAAGGAGCCGATGACATAGTCGAGGTATTCATCAACATAGTTGGTTTCGGCCTCGACAAGGCTTCGGATGAAGTCCATCGAAAGGTCGCTGATGAGGGGGAGCTTGTCGAATTCTTCTGACGAGATCACCTTCACGATCGGATGCTTGGTGGCAACGGCCTCTTCGCTCGTGATAGGGGTGAGCAGGCAGCGGCGTCCCTTGCCAGCACCCTTGCTTTTCTCTGCTTCGATCGGATCGAGCATGTAGTAGACATTCATGAGCATACTCTCACGTCGGGTTTGATACTCTGCTTCTTAGGATACGTGGATTCTTTTGAAAACTGGGATGCGTGTGGTGTCTGAAACCGAAGTGTGTATTGCGCATATGGCGAAAGAGTTGACCAGGATTGATGAAAAATCCATGCAGGGTTTTGGTGTCGTGTTATACTTCTCACACTGCATGCCAACGTGGCTCAGTTGGTAGAGCAACGCACTCGTAATGCGTAGGTCAGCGGTTCGAGTCCGCTCGTTGGCTCCAGGCATGCCCAGGTTGGTTGCGCTTCTGCGCGCCGACCTGTTTGCTTTTTGGTGACTTCCAGCTTTCCCACATTGTGGGTGAAGTTGGAAGTCAAGGATGAAGATTAGCTCAGCTTCACGGTCTCGTAGATTATCCCTTTATCGACCATCGAAGTGTCGCGCGTGTATGCCTTGATCAGGGCGTTCCCGTAGATCACATCCACGGGAACGTTGCCTTGTGCTTTGAGATCGGCATACCAGTCATTGTAGTCAGAGACAGGCGCCCATTCGCCCCCAAAGAGCAGGACGTAGGTCTCGCCAGGGTTAGATACCACCTCCGCCATGGCTGATTGGGGTGATTGAGGGTCGTTTTGCGTGTAGGCCAGCTCAAGGCTCAGATAATAGACCTCACCTCCACGGCTGCTATCTGCGTTCATCACCTCTGCGTCCCAGCCTTGCACTGATTGGACGAGAGCGAATCGTTGCCCCGTACCGAGGATGATGGGATTGTCAAGGTCGATCACGTGGAAGCCAGCATCTTCGAGCGATCGTGTTGATCGGGAAACGAGATGCTCTTCTGTAAAAAAGGTCGGTGTAGCAAGGGCGTCTTCGCCGTCATCTGGCAAGAGATAGACCTCGGTCGTGATGGTTTCATTTGGGGCGAACGTCCATGTGCCTACGGAGTCCAGCAACTCAGGAGTCTTAGCTTCGAAGACGTTCGCAACCTTGACCTCATCGTTGTAGCTTGTAGGCGAGATGAACTCTGCCGCGCTCACATAGTCGTGTTGGTAGATGTTGTCTGCGCTTGCTTCGGGATCGACCATGCAGAAGGCGGTCACGTCAGTGATGGAATGATCATAGTAGGAAAGCCAGAAGAATCCCGATGCGCCCGCATCGCTCTCAAGACCCCAGTGCGTAGCATCCGAGGCACCTCCGAGCGATGCATAGAGAGCGTCGCTGCCCCAGTTGTTCTTGCAAAGCCAGGCGCCGTCTCCAGCAGGCGACCCCGATTCTGTTCCGTGGAAGTTCGAAGCTGGGTAGGCGTCGTCCCAGCCGACGATCGTGAGCGCATGGTTGGGAGCCACGGTGCTTTTCGCATTGTATTGCGCCCAGGTGTCATATGAGAAATGGGCAGCGGGCGCTGAGGATTCGCGTCGAACCACCTGTGAGGGAATGCTGAGCTCAGCTTCGAGCGAGATAGCAACTGCGCCAACATCAAGGAGAGCTTGCTTGATGTTGATGAGCGCTCCCTCATCGAAGCCAAGGTAGTCATATCCAGTGCCATCCGAATTCAGGGAAAGGCGTGCGGGGCTTTCGAGATGAAGGATGTTGCCCACGCGCCAAGGAAGGTCTTCAGAGACCAGAAGAGCCGAGTCGACCGACCAGTCGAATGATCGTGCATCAGCGCCATCCGATCCCGAGCTGTACCAGGGGCTGCGCCCATCATATCCGTTGTATTGGTAAGGAGCCTTCTCCTCAGGGACCAAGAGCTGCCATGAGGTTAGAGCGGCTTCGACAAGAGAGAAGCTTCCTTCGGGAAGCTGGGCGAGAGGATCGTCTGGATTGACCAAGTGGAACCCTTCACCAGCTTGCGCTCCTGCGCTTGCTTCGCTTTGGGGCTCATGGGAGAGCCACGCGATGGCCCGTTCCGAAATATCGATGCTATCGTTCAGATGGGACAGCTGCGGTGCATCCATGCCTTTGCTGCTGATGGCCTGGCGAGCAAGCGTGAGCGAATCTGCCTCTGCTTTAAGGATAGAGCTCTCAATGGCTGATGCGATGGCGAAGGCCCAGCATGACCCCCACGGCGATTGAAGCTTGACAGGGGTCACGTAGCCATCGTTGGTCAAGTAATAAGAGCTTGGAAGAACAAGGCTCTTGGCCTGTGTGCTTTGAGGAGTGCAGAGAGGAAAGGCGAAGGCGAGCGCAAAGCTGAGAAACAGGGCGAGTGCTGCCTGCACACCTCGCGAAAAGAAGGAGCTCGCACATGCAAGGAAGCAATCGCGTCTGCCCTGCGCATCATGAGGACGTGCGCTATGGAGGAGAGGCATCATGCCAAGGATTATGCGGCGATGTTTCGTCATGTCGCAATTCTAGCAAGCCATAAAGAGAGGGAGCACGATATGCGAATCCCAACAAAATATAAACAAGACGACCGTCTTGCGGTACTCTCGAAGAGAATCAGAAGGTGATCTGTTCTCAGCGCATCAGTGCGGATGTGCTGATGCGAGATAGCGAGGATGCAAGTCATGGGACGCTCAGGTGGTGGCGGATTTTCAGGGGGAGGCGGCTTCTCAGGAGGCTTCTCAGGGGGAGGCCGTTCGAGCGGCGGATTCTCTGGAAGCGGGGGAGGCCTCTTCGGCGGCGGTCGCTCGGGCGGAGGCTCCTTTGGTGGCCCTGGCTATTCGGGCGGCGGCTCATATGGTGGAGGCAACTTCTTCACGGGAATGCTGCTCGGTAGCTTGCTTTCTGGAAGGGACGGCGGTTCTGCTCCTCAAGGGAATGGCAACGGGGGGAACAACAAAGGCACGGGAAGCAGCGCAGGTTGCTTGACGACCATCATCGTACTCGTCATGGCTATGATCATGGTCGCGGTCCTTGTTTCGCTCTTTGACTGCTCTTCGTCTGGACAATCGTCCATCACGGCATCTACGGTGGAGCGCGCCCCTCTCGAGCAGGGTGCGGTTATCGAGACTGCGTACTTCACCGATGAGGGGGATTGGATAGCGAATCCCAACACGCTTGAGCAAGGCTTGAAGAACTTCTATATAGAGACTGGGGTGCAGCCTTATCTCTATATCTTGGCGAATGGCAGCGTGACCTCACCCGCCGAGCTTTCACAGATGTCATCCGAGCTCTATGGCCAGCTTTTCAATGATGAGGCGCACTTCCTCGTCCTCTTTTGCGACGACAACCACGGATCCTACAACGTGGGATACACCGTTGGCACGCGTGCGAAGACGGTGATGGATGCCGAGGCCCTTGATGTGTTTCGCGATTACCTTGATAGGAACTACTACGACTATTCGCTTACCGAAGAAGAGATATTCGCGGATACCTTCGCCGAGACGGCTGATCGCATCATGACCACAGACGCGAAGCGCAACGGTCCTGTATACATAACAGTTGCAATTGTTGGCGGGATCGTCGTTGTTGCCATCATCGTGCTCATAATACTGAGGCAGCGAAGTCGAGCACGGGCAGCTGAGCAGAAGCGCCAACAGGAGATCTTGAGCACACCACTTGAGAAGTTTGGCGATACTGAGCTTGAAGACCTTGCACGCAAGTACGAAGGCGCGCAAGCACCTGAAGGCAACGCGAATAGCATCACGCCGTCCGAGGCGCAAGATGCAGCGACAACGCAGCAGACAATGAATGGGGAACAGCCCCGCCAGATGTCCGACGAATAGAAAGGGTAGGAACATGGCAGGAATACTGGATAGATTCACCACGATCATCAAGGCGAACATCAACGATCTTCTCGACAAGGCAGAGGATCCCTCGAAGATGATCGACCAGTACATGCGCGAGCTGACAGAAAGCCTCGCCGAGGTCAAAGAGGCAACCGCAGGAGTGATGGCCGAGGAGACGCGCACGAAGCGCACGCTCGACAAGAACAAGGAAGAGATCGATCGCTATGAGCAGCTCGCTTCGAAGGCGCTCTCGGCCGGCAACGAGGATGATGCACGAGCCTTCCTCAAGAAGAAGCAGGAGCTTCAGGGCAAGGATGCTGGCCTTCAGACCGCTTATGCTGCAGCGCTTGAGAATGCGAACAAGATGCGTCAGATGCACGACAAGCTGGTCGCTGATATCGAGGAGCTCCAAGCTCGGCGCGAGGTCATCAAGGCGAAGGCCGCTGTTGCGAAGACGCAGAGCAAGGTCAACGAGATGACTTCTGGCTCCAGCAAGGCGGAGGGCGCGATGGATGCGTTCGATCGCATGGAGGCAAAAGCAGACGAGATGCTCGATCGGGCGAACGCGATGGAGAGCCTGAACGAAGCTCCTAAGAATGAGGTCGAGGAGCTCGAGAAGAAGTACGAGGCCATGGGCGTCGATGCATCTGTCGAGGATGACCTGGCGCGCCTCAAGGCGGAAATGGGCATGCAGTAGCGCAGTAGCTCCGAATATAGGTCTTTTGACCATCAATGGTGCGGTTTTCATATACACTGAGGGTCAAAGGAAATCTCGGAAGGAGAGCCAGATGGCAGACCGTGAAGTCAACAACCCAGGCAATGCAGTCCCGCAGATGCCAGAGATCCTTGAGAGGGTCTTGCTCTATGCCCTTGATGAGGGCAAGAACAAGATGATGACTGGCGAAGAGCTCGTTCCTTTCACGGCGCTTGTCGTGCGTGACAGCGTTTTCATCGAGGTTCATCCTGGCAATACTGCAGAGGAGTGCTTCAACCTTGCACAGCATACCGTTGAAGGCGCACGCGGTGCAGCTGCCTATGCGTTCTGCTATGACGGCTATGTTGAGACGAACGAGGGTGTCAAGGACGCGCTGATCGCCGAGGGCGGCGTTCCTGGAGCATCGAATGGATACGCCATCGGCATTCTCTATACCATTGATGCAAACGGTGCGCCTGTGTTCAACAGCAATCCTTCGTTCATCGGAGAAGCTCCCAATTTCATGGATGCCCTGCGTGATGCCTCTGAGTATCAGGATACAGACATCGATATGAAGTACATCGAAATGTAGGCTTCCGAAACAGAGCAGTTCTTGAGCGCAGCCTGAGGGCTGCGCTTTTTTGTGCCTCCATTTGGGCAATCGGGCTCAGACCAAAAGGGAAGCAGTGCAAGGAAGAGGCAAGATCTGTCGTGCGTTATTTTGGGTGGCCATCCAGATATGCGATGAGATGAATCCAGCATTCTGAGAGCAAGCTGAGAGATGCGACGCATATCGTTGCTCTTGCGAACCTTGGAGAGCGTGGATCTGAGATCAAACCTCACGAAGTCGGCCATGAACGGGTCCAGCATCGCGCGCTCTTCAAGGAAAGCAGAAGAAGAAAGGAAAAGAAGTCGAAAAAGACGAGGCGTTCGCTAACGAGTTCTGCTAAACTGTTCGGGTTGTCCTGCCTCGGAATACACCGAACCGAGGCCGTGAGTCCAGAGGAGGTGAGCTGATGAAGGCTTATGAACTTCTATTTTTTGTCGCTCCGACCATTGAAGATGATGCCCGCGCAAACGTCTTGGGACGTATCGAGGCTACCATCAATGAGGCAAAAGGCCAGATCGACAATGTAGACGAGTGGGGCAAGCGCAAGCTTGCTTATGAGGTAAACGGGCTGACCGATGCCGACTATACCTTGATCGATTTCCATGCGAACCCAGACAGCATAGCCGAGCTTGATCGTATCCTGCGCATCAATGATGTTGTGGAGCGTCATATGATCGTTGCACGCGCTGACAGGGACTAGTTTGGAAAGGGAAGAAGACTATGAGTATCAACCGAGTTGTCATAAGCGGAAACCTGACCCGCGATCCTGAGGTGAGAACCACACAGTCTGGTATGCCAGTCATGTCGCTTGGAATAGCGGTCAACGATCGCAGACGCAATTCGCAAACGGGCGATTGGGAAGACTACGCGAACTTCATTGATTGCACGATGTTCGGCAACCGTGCACAGAATGTTGCGAATTATCTCTCCAAGGGTTCCAAGGTGACCATCGAGGGCAAGCTTCGCTGGAGCCAGTGGGAGCGCGATGGTCAGAAGCGCTCGAAGATCGAGGTCATCGTCGATGATATCGATTTTGGATCCAGCCGCGGTGGTGACCGACAAGATGGCTACTCGCAGCAGAGCAATGATGCATCTGCTTACAGTGCGCCGAGCACACCTGTCGTTGATACGACGTCTTCTGTGTACGACGAAGATATTCCGTTTTAAGAAAGATTGAGGTTATCATGGCCGAACCAACGAAGCAGCCTCGTCGCAAGCATTGTCAATTCTGCAAGGACGAAGTTGAGTTCATCGATTACAAAGATACTCAGATGCTGCGCAAATACACCACCGATCGTGGCAAGATCAAGCCGCGTCGTGTGACCGGTGCCTGCACCCAACATCAGCGCGACATCGCAAACGCGATCAAGCGTGCCCGCGTCATGGCATTGATCCCCTATTCAGTGCCTGCAGTGAGCGGACGCGGCGATCGCCGTCGCAATCGCTAGGAGGTGCGACATGCAGGTTATTCTTCTTAAAGAGCTCAGAGGTCGTGGAGGCGAAGGCGACGTCATCGACGTGCGCCGCGGATTCGCGAACAACTATCTGCTCACACAGGGATATGCCGTTAAGGCAACCCCTGGCAATCTCAAGCAGCTTGAGCAGCGTAGGCACAATATCGAAAAGCGCGAGGAAGTGCGCATCAATGAGGCTAACGCTCTGGCTGAGAAGCTCGAGGGTGCAACAGTGCGCGTTATCGCACAAGTTGGCGAAGAGGGCCAGCTCTTCGGCTCTGTGACAGCACCGATGATCGCAGAGGCTATCAAGACTGAGCTTGACATTGACATCGATCGTCGCCGCATCGAGCTTGGCAAGCCGATCAAGCAGGTTGGTACCTATCCAGTTGGCGTCAACATCTATCGCACCATCAAGGCAACCATCAACGTTGCCGTAAGCGGAGATGTTGTCGAGGCAGCAGAAGAAGCGGGCGAGGCAGTTGTTGAGGCCGTTGAAGAGGCTGTCGAGACTGCAGCCGCTGTCGAGACCGCTGAAGCGGTTGCTGAGGTGGCAGAGGCAGTTGCTGAGGAAGAGGCAGCTGAATAGAGCAAGAGAGAACGCTTCTTATCACTCTATCGAAGGGTTCGAGAGGTGTTCGATCAAGGATTGTCGGGGCGTTGCATGATGTCCCGACAATTCATTTCAAGGCAGGGCATGTGGTTCTGACCCATTGTGATGAGAGATGCATAGAGCGTCGCAGCTCGAGGAGGCGAGGTAAAGATGGCGGAAAAGACCCAGTATTCTTCGATCGCCGATTCGCCAAAGCATACACAGCTTCCTAACGATATCGAAGCCGAACAAGCTGTCATCGCGACATGCATGCTCGACCAAGAGGCATGCGATGAGGTTGCCATCGCATTGCGACCAGAGAACTTCTACCGACCAGCACATCAGGTCATCTTCCGTGCTATCTTCGATATGTCGCGAGATGGCATGCGTGCCGATGCGATCTCGCTTGCAGACAAGCTCCAGGCGAATGGGCAGCTTGAGGCTGCGGGGGATCGAAGCTATCTTGCTGATCTGAATGCGAATACCTTTGCGCTCACCAACTGGCGGCGCCATGTTGAGATCGTGAAGCGCACCTCCATTCAACGAGAGCTCATTCGAGCAGCTGCTGAGATCAACGCGCTTGCCTATGACGCGCCTGAAGATATCAACGAGGTCGTTGAAGAGGCCGAGCATTCGTTGTTCAATGTCACAGAGAAGCGCATCTCATCCACCTTCACCAAAATGGACACTTTGATCGGTGATGCATTCGAAGAGCTGACGCGCATTTCCGCTCAAGGTGACAGCATCATCGGCGTTCCGACTGGGTTCAAGGACGTCGATGACCTTTTCCATGGGTTTCGCGGAGGAGACTTGGTCATCCTTGCTGCGCGCCCTGGTGTGGGCAAGACCTCATTTGCGCTCAACATGGCGGTGAATGCCGCCAAGGCGGGTGTGGCGGTTGCGTTCTTCTCGCTCGAAATGAGCGGGAGCCAGCTTACACAGCGCATCCTCTGCTCAGAAGCGCTTGTGAACCTTGGCAAGATCCGCAGTGGCAAGATCGCCGAGGGAGATTGGGGCGCCATTGCTGATGCTTCCAACACTCTCTCCAAGCTTGAGATGTACATCGATGACACGCCAGGGCTTTCTATCATGGAGGCTCGTGCAAAGGCGCGGCGAGAGCTTCGCCATGTTGTCGGCACCGATAAGAAGGGCCTCATCATCGTCGACTACCTCCAGCTTATGCAGCCGCCAACGGTCAGACGTGACGGCAATCGTGCTGTCGAGGTGGGAGAGATATCCCGAGGCCTCAAGGTGCTCGCGAAAGAGATGGACATGCCCGTCATAGCGCTTTCGCAGTTGAGCCGTGCGGTCGAGATGCGAGGCAAGAAGCGCCCGCAGCTTTCTGACCTGCGTGAATCGGGCTCGATCGAGCAGGATGCGGATATCGTCATGTTCATCGATCGCTCCATGGACGAGATGGAGGCAGAGGACAGCGGGCGTCCAGATCTTGGCACCGCCGAGCTCATCGTGGCAAAGCATCGCAATGGGCCCACTCGCGACATCACGCTTTCCTTTAGCCCCGAGCTTACCAAGTTCAACAACTTCATCGATGCTTCACGGGTCGGCGGCTATTGATCATGGCGGCATCGACCTCACCAGAGCAGCATCCTCAAGAGCGCCTTACCGAAGGAGCTTTTCAGCGGATCGCAGGCTATCTGCCTGTGCCTGATGCAGCTGAGGAGCGTAAGCTGCTCGAGATCAGAGAGCGTCTCGAAAAGGAATCAAGCGTTCGAACTCACTATTACGTGAAGATCGCCGTGTCTTCGTTCCTTTGCATGCTGCTGCTTGTGATCGGCGTTCCCGTATTCGTGATGAGCCGTATCACGGGGAGCATCTCCTATACGGCGCTTGGGGTGGTCCTCGTTGGCTTCGGATTGGTCTTGGCCGTTGCGGTGATCGTTCTTCTGTTTCGACCGCCGTGGAGGAAATGAGCTAAGTCATACCTCCCTATTTCGCTAGAATGGTCTCAGGGTTGCGTCTGTATGAGAAAGGTAAGGAGAACATGCCATCTACCGTGCTCGTTGGTACCCAGTGGGGAGATGAGGGGAAAGGCAAGATAACCGACCTCATTGCTCAGGATTACGACTATGTCGTCCGCTACCAAGGTGGGAACAATGCAGGACATACCGTCATTCATGGCGACACGAAGCTTGCGCTCCATCTGATGCCCTCAGGGGTCATGTATGAAGGGGCGGTCCCAGTGATCGGCAACGGCGTCGTGGTTGACCCAGGTGTTCTTGTTAAGGAGATGGCTCTTCTTGAAGCAGAGGGAATCTCTTGCAATCGCCTTAAGATCTCGTGCGACGCGCACATCATCATGCCGTATCACAAGGTTCTTGATGGCGCCGAGGAGAAGCGCCTTGGCAACAACCAGATCGGCACCACGAAGCGTGGCATCGGCCCTTGCTATCAGGACAAGGTCGCACGTCGTGGGATTCGCGTGCAAGACCTTCTTGATGAGAAGATATTCCGTCTCAAGGTTGAGAACGCCCTTGCTCAGAAGAACCCGATCCTCCAGAAGATATATGGGCTTCAAACCTATACGGTGGATGAGATCTGCGATGAGTACCTGCCCTATGCGCGCATCATGAAGCCGTACATGGCTGAGACGGCTCAAATGCTCAACGATGCTGTCCGTGAAGGGAAGAGCATCCTTTTCGAGGGCGCCCAGGGGACCCTTTTGGACATCGATCATGGCACCTATCCCTATGTGACCTCGTCGAGCTGCTGTGCAGGCGGGGCTTGCACGGGCGCAGGCGTTGGCCCGAAGTCGATCGACCGTGTGCTTGGCATCAGCAAGGCATATGTGACGCGTGTTGGGGGCGGTCCGTTCCCAACGGAGCTCACATTCCCTGAAGACGGCGGTACGGGTCAAGACGCAGAAGATGGTGAGCTGCTTTGCTCGGCTGGCCATGAGTTCGGCGTGACCACGGGACGTAAGCGTCGCTGCGGGTGGTTCGATGCGGTCATCGCTCGCTACGCTGCGGATGTCAACGGGCTCACGGACATTGCCATCACCAAGCTTGATGTGCTCTCAGCCTTCGACACCATCAAAGTATGCGTTGCTTATGAGTGCGATGGCAAGCGCTATGACTATTTCCCCATGCAGCAATCCGTCCTCTTCCATGCGAAGCCTATCTATGAAGAGCTTCCTGGATGGAAGGGGATCGACATCACTGGTTGCCGCACCTATGAAGAGCTGCCTGGGGCTACGCGCAGCTATATCGAATACCTTGAGGGGCTCATCGGAGTGCCAATGAGCATCGTTTCCGTTGGTCCTGATCGTGATCAAACCATCATTCGCGGCTGGTAGAAAGGGCACGATATGAACATCCTCTGCTTAGGGAGCGGTGGCCGAGAGCATGCGATCTCATGGGCGCTTGCGAAGTCGCCGAAGACAGACGCGCTTTACATCGCCCCAGGAAATGGAGGCACCGAAGGGATGGCGCTGGCGAATGGCGGCGCGTCTCAGAATGTTGCGCTCGATCCAACCGATGTGAAGACGATCCTCGACTTCTGCAATGAGCACGCTATAGGGCTTGTCGTCATCGGTCCTGAGGCTCCTCTTGTGGCGGGAGTGGCTGACGCATTGCGCGATGCTGGTCTTCTTGTGTATGGACCGAACGCCGCTGAAGCGAACCTTGAAGGCTCGAAGGAGTTCGCAAAGCAATTCATGGATAAGCACAACATCCCGACAGCTGCCTATGCGAGCTTCACGGCGGCAGAGCCTGCGTGCGAGTACGTGCGCGAGCAAGGTGCGCCGATCGTCATCAAGGCAGATGGCCTCGCTGCAGGCAAAGGCGTTGTTGTTGCCATGACGGAGGAAGAGGCTCTTGAAGCAGTGCGTGCTTGCTTCGAAGGTGCTTTTGGCGAAGCTGGATCGAAGGTCGTCATCGAAGAGTGCATGAAGGGGCCTGAGTGCTCCATGCTCTCATTCGTGACCAATGGCAAGAGCTTTCCCATGGCACCCTCTCAAGATCACAAGCGGGCCTATGATGGCGACAATGGTCCTAACACTGGTGGCATGGGCGTGTATTCTCCTGTGCCGATCGTCACCGATGACGAGATGGCGCAGATGGTGGCCATCATGGATGATGCCGCAGCGGCTGTCCCTGATTATCGCGGCACGCTCTACGGCGGCTTCATGCTGACGGACAAAGGGCCGAAGATCGTTGAGTTCAACGTTCGCTTCGGCGATCCAGAGACCCAGGTCGTTTTGCCTCGTCTTGCGACCGATCTCGTAGATGTCATGTGCGCAGTAGCCGAGGGCACGAGTGAGGATATCGCGCTCAACTGGTCTGATGATTGGGCGGTATGCGTGGTGCTTGCTTCTGAAGGGTATCCAGGAAGCTACGAGAAGGGCAAGGTCATAACGGGCATCGAGGATGCAGAGGCGATCCCTGGCGTGCGGGTATTCCATGCTGGTACTGCCCTTAAAGATGGGAAGCTTGTCACAGCAGGTGGACGTGTGCTCAACGTGGTCGCCTTGGCCGATACCTTCGAAGGAGCGCGCGACAAGGCATATGAGGCATGCAAGCTGATCGATTTCGAGGGCAAGCAGCTTCGTCGCGATATCGGGCTCAAAGCGCTCATCGGGCGCTCGTCGTGGGAATAGGCTTTGTCAAAGAAAGGCTAAGAAGAGGTTTATATGCTCTCAGAGAGGTTGCTGACCCAAGCGGTCAAGATATGCACGGATAGCTATCTGAAGCTTGAGCCTACGGATGAGAGGCGCTTGCCTGCGCCTGATCCCGACAAGCCCTATATGCTCTATATGCACGTGCCGTTCTGCGAGCGACTCTGTCCCTATTGCTCATTCAATCGGTTCCCCTTCTCAGAGGATCGCGCAAAACCCTACTTTGCCAACATGCGCAAAGAGATGCTCATGCTGAAAGAGCTGGGGTATGACTTCGAGAGCGTCTACATCGGCGGCGGCACGCCTACGATCATGATCGACGAGTTGTGCGAGACGATCGACCTTGCACGAGACACCTTCAATATCAAGGAGGTCTCATCAGAGACCAATCCGAACCATTTGACGCGCCCTTATCTTGAGAAGCTCAAAGGTCGAGTTCAACGGCTCTCTGTTGGTGTGCAGAGCTTCGATGATGGTCTTCTCAAGCAGATGGATCGCTATGACAAGTATGGAAGCGGCCAAGAGATCATGGAGCGTATTGCTGAGGCAAGCCCGTACTTCGTCTCCATGAATGCTGACATGATCTTCAATTTCCCCGCCCAGACGGAAGATATCCTCATCTCGGATATCGAGCACGTTGTTGCCTCTGGTGCGAGTCAGGCAACCTTCTATCCTCTCATGGCTTCCCCAAGCGTCCAGCGCTCCCTCGCGAACACGGTGGGACGTGTGGACTATTCTCGCGAATACCAGTTCTACAAGATCATCTGCGAGCTTATGGTAGGTACGGATGCATTCGAATTTGGCTCTGCTTGGACATTCAATCGAAGGGGAGCAGCGGCGGGATCAGATGGGTTCGCTACGGGAGACCAAGCGCCGATGATCGACGAGTATGTGGTGGACTACGAGGAGTATCCCGCCATTGGGTCAGGCGGCATCACCTATTTGGGATCGAACCTGTACGTGAACACGTTCTCTTTGAAGGAATACAACGAGGCTATCGAATCGGGGCGCATGTCATTCATGGGCTCTACGCACTTCTCTCTCCATGATCGGATGCGCTATCGGTTCATGATGCAGCTCTTTGGCTTGCGTCTCGACAAGGTGAAGTTCAAGCAAGATTTTGGTACGAGCGTCGAGCAAGGCCTACCCCTTGAGATGATGTTCATGCGTGCAGCAGGCGCATTCGACGTTGACGATGATGTTGAGCTTACGCTGACGGAGAAGGGGCGTTATCTGGTCGTGGTCATGATGCGCCAGTTCTTCATCGGCGTGAACAGCTTGCGCGATCAAGCGCGTGCAGCATTATGCGGCGAAGAGCGTCAACTTCTTTTTGGTTGACGCAATGGGAGCGTTGATAGCTGACGTCGCTCTTTTCAGCTTTCTGATCGTGTCTTCGATAAGCGATCTGCGCACACGGCGTGTTCCCAACGCGCTCATCGTGGCAATGATCCTTTGTTGGATGCTCATTGCAGGAGCTGGCGTTGCAATGGGATCCTATAGCTTTGCTACCATCGTGTCTCGCTTCTTCGGGGCGCTCATGCTTGGCGGCCTTCTGCTTCTGATCACCTGTTTGTTCGAGCGCATCACTCACTCATTCGCCATGGGCGGTGGCGACATCAAGCTTATCTTCGCAAGTGCTTGCTATCTCGGGATCGACAGCAGCTGCATTGCGATCCTCATTGCCTGCCTTATCATGTTGATGGTTGGTGGCATAGCACATATGAGCGCGAACAGCATGAAAGTGACGTCAAAGACAACAGCGGCATCTGTGCTTCCCAGGGCTGCTGCCTACCCTTTCGCTCCAGCTTTTATGGTGGGGGCTGCTGGAGCGGTTCTCTTTTCATATATGGCTTAAACGTGCTTTTGAACTGGGCGTTTACCGTCTATCTCCTACTTAAAGGTGTAGACGCGAAAACGCTATTTCAAGCAATTTCAGAAGCTAAAGTTGATTACGCAGCCGAGCATTTATGACACTATCTGATCTACGATGTTCGGTCGCCACTGGCTTTGCATCATGATTCCTGAGAGAGGAGTTGGTATGGACGACTTCAAAGAGGTGCTCGAAGAAGCGCGTGAGGAGAGTCCTGCGATCGTCACTCAAGACGATCCGTCGGGCCGTCCGTGGACATGGGAAGAGGATGGCTATACGGTCATTCGCTCGAATGCGCGAAGCGGCCCAGGTTGCCATGATAACTGTGGCGTGCTTATGTATGTGAAAGACGGCGTTCTCGAGAAGATCGAGGGCGATCCAGAGAATCCATTCAATCAAGGGAGGCTCTGTCCGCGGTGCTTGGCATTCAAGGAGATGCTCTATCACAAGGACAGGCTCAAGTATCCGCTTAAGCGCAAGAAGGAAGATCGCGGCAAGAACACGTTCGAGCGCATCAGCTGGGATGAGGCGTATGACATCATCGAGCGTGAGATGAAGGCGGTCATCGAGAAGTACGGCGCGAAGTCGATTTGGGTCACCCAAGGCACGGGCCGTGACATCAATGGCTATGGTCCGCTGATGGCTCAATACTTCGGCACGCCAAACTACGGAACAGGCTTCCTTTCAGGTCAGGCTTGCTATGCGCCGCGCATGTTCTCCACGGCATTCAAGTCAGGTGGCTTATTCGTGTGCGATTACTCCCAGTTCTTCCCTGATCGCTATGATGATCCGCGTTGGTCGCCTCCAGAGTATGCGCTCATCTGGGGAAACAACCCTGTTGTTGCGAACTCTGATGGCATGCTGGGCCACTGGATCGTCGAGTGCATGAAGCGCGGCACGAAGCTCATCGTGATGGATCCCATGCTCACGTGGATGGCGGGCAAGGCAGATGTGTTCATCCAGCTTCGTCCTGGCACCGATGCTGCGCTTGCCATTGCAATGGCGCATCAGATCATCGAGGACGGCCTTGAGGACAAGGAGTTCATCGAGAAGTGGTGCTATGGCTTTGATGAGTTCAAGGCGCATGTGAAGCAGTTCCCACCAAGCTGGGCAGCTGAGATCTGTGGCGTAGACGAGGATCTCATCATCGAGGCAGCACGAAAGCTTGGAGGCGCTCGTTCAGCATGCTTGCAGTGGGGCGTATCGATGGATCACACCTCTGAGGGCTTCATCACGGGCATGGCTTGCTATGACCTGATGGCGCTTACGGGCAACTTCGAGAAGCCAGGTGGCATGCTGGCCGCGCGTCCAGCATTTGGCATGAGCGTTACATGGCTTCCCAATGTTGACGTTTGGGCAGAATGCACGCCGCCTGTCGACGAAGCAGACACCATGAATACCGACTACCCAGCTCTGAAGGTTATTGCTGCCATCAGCCCAGACATGCTGCTCACCGCCATGGAAACGGGCGAGCCCTATCCCATCAAAGCCATGTTCATGATGCAGAACAATGCCATCGCTTGCATGGGCGCTGCACCTCAGCGTATCCTTCCTGCGCTTCAGAGCATGGAGTTCAATGTATGCGTTGACCTCTTCATGACGCCGACGGTGCTCGCGTGCGCTGATGTGGTCCTTCCAGCTGCATGCTTCGCTGAGCGCATGGGCATCACGGGGCATCAGCCGTATGCTCTTGGCGCAATAGCGCAGGCCATCGAGCCGGTGGGCGAATGCAAGTCTGACCAGCGCATCATCTATGAGGTTGGCGAGCGCTTCGTCGATGAGTCCTACAAGCAGTGGGATGACGAGCATGGCATGTATGACTATCTGCTCCGCAACAGCGGCTTCACCTATGACAGCCTTCGTGATCGAACATGGGCGTATCCTGAGTTCGAGTATTACAAGCATGAGAAGGGCCTTCTGCGTGCTGATGGGAAGCCTGGCTTTGCCACGGCAACAGGCCTTTACAACTTCGTTTGCATCGAGATGCCGTACTTCGGCATGCCAGATGTTCCCGTTTACGAGGAACCGCCTGAGAGCCCCATCTCTCGTCCTGACCTAGCTGAGAAGTACCCGCTCGTGCTTACAACAGGCGCGCGTCCATGGGGCTTCTTCCACTCGGAGCACAGGCAGAGCCCTTCGATGAGGGCATTGCACCCGAATCCGACGGTCAGCATCCATCCTGAGACTGCTGCGAAGTATGGGATCTCTGAGGGCGATAAGGTGCGCATCGAGAACAACTTCGGCGCATGCGTCCAAACGGCACATCTCACGAAGCGCCTGCGCAAGGATACGGTCTCAGCAGATCATGCGTGGTGGTTCCCCGAGCGAGGAGCCGATGATGGTACGCTGTTCGGCGTCATGGAGGTCAACATCAATCAGCTCGTTCCCATGCGCCCCGGAAAGATCGGCCTTGGCGCTTCATATAAATCACAGCTGTGTTCTATCAGCAAAGTTGAGGAGTAGTGCTATGAAGCAGAAGATACTGATTGACTACGGATATTGCTCAGGATGCCATACCTGCGAGATCGCATGTCAGCAAGAGCACGGATTCGACCCAGAGACATTCGGCATCAAGCTGACTCAGATCGGCCCTGACCAGATCACACCACGGAAATGGCAGTACGAGTTCGTGCCTATTCCAACAGATAGATGCGATCTGTGCGCTCATCGTCAAGCGCAGGGCAAGCTGCCAAGCTGTGTTCAGCATTGTCAAGCAGGCTGCATTCGCATTGGCACGATCGAAGAGTTGGCAAATGACCTCAATAAGGATAAAATAGCGCTCTTCGGTTAGAGAGAATCGAAGGCATGTTGCATCCCCCCTGCGCATGCCTGTCTTATCTTCAAGAAGGCCCGCAGCATTTGCTGCGGGCCTTCGCTTATCACAGTTCTTGCTTGCGATCTCTTGCAACAGCTTATGCCTGTTCGACCGTTTCGTCGTCAACGATATCCATGAGGTGCTGCTGTGAGCGGACATCAAGCTTGCGGTAGATATGGTAGATGTGCGATTTGACCGTTGCGGTGCTCACCACAAGGTTGCGCGCTATGTATTCGGCATTACGCCCTTTCGCAAGAAGATGGAACACTTCCGCCTCGCGTGGCGTGAGCTTATATTCCAAGACAATTTCTTCGCAGCGCACGCTGAAAGCATCCGCGTTCGCTGCCTCCCCGCTACTCGTCTTTTGCGGAAGCTCCGTCACGATGGTGACAGCTGTGTCGAGGAGCTTGTTGAGCCGCTGGCGCGTCTCAGACTCGTCAGCGCCGTAGATGACGAAGCTCACGACGATGATGAGCGAGAAGAGGACCAAGGCAAGCATCAGAGATTCTCTTGGGAGAGGGAAGAGAGCCATGATGAAGAAGGAAAGAAGAGAGCCAAGCAGGAATCCAACGTAGGTAGGAACATTCGCAAGGCCATAGCGCTCCACGGGATGGAGCCTGAATTCATAGTTGTCGATACATGTTCTATAGAGGTTCGTGAGCGTATGATGCGCAAGCGCAGTGATGACGATCCCGCAGCAGATCACTTGTCCCCAATAGCCGAAGAGGGGGAAGAGGAGCAGTCCGCCAAGCAGGATAGGAAGAGAGCCTCGTTGAACGAGACCGCCATCGATCTCGACCTTCGTACCGAGATAGCCCCATACGCATGCCAAGACAGTGCCGACGATTCCGCTTGCACCACCGATGAGCGCGGCAAGCGGCCCGAGCGTGCAAACGGTGATGGACATAAAGCCATAAGCGGCGCCGAAGCATCCCATTGACAAGGTAGCAGGAAAGGTAAGCGTTTGCACTTTATGGTATTCGCTCGCTGGAAGTGCCCAATCGGCTGGCATGCGCTTCGAGAGGAAATAGGGGATGACGATCGAGCAGGCAATGACCAGTGCAAGAGCTGAGAGGCTCACTCCGGTCGAGCCAGGGGCATTCACGAACACGAAGAGCGCTGTTCCGAAAACAGCACCCAGTCCAATAGAGACTGCGGTGCGGGCAGTAGGGATGAGGCTGTAGAAGATGCACCAGTAGGTAGCAACGCTTCCCTGGGCGATCCCGAAGAGCGCCCAAAAGAGAGCAGCTATGACAAGAGGGAGTGGGGCGAAGAACACTCCAATGAATGCATTGGCAACGGCGGGAAGCGAGAGAAATGCCGTAGTAAGGAACAGCGTGTTCTTGTTCTCAAGCACCCAGTCGGATCTCACAACGCAGAGGATGAAGACAAGGATCTGGGTTATGAGCGAAATGATGCGGAGGGTCACTGCTGTGGTGATGGAGTAGTAGCCAAGAAGCACAAGCGATGGCGAGAAAACTCCTGATAATTCCCATCCGATCAAACAGCCAAATCCGATTCCGGCGACCACGTAGGTCAGCGAAAGCTCCCCATCGGTACGCATTTGCGAAGGCGACATTCCAAACCCTCTCTTTCCCCAGTTCAGGGTCTCAACCTTTCAGTATGAGATTGCAAGAAACCCCTTTATTCAACACTAGCAGTTGTTGGCAAAAGCTGCCACAAGAAAAACAATTGGCATATCGAAAAGAGCTTACGCGCAGCACTGCTCCACCTGACCCATCGCCGCCATGACGGCTTGAGGAAAAGATGACAAACGTCTCGGACGAAAGACGTATTGCCATGAGGAAAACGGAGAAACGAAAGGAGCATGTTATGTGTTTTAGGCCCCCCACTGTCGATAGTGGACCGATCAAATGCCCCAAATGCGGGGCGCTGGTTGATCCATCGGCAACGGCGTGCCCATCGTGCGGAGCTACCGCTGATGCAGCCGCGCCCCCATCCGTCCCGCCTGCGCCGGGAGCACCTGCTGTGCCAACAGTTCCATCGGTGCCAGCAGTGCCCAAGGTCCCAGGGGCACCTTCGGTGCCAAAACCGCCGAGCGGCAACTGAACTCTATGACCCTGCCTGAGGAGGGCAGTAAAAAGAGAGGGAGTGCTCTATGGACAAAAATGTACGTGGAACATCCATCGTGAAAGGACTTGGTTTCAATAGCTTCGGTATTGGAACGAATGCCTGCACGGTGGACGTCGATGAGGAGCAGGACAAGATCATTCGCATACGTCCGTTCCACTTCGACGAGCATTACACACCTGAGGAATTGAATGCATGGAAGATCGAGGCGCGTGGGAAGACGTTCGAGCCAGGATTCAAGACGCTGATCGGCTCGCTTTCTCTTTCCTATAAGAAGCGCGTTTACTCGAAGAACCGCATCCCTTATCCGCTCAAGCGCGTCGACTGGGATCCGAATGGCGAGCGTAACCCGCAGAATCGTGGAAAGAGCGAATATGTTCGCATCAGCTGGGATGAGGCAACAAGCCTTATCGCTGCCGAGATCAAGCGCATTCACGAGCAATACGGACCCGAAGCCATCCTTTGCGAGGTTGACGGACATGGCGAGACGAAGGTGGTTCACGCTTCGCATGGCTCGATCACCAATCTTTTGAACCTGTGCGGTGGATTCACGCTGCAATCGCGCCAACCAGATAGCTGGGAAGGTTGGTACTGGGGCGCAAAGCACATTTGGGGCATGGATCCGCTCGGGCAAAATTCTCTGCAGAACAACATCATCAAGGACATTTCCGAGAATGGCGACGGCGTTTTGTTCTGGGGATGCGATGTTGAGACCACGCCGCTTGGCTGGGGCGGCTTCATGGCGAGCCGACTCTGCTCATGGTTCACGGAACTCGGCGTGAAGCAGATCCATATCTCACCAGATGTCAACTACACCAATGCGGTGCATGCCGACAAATGGATTCCCGTGTTGCCTAATACAGACGCAGCGCTGCAGCTGGCCATCGCCTATACATGGATCAAAGAGGGAACCTACGATGCGGATTACCTTGCGACCCATGCCGTTGGCTTCGACAACTTCAAGTATTACGTTCTTGGAGGCGAAGACGGCGTTCCGAAGACGCCGAAGTGGGCCGAGGCTATCTGCGGCGTTCCATCTTATACCATCAAGGCCTTTGCTCGCTGGTGGGCGAAGAACGCGGTTTCCATCGCGCATTGCAACGGTGGTAGCTATATCAGAAGCTGCTTTGCTCATGAGCCTGCTCGTCTTGAGGTCGCTCTCTTGGGCATGCAGGGACTTGGCAAGCCTGGCGCGAACCAGTTCAAGATGCTCGAGTGGACGCTCTTCGGCATTCCTACCGTTACGCCGCTTCCGCCGTCAACGGTCATCCCTAACATTGGCGCCGCCTATCGCGGGTTCATCACGGGCACGATGCCAAGCTTCATCCCGAAGACCATGATCCCTCAGGCGATCATGGATCCTCCTGTGCAATGGTATGGTCATGTTGCCGCTGGGCTTCCGCGCGAGGACCAGTTCACAGGTCCCTTCACCTTCCCGGTCGAGGGCAAGAGCCGCATCCATATGGTGTGGTCGGACTCCCCTTGTTGGGAGACCTGCTGGAATGGCGGCTTCGAGATGCAAGATGCGCTTCGCCATGAATCCGTCGAGTTCGTCGTCATCCAGCATCCCTGGATGGAGAATGACTGCAACTTCGCCGACATCATCCTTCCTTCCAATACGAAGTTCGAGACAGCTGATATCGGTACCGATTCGGATTCTGGTCAGTGGAACGTGGTCTTCTATGAGAAGCAGGCCATCAAGCCACGCATGGAGTCGAAGTCAGACGTCGAGGGTGTTGGAGAGATCGCGAAGGCGCTCGAGAAGTTCGGCGGGATCTACGAAAATCTCTATGATCGCTTCATGGGTGGCAAGACCTACGATGAGTGGATCGAGACGGGCTTTGAGACGTGCGGCATCCCTGAGGGAACCATGACGTTCGAGGAGTTCAAGGAAAAGCAGTACTATCCGTTCCCCACGCGCAAGGATTGGAAGGACATCCCTGCTGGTCTCATCGAATTCCATGATGATCCCGAGGGGCATCCGCTGCGCACCCCGACAGGCAAGCTTGAGTACTACTCGACGACGCTTGCTGAGAACTTCCCCGATGACAAGGAGCGTGGCCCGATCCCGAAATGGGTGGCTGTCTCTGAAGAGCATCATGAGAGGAAGTCAACCGAGCGCGGCCGCATCTACCCGTTCCTTTTGGTATCCAATCATCCGCATTTCCGCGTGCACGCACAGCACGACGATGTCACCTGGTTACGTGAGATCGAAACGTGCAAAGTGGTTGGCCCCGATGGCTATCGTTACGAGCCTATTTGGGTGAACCCCATCGATGCAGGCAAGCTTGGCTTGAAGACGGGCGACATCGCGAAGCTCTACAACGAGCGCGGCGGTGTTCTGGGTGGCGTTATCGTTACCGAGCGCATCATGCCTGGCGCGCTCTATCAAGATCATGGCTCACGCGTGGACTCCATCGTGATGGGTGCAGGTGGCGAAGGCCTTGATCGTGGTGGTGCCAACAACCTGATCGCTCCGACAGCGTGCACATCTAAGAACACGGTAGGTGAAGTGACGAGCGGATTCCTCGTCAATATCGAGAAGGTCGATGTCTTCGACCTGGCCGAGCGCTATCCCGAGGCGTTCAATCGACCCTATGACCCAGATTGTGGCCTCATCGCAACGGCTCGCGTGCGGCAGGGAGAGGAGTAGAGCATGGGAAAGGTATTCGTATTCGACGCTGACAAGTGCACAGGTTGCCGCAATTGCCAGCTTGCTTGCAAGGACGAGCACGTCGACAACGACTGGAGCCCCATCGCGCTCCCGCAGCCTGACACAGGCCAGTTCTGGCTCAACCTCAAGGAGAAGGTACGTGGCCAGGTTCCAAAGGTGAAGCTGTCATACATGGTGCATATGTGCCAGCACTGCGATGCAGCTCCCTGCATGGAAGCGGCTGCTGATATGGGGCATGCAGATGCCATCTACAAGCGTCCTGATGGCCTGGTCATCATCGACCCGGTGAAGGCGAAGGGATTGGAGAGCATCAGGGATGCATGTCCCTATGGCGCTATCTTCTGGAACGAAGAGCTTTCGGTGCCCCAAAAATGCACGGGATGCGCGCACTTGGTCGATGAAGGGCTGCTTCCGCACTGCGTGGATGTGTGTCCTCATGGAGCGCTCCGCTTCGGCGACGAAGAGGAATTCGCTGAGGAGATCGCAGTCTCAGAGGAGCTCATCCCCGATTCTGGGGTCAAGCCTCGCGTCCATTACCTGAATATCCCCAAACGGTTCCTGGGCGGCATCGTAGTCGACCTGGAAGAGGATGAGGTTGTGATCGGAGCCAAGGTGACGATCGAGAACCTTGAGACGGGCGATGTGATGGCCACAGAGACCGATGACTTCGGCGACTTCTGGTTCCACCAGATCGATGCTGCTCAATGGCGCGTCTATGTTGAGGCCGATGGCTACATGACGCGTGTCATCGAGGCATCTACGGTGGAAGAGGACCGAAATGTAGGCCCGATCGAGGTATTCGCCTCTCTGACATAGACCTTGCTTGCCCGCAGGCCATACGGCCTGCGGCACCAAACGAAAGGGTAGAACATGTCTACTACTAAATTACCAACACGCATCATCGGTCTTGTGATCGCATGTGCATTGCTTGTTGTTGCTGCGCTCTTGCCCGACATGGGCGGCTTCACCCATCAGGGATGGCTTGCCGTTGGGTTGCTGCTGACCTTGGCGGTCATGTGGATCACTACGCCTATCCCGCTCGGTGCGACTGGCTTGCTCATCCTTGTTCTCATGCTCTTATTGGGCATCGCGCCAAACTGGGCAGGAGCAACGGGCGGCTTCGCGAACAATGCTGTGTTCTTCGCAATCGCCATCTTCTGTCTTCCTGTTGTCGTCATGAAGACGAAATGGGGCATTCGCTTGGTCGGCTGGCTGGTCGAGCGCGTTCATGAGAACTCTCGCAAGCTCATCCTGCTCTTCATGGCAACATGCGCGTTGCTCTCAACGGTGCTCTCTGACTTCTGCGTAACGATCATCTTCTATGGCTTCGCGCTGACCATCTTGAAAGCAGCGAATGCTGACCCAGCTCATTCGAACCTTGGCAAGTGCCTCATGATCGGCATCCCAGTCGCAGCCGTTATCGGCGGCATGTCAACTCCAGTCGGCGGCAACTTCAACATCCTTGCCATCTCGACCATGGAGCAGGCAACAGGCGCGGGCGTCTCCTTCATCGAGTGGATGGCCGTTGGTCTTCCCATTGCCATCGTCATGGTTCCCATCGCATGGTTCTTCCTGACCCTGGCATTCAATCCCGAGCCGATCGAGGATGCTTTCCTCAACGAGATCCGCGAGCAGGCAGCAGCGGCAAAGGATATCGAAGGCTTCGATATCAAGGCGATCGTCATCCTTGTTATCACGCTCATTGCATGGATCGCTTCAAGCTTCATCACAGGCCTTGATGCTACTATGGTGACCATCATCGCGCTGGCGGTCATGATGCTTCCTGGTCTCGACCTGATCAACTTCAAAGAGGTTCAGCAGCAGGTTCCGTGGGATATCGTCATCATCATCGGTGCGATCATCTCTCTCGGTATGGTCGTCATGCAAACTGGTGCTGCAAAGGCTATGGCAGAGCTTCTGATGGCAACGGGTCTTACGGGATGGGCTGCCATTCCGATGTGCCTGTTCATCTTCACGTTCATCTATCTGCTCCATACGTTCTTCCCCATCGGCGCAGCTATCATCGCTATCTTCGTGCCGATCACCATTCCGCTGTTCGCTGCCATCGGCGTCAGCCCTGTGGTTCCGACCGTTGCTATCGCGATCTGCGTTGCAGGCAACTTCCTGCTTCCATTCAACCCAACGGTAGCGCTTACCTTCGGGCAGGGGTATTACAAGGCAGGAGAGATGGTCAAGTTCGGCATTGGGCCAGCCATCTGCCTCATCGTCCTCATGTCCCTGTGGATTCCGCTTATCTCGGGACTGTTCTCATAGTGCTTTCTCCAGGCGCTTGGTAAGAGGGTCATTTTCTCGAGGGCAAGGCTGTTCCTATCCCCCAAGCCTTGCCCTCTCTTTTTTGTAGGATGTAACGCGAAGGAGCCTGAATGGACCGCAAGCCCTTCTTCTCTACCTTTCGCCTCGCCTTTTTAGCGGGCGTGATCTACTTCTGCTCGACTGGGTGCGTTCTTGCGACCGCCACCATAGCGAATCCATTGATGCTTGCAGATGCTGACCTGCACCTCAATGCGACCTTGTTGAGCGCAGGCTTTTCGATATTCGTGCTCTGTCAGGGCATACCTGGCCCTCTCATTGGCACGCTCATCGCACGCAAGGGAAGTCGCTTCGCTATGACGCTTGGTGCGATCATCATGATCGGAGGCGCTGCGGCGATGGCGCTCATTGTGAGCGAGCCATGGCAGTACCTGATCTGCTTTGGTGTGCTCATGAGCGTAGGTTCGGTCATGGCAGGACAGCTTTCGTGCCAGAACTTCGTAGGGGAGTGGTTCTTCGAGAATCGCGGGCGCGCGATGACGATCATGATGCTGATCGGCGGATCTGGTGCGATTTTCGTGCCGCCTCTTGTTCATCTGCTTGTGGGCATGACTGAATCATGGCAGATCGCGTGGGGCTTTGTGGCTGTTTGTGCCATGCTCGTCATTCCGCTGGTGTTCTTTTTCGTGCATGATCGCAAGAAGAGCGAAGATCTCGGGATGGAAGAGGGGAAGAGCCCCTGCGAAGAGGGGAAGAACGTTGTAACGGAGGCCTCGGAGGCGGATGGGTCTGCTGCGGCGAAACCCCCTGTGCAGCGCACCGCTGTTCAACGCGTATACAAGACAACCGATCGGATTCCGTTCAAGCGTGTTTTGCGGATGCCTGCTTTTTGGCTCATCGCGCTTGCAGGCACAGGTGGGTATGCAGCCTATACGCTTGCAGTTTCTGAGGGAGTGCTGCATTTCAGCGCGCTTGGCTTCGCGCAAGAGTCCATTGTCGGGGCTGTTTCATGCATGGGAGCTCTTGGTCTGGTAGGCACGTTGGGAATAGGGGCCTTGTCAGACAGGGTCGAACCAGTGCGTTTGATAGGGGGCTGTCTTGTTGCTTTGATCGTTGGGATCGTGGTTGCAGCATTCGCGAGCAACATCTTCATGGTGTACTTCTATTACGCCATCACGGGGCTTGCATTCGGTGCAGTATCGGTCACATTTCCAACAGCAATAGCGAACTACTTCGGACAAACGGCACAAGCGCGCAACCTTGGAACAGGTCTTTTGGTGACAACGCTGGTAGCCTCGACGATCCCGATCTTCTCAGGAGCCATCTTCGATGCAGGTGGCAGCTTGTCGACGGGATATCTCATCACAGCGGGCATCGTACTTGTTTGTGCGCTCTGCGCGTTCGCTGTGAGGTTCCCAAAGCGGAAATGATGCGGTGATGTGCGCTTGTCTTGGAAGAAGGGTGCGCGCAAGAGTGTTTTTGATGAGATGCATGCAGCAAACGTGTTCTGCAAAAGCATTCTGAAAGTTGGTACACCATGGATATCACGGTAGTTTTGATCGTTGGCATATTCGCAGTCCTGATCGTTTTCGTGGTGATCGGTCAGAGGAGGGCGGACAAGAAAACGCCCCTTCCCAAAGAGGTGCTCTCCAAGCAAGAGCAGGCGAAGCGTGGAAGGGTCGAGAAGGCGTATCTGGTCGGTGCTGGTCCGCGAGAGCTTGCTACGTTCGACGTGACCTATCGGAATGGGAAGCGCATGCTTGAGACGGTAAGCGTCCAGTCAGAGCGCTATGAGGAGATGTGCGAGCATGAACCTGCGCGGCTTCATCTTGATGGCGGGTGGGGAAACGACATCACCATCGTCTATCAAGATGGCGAACGGGTGGAATGCAAATGCGCGTGGATGAGCTGGCAGGCCTCACAGCTGCGTGATGAGCTGCTTCAGCAAAATCGCAAGGCATAGTAGGTATAATCTTCCTTCGATCGCGTCTATACTCTCAATGCATAAGGTATAGACCTGAAGGAAGGAGCGCTGATGTACTCGCGCCAAGTCGAGTCCTTCATCGAGACGGCGAATGCGGGAAGCTTCAGCAAAGCAGCTCGCACGCTCTACATCGCACCTTCCTCTCTTATCCAGCAGATCGACCTTCTCGAGCAGCGCCTTGGCGTTGTTCTGTTCGAGCGTGGGCATCGAGGCGTTACGCTCACTGAGGCTGGCGAATCGCTTTATCGTGACGCGGTCGAGATCGTGCGGCATTCTCATGAAGCGGTTGCGCGGGCACGCCTTATCCAGAAGGGGGAAGGTTCTATTCGGGTGGCAACATCGCTTCTCATGAAATGCCGAATGCTCCCAGGAATATGGTCGCACATGGTTGAGGATACGCCCGAGGCTCATATGGAGATCATCTCGCTTGAGGGAGCAGGGTTCGAGCCAGGCAACTATTTGCGTGGGCTCGGCGTTTCCTATGATGTCATGGAAGGGCTCTTCATGTCTGAGCTCTATCAAGAGCAATGCTTGTTCCTTGAGCTTGCACGCGTTCCTCTTTGCCTTGCGGTGCCAAGATCGCTTGATGGTGAGATGCCGGATGTGGTCGATGCTGAGATGCTCCATGACCTTGACCTTGTCATGATGAAGCCAGGCGTATCAGCAGACTATGATGCCGCGCGCTCGTATCTTGCGTCTCTAGGCGCAAATCGCATCACAGACATCCCCTTCTATACGATGGAGCTCTTCGCAGATTGCGAGATCAACAAACGTGCGATCGTCACTACGGAGATCTGGAAGGATATACATCCAGACCTTGTCTGCGTTCCTTTCGCTGAGCTGCATGATATGCCCTATGGGCTGATCTTCTCGGGGCATCCGAGCGCGCAAGCTCTAAGACTCTACCAAAGGGCGAAGGAGATGATCCAAGAGCCACTCCTAGACCAGTTCTAGACACCTGGTGGAGAGCGGAGCAGAAAAAAGACCCCCTGAACAGGGGGTCTTTCAACATTCATGGTGGTCGGAGGGGGACTTGACGTGTATTTGCTTCGCAAATCCACATGCGCTGCGCGTGCTTTTTGCACGCTTGCGCACTCGCTAAAAACGCACCACTGGTGCGTTTTCTTAACGCTCGCGCCTTCGCAGGGTTCAAGTCCCTTTATCTTCTAGACCAGTTCTAGGGTTATGTTTCAAAAAGTGTGCTCCCTTGAGGGCACTTATCCCAGTTCAGCCT
>CAJURO010000017.1 GCA_910588985.1 uncultured Eggerthellaceae bacterium | reverse complement strand
TTCGAGTTCCGCATGCCGGGCAGCTCGGTGAACCTGTCCGACTGCAACATGGTTCTCAACACTGCTATGGCAAAGTCACTGAAGGATTTCGCCGATGCCATGGAGGGTAAAAGTGGCGCAGAGTTCGTAGAGGCAGCAACGGCGTACGTTAAAGAGACGCTGGCGGCACACCAACGCATCATCTTCAACGGTAACGGCTATTCGCCCGAATGGGAGGAAGAGGCCAAGCGGCGCGGACTTGCCAATCACAAGACGACCGCCGATGCGCTGCCCTGCATGGTGACGCCTAAATCCATTGCGCTGTTCGAAGAGTTCTCCGTACTGTCAGAAAGCGAAGTGCGCAGCCGTTATGAAGTGAAGCTGGAAAAGTACAACAAGCTCATCAACATAGAGGCGCGTGTGATGCGGCGCATGATGCGTCGACTCTATTTGCCCGCCATAAGCGCATATGCCGCGAAGGTGGCCGAGCACATCACTGCTGTGAAGACAGCGGCGCCGAGCACGAGCACCGCAGCGCAAGAACAGATATTAGCTCGCTTGATGAATGGCCTAGACGATGCACAGTGCAAATTCGATGCGCTCGTGGAGGCACACACGCGCGTTGCTGCGCTTGATGACGCGCAGCAAGCAGCTAATGGGTACGCCCACGAGGTGCTTCCGCTGATGGAGGACTTGCGCAGCACGGTTGACAGCCTTGAGATCCTGGTACCCCCTGAGGACTGGCCCGTACCCTCATACAACGAGATCCTCTTCTACGCATAAAGGTCAGTGCGCCTCACGGAGGATCGAACCCACGAGGCGCACTGAATGCATGTCTCTTGTTGCAAAGGGATCTTGAAGAAATGGAGCGGGCGACGGGAATCGAACCCGCGTCACGAGCTTGGGAAGCTCGGGTAATAGCCATTATACGACGCCCGCATCGGCAAACCATTATAACCTTACCCGTGTTTGCATCGCCAATCATTTCAGAGAATTCTTCCGAGTAACGCCCCGAACGAAGGTTGATTGACTCCGAGAGCTCGAAAAAGATGCATATCAATTGTGTCAAGATGTGGCTTTACGCGGCAAGCGAGAGCATCCTGAGGGTTTACTTCACGCCTGACATCTCGGCAGCGGGTCTCGTAACTATCTACCAGGCCATCGACTATGCAGCCCATGGCAATGTAGCCGTGAAGGTATCTCCTGGTGAATCAGGCGGTCACAACTTCCTCCAACCTGAACTCATAGCCGATCTAGAACGCAAGGTGGATGGCACCATCGTGGAATGCCGCGTCTATGCCGAAGTACCGCCTCGCGTGAAATACTCGCTGCCCGAGATAGGCGAAAGCCTGCGCCCCATAATGGACGCCATATGGAAATGGGGTGAGAGCTATCAGGCAAAGGCTCGGTAGAGTTCGCAGTCATCCAACCTATTCATCTTGACTTAAACCATGATTTAAGCTCGAAAATGACCAGGATGTCTGCTTCATCTATGGAAGAGGAAACATGGAATACGCAAAATTGGGACATTCCGGGATAGAGGTCTCCCGCATCTGCATCGGCGGCATGAGCTTCGGCGAGCCCGACGCCGCCAATCACGAGTGGACGATAGGACCTATTGAGACCGAAGCGGTCATCGCGCACGCCTTCGAGAACGGCATCAACTACATCGACACCGCGAACTGCTACGCTCACGGCACGAGCGAGGAGTACATCGGCCGCGCACTCAGGAAGGTCGGCATCCCCCGCGACAAGGTGGTGCTGCAGAGCAAGGTATTCTTCAACGAGGGCGGCCTTTCCAAGGAAGCCATAGAACGCGAGATCGAGCTTTCCAAAGAGGAGATGGACCACCTAGAAGAGCCCTACCTGGCCCATGAGCTCGTAGGCCCCATCGGGCGCCCAGGCGAGAAGCCCATAGCGGGCACCATCCGCCCCAAGGCGAGGGAAGAGGTCCGCGAAGGTTAGCAGATGCGCTCGCCAATCGGTTCGAGCGCGGGGCGACGTCATCGGCTACACAAGATCTCGAAGAACCCTGCACGGGTTGCCGACGGCGATAACGCCCGAGGGGATGTCTTTCGTCACAACGCTTCCGCTTCCGATCACGACATTGCTGCCGATGGTCACACCAGAACGGCGCGGTCACGCGGCAGTCTTCGCCGAGCGTGCCGACGATCTGTTCCAGGAGCTCTGCCTGTCGCTCTGTTTGGGACGGACGCGTGTTGTTGAAATCGAAGCAGAGATCCTTGCACCGCATGCGTTCGGCTTCAAGCTCTTCGTCGTAATTGGCGTCGTAGAGGACGCCTGCAAGCATCTTTTCCTTCTCGGTCATGAACTTCGCCTTTCTCTGGAGTAAAAGAGCGTCATTTTCAAGGCATGGGGGTGCGCCCCAAACGCTCTATTTTCCTACTCGTGTTCAGTGCCGTCTGGACTCGGCTCATCGCCAGGCACAAACCTCGCTCAGGTTATGGAAAACAGAGCCTATAGTTTGAGGTACTCCTCGTCGCTGACGGGCTCGCACCACTCGTTCGATGTCCCCGTGCCGCAGGCCTCGAAGGCCACGTGGCTCATCCAGCTGTCCTTCGCCGCACCGTGCCAGTGCTTCACGTTAGCGGGGATAGTCACGCAATCCCCTGGCTTGAGCGCCTGGGCCTCCTTGCCCCATTCCTGGTACCAGCCCCGCCCGTCGGTGACGAGCAGGATCTGGCCGCCGCACGGAAGGCCGCCCATGCGTTCGGCCATCCCGCATAGAAGGCCACATGTGTGAGCATGGCCGCCATCTCCTGCGCCGTGATGCCGTTCTGCTTCGCTGTGAGGATGTGATATTCGAACGACGCGTCGACGAGTCCCTTTGCCACCAGCGTCGCTATCGTGAGGGCCGAGCGCATCTTAAGCGTCAGCGCATCGTCGCTCCACACCTCCCCGAACAGCACGTCGTCGTTGAGCTCCGCGAACATAGAGGCGAAGCTTCCCAGCTGGTCATGTCCTGCTGTTTGCACTACCTTTGGCATGTGATCCTCCTTATGGGCAACTTTTCAGGATGCCCGATATCGATCGCGGACGAAGGAAGTCCAGGCATATCTGATGTCTGGCCGATCGCACAGCTCTTCGTTTCCATGAGCGCGACCTCCGTTGTCCGCCAGTTGGCTACAAAGCAATTATCGGCTTAAACCATGGTTTAAATTCAATGGCCGTTTTGAAAAACCTGCGGATGTCGTCCGCCGCATTTAAGGATCAGGGGAGGCGCCTTTGTTCCTGTAGCATGAACCACATTCTGGAGGTCTTGATGAAGGTCGGAGTCAACGCTTCATTCGATGCAGATGCTCAGTTCGGAGTCGATCACACTCACAGCAGATCCAAAAGCGCCCGCACATCCTTTTCAGTGGTATGCCAGCTCGTGGCGAATCGGATCACCGTACGTCCGTCCTCAAGGCGTTCCCAAAAGCCATACCGCACCGTATCAGGCATTTTTGCCAATAGCTCATCATCTACGATCACGAATTGCTGATTCGTCGGCGAATCCACGGCGAGCTCATACCCCTTCGCACGCAATCCCTGCGCAAGCAGGACGGCACACGCGATGGCGTTTTTCGCACCACGCAGGTAGAGGCTCTCCTCGAAGCCCTTGCCCACGACACAGTCGAACAGCACATCGAATTGCACGCCAAGCAGCCATCCCTTGGCTAGCAGAGCACCACTTTGCTTCACCACTGAAAGAAGGCGCGGAACATGCTTGCGAGGAAGCACGAGTGCCTCGCCGATGAGCGCACCGAGCTTAGTGCCACCGATGTAGAAGCAGTCACATAGGCGTGCGATGTCAGGCAGTGTCACATCAGCACACGGCGCTGCAAGCCCATAGCCCAACCGCGCCGTCGAGATACAAGGGAATATCAAACTGTTGGCACACTTGCGCTATCTGCTCTAACTCATCAAGGGTGTAGAGCGTGCCATACTCTGTAGGATGGGTGAGATACACCATACCAGGCTCTACCATATGCTCACGATTCTCATCAGCAGCGTCCTGCTCAAGGCATGCCGCGACTTGCGCCGCAACGATCTTTCCCTCATGACTCGGCAGCGTGATGACCTTATGCCCAGCATGCTCGATAGCACCAGCCTCATGCAGCGCGACATGAGCGGTATCTGCCGCGATCACCCCCTGCCATGAATCAAGCAGGATCTTCGTTGCGATTTGATTCACCTGAGTGCCGCCTTCGAGCAGGAACACCTCTGCATCAGGCATCGCGCACGCGACGCAAATCTTCTTCTTCGCCCGCTCAGTGATCTCATCGCTTCCATATCCGAGAAGATCCCGATCGTTGCAAGCCTTGAGCGCATCAAGGATCTCTGGGTAGCAGCTTCGCGTATAATCGCTGGAAAAATCGAGCACGGGCGCACCTTCCATCAGTACCTTACATACAAAACGGGCGCACCATGGCTAACCATGCTACGCCCGAGAAAGCTTCAACAGGGCAATGCCACCGCGAGCTTACACCTCAAGGTCGACGTTCTTCTTAAGGGCCTTGCTGATGATGAGGTAATACACCACACCAACCACGATCCAGGTGATACCCATGATCTTGGACGCTGGGTCAAGGCTGATCCATGTGTAGCCCACGATCAAGAAGCCGAGCAGCGGCAGGATCAGGTGCATGAACACCTTGCCGTCGCGCTCCTTGATGAAGAAGTGCCACACCACCGTCACGTGCAGGACGCAGAATGCGGTAAGAGCACCGAAGTTCACCAAGCGTGAGATATCGTCAATACTCAGCACAAGCGAGAAGACGATCACCAAAGCGAGCGACAACACGCCCACGAACAATGCCGCAATGTACGGCGTCTTGAAACGAGGATGAACCTTCGCCAAAGCTTTCGGCAGGTTGCCGTCGCGGCTCATCGCATACAGGATGCGACAGATCGCCGTCTGCGCTGCAAGCGAGTTGAAGATGCCCCACGCAATAGCTGTTGCCAATGCACACAGGATATAGAGGAACTTACCGCCTGCGATCTCGGCAACAAGATAGAACGCGTTGTCGGGGTCGTCAGCGAATACCGCTCCGTCAGGGCTCAGGCATCCTGCGATGTAGGTTTGCAGCATGAACAGGCAGCCAACGATCAGAAGGGATCCCACCATCGCCTTCGACGGGCCGCTATGAGCATCCTTCGCCTCTTCAGACAGCGTTGCGATGCCATCGAATCCAAGGAAGGAGAGCACGCCCAGCGAGACAGCGCTCATCACCAGGCCGATGTTGAACGTCTCCGGATTGTAGAACGGCTTCAACGTGAAGCCGTTCGAGAGCGGGTCGGTTACGATCCACATTGCGCCCATGACGACGAAGATCGCAAGACAGAGCAGCTCAAGCACCACCGCAACCCTATTGATCAGCACCGTAAGCTCGATACCGCGAATGTTCACAAACGTGTTGATCAGGATGAAGATCACACCCCACGCTACCGCTGGAATCTCAGGAACGATGCCGCTCATCGCCTGAGCAGCCACTACATAGAGAAGCGTTGGCACTAGAAGATAGTCAAGGAGCATCGTCCAGCCTGTTAGAAAACCGATCGGCTTGTTGATTCCCTTGCTGGTATAACCATAGACCGAACCCGAGACCGGGAACGCCTTAGAGAGCGCGGAATAGGAAAATGCGGTGAATATCATCGCGATCATGCCAACGAGATATACCAAAGATGGCATGCCGCCCGAATCTGAGAAGACACCACCATAGATGCCGAATGGTGCGATCGGCACCATGAAGATCAAACCGTAGACCAGCATATCTGGAACTGAAAGCGCGCGCTTCAGCTCCTGCTTGTACCCCATCGCCTCAAGTGCAGCCTCAGAGGCCTCGCTCATGCCTGGTTCAGGCTTTGCGTTCAGCTGAGCTTCATTGCGCTCAGCATCGAACAGTTTCTCTTTCTCCACCTTGCATTCCTTCCTTATAGGTACCCACCGCGCAATATGCGGCATGGCTTAACTCAAAACCCACCCCGACCTAAACGGCGCGTATCGATGCGCCCTGTCTTATCGCCGACGCCCCGATGACGCCGCTTAATACGGCCAATCAAACCCGACGGCCTCAAGCACATACTTCGGAACCATGAAACGCACCGTTTTCTGCGGATCGACCATCTGGCAAACCTGAACATCGCCCACAAGCGACAGGAGCATGACCGCTTCAGGCACAGGCATGCTCGAATGCTCAGCGATGAGCTCGACCATTCGGTGCACCGCACGATCAGCAGCCGCATCAAGGCTGTCAGCCGATGCGATGATGCCGAAGCTCTCTGCGTTCTCGATCACAGGATCGATCAGTGCCAACTCGGGAAGCGCTGTGAGCGTAACGGTAGCCCATCCAGGTGCTTCAGCGCCTGAAACGCTCACCTCGCCATCGCCCATCACAGCATGCATATCGCCCAACCCAAAGAGCGCTCCGTCCACTGCAACCGGGAAGTACAATGTTGCGCCTGTCGTGATCGCCGTGTTGTCCATGTTGCCGCCGTGGCTCCCTGGTGTACCACAGTTGACAGCCTTTCCTGTTGGCGCGACGCCAATGACGCCGATCATGGGATTGAGTGGAATCCGCAGCGCATCATTCCACACGAGCGCTTCATCTTCGATCTGGCAGAAGTGCGTGCTCCATCCATTGAGCTTGTCGCCATAAACGCCCTCGTCCTTGCCAGTGCAACAAGCGGCATGGCCGTCGAACTCAATGTCCTCGATCGCGACCTTCAGCGCGCCACCTGCCGTGGCGCCTTCGACGAAAATAGGACCTGTAGCAGGATTGATCGCGTCCCAATCGATCTCATCAAGCTCATCCTCTGGACCAGAGAGCTGATTGCCAAAGCAGTCTTTCGTGCGAATGCGAACTGTCTGTCCTGAGGGAATAGTAAGCGCCGGATCCATGTCGGACGAGAAGGCATAGATGACCCTGTCATCACCCAATTCGACCATGATGTTCCTTTCAACGAAGGTATGATTCATTGATGGCATATAAGAATACCGCAATATACGGCGCTTTTAAGGAAAAATGGGATGAGCGACGGAGCCCGAAGGGCACTCAACCCATATGTGCTCTATCGGGCCAGGCGCTCCCCCGCGCAGGAGATGGTGACCACTTCCAGAGGGATGTTCTTGCCCGACGCCTCCAGGGCGCGACGCACGGCACTCTCCAAGCCACCGCAACAAGGCACCTCCATGCGCGCTACCGTAATAGAGCGGATGTCGTTTGCCTCCACGATGGCCTGTAGTTTCTCTGCGTAATCCACGCCATCCAGCTTGGGACAGCCGATGACCGTTACGCATCCATTCATGAAGTCCCTATGGAAATCCCCATAGGCAAAGGCGGTGCAATCGGCTGCCACCAGCAAGTCAGCTCCATCGAAGTAAGGCGCCTGAATGGGTACGAGCTTGATCTCGATGGGCCATGAGGCTATGCATGATGGACGGCTTGCTGCATCCGCCATGCCCGCATCCAAAACCGCTTCGGCAACTTTCGCTTCATGCTGAATAGCACGCGCTTGCGATCCTGGGCAACCCTTCAGCGCTGCTCCCGCAGCCATCGGATCCTTTGTGCCCGCTTCAGCAGGGTGTCCGCCACTATTCAAGCGAGCCTGCACGGCTGCCTCATCGTAAGCCGCGGCTTCTCGCTCCACGAACGTGATGGCACCCGTTGGACACGATGGCAAGCAATCGCCCAATCCGTCGCAATAATCGTCACGCAGCAGCTTCGCCTTGCCATCGATCAGCCCTATAGCTCCTTCATGGCATGCACTTACGCACAAGCCGCAGCCTGTGCATCGTTCTTCATCTATCTGGATTATCCTGCGAAGCATGATCGGTTCCTTCCGTTATTCCTCTACAGGGCGCGTCGGATCTGAGATCCAGTCAACCCAGCTTCCTTCGTAGCATACCTGACCCGTATACCCTTTGGATTCCAGAAGCGCGCACGCCTCATTCGCAAGGCCGCCGTTATAGCAATACACGATGAATTCGTCATCGGGTGCGAATCCTGCCTCTTCAACACGCGCAGCGAACACGTCCGCCGTGTCGCCCTCCGCCTCCTTCGCCTCCATGAGGCGAACTGAGATGGCTCCAGGGATCCTGCTCTCCTGATACATCTCAAGCGGCCTGACATCGAGAAGGGGCATCGTGCCCAGGTTATCAAGAACGAATGCTGCATCGACCTTTTCGTAAGACATCGATTCTCCTTTCCGCGGTTAACTTCAAAGGATTATAGGGAGCAAATGTACGGAGACGATGCCCTACGTCGAACCTGTCATCAGGTTATTGACTTATGTACGGTTCTGTTGACAACAAGGAAGAAGACGAGCGGTCATCAAGCACTCACAGCAATGATGTCGCCAGATCAACGCAGCGTGCGAAGATGGTCTTTCAGCTCATCTGGCACGCGAAAGCTTTCGATCGCCTTCTGGATCGCTTTCCTGCGCGTCCATTCGTCCAGAAGAGCTGCATCACCAGTCTGCTCGAAGTAGGGCATGCTCGCTTTCTCCTGCTTCACGAGCGCTTCAGCGAAATACCATGCCCGCATCATGTCAACATAGTAGATATCGGCTTCGCTTGCGGGCTTGCTCTTTGGCGATGACATGCGCGTCTTCGCCACAAGCGAGAGGTGGTCGAGTTGGAAGAGATCGCCGAGGTACATCTGCATCAATACTCCGATGCCAAAGCGGATCGTATAGCAGTGAGGTGAGGCCAGCCACTCGTGCACCTTCTGGAGCGTCTGCTCAGGCCGTGTCGCAAGCACCTTCACAGACAGCTGGTCACAGGTAGCCCAGTTGTCCACATACGGCAGGAATCGGTCAACCTCGTCAACCGCCGTGTCGTAGTCGTGTTCCATCCCTATGGCGAAGGCATGGATCTGATTCTCATCGAAGAGGCGATGCGGTAGGGCTCGCAAGAAGTCGCGCATATCATCACGCTTACGCAGCTGCTTCGCGATCTTTCGCAACGCGGGCGTTCTGACACCTGCGATCGTCTTAGGATCAACGGTAGGCACGAGCTTCATATGGAAAGCCCTGTAATCCTCGTCGATGTTCTCGAAGATCGACCTGCTCACGAACTCGCAAGCAGGCTCTTCGCCGAATCCTGGAAGCTCCGATGCCAGCACCTCTTCAAGCGAACCGCCAGCTGCTAGCTTGAGCACGCGATCCTTCTCTTCTCTTGAGAGGCGCTTGAAGCGTGCCTCGGCGCTCATGGCGCGCTCTTTGGAATAGAACCTTGCGCTGGCTCGAAGCTTCACTGGAAGGCGCGACTTCGTGTACTTCGCCCCCTTGCCTGCCTGATGAGTCGCCACACGCCTGACAACATCGGTGGCGTAGCCCGCGTACAGGCTCCCATCTGCGCATTCCAATACATACATAGAGTGATCGAATTGCGGCATGGACGCGAAGCCTCCTGTCCCCGTTCTCTGCTCTCTATCAGTGCCTTCATTATACGTACGTCAAGAATGCGAAAGAAAAGCAGCCATCTGTAACAGCATCGTTCCTTTAAGCGCAGCTATTCCTGCGTAGGAGAAAGCAACAGGGGGCTACCCTCACAGACAAAATACCAAGCGCATGTTCCAGTAGCCCAGCGCACCTTCGCTATCGGAGAGCTTCGTCATGGTCGCCTTACCGAAATCGAAGCCTGCGCAACCAACGATCTTGTCGAAGCCCTTCTGCCTCAAGCGTCGTTTTCGCTCGGCCATCTCCCCTTTTCGCACTCTCCGTATCGTTTGCCATAGATACGTCGCGCCTCCTCGGTGCATTTGCGCACGAAGGCAGCCTTTGCGTCAGTATAGGCATCACGATCGTGCTCGTACTGCTTCCAGATCGAGAGCTTCAACGCCTGGTATCCTTGGGCGACTTCAGGATTTTCATTCAGATAGTCCCTGAAGTAGAGCTCGTCATTGTCGCCAAAGACTCGCACGTGGAGATGATAGACGTTCTCAGCGAAGCCCTGCGGTGTATAGCCATAATTAAGCGATACGCGATGAGGCTCTGTTCTCATACGAATGAAGCCCCGACGCTCAAGGACTTGCGCGACCATCTCAAGATCATCGTCGCTTCCCACTTCGACAAGGATGTCAACGATATCTTTGGCCCATATGCCAGAAATAGCGGTGCTCCCAACATGGCTTATGCGCGGATCTGCAACGGCTCTTAACGCGTCTTCAACGCGAGCCTTCATCACCTGGTATTGATGCTCCCACTTCTCTTGTGGCTCCACCAGGATGATCGGGAAAAGTTCCCAGAGCTCTTCCAAGCTCATGGAGGAGAGCGGATCTTTGTCTTCAGCCACGCTCATAGCCTCGACCTCTCTTCTCCCACTGCTTCTTGATCGGCAAACGAACAGAGAGCATCGCACTGCTCGCCTGTTCGCATCTTCAGATCATAGCAATAAGGAGTTCGAATTCGTAAGGAAGTCATAGACGCTCATGGTCATTCAGATCCTTTCAGCAAGGATTCACCTCGGTATCAACACTCAAGGATTGCGCGTCACAACGCCAAAAGAGGCTATCCTTGCCTTGTTGGAAAGACCCTCGCAGAGAGAAGGAGATCTCATGGATATCCATGTGCTTTCGGCATACCAGACCACAGCCGAGGAGTTCTTCAACAAGATCCTTGGATGGAAAGCCGACCTTGTGCTGGACATTCGCCTTAAAAACACCAACCAGCTCGCAGGATTCACCAAACAGGAGGATCTGGAATACTTCACGCATGTCATCGCGCATGCCGACTACGTTCACGATGTAGAATACTCGCCCTCGAAGACCCTGCTGGACGATTACCTCGACCATGGCCTTCCCTATGAGGAGTACTTCGCACGCTACGCCAAGGAGATGGAAGAGCGCAACGCGATTCCCGATTTCTTCAGGAAGTATGGGAAGTACCGCTCCATTGCCATCGTTGGCACGGCAACTGATAAGCGCCGATCGCATGCTGAGGAGTTGCAGAAGCTCTTAGAGGCTGCCGAAAAGACCCGATGACAGGGCTTGAAGGTCAACAGCGCACGCCCTTTGCCACGGATACGTTATCCCTGCTTGGTCAACTGCCGCCATCTTTCTGCGCCATCTAGGCGTTATCTAAGCAGGAAAAGGGAACTACAGGCTGGGGATCGGGAAGATGTGGGTTGAGGTCCTTCTTCATCCAGGTGATGTCATACCATCGTCCGAACTTGTTGCCACAATCGTCGAACTTGCCGACCATCATGTAACCCATGCGCTCGTGGAATCGAAAGCTTGCGTTGGTAAGGAATTCGTCCTCGGGATCTGCGTAGGCTACGCATGCATAGGCGCTGAGCATCCCCATCCTGCGAAGCAGCTCTTCCAATTCCCCGTACAACATCTTGCCAACGCCACTACCCCGCTCATCAGAAGCTACATAGATGGTCATCTCGCACGACCAGTCATACGCCGAGCGCGAACGCAACGGTCCCGCGTAGGCAAACCCGATCACCACTCCGTTCCTCTCAGCCACCACGTAAGGATAGCGATTGAGCGTGGCTGCGATCCTACAACGCATCTCTTCAGCACTCGGTGCGACATACTCGAACGTTGCCGCCGAGGTTTCTACGTAATAGCCATATATCTCAGCGACCCTCAAAGCATCATCAACGCTAGCTAAGCGGATCGTTGGTTCGGAAGCTTCTCGCTCTTCGTTCATCGTGCCCTTGTTCGACATAAAGCCCCTTGCTCTTTCGAGATCCCCAAACTGCGCTCTTTCGGGAAGGCACAGGAGATCAAGCACGATGATACGGCAAACGAAGGACGCACGCGAAACGAGATGCTCACGTTAGAGGGATCATGCCTGACTCGCCCCCAGAGAGCTGAGGCACATCATGATGCGATCTATCTCTGATGCTGCCGCTTGTAGGCGGCAAGGTTCTCATCCAGCGTCTTGATCTGTCGCTTGTACATGCGACTGAATACGAGGCTCAAGATACCGAGGATCAGCAGATAGATCACCGTGAAGCTGATCCAAGCGGCAGGGTATTCCATGGGAAACCAGGAGAAGAGCGCTCCGATTCCAGCGAGTACAGGGTAGAAGCAGATACCGAAGAGCGTTGCGCGCGTCGGATAGCCCATTCGCTTGATGAGTGCAGGCGTGAAGAAGACGACCTGCAAAGCGCTTGAAACGATGCTTGCAACCAGAAGCCCCCAGCCCATCATCACCGTTGATGCATGGCTCTCACCTTTGAAGAACGTGCCTGCCGCAAGGAAGAAGAACATGGCGATGGCGAACGCGATGCACGCATTTATGAAGAAGCCTTTCGCATACGTTCCTGCAGTCGTCTGCTCGGTATCGATTATCCGTGCGGTCATCTCAAACCCCCTTCTCGATGCCCAATACGTCTTTGACCTGCTTTGCGTATCTCCTTGAAACCACTATCTCCTCGCCGTTGTCCATCATCGCAAGCAACCGTGCGCCCACATAAGGACGCAGGGAGCGGATTCGGCAGAGGTTGACGAGGCAGTTCTTCGCAATGCGGACAAAGCTTGCGTTTCCAAGGCGGTCCTCAAGCTCATGAAGTCGCAATCTGAGCTCGAGCACAGCTTCTTGCGTGTATGCAAAGGTCCTCCCGTCAATGCATTCGATATAGAGAACAGCACCCGCCGATACCAAGACTGCCTCACCATCCCTCGTGCCCGCGAGGCGCAGATCATGCATCTGCAAGCTCATCACAATAGAGGCGATGTGCTCGTCTTTTCTTTGGCAGCGAATGAGCACCTCAGTCTCACGCAATGATGCGTTCTCTTCTATGTCGATCTTCATGAGGACCTCCTTTCAGGTACAGATTATAGAAAGGAGGCCAACACGATCGAGGGGCGGTGAGCTAAGATGCATTCACCGCCCCTCAAAATGCAATATGGGTAAAGAGAGTCTTCCAAAAATGAGTGAAAGGCTCTCTTTACCCATTTTTACTCACACAGACCGTCTCTCTTCTATCTTCAGCCGAGCAACTGCAAAGCGCCATACGCGATGAAAGGACTCGCATAAATGGCAAGGTAGATCAAAGTTATCCAGGGCTGGTAATCGATATAGAACTCTCGAAACGTCAACGACCAAGGATGCTTGATCAGCACCCACCCGATCACGTCTATCACAATGGTCAATGTGCCCCAGATAAGAGAAGTGACCACAACGTCAGAAAATGTCACTGTATTGAGCCCGTGAAGATAGAAAAACGCGCACACGGGAAAGATGATGATGTTATAGAGCGGATGCCAGGGCTTCGTCTTCTCATATCCTTCGCCCATCCCAGGCCCCTCCTTCATTGAGGACATATGAAGAACGAAGATGTTGAAAATGGTATGCAGAATTCCGATGAGCGTTACAACGAGGTATGCAATCCAATACCACAGCATCGAGGAAGCAAAATCCACCACCCAGAACCTCCTAAGAAGACGAACATGCGGCTGAATGCGTTCTCATTGTATCGCAGGGGATTTTGTATGACACGGGGAATGATGATGCCGAACAAAGACATCGCCATCTCTGGAGACAACCCAAAGAGAGACGCCTCATAGGCAACACTCTCCTCATCTTCGAGCCAAGCTCGTGCGCTCCAGGAACGCCTCTGTACCCGTCTTGCGCAACAGACCGTTGCTTTTTCTGCGATGAGCATCGAGGGATAATAAGCCAATGACGAACCCGAACATCGACTTGCAACCCATCAAGGAGGAGCCATTATGGCCATGAAGGATATCATCACGAAGATCCGGACCGAAAAGGGCCTGACCCAAGAGCAGATGGCACATGAGCTGTACGTGACGCGTCAGGCGGTCTCGCGGTGGGAGACGGGCGAAACCTCACCTGGGATAGATATGGTCAAGCTTATCTGCACTACGTTCCAGGTGCCGCTTGAGCGCTTCTTCGAAATGCCCATGGGCTACTACTGCCAGTGTTGCTCGATGCCCATCCCAGATCCCGAGCTGCATGGCACTGAAGCGGATGGCTCTCCCAGCGAAAGCTATTGCACATACTGCTATCAGCATGGCGATTTCACTGCCAAGGATGCCGACATGGACGAGTTCATCGAGGCAACAGCACAAATGGAAGCTGATGCGCTTGGCGTGTCGCGCGAGGAAGCCGTCTCGCTCATGGCAACGCTGCTTCCCCACCTGAAGCGTTGGTCAGAGGACTAGATCACGGAGCGGTGCTCTTCGCTGGGACGAAGAAGCCGCTGCAGTCAACGCCCTCGTGCTCGAGCAATTCGAGCTTGCGGGATATCCCGCCCGCATAGCCTGTCAGGCTCCCGTGAGCACCTACCACACGATGGCAGGGAATGATGATGCTGATGGGATTATGCCCCACTGCACCACCCGTAGCCTGTGCGCTCATCGCCTTCTTTCCCATGCGTGCTGCCGCATCATGCGCCACCTCACCATAGGTGCGTGTCTGCCCCAAAGGGATCTCGCAGAGAAGCTGCCAGACCACCTTCTGGAACTCGCTGCCGATCGGCGCGAGCGTAAGCGAATCCAGAGATGGGTCCTCTCCTTCAAAGTAGGCATCAAGCCATGCGCATGCAGCATCAAGATGAGCGTTGGCGCCTTCCTCCATGGGAGCATCGAGCGTACCTGCGAAGTACTTCTGCCCCTCGAGCCACAGGCCCTTCAAGCCATCTTCACCTGCCGCCAGCGTCAGTGTGCCCACAGGCGACTCATACGTGCAAGATGCATATGCCGCTGGGACATCCTGCATTCCAGGCTTCTTTCCCATTTGCTTCTCCTCCTTAAGACCCTCTAGTGCGACCAGAGGTTTATCGTTGCATACGATCGCCAAGGCCGCCAACCTTCAGCGATGTTCTCTATCTCTTTCTGCGAGAACCCTTCCAATGCCTTCTTCACGCCGAGGTCGGTGGCGGGAAACGCATCGGGGTTCCCAGTAGCCCGCATGGATATATAGTGCGCGGTCCACGGGCCTATTCCAGGAAGCTCTACCAATGCGGGAATGGTCACGCTCGGGTCCGCGCCATATGTAAGATCGATCGAGCCTCCCGATATCGCTTGCGCCAAGGAGCAAATAGTGCGTGTTCGCGCGCCTACGATGCCAAGCGATCCAAGTTCGTCTTGCGCCTTATCACCTAAATCTGCAATTTCCTGAGCGCTTGGGAAGGTGTGCTTGATCCCTTCGATGGGCGCATCAAGAGGCGTGCCGAACCGCTCGGCCACACGCCCTGCTAAGGTGCTCGCTCCCTTCACAGATATCTGCTGTCCAAGCACAGCTCGAACGCACATCTCGAACGCATCGAAGCATCCAGGAAGGCGCGTTCCCGCAAGGTAGGCATCAGGAAATTGCTCGGCGAATCCCTGCAATCCCTCATCGATGGCAACGGGATTGCAATCCAGGTCGAACTGATGTCGCACGCGTGCTATCACCTGAGGAACCACTCCCAACAGCGAGGAACTCACTCGAACGATGACCCTGTTGCGACCCTCTTGTGGCATGACCGATATCCACCCCCGCGCCATCTCACCGTGGCTATCAGGAAGGCGCGCTGATCGGAAATATGCACCATCGCGAACAACCTCAACACCAGGGATGGCGCGCATTTCAAGGAAGTCGAGAAGACGATCCCAAGCAAATGGGGGCCTGTAGTCAAGCTCGACATCGATGCTTTCGCCATCCTTTGGCGCGTGTCGCCCATGACGCAGGCTGCTCGGCGTTAGGTTGTAGTGCTTCTTGAATATCTCATTGAACTGTCGAGTGCTTCCAAAGCCCGCCATCTCAGCAATATGAGACACTCTCAGATCAGTGGTGGTCAGCAACTGCTTGGCAAGCAGAAGACGGCAAGTCTGAAGGTACTGATTGGGGCTAACTCCGAACTCATCAGTGAATGCACGTCTCAGATGGCGGTCGGTGTATCCAAGCCTTCCAGCAAATGCTCCGAAGTCAATGGAAGAGCCGCATTCCTCGCGCAATAAACGTGCTGCTTTCTTAGCAAGCGTTCGCTCAGAGTCAACAGGGGCCATTCCCGGAGCCAACTCAGGACGGCACTGCAAGCATGGGCGATAACCGGCCGCCTCTGCTTGAGCTGGCGACTCGAAGAACGTGCAGTTCTGTCGTTTCGGAAGCTTCGCATGGCAAATCGGACGACAATATATACCTGTCGATGACACGCCAACGAAGAACTGCCCATCAAAGCGTCCATCTTTGGATTTAAGGGCCTCGTAACATGCATCTTGATCAAGTGCCATATGAGGTCTCCGTTTCTTTCGACACAGCGCAGTGGCGCCGACAACGCGTCTCCGCACTACCGCCAAATCATCTCCATGCGATGATTCTACGCTGTTGTATCTCCATAATGAGCGGGATTCGGACATGCAAGCAAAGAGCCGATCTTCCCAAGAAGAGATAAAGAAGGCATCCACGAAGGCATCCACGAGACCGAGAAGATGATAGCCATGGAGAGCGGAAACACCTACAAGACCGCTCGAGAGCTTCTTGACGCGGCGCTAACTTCATGAGTGCCCTGGAAGGCAAGCTCACACCTGCGTTCTTACGCGGCTTCCCTCATCGTGCCAATTCAGGTCAGCCTCGGTATAAGGCTCCACAGGTTCTATCGCAAAAAGGTCTGCGTCTAAAGCAGTAGCGATATCCTGCGCAATACGCTCGGTGTTTCCCGATCCTGAGAAGTACGCTACGAGCGTCTTGCCTTCGATGCCTTCAATCGAAGCCTGCCCTTGGCTTTGCGAAGAAGCAGAGCTCGAAGAGCTTGAGCTCGCCGCAGAGCTAGAATTTGCTTGCGAAGTACTCTCAGAAGCAGCACAGCCTGCAAGAGCCATTGCCATTGCGAGCATTGCAGCCAACATCACCACTGCGATCGTTGTCTTCTTGAGCTTCCCTACGATCATCTTGTCTTCCTTTCTGATCAAATTGTCCACTTGATGCTCTCTATCCATGAGGAGACTTCGCTCTCGGAAGCATGGGCTGAGAACTTCTTGCCACCAATCCATGTTGCACCAGGCGTGGACTTCTCGAGTATCGAAACGGAGCTGCCCATGCCGCTGCCACCTGACGTGGCAAACGCGACCATCTTCTTGCCTGTGAAGTCATATTCTTCCAAGAACGTCTGGATGATGCGGGGAGCTTCGTACCACCAGATGGGAAAGCCCAGGAATACGGTTTCATAGGCATCCATATCCGCAACACGACTCAAGATGCCAGGACGGCTTGAAGGATCGTTCATCTCGATGCTGCTTCTGCTCTTCTTGTCATTCCAGTCAAGATCAGCCGATGTGTAGCCCTTCTCAGGCTCGATCTCAAAAAGATCGGCATGTTCCGCATCAGCAAAGGTCTTTGCAAGCTTTGCCGTCTGTCCGCTCGCGCTAAAGTAGGCCACTAAAGTCTTCGTCATGGTCACCTCATTCTCCTTAGCTCTTTTCATGCTATATATTCTTGAACTTAAACTAAGGTTTAAGTCAAGAGAGAAATTCGACGTATCCCCTTCCCCGCACGCCCATCGCTTCTTTGTCGAGCACAGCGAAATGCCATATCGGCGAAGCGCCACACGATGTCCTGGATGGCGTAACATGTCCCTAGGCAAAACATCCTTGAAGGAAAGGCGTCGCATGCCCTCTTACACCAGAGGATCGCAAGAAAAAGCTGATACCATCTCCGTTTCGCAAGCTGTCTCGCTTGCGAAGGCGGCGCTCAAGAACGTTCGCGTTCGCGTCATCGGCGAAGTGTCCGAAGCTCCGAAGCCTGGATATAAGATGGCGCATTTCACCTTGAAGGATCGCGATGCGACGCTGCCTTGCAAGATGTGGGGCGAAACCTACATCAAGAATGGCGTGCAGCTCCAAGTAGGGATGTCAGTGGAGATCTCTGGCTACTTCGACGTCTATCCCAAGACTGGCAGCATGGAATTCTATGTGTACTCCCTCGAACTTGCAGGCGAAGGCTACTTGCGCATGGAGGTGGAGAAGCTCAAGCAGAAGCTTACTGCTGAGGGTCTTCTTTCCGATGCGCGCAAACGACCTCTTCCTGCCTACCCTGAAACCATCGGGCTCGTCACCTCTCCCCAAGGGGCCGCTGTTCGCGATGTTCTGCGTACCCTTCGTCGGCGCTATCCTCTTGCGCAGATTCATCTTGCAGGGGTGAAGGTAGAGGGCGAAGGAGCGCCCGAAGGCCTCGCGCAAGCCCTTGAGGCTACAGCAGCATCAGGTGCTGAAGTCATCCTGCTCGTGCGGGGAGGCGGCTCATACGAGTCGCTCATGCCCTTCAATGACGAAGGGCTCGCACGGGCGATCGCTGCCTGCCCCGTTCCTGTCGTGACAGGTATCGGGCATGAGCCCGATACGACGATTGCCGACCTGGTGGCAGACAAGCGCGCTTCAACTCCGACGGCTGCTGCAGAAGTGGTCGCACCTGACATCGATGCTTTGCGCATGACCATCAACCACCTTTGCTCGAAGCTCACCGAGGCCCAACAACGCCAGATCGACAATCTTCAACTGCGAGTAGAGCGCATCGAGGCACGTTCGTTCTTCGCCGACCCTCAGAGCATCTTCTTGGAAGCTGCCCAGACGATCGACACCTTGACGCTGCGTCTTTCCTCTGCGCTTCCCAAGAGCTTGGCGGCTGACCGTCACGCATGCGACATGCTTGCCATAAGGCTGCGCGCTAACATCCAAGGAGCTACGAAGCAGCCTCAAAATGAGGTCGAGCGTCTCACGGGCATCTTCGAACAGAAGCTTCGTCACACGCTCGATCGGCCGAAAACAGCCATTTCCTCATGTGCGACACAACTGAAGTCCCAAGGGAAGAGGCTGCTTTCTCCCTTCAAGGAGTCAATAGCCAAGCAGGCTGCGCGGCTTGAGGATCTCTCTCCTGTCGCTGTGATCGCACGTGGGTATGCCATAGCGCGCACTGACAAAGGAGCCGTGATCGGCTCGATCTCGCAAGTAAGACCACAGGAAAGCATATCGATACAAGTCCGCGATGGCACCATCGCGTGCACAGTACAGGAAACCATAGGCAAGAACTGATCAGAACTGCCCGATAGATGAACAGGAAGGAACAAGGATGGCTGAATCGCAAAGACCAGTCGATGAGCTGACATTTCGCGAAGCTCTCAAGGAACTCGAGGATATCGTCAATGCGCTTGACAGCAATACGCTTGAGCTTGAAGAGAGCATGGTGAGATACGAGCGCGGCGTGCAGCTTCTCACGCTGCTCAATGGTCGTCTCGATGAGGCGAATCAGAAGATCGAAACGCTCATGGGTAGCTTCGACGCCAACATAGATGACGAGGCAACCGCGACAACCCTGTCCTAGCGCACGCCTTACCAGGGAACGCAGTATATGACATGTGAACCGTTCCCTGTCATACCCCCGTTGAGCCACGGGGAGGTATAACAGGAAGCGCCGTATGACCTAACTTACCGATTGTCTACCTTCTCTGGATAGAGGTCGTGCTGGGAGAGGCGCTCCCATGCCACTTCCTCCCAGCGCGTATCGGGGCGCCCGTAGTTGCAATACGGATCGATCGAGATGCCACCGCGAGGCGTGAACTTCCCCCACACCTCGATGTACTTCGGATCCATCAGCTTGATGAGGTCCTTCATGATGATGTTCATGCAATCCTCGTGGAAATCCCCGTGATTGCGAAAGCTGAACAAGTAGAGCTTGAGCGATTTGCTCTCAACCATACGCACATCAGGAACATATGAGATGTATATGGTGGCGAAATCAGGCTGCCCTGTGATCGGGCAAAGGCTCGTGAACTCAGGGCAGTTGAACTTCACGAAGTAATCGTTGTCCTGATGCTTGTTGACGAAGGTCTCCAAAACGCTCGGGTCGTAGTCGGTAGGATACTGCGTACCCTGTGCACCGAGCAGCGTCACACCACCCGCGCGTGTCTCCTCTTCGCCTCTTCCCGCACGCTTCGTCTTTCCTGTATCCACGCCTCGCTCCTTATCGTCTGGCTCGCAAGATCTCTATCCTTGCTTTGCACTCTCAAGCGCTGGGTCTGCCACACCATTCGCGGCGAACGCTGCTGCGCGATCAAGGCACGTCGCACATTCGCCGCACGGCGCATCACCGCCCTCGTAGCACGACCATGTCAGCCCGTAGGGGACACCCAGCACAAGCCCTACGCGCACGATATCAGCCTTAGAGCTCTCTACGAACGGTGCTTCCAAGCGAAGCTCGCCGCCCGTTCCTTCCTCGATCGCTCGTGCCATTGCAGCGACGAACTCAGGCGAGCAGTCAGGATAAGCCGAACCCGCCCAATCATCATGATGCGCCCCATAGTACACCACCGAACAGCCAAGGGAGAGCGCTAGAGCTGCCGCCGAAGAGAGGAACATGCCATTGCGAAAAGGAACATAGGTGCTCACAGCCTCTCCCCCTGCTTCAGCTTTCTGCTCTGCATAGCTCGCATGCGGCACCTCTGCATCAGCATGAGAAAGAAGGGCACATGAGCTCTCAGCGAAGATGGACGCGAGATCGAGGAATCGTTGCTCCACTCCATAGAAGGCAGCTACCGCGCGTGCAGCTTCGATCTCACGCGCATGTTTCTGTCCATACGATATCGACAATGCCACCACATGATCAGCGCCGAAGCGCTCAACTGCTTGAGCCAGCAGCGTTGTGGAATCCACGCCGCCCGAGCAGAGCACGAGCGCCTTCTCGCTGTTCGCCATAACGTTCCTCTTCCCTTCGCTCTCTCAAACACCTTTATCAACGTGAGGCCAGATGATCTTATGCAATTGAAGCTGCAATCGAGCGAAAGCCATGCGGTGCTCCTTCATTGCATCGATGATCTCTGCGGGCTCGATCGCTCCCCACACAGGGCTCAGGAGCACCCCACAACGCCCTTCAAGCTGCGCTTCTTGAATGTACTTCTGAGCGAAAGCCACATCTTCAAGCGACCCGATCACGAACTTCACCGCATCGCGCTCGTCGAGCAGCGCATAGTTCTCTCTCAGCATGGTTGCTGACACCGCTCTTCCCGCTGAAGGCGTTTTCCAATCGAGCGTCACATGTACGCTTCCCTGCGCCCCTGCTTCTTGAGCCTCATCGCGCGCCAGGAGAAGCGGCCTTACATCACACGCTCCATTGGATTCGATCTCGATCCTGAGCGGATTAGGCTCGCGAACATCAGCAAGAGCTCGCACCAGCTCGATCAGATGTGGCTGCAAAAGAGGCTCTCCTCCTGTCAGCGTGACCGCCGCAACTCTTGCTTCGCGCACCCAATCGACAAGGTCTCTTGCCGAACATGCCTCGAACTTAACAAGAGGGTCATTTGCCCATGCAGTATCACAATATGAACAGGAGAGGTTACATCCCGCAAATCGGATGAATGCTGCCAACTGCCCTGCTGCAAGCCCTTCGCCATTGATGGACACGAACTTCTCCACAACGGGAAAGCACGCGTCATGCAGATCTTCGACGCTCTTTGCCAGATCCGAACTAGTCATCGTATCGCTCCTGTTAAGACGCGCCTGAGCATCATCCTAGCGGACCTCTTTCCGATAGAATGCGCAGTTCGTCGGCGTCTCGTACACCTCAACCTGAGCAACGGGAAGCCCCTGCTCGGCCAAGCGATCAAAGAACCACCTTGCAAGGTTCTCTGCAGTCGTGCGGAAAGGCATGATGAACAGCTTGAATCCCTCTTTCTCCAGACAGGCCATCGTATCAGGCGAAAGCGAGCCTTCCTCGATGATGAATCGATGATCCAGCTGCTCAGTCAAAGCCCGCACGCGAGCCTTGAAATCGCCGAAATCCATCACCATGTCTTTGCAGGTGCCCTCCGTCTGAAGCTCAGACACTTCAAGATACACGACAACGCGCCACCGATGTCCATGCAAGTTCTCGCATTTGCCATGGTAGTCAGTCAGAAAGTGAGAGGCGTCGAAGCTGCTCTCTGTCTTCAATCCGTACATCGGGCTCCTTTCGATCCATTGCCTAGATTATAGAAGAGTCGGCATTATTGGGAGCTTTCGTCTACCATTCACACGATTCCTCTTTGACCCAGAACATGCAGCGCTGGACTACAATAGCAGCGAACATCTAAGGAAGGATCCCTCATGACCGTACATGCCAACATAATGGAGCTCGTAGGGAATACCCCTCTTGTCGAACTCACCAATTTCGAGAAGAACCATGACCTTGATGCACGGCTCATCGGAAAGGTGGAATACCTCAACCCCGCTGGCTCCATCAAGGACCGCGTTGCAAAAGCCATGATCGAGCGTGCTTTCGAAGAAGGCGTCATCGATCAGGAGACCACGCTCATCGAGCCCACATCAGGAAACACTGGCATCGGCTTGGCCGCCCTTGCCGCCACGCTTGGGATGCGGCTCATCATCGCGATGCCAGAGACCATGTCCATCGAGCGACGTCGTCTCATGCAGGCCTATGGCGCTGAGCTCGTGCTCACAGAGGGCGCAAAGGGCATGGCGGGTGCCATCGAGCACGCCGAGAAGCTGGCGAAGGAGATCCCGAACTCGTTCATTCCTTCGCAATTCACGAATCCAGCGAACCCTGAAGCTCACTATCTGACCACAGGCCCAGAGATCTGGGAGGCCACGGATGGAAAGGTGGACATCCTTGTTGCAGGGGTCGGAACAGGCGGGACCATCAGCGGCACAGGCGCCTACCTGAAATCCAAGAACCCTGACATCCGCGTTGTCGCAGTCGAACCAGCCAACTCTCCCGTGCTTTCGGAGGGTCGTGCAGGTGCCCATGGGATCCAAGGCATCGGAGCGGGCTTCGTCCCTGAAGCTCTTGATACTGACATTTACGATGAGATCATCACTGTTGCTGATGAGGATGCCTTCGCTGTTGGACGTGAGCTTGCCGCACATGATGGGCTCCTGGTTGGCATCTCGTCAGGTGCCGCAGTTGCCGCAGCCGCGCAGCTTGCGCAGCGCCCTGAGAATAGGGGCAAGTCGATCGTCGTGATCCTGCCCGATACGGGCGAGCGGTATCTGACGACGGCGATGTTCGACTTCTCCTAGGGATTCGTGGTATGACAGCATTATGACAGGGACAGCCTGCTCCCTGTCATACCCGCCCTCTCTAAAGCATCTCTTGCCTAACGCTGATCCTTCGAGCGCGTCTTGCGACTCATGACCGCAACAAGGATGGCGGAGCCGCTTGCTGCAACAGCGATCAATAGGCCACCGATGAGGATCCCGTTCTCGTCACCTGTCTTCGCAAGATCCCCACCAGAAGGCTTTGCCGAATTGCCGCCATTTGGCCTTATGACCGAGTTTCCTGGATTCCTGCTGCTATTGCTGGTTCCTTCGTTGCCCGTATTGCTTGGGTCGTAAGGATCATCTGGGTTATCAGGATTCACAGGCGTTGACGTGTTCAGCTCAACGAAGGAAAGGAATCCGTCAGGATCGTCGGCGCCTGGCTTGATCGTATCAGGCGTTGTTCCCGTCGTCACTTGGATCTCGTCGACTCCAACATAGATCGGATCCTCGCCAGATGTGGTGATCGTCCCGATGAAATAATTATCAGGGGTGTTGCTTTCATCCGTCGGAAGAAGGTTGTTGCCGTTCGAGATGACCACGACGACCTCATCAGTCTGCGCATAGGTATCTTCGGCGACGGCAGCCGCATCCTTGAGCCACGGAGCCATCTGGAACGTAGCCAGAGCATTGCCACCTTCCCAGCTGACAGTATTGCCCCTGCTATCGGTTGCCCTAAGATCAACGCGAACCGTGTGGCTGGTCCCTAAACCGTGGAGGTAGACCCGCGCTGTGTTCTTGGAGGTCTTGTCGAAGGACACGGTCACATTCGATGCCGCGAACGCGAGCATCGGGAAGGCCAGCAGTGCGGCAAGCAATGCCGACAAACATATCTTCAGCATTTTGGTCATAGTGTCCCCTGGCTGAAAAGCATACATACAGGCGCGATTATACGCGCATATGGCACATTTTCCCAGGAAGAAGGGAAAAATCCAAAATGAAACCATGCGATGCGCATGGCAAGCGCGTATAACTGAAGATCCCTTCAAAGCGAATCGGGGGCCATATAATCGAGCCCCCGATCCACGGTCAATTCATAACTATTGTTCCTCTTTGCTGCGACGACGCACACGAATCACTGCGAAACCTGCTACACCAAGCGCCGCCACCGCTGCGATGACGAGCTCGATCGGGAATGGCTTATCGCCGGTTTGAACCAAGTCGCCGCCAGTCGTGTTTGGCTGATCGGGATCGACGTATTTGACTTCTTCACGTTCGTTGTATTCGTAGAGCGTCATCTCTGCATCGACCATGAAGTCGAACATGGTGAGCGTGTTCTTGTTCTGTTCGGCGTTCTTGTTGTCCATGCCGCTCAATATCTCAAGATTGCCATAAGCATCAAGCTTGAACTCGATATCCTTAGCTGTGTTGTAATCAGTCGGTGCGCTCAGCTCGCGAAGGATGTAGACCTTGTCAACATCGAGCTTCTTCACCATTTGATGCGCAACATCGCCTGTTACCCAAGACTCAAGCTCCTGACCGCTGTCCTTATCAATGACCGCAAGGGTGGCACCTTGTACCCACTCGTGCGTACGACCATCGAGCTTGTTGAACGTCACTGCTGTTGCTTCGTCGAATACGCCATTGTCGTAGTCATACGTGAACAGCATCTTGTCATCGGAGAGCACGCCAGCGGTGCCCGTCGCTTGGGCATCAACGCTGCCCTCGGTGCTTGCGAGCGCGGCCAAGCCTACGCTCGCCTTCGTGTCGGTGTATTTGAGCGCATAGCCAACCTCGGACGTCGGGTCTGGCGTGATGTAGAAGTATAGGCTGCGGAACTGGCTTACCGTATGCTGAGACGGAGCTGCGATCTCCTTGAAGTAATAGAGATTGCCCATCTTCAGATCCAGACCAGTCTCATCATCACCCGTGAAGGTCATCCAGCCATCGGCATCGGATGTGGCCTCGCCGAGCTTGACATCGTTCTGCTGCTCGGTGCTCACCAGATAAAGACCATACGTCGCACCCTCAAGACCCTCGTTGCGGTCAAGCTCGCTCGTCTTGCGCACCTTCAGCTCCATCGGGCGAACCTTGTTCGTCATGGTCGGGTGCCAGGTGGGATCCGCAGACTCGTCAAAGCGAACGTTCTGTCCATCCTGCACCTTGCCGTAATACATGTCAGTGCATGTCAGCGGCTGACCATTGCCACCCTCGATCACAGCCGTGAAGGTGATGATCTCCTTGCTGTAGTCGATGGAAGGATCAGTTTGCGAACCAGCAACCTCTACCACGCGATAGTGATAGGTACCAGGTGCTGTGAATACGAGGCAGCAGGGCTCTTCGCCTTCGCCCGCTTGGTTGTTCGCAGCGTCGAAGTCGACCATGCCATATTGATCGTTCGCAGCTGTCGAGATGACTGCGCCCGAGGTATCGGCCCAGTTCACAGAGCCGTCACCATTCGAGCCAACCTGGACGAGCGAGAAGTTGAACTGCCCATCCTTGAGCTGACGCCCCTCGAGCACCTTGTAGATCTTCGGATCCACAAGGCAGCGCTGGTCGGATGCGACTGGCTGCTCGGTAATGGCGTTCACTGCAAAGCTGTACAGACCGAACTCGCCCTCCATCTGATCGAAGTTCACGAACTCGATGGCATTGCTTCCATCAGGAACCTGCCACGCCCCATCGATCATAAGAGGAGTTAGATCAGCGATCTTGCTTTCGATGCTCTCAGCATAGTACAGGCTGACTTGAGTGGCTTTGAGCGTATCAATGGGACCGCCTTCAACGGTGCTACCAAGGTCAACATGCACCTTGATCAAGTATGCACTCGGATCGCAGGTATAACCCTCAGCTGCTTCCTCGGTCATCAGGTACCAGTAATCGCCGCTTCCTTTATAGGTGATCTCAGGGAATACGATAGAAGACGCAAAGTTCGCGAATGATGCGGCTGTGCCTGTAACCTTCAAGGCTGTCCGACCGTCATCCACGAGTGAATTGGCATCGATTTGCTCGCCAGCTGCTTGAGCTTCGATGGTCTGCACAGCCTCAGATATAACCTCAACTGCGCCACTCTGCTCAGATCGCACAAACGAACCGATGCTTGCAGATCCTGCATCCTCTCCATCAGGTGCCTGGATCGCCTGAAGTATGAACGTAAAACCATTAGCGGGAGCAGCATCACCGTAATACAGCTTGTTCGCCGTCGGCGTCCATGTCCCATCCTCGACATGGAGACGATTTATCACCGAGAGAGATGTTGCGCCTTTCTCGAACTCGACCTTCTCCACATAGGATTCGGTCTGACGCTGCCAAGAGAATCCTGGGAGATCCACATTGCTATCAGAAAGCACAGTCGAGCGCTTGTTCACTGTGACCTTGACAGGATGCTCTTTCGCGTCATATTCGATCAACGGATCGTCAGCAGGAACAACCTCTTTGATCACGAAGTCATAGGTCACTGCTGGTTTAAAGTTGCCTGCAGAAATCACCTCTGGGCCGCCAAAACGGTCCTTGTCGTTGACGACGAAGTTCACATTGCCATTCACATCGTTTGAGGCTTTAGCGATTACTTCGCCGCTTGGTGTGCAAAGCTCGAAGGAGAATTGCCCACTCGCGAGAGCAACGCTGTTGTCAGCCCCGTCGAGCAATTGCTTGTTAAAGTCAAACGACCAAGAGGCGTCCCATACAGAGCTGGTAGGCAACGAGCCCATGATAACGCTGCCGTTACAGCCGATACCACCACCATGAGTGTTGCTGTAATTACCAGCGATCAGAACATCGCGATCTGTTTCAGGAGCACCCCCAACTGAGGTCAGGCCTACGGTACCGCCAACCCGCTTCACCCAGTCGCCTTTTTTGATAGTGAAGTCATTTGCTTCTTTGATCTGGGTATCGCTAGCGGGGATGACGTAGCGACCCTTCCATGCGTCGCCCTCATTGTCTAGATGGTTATAGCGCTGACCATAGACAAAACTGCCATTGATGCAATAGAAGTCCATAGCATCGTCAGCACCGAACTGCTGAGCATCCTCAACCCACGCCCAGTGATCGCCAATGAAGTTATCATTCGTGCGCAAGCGCGGATTGGTCGGATAACCGCTTTGGCTCTTATTTGCAGTGTTGTTGTAGATGGCAAACCCATTGCTTATGGATCCAAACCCGGTATTCGAATCCTGGGTATCATCGCCAATGCTGATGTAGGCATGGGGGCAACCCGAAACACCGCCGCCAAGACCATTGGCTGTGTTATCACGAATGGTAGCAGTGCCTGTTCCAGAACCAGTGCTAGTCGATTTGAAGGTCAGCGTTACATCGTTGTTGACGAAGATGCCGCCTCCGCCCCAATCAAAGGTAGTGGCAGTACGGTTTCCGATGATAGACCCTGCCGAGATGGTTGCATCTCCGAAGAGGAAGATCCCACCGCCCTCGTGGCGAGTCGCATTGTTATAGCCAACCGTGCCGCCATTCATCTCGAATGTGCACTTGCTATCAATGAAGATGCCGCCGCCAGCGATGGCGGAGTTTGCACCTGCGCCAGCGCTCGTGGCTCCAATGATGCCACCATTCATCTTGAATGATGATCCCTTGTTCCCGTTGGTTTTAGCGCGCTGCACAAGGACGCCACCACCAACATCGCCATAATTCAGCTTCCATTGGTAATCACGATTTGTGTCGAAGACAAGCTCAGACCCGCAACCGTTATAGATGCGGACATTGCCTTCGAGAACCAGATTGCTTCCAAAAACGTTGACGACGCTGGTCGTGCCTGTACCTTTGATGGTGCCTTCGCCATCGATTGTCAGATTCGTGGATGTGTTCCCCTTGTTCTCAACGACGATGTCACCCACAAGGGTAACTCCTTTGCCGATCGTTAGCTTATGAGCTTTGCCATCGTCGAAGCGCAAAGGACTTGGATCGAGAACGTATTCATCCTCGTCGATGACGATCGTCTGCTTGTTATCCTCTGCTGCAAGCGTCATGATGTTTGGATCGCCACGAACGATCTCGATGGCTCCCATCTCAGGATCGATAGCCGTATCGGGAGCAAGCTCATCAATAGCCTCTTCCAGCTTTTCTGCTTCAGGAGATGTCACCTCGGCAGGATCGGCCGAAAGATCGCCATCAAGGCTATCTGTCCCATCACTCTCAACTGTAGGATCAGAAACCTCAGGGACATCAACTTCGGGAACAACGTCACCTTCGACTTCAGGTGCCGTAGTGCTTGAAGCTGCGCTCTCTGCTTCAGTTGGAGCGGCGCTCTCCACTCCGTCGCTGCCACCGAATGCGGCCATCCCGATCGGGAAGAGGCCGATGATCAAAACAACCGTGAAGAATGCGGTCAGAGCCTTGTTAGCCTTGAAGAACTTGCGAGCCTTGCTCATTTTCTCTGTCTTTGTCATGGTCAGCCTCCTTTCCCTACGCGACCGTATGATTCTGTGCGTTGTCATTGCTCTTGCGCCTACGTATCACAAGGAACGCAAGGCAGAGCGCCAAGACAGCTAGCAGGGCTATGCCACCAACAAGGGCGATCGTTGGGTTGATCCCTTGTTGCTGCAGCGACTCTGCCAGCGGCGTTTCGTTATCCTCGATGGCTCGCTCCGTCGAAGTATCCGTTCCATCGAGCGTTGCGAGGGGATTGTTCTCGTCGTTGATGACGGCGGTAGCATCGCCTTGGGTGAGACCCGCATCGACCGTTCCGTCATCGGTGACTGCAGGCGTTACAGCAACACCAGCGGTATTCGGGGTGGCGGGATTCCCGCCCTGAGCAGGATTTTGGATGATGACCGTGCGCACCGTGTCGATGATCTGCGTCCGCTGGATCACGACTTGCGCATTCAGCACATCATCAACATTGCGATAGTAGATGGTGTACGTATCTGCTGGTGTGAAGTAGGAATGCTTTATCGGTGCAGACTGTCCCGCAAGGCGAACATACTCTTCACCCTCATGCGTGAACGTCTCAGGGCCAGCGATCTCGATGTAGGCGTTGTTTTCTGGCTCGATCGTCAGCGTCTCGGCCGTGATGACAGAGCCATTGGCAACATCCATGTATTGCACCGTAACAGTACGCGCTGCTTCAGCTACATACTCCTCAGGCACATAGTAGAGATACTGGAGAAGGTTCGTGCCCTCCTCGGCAAGGCTTGCCCACGTGAACTCCATCGCACCAGCATTGCCTGCCCAAGGAACATAAGTGACATCATCAACCTCAAGCTTGGAGGCAGGCGTGAATGTTGCCGTTGGCTTCTCAGGGGAGACGGTGACCTTCTGATCCGCGCCGATCGTCTGCCCGCTCACGCCATCGATGGCACGCAGGGTAAAGTCGACATCGCCATCAGCAGCTTCTGCGGCATACATGGCCTTAAGGGTAAGGACCCCGTCCTCAACAAGACCCGCTGCATCCTTGTCGAAAACAACGGTATGGCTCGGCGTAGTTGCCGTATCCTTCTGCTTCTCAGCCTTGAAGAGCACCTGGGCATCATCGTTCACGCCTGTGAACTCATAGAGCTTGACGCCTGAGGCGCTGCTCATCGAGAAGGAGTGCGGAAGCGAATAGGCGTAGTTGCTGTCAAGAACATCAACGCTGTCGGACCAGAGCAGGTCTCCTTCGCTGTTCACATAATCGATGACCGCTTTGTAAGGGGTGAAGCCATCAGCGAACTGAGCTTCTGCCACTGAGATCACCGCGTTGGCATGAAGAGGGCTGAGCGTCACCTTCGTGCTGTTCAGGTTCTTGATCGTACGATAGTACTTCTGATCGGCAAGGAAGGAGCTCTTGATGTCCACTTCCACGCCATCCTTGATCCCAGGCACGCTTTCGACCAGCACGATGTTGCCTGCTTGGTCAACATAGGTGACGGTGCCGATGAAAGCCTCGTCTGTGCTTTCGCCAGCCTCGTTATAGGTCACCACATAGGCGCCATTCTCGTAGCTCGGTGTTGCTGACGCAAGCGAGAAGACGGTATACGACGCATCTGTTGTCGAAGGACCCTCAACTCCTTCGGGTGTTGCAGATGCAGCATCGTCGAACGCATAGAAGGCCTTGCCGACCGCAAGGGGCTTAGCTGACGAAGAGTCGGCTGCATGAGTGCGAATGCCCAGAAGAGAGTAGGCACTGGACTCGTCAGTCTTGACAAGCTTCGCAAAGACAGGAGAAACAACACCTACGAAAACAGGGTTCGTCTCGAAGCGTGCATCCTTTTGCGAGGCATACACGGCAATGTTGAACTCAGCAGCACCTGGGGCAGTGCCGAACGCAGTCGAAAGAGAGGCATTTTCGCCAAGGCTCTTCGCCATATCGATGGCGACCACATTTGCAAGGAAATCGGAGGAGCTATCGCTTTCGAGCGTGTAAGGCGCACCCTGCATGTAGTAGCGGGGGGCGCCATCGATCGCTCTGCTCAAAGAATAGTAGAGAGGCTTTGAATAGGTGCCATCAAAACGAAGGAGGTTCCAACTTAGAGCCCCTGGCTCAAGTTGGTCGACGCCGCTGATCGAAGGCATGACCTCCTCTACAGGAAGCGTACCCTCTTGCACGCCTAGGCTAGATGAGGAAGGCACCCCCCCCCATGCGACTGCTGGCGCGCCAAATAGACTAAAGGCGCACACGCCGGAAACGGCAAACGCAGCGAAGCGCTTCGCTGCTGACGCAATCATGTTCCCCATTTTTTGTCCTTTTTACCCCAACTATAGCGATATGCATATTATACGAAGAGATTCTTCGAGAAATGGAAATCACGCAAATATTACATATATACAGAGTTTCGGTAAAATAGACGCGTTGCACAGCTGAAAGGAACGTATGAAGCCGGTCGTCATCATACCAACATATATCTCTACTACGCGCAGGCGCTCAGAGATCAAGGGCATCGTTTCCAACTATGACCATACCACCAACATCAATGACGAAGGGACGCTCGGTCGCTGTCTTGAATCGCTTGAGAATGTTGATGATCTTGGCTTGGTGATCATCCTCGTTGTTGCCGACCGCAAAGTCTCAGTCGAGGCAGCCGACAAGGTTCGCAAGACAGTCTCGGAGCATCCGAGCCTCAATACGCTCATCATCGGCGATGCCGAGCTCTCGCTTGTTAGGCAGCGCATGGAGCAACTTGAGATCGAGCAAGTCTCAACCCAGATCGGCCTACGCGGCTACGGGGCTGTGCGGAACCTAGGGCTCGTCATCGCGAATGCGCTCGGATTCAATGCGGTGGTCTTTCTTGATGATGACGAAGTGATCGACGATCCTGCCTTCCTTAAGAAGGCTATGTACGGTCTGGGAAAGCTCACGAAAAAAGGCATCCCGATCTTGGCGAAGACGGGCTTCTACATCAATGATCAGGGCACCTATTACTCAAAATGGGAAGACAAGTGGTACAACCGCTTCTGGCAACAAGGGCGCGCGTTCAACGAGTGGATCCGCACTGCCATGTCGGGTCCTCGCCTCTCGCGCTCTAACCATGTCTGCGGAGGGTGCCTTGCTATCCACAAAGAGGCCTTCCGCCGTCTTGCCTTCGACTCATGGATCCCGCGTGGCGAAGACCTGGACTACATGCTCGACCTGCGCATGTACGGTTCGGACATCTGGTTCGACAACCAGTGGCAGCTTCGCCATTTGCCGCCACCGTCTCTGCACGAGGGCAATCGCTTTCGCCAGGATATCTTCCGTTGGCTCTACGAGTACTCGAAGCTCGAATACAGCCACTCGCTGATCGACCTGCAGAAGATCACGCCTCAATCGCTCGAGCCGTACCCTGGCCCCTTCCTGCGCAAGGGACTTCGTCGACGCATTGCCATAACAGCCTTCCTGCGCTCGCTCGTGCGCCCTGACAAGAAAGCCTACCGACGTGCGGCGATCGAAGCGCGAGGAGAGGCAACGAAGTACGCCCAGCAGAATTGTGCGAACTATTTCGAGTTCCAGAAAGTCTGGCCTCTCATCATGGAGCGTTTGGAATCTGACAAAGCGCTCACTACGGCTCTCATCCAGTCCTCCCTCATGCAAGACGCCGATGCAGCGCTTGAGGGGATGGAGGTTTCGGCCGAGGATGCACGTGCTGCCGTCATGGCAGACCTTGAGCCCGAAACCTATGAAGCTCACTTCATCGACCCAGGAATGACAAGTCAGATCAGAATGGACATAGCTGAGTAGTCTTGGATCTGTTCGCTCTGATAAGCATCTCCATTCTTGTTGGAGTCGTCGTTGGATTCCTCTCAGGCACCCTTGGCGTTGGCGGAGGAACGATATTCGTCCCCGTTTTCAAGCTTGGCTACAACATGACCCCGCTTGGAGCTACCGCTACTTCGCTCTTCACTATCATCCCAACCTCTATCTCGGGTGCCATCGCTCACCTGAAGAACAGGACGTGCATTCCTTCGCTTGGCCTTGCAGCTGGCCTCGGAGGCGCCGCAACCTCTTGGATCGGAGTATGGTTGGCAACGATCTCCCCTGAATGGGCAACCATGGTCGCAGCCGCGCTCGTGCTCCTCTATTCGGCATCCACGATGTTGACGAAGGCGATCAAGCTCCAACGCAAGCAGCATGCCTCCGAAGAGAGCCAGGATGACCGCACCGAACCGGGGGGGGGGGGGGGGGGTACTGCGTTGACCCCCCATGGGTTCGTCCGCGCTCGCAAGCCACAGGTAATCACTTGTGCCTGCATCGGGCTTGCAGCAGGATTGATGTCAGGCTACGTCGGTGTCGGAGGCGGCTTCATCATGGTGCCGCTCATGATGCAGGTCGTTCACTTGCCTATGAGGCTCACAAGCGGAACGTCGCTCATTGCCGTGATGATCCTTGCTGTGCCGGGAACCATCACGCAAGCCCTTTATGGCAATGTGGATTGGATCGCAGGATGCTTCGTTGCCCTTGGCGCTATCCCAGGCGCAATGCTCGGCTCATCACTGATCCACAAGATCCCCGAGCTTGCACTGCGCTATATGTTCAGCTGCTTCCTCATCGTTGCTGCTCTTTTGCTCGTGCTCGATCAGCTCAGCATCTTCTAAGCTTCCCATGATCGAAAGAAAGAATGACCTCGAGTCCGCAAGGCAAGATCTATTAGATGCGGCTTAGACTGCCCCCTCTGCTTGATTTGGGTTCACATTCCTGCCTATTGGATGGGATGGTCAAGCAACGACATGGCGAAAGCAGTCGGCGATGCCTTGGTCCCAATGAACTCCTCATGCATGTTGATGAGCATCACGTCGTCTTCAACGTGGATCTCGGGATGCTCGGCAAGGATCCAACGACGTGGCACCTTGCAGTGGTGAAGGCGGCATATCTGAGCGCGCGCTGGCCAGACCATGCATCCTCCATCCTCTCCCTGGAGACAGCAGCGTTCACCTGCGTAATCAATGGGCTGAATGCCCTCAGTTTGAATGTATTCCTTGATGCGCTCAAACTCAGCCTCTGTCATGGAGATCACGTTGATCCGACAGCAGTCCCCGCACATGAGGCAATCGGGGAACGAATTGAAGTCTTCGCTTGAAGTCGGAGTCATGAGCCTCTTGCTAAGATACGGCTTGCTCGAAGCGCATATCCTCAACGCGGATCACCGAGATGCGCGAGCGCCTCATCTTCTCCACCGTGAAGATGAAATCATCCTTAACGTAGGTATCCCCCGTATTGGGAACCGCGTCGAAGGTATCCATGATCCAGCCTGCGATGGTCTCGTAGTCATCCGAGGATGAAACAGGCCAGCCGAGCTCTTCTGCATCCTCTACAGGGAAACGCCCATCGACGCGCCATATCCCAGGCGCTACAGCCTTGATAACATCTCCTTGGATATCGAATTCATCGGCGATCTCGCCTACGATCTCTTCAAGGATGTCCTCAATCGTGATGACGCCTTCTGTTCCGCCATACTCGTCAACGATGATCGCCATCTGTTGATGAGCGGCTTGCATCTCGCCCAACAAGGGAATGACGTTCTTCGTCTCAGGAACGAACATGGGCTCGTACATGAACTTTGTGACGACATCGTCGATCGACCCATCCATGAGCGGACCGATCAGGTCCTTGTAATGCACGATCCCGATGATCTCATCGATGCCATCATGCCCAACGGGCAGACGCGAATACCCCGTGCCGCGCATACGCTCTAGCGCAACGCGTCCGCTTTCGGTGTCTTCGACGATCATGACATCAACGCGAGGAGTGCAGATGGCATCAGCGGTCATGTCACCCAGATCGATGATGTCCTGGATCATCCGCTTCTCGTCATCAGCAAGCTCGGACGTATCATCAACGAGCTCGCGGATCTCCTCCTCAGAAGCGCCTTCTCTCCGAGAGCCTGTCAAGCGCTCAAGGAAAGAAGGCCTCTGTTTATCAGTGGGTTCTTGCTTGGTATCCATCGACTAGCTCACCGTAGGAAGTGCAAAGGTACCCAACTGTCCCAGCGGAGAGTTGTTGTAGAAGATGAGCATGTCGCGCGCAACCTGCGGACCAGCTATCTGACCGAACATGAGCGCAGCGCAAACGCCAATGGCAACGAGCATGGCGATCGAGAAGATCAATCCAATAAGACCGAAGATCTTGCCCGCCAACGCACGATCAGCGCGTCCACCGCGCTTCGTATACTTCTTGCTTACGCTGCGCGCAACGATGCCGAGCACGATGCCGATCGGAGGGATGAGACCAAAGATGATGGAGAGCAAACCAAGGATCAGAGAAGCAGTGGCTGCACCATTCTTCTGCGGGGGCACGCCCATGCCCATCTGAGCGAACTGAGCAGCCTGCATCTGAGGTTGTGCGGCAGGAGCCTGTGCAACAGCAGCCTGCGCTTGCATGGGAGCGGCGGCTTGTTGAGGAGCCTGGGCTTGCACCTGCGGCTGCATCTGAGCTTGCACCTGCGGAGCTGGCTGCGCTTGCACCTGCGGCTGGAACGACTGGGTAGCAGCAGGAGCGGCCTGGGGCTGCATGGCGGGGGCCTGCGCAACTGAAGCCTGTGCAGGCTGAGCAGTCTGAGCAGCAGCGATCCCTGTTCCGCCCATCATGCCCGCAGCAGCACCGGTAGCAGCAGCAACAGCATTGGAGACGCTGGAAGTTGGAGCATTGTTCGCACGTTCAACCTCTGCGATCTTCGGCGAATGGAGCTCTTTCGGCCCATAGATCGATGCGGTGCGGATCTGGGCATGATGGTTTGCGCGATCCATAGGAGGCTGCATCTGCTGGCCTTGCGGATAGAACATGCCTCCTTGAGGCTGTCCACCGTAAGCCTGCTGCATCGGGTCGGCATACTGCTGGTTCGGCATGCCACCCATCTGCGGATTGTACATACCGTTCTGCATGTCAGGAGACATATAGCCACCATCCATAGGCGGCATCCCCTGGCCTTGCTGTTGTCCATACGGATCCATGTTGCCATAGCCTCCGTACTGCCCCATGTTGCCAGCATTCGACATAGTGCTGATCTCCTAGCCCTGCATGCGATCAAGATGCATCTCGGCTTGCAGGATTGACTTCTCTCTGCGCACCAACGTACGCACTCGATTACGAGTTTGCCAGTATTGTACTAGACCTGCGCAATGTTGGTGAACGAAAATGCCAATTTAGCGCTGGTGCGCCCTTAAGCGAGGTCTGCCACGCTCACTCTTCCTCGGAACGTTCGATAGATGATGATGTGATAGACCAGCACCAAAGGAAGCCCGATGCAGAGGATGATCGTCATGCAGAACAAAGACAACCCGCTTGCGCCTGCGCTCATCAATGTGATCGGCTCCCCAATGCTCTCGGGGCTTGCCATCACCAGAACGGGGAACATGCTGCATGCGAGCAGGAGCACGAGCGATGCCGCTGAGATGCTCTGCGAAAGGAATGAGGCAAGGTCGGCCTTCCCTCCCTGCTTGCGCGAGGCAACAAGAGCGAAGGCGATCGCTGCAACGAAGAGCACGACGAATGCATAGCGTGCCACGGTGAGCACAGGAGACATGGCGCTCTCTCCACCCATGGTGGCGAACAAGATGATCGTGAGGATAGCGAAAAGGACGAGCGCTATGACCTGAAGAGGCATGCGCAGCTTCGCTACGCGCATGTAGAGCGCTGAGCCCTCGGGCACCTTGAGCGCAAGCCAGCACGCACCCGCAGCGATGAACATGACAAGGCCAAGCACGCCGCAGAGCAGCGTGAAGGGCGTGATGAGACCCAGCAGCGGAATGCCGATGTAGTTGCCTGCAGCATCCATCGGGATGCCTGCTATCACATTGCCGATCGCCACGCCGAACAGAAGAGCGGGCAGCAACGAGCCAAGGATGAAGCACCAATCCCAAACAGGACGCCACTTGCTATCAGCATGCCAGAACTCGAAGCTCACCGCGCGAACGATGAGAGCGAAGAGCACTAGCATGATCGCCAGGTAGAACCCCGAGAACGTGGTCGCATACGCATCGGGGAATGCAGCGAAGAGCGCACCACCTGCTGTGAGAAGCCAAACCTCATTGCCATCCCAGACAGGGCCTATGGCACGACGAACGATCTTCTTATCCTCAACGCTCTTGCAGATGAAGGGATACAGGATGCCTGCCCCTAGATCGAACCCGTCAAGGATGAAATACCCGGCAATGAGGACGAAGATAAGGAAGAACCAGAGAACGCCTAGGACCGTCATCATCGCTCATCTCCTTTCGCACCTGTCTCTTCAACGACGAACTCCTCAGAGAAGCTCATCATCGACTCAGCTGCCTTCTCGATGTCATCAGCTGCGTTCGCCTCATCCTGCACGGGGCCTTCTTTGATGAAGCGCCCGACAACGCGAACCCATCCTACGAAGAGCATGATGTACACAGCGGCGAACAGCACGAGCGTGATGATCAGCTCGAACGTCTGAACTGAAACGCTGGTGCCAGCCATCGTCGGAAGAGAGACGCCGTCAGGACCAGAGAGAGACGGATAGACAACATACGGCTGTCGCCCGACTTCGGCAGTCAACCACCCGCACTGGATCGCAAGGAACGGGAAGAGCGGAGAGATGATCAGCAGCCATTGCAGCCATCTCATGTTGGTCACATTGCGAGCAGCGCCCTTGCGCATGAAGATGAAAGCCAAGATCAAGCAGAGCGCGATCAGTCCGAACATGGCGACCATGATGTGATAGACCTGGAAGACGAAGTTCGTCGGCATCTCTGACACGACAACATCGCTGAACTGCTCCTCAGCCGCAAGCTCGTTCAATCCAGGATACTCGGTATCCCACGTTCCCGTTGCAAGGAAGCTCGTGCCGCCTGGAATGCCAAGCACGTGAGCTTCTTCGTTCTCTTCATCGACGAAGCCGCCGATGGCAAGATCGGGAACCTCGGTCTCATAGAGGCCCTCCATCATGGCCATCTTGGTGGGCTGCTCATCCCAAACCTCAACGGCTGATGCATGAGCAGAGCCCAAGAGCGCCACCGTAGCAACAACGCCAACGATCGCGCCCGTGAACATCATCTTGCGAGCAGCAGCACCATCCCTGTTCTTGTGCATATACCATGCAGCTACAGCGATCGTGACGAATGCGCCCATAACAAGGATCGCAAGGACGGTATGCGAATAGCGAACGAGCGTCGAAGGGTTGAAGGCAGCTGCGAAGAAGTCGGTGATCACCGCTTCCGAGCCATCAGCCGAGAGCATCGCGCCTGCAGGTGTCTGCATCCACGAGTTCGCGATGAGGATCCAAAGCGCAGAGAGCGCCGAACCGAAGAATGTCAGCCACGCCGAGATCGTATAGAAGAGCGGCTTGACCTTGTTGCGGCCAAAGATGACGATCCCCAAGAAGATGGATTCGAGGAAGAAGGCGAAGAGAGCCTCGGCAGCAAGCGGGGCTCCGAAGATATCGCCGACAAAGCGCGAATAGTTCGCCCAGTTCGTTCCAAAGGAGAACTCCATGGTGATACCAGTGGCGACGCCGATAGCGAACGACGCGGTGTATATCTTCACCCACATCCGCGCAAGCGCATCATCCTCAGCCTTCTTCGATCGGAAAGCGCGCGTGACGAAGATGGCCATGATGAGGCCGATGCCAATGGTGATC
>CAJURO010000016.1:8598-39350 GCA_910588985.1 uncultured Eggerthellaceae bacterium | reverse complement strand
ATCTTGGTTGTCATCGCGATCCTTGCCATCACTGTATTCCGCCCGAAGCTGGAGGAGCTCTGGCAGGCGATCGCAGATGGTATCAATAGCCTTTAGCGGACATGTGCACAAGGAATTGGAAGAAGCGTCATCGTGGTGCACTTGTTGTTGAGGTGCTCTTATGGGGCGCTAAGCGATTGCGCGGAGTGCATGCCCAATCCACCGTTGAGTATGCCGTCGTCGTCGCGGCGCTCCTGTGCATCGTTATAGGGTTAGGTGCGCTCTTCAGAGTGCTTGAAAGTGGTCTGATCGTTGAGCACGCAGTAACGGCTGCCTCTCATGCTGTGTTCACCATAGTTGGAGGTGCGGCAGATGTGTTTAGCTACTGACAAGCTTAAGAGGAAGGAGGGTCAGGCAACGGTAGAAGCTGCGTTCGCCATTCCGATCTTGATGGTGCTCATCCTCTTGTTGCTACAGCCAGGCATCGTGCTCTACGACAAGACCGTGATGAACAACGCTGCTTGGGAAGGCTGCCGTTTGTTGACCACGACTACAGCCGAGAATGACGCGACGAATGAGGATTATATCCGTCGCCGTCTCTCATCTATCCCAGAGGCTGACATCTTCCATGTTCATTCAACGGGGTGCACATGGGAGATCGAGCGAGATGGCGATGATTCGACATCTGAGGTGAGCGTAACGATCCGAACCGAGGTCAAGCCGCTTCCTTTGGTTGATATCGGCCTGCATGCGTGTGGAGCGGTCAATGAGAACGGCAACATTGAACTTGAGGTCGTTGCAAGAAGCTCGACACAGCCTGATTGGGCGCAGGCATCGTTAGAAGGCACGCCACGATCCGTTCTTCGTGATAGTGCATGAGAGGCGCAAGTGAGTTGAAAAGCGCTGTCTGCATGCAAGCCAATTTCAGTGAAGTGGAGGGTTTCTGGGCTAGAGGCGCAGAGGAAGAAGGTGAGCGATGAAGGTGAGAGCAGGGAAGAGTGGTATCGGGAATGCGAGGCTACCAAGAGCGACGGCGCGATATCGGCGATCGCCTCTCAGGGAATTGCCTCGTGGCCGAAAAGAACCAAAGGTCGCAAGTCTCTTCCAAGATGAGAGTGGCATGACGACAATGGCAATGGCGATATCGATCTTCATCTCCATCGCGCTGATCTTTACTAGTGCGCAAGTGTACCGAGTGAACTCTGCTGCTGCAGAAATCCAGGAAGTGGCAGATGCATGTGCCTTGGCTGCAGAGAATGAAGTGGCAGAATTCGTTACCGCAGTGAACATCTGCGATGCTACGCTCTTATCCATGACCCTGCTTGCGGGTACGTTGTATGGCATCGGCCTTGTTGCCGCCTGTGTTCCTCTGGCGGCGCCGATCTCCGAGAAATGCATCGAGCTTGCCACAAAGACAATGGACGCACGCGAGCGCGCTCATGCATCTATGGTGCAGAAACTTGATGAGCTTCAACGTTGGCTGCCCTTTCTTGCATCCGCAAATGCGCTTGGCGTGGCGCAGGCGAACAACGAAGGTGCGTTTCGTGCTGACTATCTTGCCATTGCTGAGTTGGTTCCAGCTTCAGGGGAGAGTGTTGGAGACGTGTCTGCGGAGAGCTTGGCAGTCGTGGGAAAAGACATCGAAGAGGAAGCAGGCGAGGTCCGAGAGAAAGCCCAGGAGGCAGACGAGGCAGCAAAGCGGGCGAGCGAGGCAAAGCTGCGCGCGTTCATGGCTGATTGTGGCGCGGAGCCAGGATATTGCATGAGCGAGAGAGCTCGGTCTCTTTGCGGATTGAACGATTCGAGCAATCCGTTGTATTCCAGCGTGGATGCATGGAGCTTTGACGTAGGGCTGAAGCGCATCAAGGCCTATTATGCGAAGCGCCTTGCGACGTGGACCCTGACAGGGTCGAATGTCGAACAGAAGGCGGATTCTGTCCTTCGCAAACGATTCTATCAATATGCACTCGACGAGCTTGCTGATGCGTATGTCCACGAAGAGGAAGGATCCTTTGAGGCGAGCATCCCTTCCCTTTATCGCAATACAGCAGAGATGAAGAGAACGCGACTGTATACCGAAGCAGTCTATCCTGTTACCCAAAGTGGCGAACTGTGGTACATGCATGCATGGAGTGGATGCCCGAATGCCCGTGGCGCGGTTCGCATGGGCTCTGTCTCCGAGATGGACAACGGCGGGTTTGCGATCTGCTCAGAATGTAGATTCAGCGTATCGAGCCTCGGAAAGGTTGCATCGGCGTCAACATCGATCGCGAATGGGTTCGAGCATCACTATCAGACGTTTCGAGAAGCCCTTGAGGAATATGAGGCAGAGAGGTCGATTTCTGATCCCCTGAGCCAGATGGTCAAAGATGAGCTCTCCCCTCTTATTGATTCTCTTCGATCAGCGCTTTCCGACGTTGCTTCAAGACGATTGCAGGCGCAACCTCCAGGGCGGGATGGATGCGTCGCTCTTGTGGTCGATCTTCAGGCAAACAATGCTGATACGGGCTTTGAGAACCTCTTCGTAGCGAATGGGCAAACCTTGGGCACACGCGTTGCTGTTGCAGGCGCTCTTATCATCGGTGATGAGACTGAAGCAGGCGAGAGCTCGATCTCGACCATCCTTGAAAAGGTATTTCCGCAAGAGGGTTTCTTAGGGAGCGTAGCTGCTCTTGCGGGCAATCTCTGGACAGGATTGCTCAGATCATACGAGCAGGGGCAAACAGCGCTGATGGATGCAGTAGAAGGAGGCTTGAGCTCATTTTCGACGAACACGTCAAGTGGCCTTGGCGCATGGGCAAGGGATATGCTCAGCTCCATGATGGAGACCATAGGGCTTCAACCGAGCGACGTCAGATCAAAGAAACCCATTCTCGTGAATACTGCACGAGTTGTTTCTTACGACGGAGGCAGATTTGCCGTCACGTTCAGAGATGTGAAGCAGCAAGGACTAGCATCGTCAATGTCAAGCGGCCTTATCTCAGGCGTGGCATCCAAGGTGTCAGAGGTAGTTCGCAATGCGCTTTCTTCGACAGAAGTGAGCATATGCGAAGTTGAGCTTCCCTTTCTGAATGGTACTTATACGATCGAATGGGCTCTTCCAGAGCATATTGCGAACACGGCGGGAGGTGCTATCGATCGTGCGCTCTCGGCATTGATCGGAACGGTTGAGTCGTCTTTCGGGATACGCGTATGGCAGTAATGAAGGGTCTTTTTGGAGATGAGCGCGCTCAGATGACCGTCGAGCTCTGCACGGTCATCCCTGTGTGCCTCATTGTTGCAGCTATCGTGATGAATGCGCTTACGTTCTTCTCTGAATGTGCAACGTTCGACCGTATTGGAAGGAACGCAGTGCGCATAGCAGCTTCTTCGCCAGCGGATGGTGAGTCTACTTCGGAAATGGAGGCGAAGATTCTTCAGCTCATAGAGTCAGAGATGGAAGGAGCACAGGTAACGTGCGAAGTGCGTGGGAGACAGGTGGGCGATGGTCTCGGTGCATCCGTGCTTGGGTTTACAACCTTTGAGCTCACCTATGCATATGCGCCAACATTGTTCGGCTTGACCTTGCGTCCAAGCATATTCGGCATCTCGCTTCCAGAGCTTCATCACAGCGTGTCGCTTGCGGTTGATTCGTATACGCCTGGAAGGCTCTTGGACTGATGCGGAATGCGTCTAAGGAGAGCGAGCGACGAGAAGCAGTCCATGCGCTTCGCTTGAGACGCGCGATCGAAGTGGTCGGCGCGCTCTGTGCTCTTGTCATTGTCATTCTCGGGTGCGTCTCATGCATCGATCGAGAAGGGAGGGCATCGGGTGCCTTGCAAGTGGGAACGGAGTCATTCGTCAATGCGTGGATGAATCGTCCAAATGGGATGGATGCGGAGACCTTAGGGAAGGCAGGGTTGATCTCAGTAGAGGCATCTACACCGCCTGCGTGGTTCGGCGAAGAGCTTTTCGATCCGAATCTGATGGCATCTGGGTTTGCGACGACCGATTGGACGCTCGTGGGATTCGTCCTGGAAGACGCAGAGCGTCCTCTTTTCAAAGAGGGAGACATCGAAAGCGGCGAAGAGGAAGACAAGCGCGAAGAAGAGAGCACAGAGAGCAGGACAAGCAAGAAGGACGATGCAGTTCAGCCGATCCTCGATGCTCTTGTTTCAAGGGGATGGGAGGTGTATGAGAGCCCAAGTGGAGGCAGTGCAACATTCGTCAAATCGGAAGGAAGGTGTCGATGGGCAGCAGTAATGGGCGTTCGTGTCGCCGGCGCGACAAGTATCGTCTTGCATATCCAACACAATTAAAACATGAGAGAGGTCTTGAGATGAGCGGTAAATGGGTGATGAGCATTTGCGGAGGAGTGGAGAAGATCGAGTTCGAGACAACAGCCAGAGAGCGACTCAAAGGCATGCTGTTCGCCGATCCAGACGACATAACTCGCTTGCTTGTGCCCTGCAAGGACATCCATACCTTTGGGATGTCCGATCCTATCGACATTGCTTTCATCTCTAAAGATGGCAGTGTCCTCGAGGTTCACCGCAACCTTGGATCACGGAGGCGATTGCGGCGTCGAGAAGCCTCGATGGTCGCTGAGCGTTTTTCACGTGAAGGGGAATGGCTCAAAGCAGGAGACAAGATAAGGCTTGGTGTTCCAGAGGAGGAGTGATGCCATACAAAATCTGTCCGATATGCAAGAGCACCGTATTTGCAGACATGGATACCTGCTATGGCTGCATGTATCGATTCGGATCAAAGCCAGAGCTTGAACAACAACATACAGCAGAGACGCCAAGCGTCTCTGAAGAGATCGTTGGTTCGCCAAAGGAAGGGAGTGCGCTATGCGTTGAGTTCTTGGTAGAGCTTCAGAGCTTCCTGAGAGATTTTCTCTTGGATCGTAAAGTAGGAGTCGACGAGTTGATTGCCGGCCGGTGAAAGCACGCTTCCGTGAGCGCCATCGCGGATGAGGAGATCGATGCCAAGCGCCTTCTCCGTATCTTTGACAATGCGCCACGCCTTGCTGTATGCCATTCCCATGCCCTTGGCGGCAGCGTTCAGCGACCCTTTGTCGCGAACACCGAGGCAAAGGTTGGCGACACCGCGCCCAAAGACGGATCCGCTTTCAGCCTTAGGATTGGTGATGGAAAGACGTACGCTCGTTGCGAGATGATTGAGTTTCGTCATGTGCTATCCTCGGCTTTCCGACGTGCGGCATTGTCGAACCTCGCGCGATCCAAGGAACGACAAATCATTGCTACGTATGATTATACTCTCTGACTTGCAATAAAGCGGACAAGGGCGTTCTCTACGCTGGCCTCATTACCATCGATCACATCAGAGAAGCGAGGCGTCATTGCATCAAGGTCGGCAAGACCTGCGGGGATATCGTGCTTGCCTGTCTCATCTGCGATGAGCTTGTTCAATTGGCACCCTGTGAGCGCGCTAACATCAGCAGGCAGCTCATCGATTGGCTTCAGCCCATGGAGAGCCTTATAGACGTTGTTGCCAAACTTTGCCCAGTGCGCCGTGCATGCAACAAGAACAGGATTATTGCGGCGAAGACGTTCGGTCGCAGCATAGGCAACTGCCGTATGAGGATCGATCAAGTAGTCATGCTCTTCGAAGACCGATCTGATCGTTGCGAGGCATTCCTCGTTCGTGATCGATGCTCCGAAGAATTGCGTGCTCAGAGCGCTGACAACGGATTCGTCAACAGTGAAAGCTTTGTTCGTGCTCAGGTCGTTCATCCAACTTGCTATCGCATCTCCGTTCGTGCCTGAGAGCTGGTAGAGAAGCCGTTCAAGATTGGAGGAGACGAGAATGTCCATTGAAGGAGAAGGAGTGAGGATGAAAGCACGATCCTTGATATCGTACGTGCCGGTCTCCAAGAAATCGGTCAACACGCGGTTCTCATTGCTTGCGCAGAAGAGCGCATCGATCGGCGTTCCCATTTGCTTGGCATACCATGCTGCAAGGATATTGCCGAAGTTTCCTGTTGGCACGCAGACATCGATCGGATCGCCTGGCTCGACCTTGCCTTGCTTGCAGAGTTCGGCATAGCTTGAAATGTAGTACACGACCTGAGGAAGGAGGCGACCCCAATTGATGGAGTTCGCGCTCGAAAGCGCGACGCCGTGATCCGCAAGAAGGGTTTCCGCGAACGCCGCATCAGAGAACACGCGCTTTGCAGAAGTTTGGCAATCGTCAAAATTGCCTCGTACGGCCCACACGTAGACATTGTCACCTGTTGTGGTCACCATCTGCTTCCGCTGGATGTCGCTCACGCCTCCGTCTGGGAACAGCACGCCGATGCAAACGCCCTCTACGCCCTTGAACCCTTCGAGGGCGGCTTTCCCGGTATCGCCTGAAGTTGCTACAAGGATGCAGAAGTCGTGGTCAAGCTCCCCGCGCTCCTTGCATGCTTTCGCGCTTGCGGAGAAGAAGTGAGGCAGACACTGCAGCGCCATGTCCTTGAAGGCACTCGTGGGTCCATGCCAGAGCTCCAGCATATGGGTAGTCTCATCGAGTGATGTGATCGGGCAAATGTCGGGTGTATCGAAATTGTCCCCGTAGGAGCGTTCCATGCAGGCATCGATCACATCCTCGGGCAGGTCGATCTCGAATCTCTTGTAGATGAAAGCGGCTCGCTGGGCGTAGGGCATCTTCGCTAATGAGAGGATCTCTTCCAACGTAAGCGTTGGTATCTCGGTTGGAACGTAGAGACCCCCACCTGGAGCAAGGCCATTTATCAAGGCGGTGGTGAAGGGAACGGGCGTTGTGCAAACGCCACGCGTGTCCACGAAGCGGTTGAAGCGGCTTGGATATGCGTCTGTCATGTCTACGCCAATCTGATCGCTGGTTTTTAACGTTCATCCAGTATAAACGGTACGCTCGTGCGAAGCGACTGAAGGGAGTCCATTCGTATGATGAATCGGTTCAATCCACTATCATAGAGACATGAACGAATCCACTCTCGATATCATCGATGCGCAGTTCATGAACCTTGCGCTTGAGGAGGCTCGCAAAGCTGCAGAGTTTGGCGAGGTGCCGATCGGCGCTGTGGTCGTCTATGAGCCTATCGACAAGGAGACGCGCCGCTCGCTTGCAGAGCCGCGCGTGATCGCCCGTGCGCATAACCTCCGCGAGACGACCAAGCAGCCTTCGGCGCATGCAGAGTTCCTTGCGCTTGAGCAGGCTGCGCGCGAGATGGATGCATGGCGCCTTTCGGATTGCACCGTATACGTTACCCTTGAGCCGTGCATCATGTGCGCTGGCCTCATGCACCAAGCACGTATTCGCCGATGCGTCTTTGGCGCATTCGATACGAAAGCGGGCGGCTTGGGCACGTTGTATCAGATCAACGCTGACGAGCGACTGAACCATCGCTTCGAGGTCAGAGGTGGCTTCATGGAAGACGCGTGCGCAGCGCTCTTGACAGAGTTCTTTCGCGAAAAGCGCAAGAAGGGCATGAAAAAAGAAGAGGGGCAGGCAAGAAGAGCGCTCAGGAAAGGTGCTGAAGGAGAGGGCAATGCCTGAGGTTGAAGTTGATATGCTGAGCTCTGCGCGTGATGCGCAGTTCGACCCACTGACCTTCTTGGGGCCTGGGCACAAGAAGGTGTTGGCACCTGCGAAAGTGAACCTCTTCTTGGGCGTGGGGTCAGTATTGCCGAGTGGCTATCATGAGGTGACCAACGTGATGCATGCCATCACGTTGCATGATGTGCTCTATGTTCATCTCGAAGATCGCGTCGAGGAAGGGACTGCTCCCTCACATCGTGGGTGGGCTGGTCCTGATGGTGCCATTGCGGTGGATATTACGATCTCCGACAAGACGACGCGCTTTGGTGAGAGACCGCTCGAGATCGAAACAGAGCAGAACCTCTGTTTCAAAGCGGTCGATCAGCTTGCTCGCGCTCTGGAACGCACCGAATCTGCGCATATCAGCATCCATATCGAAAAGAACATTCCCGCTCAAGCGGGGCTTGGTGGGGGCAGCTCTGATGCGGCCGCCGTGCTTGTCTGCCTAGCACAGCTCTGGGGGCTTTCCCTTTCAGACAAAGCGCTGGCGCAGGTGGCAGCATCTCTGGGCGCAGACGTTGCCTTCTTTCTCCAGGGAGGCTGCGCGCTCTATGGCGGTGCTGGGGAGGTGTTCGAGCATGCGCTTGAGCCAGCAAAGACGCCGATCGTGATCGTGAAGCCAGATGCGGGCGTTTCTACAGCACATGCGTATGCAGCCTTCGACGCCGATCCTGTATTTCCTTCGTCAGCTCTTGTGGTTGAAGTGGAGAAGGCAACGCAAGCTTCGCACGTGCCTCTTTTCAACAACCTCGCAAAGGCTTCAGAATCCATTGTGCCTGATCTTTCCATCGTGAGAGAATGGCTTGCGGCACAACCCGAGATCACCGACCCCAACCAGGTGCTTCTTTGCGGAAGCGGCGCGGCAACATTCGCGCTTGCAGGTAGCTTCGAAGAAGCTTCTCGCATTGCAACACGCGCGAAGCAGCAGGGGTGGTGGGCGCGCTCCGCAGCGCTCTCCTCTCTTCGAGCAGCCGTGGTTGGGTAAGATATGAACGCATCGTCAATCAAGGAAAGAGGGGCATGGTCGGACTCATAGCTAGACTATCGCGTAGCATTCCGCTCGTGATCGCGCTCATCATCCTGGCATTGGTGATCTATTACGTGGTCTCCTATCGTCGGTCGCCAACGCGCGCGAAGGAAGTCCTCATCAAGGTGTTCACGGTGATCTGCTCGGCTATCACCATCTTCTTCGCGCTTGTCTCGCTCTATGCGGTGGTAGACGCGAACACGCCTGTGCTCGAGCTAGCGGCAAGCTTTGCGGCCGTGGGCTTGGTCGGGCTCATCATCACGCTCATCTGCCGTGCTGTCTTCAAGAAGAATCATCCGCATTATCGGTTCAAGGCGGCGAAGACCACCACGCAAACCACAGGCGACATGCCAACGAAAGGGACGGTCTTCTGGAAGATCTATGACATGCTCGGTTTCTTTCGCCCTAAGAAATAGGGTAGCTGCGCTCTTTTGACTTCCTGGGATGTGAGCCCTGCCACAAAGGCAACAAGCCCCAGTGGCAAGGCAAGGCGTTGCGTTCCTTAGTAATCATTCGCAGCAGACGAGGCCATCCATTCTGCCACGAACGCATCGTACTCGCCCGCGATCACTGCTTCGCGTGCACGCCGCATAAGATCGAGCAAGAAGTGGATGTTATGGATGGAGAGCAGAATGCCCCCGAGCATCTCATCTTGCTTCACCAGATGGCGAAGGTAAGCGCGTGTGAAGTTCGTGCAGGTATAGCACGTGCATGCGTGATCAAGGGGCGTGAAGTCATGCGTGAACTTCGCATTGCGCATGTTCATGCGTCCCGTGCTTGAGAACGCGGTGCCCATGCGGGCCGTGCGCGTCGGCAAGACGCAGTCGAACATGTCGACGCCGACGGCGACTGCGCGTACGAGCGTTGTGGGGTTGCCCACTCCCATGAGATAGCGGGGGCGATCCTCGGGCAGTGCTTGTGCCACATCGCCCAGAGTCTCGAACATGACCTCATGGTCTTCGCCCACGGAGTATCCGCCGATGCCGAAACCATCGAAGCGTCGCTCTCCTGCGGCCATCGAATCTTCCTCGATCTCGCGCAAGCGTCGAATGGACTCAAGGCGCAAGTCAAGGTGCATGCCTCCTTGCACGATGCCGAAAAGCGCTTGGTCAGCTCGCGTATGTGCTGCGAGGCATCGCTTTGCCCACGCGCTTGAATAGTCGACAGCCTTTTCGACGAAGCTCTTCTCGGCGGGATAGGGGGCGCATTGGTCAAGCTGCATGATGATGTCGGCACCGATGGCCTCTTGGATGCGCATGTTGTCTTCAGGCGTCCAGTGGATGTTGGACCCATCGTAGATGCTCTTGAAGGAAACGCCATCATCGGAGAGCTTGACGGTGTCAGCAAGGCTGAACACCTGAAAGCCTCCTGAGTCAGTGAGCATGGGGCCTGGATAGTTCATGAACCGATGGATGCCTCCAGCCTCCTGGATGACCTCGATGCCAGGACGCATGGAAAGATGGTAGGTGTTCGCAAGGACCACTTGTGCCCCAAGGTCGGTGAGCGTGCTTGGCATGAGCCCTTTTACCGTGGCGAGCGTGCCAACGGGCATGAACATGGGGGTGCGGAAATCGCCATGGGCGGTGGTGTATGTAAGCGCCCGCGCTGAGCCGCAGGTTGCATCAGTGGTGCACGCGAAGAGCGTCATGAATATCCTCTCAGGCCAGATTCGGATGGACAGCGTTCGCCTCAAGAGCTTTGCAGGTGGCGCCGTGCGGGATGGGACCTGCTTCGATGTTGGTAGCGGGGTTCGCGCAGGGAGGCAGCGTTGCTACCCAAGCCTCGAACTCCTCCATGCTGCCATGTCGAACGGAGTCAAGGTCCATGTCGATAGGATTCAGAAGGTAATCCGTGATCAAATAGGCATCTGTTCCCAGGCCGAGGAAGGAGAGGTCTTCCATGGTGTTGTTGCCGACCATGAGCACGTCTTCGCCATCGAGGCCCATCGCGGCAAGATTCTCCGCGAAGTAGGTCAGATGCGGCTTCACGCTCTTGGAATTCTCGTAATGCGTGATGCGCTCGAACATGCCTGGGTCTATGCCAGCCCAGCGCAGGCGATGCTCCACAGCCTCTTTCGGGAACATGGGCATCGTTGTGAGCACGAGCGGGTAGCCCTTTTCGCGAAGAGCGCGCACGATGCGAGCGGGGGCGCTGGGCGTTTCGAATCCATCGCCGATATGAGCGAAATCCTCGAAGTAGAAACGGTGTGCCGCCTTGAGGAGCGCCTCGCGATCTGCTGGGCTCGAAGGGCAACGCTCCCAGAATGCTTCCCAGTAGGCCTGCTCGTTGGTCCGATCATCAGCATGCGTTGCCATGGCCTTCGTGCCTTCTTTGAGGCCATCCATGAACCAGGCGCTCTCGATGCCGTTCTCCTGCATGAATGTGGCAATACGCGAGAAATAGCTTGTCATGAACTCATCGAGGTCCATTGGCAGCAAGGTGCCGTCAAGGTCGAAGCAAATGGCACGGTATGGTTTTGGGTCATTCATGGTTCTTCTGCCTATCATCAAGGTCGAAGGCGGGATGCCTTCGCACCATGCTAGTATAGCCGCATGACAATCTCACCGACCGAAGATATCCTCCTCCACGCCTGCTGCGGCCCCTGTTCGCTCGAGCCGATCCGACTCCTGCGCGAGCGTGGGATAGAGCCTCATATCTACTACGCGAATTCCAACATCGCCCCGCGTGAGGAGTACGAGCATCGTCTTGAGACGATACGGGCGTTTGCACAGGAAGCAGACGTGGCGTTCACTGAGGGCGCCTACGAGCCTGAGCGCTGGGAAGCAACAGCAGGCAAGGTCGGCGAAGCGTTGCGCGAACGCGCTGAGGTGGACACGCGGGCACGTTGCCGCATGTGCTATCGGCTGCGCTTCGAAGAAGCGGCTGCGTATGCAGCAGAGCACGGTTTCGCCCGTTTGGGCACAACGCTCAGCGTGAGCCCGTACCAGTATCGTGACATCATCAAGGAGGAGCTTGAGCGCGCATGCGATGCAGCGGGGATCGAATGCGCTTTCGAAGACTATTCTCCTCATTATCGCGAAGCGACGAAACGCTCTCGTGCCATGGGAATGTATCGGCAGAACTTCTGTGGGTGCCGCTTCTCAGATGAGGAGGCGCAGGCAGAGCGAGAGAATCGCGTGCAGGAGCAAGAGAAGCGTGCGCGCGAGCGAGCTGCGCGTGAAGCTGAGCAGCAGCGCGCGCGTGCGGAGCGCAAAGCCGAGCGTGCGGCATATGATGAGAAGCAGGCGCGAAAGCGGGCTGTCTTGAAAGAATTGCGCATGGCGGCCAAGGCCGATGAAGGAAGCGAGTTGGCAAAGCATGCACATGAGAATGACGTTGACGAGCTGACGGGAGCATGAACAGATGAACCAAGAGGATGAGCTTGCTGCTTTCATTGAGATGCGCGAGGCCGTCAAAGCAGAATTCGAAGCCGCAGTGCGCCAGCTTGGTGGGCTTCGAGCTGAAGGAAAGGTGAAGACGGCAACATATAAGCAGCTCTTTGCACGCAAGATGACCCTCTCGAGCATGTTGGATATCTATAAGGACTTCGGACTTCTATGAGAACCTCTGATTTCGATTACGAACTCCCCGAAGAGCGCATAGCGCAGGAACCTGCTACTGTGCGTGACGCGTGCAAGATGCTCGTGCTCGATCGTGCGACAGGGCGCATCGAGGACAGGATCTTTCGCGATATCGAGGAGTATCTCAAGCCAGGCGATCTGCTCGTGGCGAACGAGACCCGCGTGCTTCCCGCACGGCTGATCGGCGCAAAGCGGGGAACAGGCGGTGTTGCTGAAGTGTTCTTGCTTCGCGAAGCGCCTCAAAATGTCACGTTGGCCGCTGATGCGCAAAGCGCGCTCTGGGAAGTGCTCGTAAAGCCAGGAAAACGGCTTAAGCCAGGTACGGGCGCCATCGTTGACTTCCTCGATTCTTCGGGAGCTGTTGCGCTCAGCGCTGAGATCATCGACTGGGCGCCAGGCGGGTCGAAGGGAGAGCGCCTCGCTCGTCTCTTCACCGAGCGTCCTTCGCTTGATGAGGCGCTTCACGCAGCGGGCCATACGCCACTGCCGCCTTACATCCGCAATTACGGAGGAGACGAAGAGCTCTATCAGACCGTGTATGCCAAGCGGGAGTCTTCTGCGGCAGCACCGACGGCAGGCCTTCACTTCACGCCTGAGCTCATCGAACGCCTTCGCGCGAAGGGCATAGGATGGGCAACCGTCGAGCTTGAGGTCGGGCTTGATACGTTTCGCGTCGTGGACGAGGAGGATCCGCGCGCGCATGAGATGCACCGAGAGTTCTATACGGTTCCGCCTGAGACGGTCGCGCGCATCGAGGAGACGAAGCAAGCTGGTGGTCGCGTGGTTGCCGTGGGAACCACCTCCGTTCGCTCGCTTGAGAGCGCGTGGAACGCCGAGCGGGGCCAGCTTGAAGCGAAGGATAGAGCCGAAACGGCGCTCTTCCTGCTTCCAGGTTCCGAGTTCCACGTTGTCGACGCGCTCATCACGAACTTCCATGTGCCGCGTTCCACGCTCATGATGCTCGTTTCTGCGTTTGCGACGCGCGAGATGATCATGGAGGCCTACGCTCATGCCATCGATGAAGAATATCGGTTCCTCTCATTTGGCGATGCTATGTTTATAGCGTGAAGCAGTTATCTTTGTGGCAAAATAATACGGTTAGCGTCTTGACCGTATAAGACGCTTCCTTTTTCGTTTTGACAGAGAAGAAAACCAAAGGAGTTTTCACCCATGGCGCTTCAACGCAAAGTCAAGAAAGCCAAGAAGGCATCGCGGACGCAGGATCGTCGCAATGTATGGCTCTTGGTGGTGACCATCCTTCTCGTTGCAACTTCGGTCGCACTGTTCACACCACCTGCTGACAAGATCACGCAAGGCCTCGATATTCGCGGTGGTCTTTCGGTCGTGCTCTCTGCTGACACTGATGGCGATGTGAGTGCTGAGGACATGGAGACCAGCCGCACGATCATCGAGAATCGTGTGAATGCGCTCGGTGCCTCCGAAGCAACCGTTCAGATCCAGGGCGATAATCAGATCCTCGTCCAGATCCCCGGTCTTGAGGATGCGCAACAGGCGCTTGAGACCATCGGCTCTACAGGTCAGCTCATCTTCTCACGCCTTGATAGCTTCACCGACGATGCGGTCGTCGAGGATATTCGCAACGGGAACTATGGCGAATACACTACCATCGAGGATGACTTCGGTCATAAGTTCCCTGCTGAGGAGGGAGAATCCCTCTATGTCGAGCCAGGTACGTACACGCCCCTTCTCACAGGCGATAACATCACGAAGATCAGCGTTGACCGCGCCAGCCAAACGAGCGCTTACTATGCGGTGAACCTTGAGCTCGATTCGACGGGAACCGAGGCATTCAAGACGGCCACCCAAGATCTCGTCATGACGAAGGGCCAGGTTGTCATCCTGCTCGATGACAAGGTAGAGACGGCGCCTGCTGTTCAGGCGATCATCTCTGACGGTCGTGTTTCCATCACGGGGAATTACACGTCCGAAGAAGCGCTTGCATTGCAGGCTGTGCTCGAGTCTGGCTCGTTGCCTGTCAACTTCGAGTTCTCTCAGAGCCAGGTAGTTGGCCCGACTCTTGGTCAGGATGCGCTGTTCGCGGGCCTTGTGGTCGTGCTGATCGGCCTCGCGCTCGTCATGCTCTATCTGCTGGTGTTCTACAAGGGGCTTGGCTTCATCACCGCAGGGGCCATGCTCGTGTTCGCATGCATCTACCTTGGCATCCTTGCGGGGCTGTCGGCGTTCAACCAATTCAGCCTCTCGCTTGCAGGCATTGCTGGCATCGTCTTGACCATCGGCATGGCGGCTGACTCATCCATTCTGACGGTCGAACGCTTCCGTGAAGAGATCCGCATGGGCAAGAGCATTCGCGCAGCGTCGCAATCAGGCGTGCGCCATGCGATCCTCACGTCGATCGACGCTGACCTCGTATCGCTTGTTTCTGCACTCTCGCTGTTCTTCTTGGCAAGCGCAGGCGTCAAGGGCTTTGGCCTTACGCTTTCGCTTGGCATCTTCTGCGACATCATCATGATGCTCCTCTTCAAGGCACCGCTCATCCGCCTGCTCGCACCGCGCTCCATCGCGAAGCATCCTGGGTTCTGGGGTATCAAGGATTGCCAGGTGGCAGCTCGGGCATATGGCGAGCTTGCTGAAGCTGAGGGCGTTCCTGTTGAGGAAGCCGAGACAGGCGAGCAGATGAACGCTGTCGAGACCGAAGAGATCGTCACTGAGCGTGATGGAATAGAAGGTAAGTCCGTCGCCGTTGATGCGGCGCTCAAGATCAAAGGGCGCTTCATCAAGCACGACATCAACTTCCTGGGCATTCGCAAGATATTCCTTACGATCGCCGCAGTTTGCGTGGTAGCGTGCCTTGGCATCATCGGCTTCAAGGGATTCAACTTCGGCATCGAGTTCATTGGCGGAACCTCGATCACCTATGCCGATGCGAATGGGGCTACGATCGACGAGGTGCGTGCAGCCTTCAATGAGGCAGGCGAGCCTGATGCCATCGTTCAAACGACGCGTATGAACGACGTGGATGGCTTCCTCGTGCGTACGACGACGACCAGTGCTGAAGAAGCAGCAGCTACCGCGGCTACCGTAGCCGATCAGCTTGGCATCGCATCGAGCGACGTAAGCGTTGACACCATTGGCCCAGACTGGGGAACGAGCATCATCCAATCGTCGGTGATCGCATTCCTGGTGGCCATGCTCCTCATCATCATCTATATCGCTATCCGCTTCGAATACAAGATGGGCGTCATTGCGGTCGTTACGCTCTTGCATGACCTGCTGCTCGTCATGGGCATCTATGCGTTGGTGGGTCGCGAGGTCAACCCGAACACCATTGCGGCGCTCCTGACGATCCTCGGCTATTCGCTCTATGACACGGTCGTCGTGTTCCACCGCATCAACGACAACATGCGCGGCGAGAACATCCGCTGCACGTTCATGACGATGGCGAACCATTCTCTCAACCAGGTGCTCATCAGGACCATCAACACCACGCTCACCTCTGCTGTGCCCGTTCTTGCGATGCTCTTGTTCGGTGGCGAGACGCTGAAGGACTTCGCGTTCGCCATGATCATCGGCTTGATCGCTGGCTCCTATTCATCCATTGCTGTTGCAACGCCTCTGTTCAGCATTTGGAAGACGCATGAGAAGAAGTTCGCGAAGCTCCAGCAGAAGTATGGCGCCGAGATCGGGCTGTTCTCGTTCGATTCTGCTCATTCTGGCGAGCTTGAACAGATCCCGCTGGCACGCATCGATGCTGAGAAGAAGGCACAGGCTGCGGCTGAGCGTGCCCAAGTGCGTGCAGAGGCAGGCGAAGACGTGGTAGTCGTCATTGAACGCGATACCGAGTCTGCCGCGAAAGCGCGTCCCTCGAAGAACCACTATGGCCAGCCTGTGAAGACGAAGCACAATCAAACAGGGAAGCGCGTCAAGCGCCCGAACAAGCCGAAGAAGAACTGATCATGACTGACGGCATTCGCGAAGGAAGTAATCCGAATTTCTGCCCTCCTGTTGAGGAGGGCATCGCCCTTACGCTTGCGGATGAGCACGGCGACGAGGTCGTGCTCGAATTCCTTGGGCTTCTCGATCACGATAATCGAAGCTTCGGGTTCTTCTTCCCGATCGATGACGAGAGTCCGGCGCTCTCTTCAGGAGAGGTCGTGATCTTGGAAGTCACCGAGCTTGACGAAGAAGGCCAGCCGGAGTCCTTTGAGCTTGTTGATGATGAGAAAGTTGCCCTTCAAGTTTACGAGGCATTCAAGCAGGCTACGAAGGATCTGTATCGATTCGAGTGATGCATCCTGCATCGAGCGTGACGATGCGCGTTGCGAGGGCGGCAACATCGGCGCTTTCATGAGAAGCGAACACGACGGTGGTTCTGTTCGCTGCAAGCTGCGCGATCAACTCTAGCATGCCTGCGTGGGTGGGCGCATCGAGGTTTGCACAGGGCTCATCCAGAACAAGAACATCAGGCTGCATTGCAAGAAAACCTGCGATAGCAGCACGTCTTTGCTCTCCTCCCGAAAGGGAGAAGGGGCTTCTTGCGCTGATGCGATCAGCAGCAAGGCCGACCGCTTCGAGAGCTTCTTGGGCTCGCTCTTCTGCTTCTAGGCGGGAAAGCCCTTGATTCAATGGCCCTGCCATCACGTCTTCGAGCACAGTGGTAGCGAAGAATTGCTTCTCAGGATATTGGAGGCAAACGCCGACATGACGGCGTGCATGATTGCGACCGTGCTTCGGAGAAGTCTCTTCGCCAAAGACGCGAACGACTCCTGAAGTAGGAACAAGAAGCCCATTGAGAAGACGGATGAGCGTGCTCTTGCCACTTCCATTCGCACCGGTAAGCGCAAGCAGTTCCCCTTCCCGTATCTCAAGCGTGATATTACGGAGCGCCCAAAGGCGCTCATCCTCGTTGCAATGCTTCTTTTGCGGAGGCTCGATATAGGAGAACGAGGCATCGTGGAGCGTGATCAGAGAAGAAGGCAGAGGGAGATCCGCGTCTTTCATACGAGGAGATGATGCGGGTTCGTTGAGTCGTCCTGATGTGTGAGAAGAGGAAGGTGCCTCAGTTGCCGAGGGCTTTTGCCCTGCCTTCAGAGGACGCAGGGCAGAAATGAGAGGGCGAACAGCGCTTCGGGCCCGAACAAGCGGCTCGTCGAGCACGCTGACATCAGCACATGGCTGAACGGATCCTTCAGCGAGGAGAAGAGCACGATCGGCATGGCGTGCTGCAACAACATCATGCGTGATCATGAGCACGCCCACGCCTTCGTTCGTCAGTTCATCAATGAGCTCAAGCAGAGCATTGCGGCCTTGCTCATCAAGCATTGCCGTTGGCTCGTCAAGGAGCAAGAGCTCGGGCTTGAGCGCGAGTGCGCCCGCAATGGCCACGCGTTGCTTCTGCCCACCTGAGAGCGTGTTCACGTCTGCAGCCGCAAGCTCGGTCATCCCGACGCGGTCAAGCGCCTCTTCGACTCGATGCCAGACCTCTTCGCGGGAAACACCCAATCCAGCAGGACCGAACGCTACATCATCACGTACGAGCGTGGCGACGATCTGATCGTCTGGATTTTGCAAGACGTATCCAACGCGCCGACGCACTTCGAAGAGATCCTGAGGCTGAGCTGTGTCGAATCCTGCAATCTTGACGCATCCCTCATCAGGCAGCACGAGCGCATCAACAAGGTTCGCAATGGTGGATTTGCCTGAGCCATTGTTGCCAAGGAGCACAACGAATTCGCCTGCTTCGACCTCGAAGGAAACCTTATCGAGCAAAGGCTTTGATGCATCTTCGCCTTCGGAGCGATACTGGAAGCTAACGTTTTCGAATCGTATGAGCGGTGTGTTCGGCATGAGCGCTTTCTTTGTGTGAAGATACAGGAATGCTCGCGGCTTGCAAGCCGCACTGCTATGACAATGGTACAAGAAGGGCGCAGCTATGGCTTCAGAAGAAACGTGCACGTATCCCATTCCTGAGCCGATCCCAGGATTCTCCCGATTCGGCCTTATGAAGCTCCAAGGTGTAAGCAATGCGCGAGATCTTGGCGGTTTCCCTGTGGGCGATGGCTGGCGGATCAAGAAACGACGGTTGATGCGAGCAGGAGACCTGCATGATGCGACTGCTGAGGATATGCGCCTCTTGATCGATATGCATGACCTTGAATATGTGGTCGACATGCGTACCAAGGTCGAGATCGATCGCGAGCCTGATCCCAAGCCCCTCATGCATGGCATCGAATATGTCAATCTGAGCGTGCTCAGCGAAAGCGCCGTTGGGCTTGGCGGCGTATCGCTTTGGAATATCACGCACGACGCTCGATTGGCGAAAGAGATGACGACGCATCCCGTAGAGAAGATGCAGGAACTGTATTCGCAGGCTATCCTAGGCGAGCGCGGAATCGAGGCGTATGATCGGTTCCTCCATGGGCTGCTCAATGTAAAGGATGGGGAGGCAGTGCTCTGGCATTGTACGCAGGGTAAGGATCGAACAGGCATCGCGGCCATCCTCGTTGAATACGTTCTCGGCGCATCTCTTGAGAACATGCGCAAGGACTACCTCGCAACCAACATCTCGGTGGATGGGTGGCTTGAGAACATGGCCAAGACGTTCGGGAATGTGAGCATGCCTCTGGGCATCAATAAGGCGATCGAAGCGTATGCATATGCTTCGACATGCTATTTCGACTATGCGATGAAGATGTTCAACGACATCTTCGGCTCTCTCGATTCCTACATTGAGAAGACGCTTCATTTCACGAAGGAAGAGCAGGAGCAACTTCGATCGATGTATCTTGAGCGTTCTTAATGAGAGGGGGAGGTCCTTCGCAATGCCACGATGCCTCTTGCTTTTAGAGGAAGATGAGGCACATCCCGATAAGAATGCCAACGACCACGAGGATGGCGGGGATCCTTGAGCGGTCCATGAGAATAGCTTGAGGAAGGATCTCGCCGAAGACCACGTAGAGCATGGCGCCCGAAGCGAATCCAAGCGAACAAGCGAGCCCAACCTCACCCATTTCGCCGACCCAAATGCCAATGGCGGCACCAATGATCATCGGAATGCCAGACGCAGCGGTCAACAGCGTTGCTTTCAAACGACTCATGCCGCCTGCAACGAGGGGAACGGTCACCGCCATGCCTTCAGGGATGTTATGCAGCCCGATCAGCACAGCCAGCATGATGGCTGAAACAGTTGACCCATCAGAGCCTATCGCATAGGTCGATCCGATCGACATGCCCTCAGGGATGTTGTGGAGCGCGATCGCGCAGGCAATGATGACGCCAGCGATCCAAAGATCGCGCTTCGTCCCTCCTGAGCGCGTATGCTCGATGTAATGATCAACGTGTACAAGCTCATCAACATTGTCGTGGGCAGCAGGGTGATCCGGTTCAGCCGTGTGAGGCACCTGTGGAGAAGTGGCCCGATCGATGAGCGCATTCAGGCCAAGCACGATGAAGACACCGAGCAGGACGGACAGTACGGCAATGAAGATGCCTGTCTCTCCTGCGAAGTCCTTAGCGGCTTCAACGCTTTCTGCGAGCAGTTCGAAGCAAACGATGCCCACCATGACGCCGCCCGTCAAGCTGAGCAGGAGGCTGATCATGCGATTCGAGCTGTTCTTGAACAGCGTGCCGATCAATCCGCCAAGGCCCGTTCCGCCCACGCCGGCGATCGTTGCGATAAGAAGTATGTCCGTCATCGAGATCATCATGGATACGGTACACCAAAACAAAGCGTTACGGAAAGAAAAGGCCCTGATCGGTAGAGCAGCTAAGCGAAGAGCATGCATGTGCGAGAGACGACATCAAGGGAGGAAGAAGATGATCAGCGGTGAAAGCGCTGGAAGCTAGACGACAGAATGAATGGCTGTTGTGAGCTCCTCGAGCGTGATCGGCTTTGAGACGTGCGCATTCATCCCCACATTCAGTGAGCGCTTGCGGTCTTCGGGGAACGCATCGGAAGTGACAGCGATGATCGGGATGGAGGAGAGTGCTGGATCGGGGAGTGCGCGGATGCATCTTGTAGCGTCGTATCCGTTCATGATGGGCATCTGGATGTCCATGAGGATGACATCGATCTGCCCAGGCGTGCTTGCTGAAACATAATCGACCGCCTCTTGTCCATTGGTGACGCACGCTACCTTGAACGATGCATCTTTGAGCAAGCAGGTGATGATCTCACGGTTGAGAACATTGTCCTCCACGACAAGAACATTGCGCCCAATGGGAAGCTCGGGAACAGGGGGTTCAATGGTGTTCGAGCTATCAGAGAGCTTTACCGTGAACGTTGCCTCAACGGTCGTGCCCGTCCCTTCGACGCTGGAGACCGCGATGGTCCCTGAGAGGAGGTTGATGGTGTGCTTGACGATGGTAAGCCCGAGCCCAGTGCCGATGACTCCGATGTCGGTCGTGGTGCTTTCGCGTTCGAACGGCTCGAACATCTTCTCGATGAAGTCTTCGCTCATCCCTACGCCCGTGTCGGACACGGTCACCTTGAATCGTGCATGGCCTGCTACGACATCATAGAGCTCATCAACGAGAAGCTTTACCGTGCCTCCTGCGGACGTATACTTTATAGAGTTGTCAAGAAGCTGCGTGATCACTTGCGTGATGCGCTGCTCGTCTCCGTAGATAGAGTCATGGGTGATCGAGCGTGTGATGACGATAAGCTCGATCCCATTCGCCTCTGCTATGGGGAGGAAGTGGTTCTCGATGCCGCGAATGATGTCTGAGATGCGGCACTCTTCCTCAACAAGCTGCGACTTCCCTGATTCAAGGCGACTGACCTCAAGCGTCTCAGCCACAACATCAAGAAGCTGGTTGCTTGCAACGGTGATGCGCTCTGCATAGTTCGTGACGCGCTCCATGTCGGCAGGATGCGTTGAAATGAGATGCGAATAGCCTGTGATGGCATTGAGAAGCGTGCGAATATCGTGGCTCATATTGTTGAGGAAGGTATTCTTTGCGATATTCGCTGCATTTGCCTGCTTGAGTGCGCGTCTGAGCATGCGCTTATGCTCATGCTCGCGATTGTAGGCTTCGTTGAGCTCTTCGTTCATGTGCTCGAGCTGTGTCATGCGGTCATGAAGGCGATCGGTGGCATCGTCGATGAAGACGTAGAAATAGTCTCCAGATGCCGTCGTAACGTAATGACCGTAGTCCTCGATCCAGCGAATCGAACCATCGCGCGTGATGATGCGATATTCCACATAGTCCATCTTATGGTCATCATGTGCAATCTGATGCGTGATGGACTGGCGAATATCTTGGGCATCGTCGGGATGGACCATGCCGGGGAAGGTGAATCCTGTGAGCTCTTTGAATTGCTCAAGCGTTTCACAGCCGAAGATGCGCAAGCAGGCATCATTCACATAAACGAGCTCCTCGTTGCCTGTGGCATGGTAAATGAAGAAGCCACCAGGCATCTCGCTCAGAAGGTTCATCGCGTTCAGATGAATCTCTTCTGAGAGCTCAAGCTCGTTGATGGTCTTTGTTTGACTCATGATCCTCGATTGAATAATTTGCGCTAAAGCAAAGCTTACTCCTTGGCCGCCTCTTTTTGTAGGATGGATCGCCAGTGTTTGCATTTTGTTGGTAAGAATGTATGGTGAACAGAGGGTTTGCGCCGTGTGGGAGCATGAAGAGGGGTGCAGCGACGCTGCGACCGCCTACAGCTGCTCGGCAGAAGAGGTCTGTTCTGCCAGAAAGCGTCTGCCTGCCTGCGCAAGCGGCGTCCCGCAGCATCGCTGCACCGTGCTTATGGTTACTCGGTAGGCTCTTCTATGATGTATTCACTAATATCGAGGTCATATAAGGAGAAGAGATATCGAACATGTTCGATATCTCTTGCTTATGGACTAAGAATATCGAATATATTGTGATAGCAAGAAATCGGACCGCTAGAAACCAACGATCGCTTTTAGCGAGCACTTGCTCCTTGGCAACCGCAGACGCACAGGCGGCTGGCAGCGAAGATGTTGAGTCCAAGCTCGGCCATGATCTCACGAAGGGCTAGCTGTGCTTTCACGGAGTTCCCTGCATCGTCGAGCGGGGGCGAGAAGGCAGCGATGCCGAACATGCCAGGCATGACGCCAAGCACGCCGCCGCCAACACCAGATTTGGCGGGCAATCCCGACTTATAGAGCCAGTCACCTGTGCGCTCGTAGAAGCCAACAGTGGTGATCATCGACGTTACCTTCGGCGCAAGGTCAGCGTCGAAGACCTGCTTGTTGGTGACAGGGTTATAGCCATCGTTGGCGATGGTGGCACCCATGATAGCGAGATCATGGGCGGTGATGCCAAGGGAGCACTGGCGCGTGTAAAGATCGAGCGAGAGGTCAGGGTCATCGTAGATGCGCCCGTAATCCTTGAGGAGCCACGCGATGGAGCGGTTGTTGAAATCCGTTGCCGATTCTGACTTGTAGAGCTCCTCGATGACCTGCGGCTCGCGTCCAGTGAGCTCGGCAATGTTGTTGACGATAGCCTTCCATTTCTCATCTGCGTTGCCGACGGGCTCCACCAGCGAGCACGCGGCGATCGCGCCTGCGTTCACGAGTGGCGAAGACGGACGATCCTTCTCGAGCAGAAGAGCCATGATCGAGTTGAATGGCAGGCCTGTCGCATCAGCGCCGACCTTCTCAAGGATATCGAGGGCGCCGTACTCGCGCATGGCGAGGATCGCCGTGGGAACCTTCGAAACAGACTCGATGCCGAAGATGTGATCCGCGTCACCTACGGAGACGATCGTGCCATCGAGCAGGCAGACGCAGATGCCGAAGAGGTTCGGGTCGATGGATGCAAGGTAGGGGATGTAGTCAGCGTTCTTGCCGCCCGTTGTAGTGCGTAGCTTGTTGTAGGCATTCTCGACGGCGGTGCGGACCTCGTCAGTAGTGATGTTCTTATGCGATGCAGCCATGCGCGATCCCCTCTCTGAGTGGCATGGCACAAGCCTACGATGATCGCGGCTCGCTCATTGCTGCATGAAGGAGTTGATACCATCCTGCATCCTAGCGGACATTATTCCAAGGGTGCAGGATGGAAGGGATAGCCTTAAGACAACTTTACATTAGTACAGCTTTGCGCCAGCGGGGATGGCATCATCGACCATGAGCAGGTTCAAGCGTTCCTCGGGTTCGCCATCTTCGCCAGACACCTCGTGAACAGCCGAGATGATCATGCCGCAAGAGTTGATGCCCATCATCTTGCGCGGAGGAAGGTTCGTGATGGCAATGAGCGTCTTGCCGACCAATTCCTCAGGCTCGTAGTACGCATGGATGCCTGAAAGGATGACGCGCTCTTCATCGGTGCCGTCATCAAGGGTGAATTGCAGCAACTTCTTCGATTTCGGAACCGCTTCGCATGCAAGCACCTTCACAGCGCGGAAATCGGATTTGCTGAAGGTGTCGAAATCGACGTCGTCTTCGAACAAAGGCTCGATGATGACATTCGAGAAGTCGATCGGCGCGATCGTTGGAGATGTCTCGGCGGCTGCATTCGCTGTGAGAGCGCTCTGCCCATTGGAGCGACCGCTTGTGGGCACCTCATCTTTCATATGCGGGAAGAGGAGCACATCACGGATGGTTGCCGCATCGGTGAGCAGCATGACGAGGCGGTCGATGCCGATCCCAACGCCACCTGCAGGCGGCATGCCATACTCAAGCGCACGGATGTAGTCAGCATCAAAGCCCATGGCCTCATCGTCGCCCATATCCTTGGCGGCAACCTGCGCGTGGAAGCGCTCTGCCTGATCAACAGGGTCGTTCAGCTCGGTGAATGCGTTCGCATACTCGTGCCCGCAGATGAACAGCTCGAACCGCTGGGTGAGCTCAGGGTTATCAGGATGCTTCTTCGCCAAAGGGGAGACCTCAAGCGGGTGGTCGATCACGAAGGTGGGCTGGATGAGCTTCTCTTCGGCTACTGCCTCGAAGATCTCGGCGATCAGCTTGCCCTTTCCCCACGCAGCTTCAGCATGGCCGCCATGCTTCTCAAGGATGGCGACGAGCTCTTCGCGCGTGCGATCGAACGAGACATCCTCAGCGGCGCCTTCGCTGGCAAGCTCGATCATCGAAGCGCGACGCCATGTACCTGACAGGTCGATGGCCTGTCCTTGATACTCGATCTGAAGGCTGCCGCATGCCGCTTCAGCTGCGGCTTTGATGCAGCCTTCGGTGAGATCCATCATGCCATTCAGATCGGTGAACGCCTGATATGCCTCCATCGTGGTGAACTCGGGATTGTGGTATGGGTCCATGCCCTCGTTACGGAAGATGCGGCCGATCTCGAATACACGCTCGAAGCCGCCGACAAGCAGGCGCTTGAGCGGTAACTCGGTGGCGATGCGTAGGTAATAGTCGCGATCAAGCGCGTTGAAGTGCGTCACGAAGGGCTTCGCGTTCGCGCCACCGATGATGGGATGCAGGAAAGGCGTCTCAACCTCGAAGAAGCCTTGATCTTCCATGTAGCGGCGAATAGCCGAGATGATGCGGAAGCGCTTCTCGAACGTTGTGCGCACCTCTGGATTGACGACGAGGTCGACATAGCGCTGGCGATAGCGCGTTTCCTTGTCGGTGAGCCCGTGAAACTTCTCAGGAAGGGGGCGAAGGGACTTGGAGAGCAGCTCGAAAGAGCTGACCGCTACCGAGAGCTGGCCACGACGCGTACGCATCATCGTGCCCGTGGCGCCGATCCAGTCACCTACATCGAGATCCTTGATGCGCTCGAAAGCGTCTTCGCCAAGGTCGTTGATACGACAGAAGAGCTGGATCGTGCCCGTATAGTCCATGAGCTCAAGGAAGGCGACCTTGCCCTGCACGCGCTTTGCCATGCAGCGGCCAGCGACCGTCACCTCGTCTTCGGTGTCTTCGCCGTCTTCGCCGTCTTCAAGGTTTGCATAGCGCTCGTCGAGTACGGCTACGGTATGCGTACGCTCGAAAGCGTGGCCATAGGGATCGACCCCCTCTTTGATCAGCGCTTCTCGCTTTGCGCGCCGCACCTCGATGGGATCGTCTTCGATGATCTCTGTGATCTCTTCGGTCATGTTCTGCTCCGTTGGGTGATCTGTGCGTCCGCGCGGGGAAGCACAAGACGTGTGCTAGTGCTCGATCTTGATGATGGTCATCTTCGTTTCGCGACCAGTTGGCCCTACGGCGACGACCTCATCGCCCTTCTTATGACCGAGCAATGCTGCGCCCACGGGCGACTCGTTGGATATCTTGCCCTCAGCCGTGTTGCTCTCAGCGCCCCCGACGATAGTCAGCACACGCTCCTTGCCGCCCATATCCACGGTCACCGTTGAGCCAATGCTCACCTTCGAGGAGCGCTTCGGTGTGTTGACGACGGTTGCTTCGGACAGGATGCGACTGATCTCGGCAATGCGGGCCTCCATCATACCCTGCTCGTTCTTCGCGTCATCATATTCGGAGTTCTCGGAGATGTCGCCGAACTCACGTGCTACCTTGATGCGCTCGCCGATCTCAGCGCGCTTCTCTGTCTCGAGATAATGCAGCTCCTCTTCGAGCTTCTGTCTGCCTTCTTGGGTAAGGATGTAATTGCTCTCCGCCATTGAACCTTTTCTGTCCCTTCAAACTAAAGCACGCCTGTTGGAGCAAGCGTGCTGATGCCTATCTGTATGTGAGCCATGCGTTTGCTAACGCAGGAGCTACTCGGCCTTTTTGACGACGACTTTCTTCACCGTCTTCTTCGGTGCGTCTGCCTTCTCTTCTTTCTCAGATGCCGCTTCGACGACTACCTCGGGCTCATCGTCCTCATCAGAAGCCTCTTCGACTTCCTTCTTGCCAGCGCCCATGCCATCGCGAAGACCCTTGACCGTCTTGCCCAGAGCACTGCCGAGTTTTGGCAGGTTCTTCGGCCCGAAGATGAGCAGCACAACGACCAAGATGATAAGAAGCTCGGGAACGCCCATTCCCAGGATTTTCATCATGCCTCCAATGAACTCTGTTCTCAGTAACCCGAAAAGATTACCACAAACGATGATCGATTGCCCGTATTATACGCAATTCCGCATGCTGCTCACAGGGCTTATGAACAGCTTGTAGACAAGCGCGTGAATTAATATCACGACGCGATTACAACGCATGCATGGTAAAGGGTCGCCCTGCTATAGTGAGAAAGAAGAAAAACACGCCTTTCAAAGGAAGCATCATGGCCGAGCAGCTTGGGAAAGTACTCTTGATCGCGAATCCCGTTGCGCAGAACGGGAAAGGGGCTGAAGCTGCAGAGCGGGCAACGAGCATTCTCTTGCCGACGCTAGCCGATAGCTTCGAATTTGCTTTCACTGAATCGCTTGGACATGCTGTCGATCTGGCAAGTCAGGCAGCTGTCTTCGATACCGTGATAGCGCTTGGAGGCGATGGGGTCATCCATGAGGTTGCGAATGGCCTTATGCAGATCCCTGGACCGCATCGTCCAACATTAGGCGTATTGCCTGTGGGGTCAGGCAATGATTACGCTCGCTCGCTTGGGATGTCCTTCAAGGTCGATCGTGCATGCGATCAGCTCTTGAAGAGCATGGCGCGACCAGTTGACGTGGGATACGTGAATGGCCAGTGGTTCATCGAGACGCTTTCATTCGGCTTGGATGCTGCTATTGCGCTCGATACGATGGAGCGACGCATCCGTACGGGTCGCACGGGAACAGTGCTGTATATGGAAAGCGGGTTCGACCAGATCATGAACCATCTCGATGCGCTTGATTACACGATGCGCATCGATGGCGGGGATCCTGTGATCGGGCAGAGCATCACCTTCGCCGTGCAGATCGGCCCTTACTATGGCGGCGGGTTCAAGGTGTGCCCTGATGCGCATCTTGACGACGACGCATTCGATGTTTGCATCGCGCATCCGCCGATCACGCGTCTCAAAGGCGTTTATGTGTTCCTGCGTGCGAAGAGCGGCGGCCATACCAACATGAAGATGATGGAGATGTTCCAAGCGAAATCCCTCGAGATATCCTTCTCAGAGGTTCCTCCTGCGCAGATCGACGGTGAGCGCATCGAGGCGACAACGTTCTACATCACGATGGAGCATGATGCCCTGCGCGTGCTGATGCCTCCAAGATAGGAGATGAAGATGGCGAAGAGCGGTTCGTTGCGAAACGAGCTTTCTGGTGGCACCCTCTTTATCATGGGCGACTCGATCTCGACGTTCGAAGGGTGCGTGCCGCCCGAGAATGCCGTCTTCTATGAAGGAGAAAGACGCGAAGAGACAGGCGTGCTGAGCGTAGAAGACACCTGGTGGGGCATCCTCGCTGAGAAGCTGGGCATGAGGGTTGGCATCAATGGTTCGTATTCAGGTTCCAAGGTGTGCGGAGATTCGTTCCCGTTTGGCGCGTCGAAGGCGCGTGCCGCGCAGCTTGCTCAATGGTTCTCGCGGCAGGATGCTCTTGGGGACGCGTGTGGCGAAGGAGATGCGTCTGCGGTCATCGTGTTCATGGGGATCAACGATTATGGCGGTGGTGTCGAAGGCGGGATAAAGCGATTTGCACGCGACTACAAGACGCTCTTGGAGAATATCAAGGAAGCATGCCCTGGTGCGCTGATCCTTGCCGCTACGTTGCTTCCTGGCCGCGTGGAGGGAGCCTCGGTGCCCACCTTTTGCACGCAGCTGCGCGGGATCGACATCTGCGAGTTCAACGATTGCATTCGCATGGCGGCGCGAGAGACAGGGTGCTTCTGCTTGGATATCGCTGCATTCGGCTTTGATTATGAGACCATTGATGGCACGCATCCGAATCGCAGGGGCATGATGCAGATCGCGCTCATGATGTATGCGCAGATCGCGAACCGTCCCGCATGCGTGCAAGAGGACAGAGCGCTGTTCCCGCATGAACTGCGCAGTTCGCGCACGTGCAACCTGATGACATGCATCGGCTGCCCTTTCGCTGAGAACACGACAGAGAAATGGTCATGCATCTGCCATAAGCTCGAGAGCGCTTGCTAACTCTTTGGCTCTGCTAACCCAAACTGAATCTATTGCGCTTGAAGGTTGCCATATGATGGTGAAAGCGGGGTAAGACATAAGGAGCTGAGAGACCTTGGCTCGAGGCGACGACGCGGCGAGACCTTCACTCATCATATGGCAACCCATTGTGTATCCAATCTGAGTTAACAGAGCCAATTCCTTTTGCTGCAGAACGAGCCTGTTTCGTTGAGTCGACCTGAGTGTGTTCTTTCTGTTTTGAAGGCACGGATTTCCCCTGTTTGAGCGCCATTTCGCGGAGAAATGCTGATATCATATCGAGCAATATATGGCACGCATTGCTTTCGCTCTGCTCCAACATGAACGAAGGCGGTTCAACCTTGATACGGAGCCTCTCATGACAAAGACCACTCCGCACATATTGAGATTCATCCTTGCAGCTGTCCTTGCCTTCAGCATGGTGCCAGCCGCAGCGTTTGCGGCACCGATGGAGGAAGCTGAGAAAGCGGGAGTCGAGCAAAGGGAAACCTCTGCTGCAGCAGCCCAAGAAGGCGAACAGGGAAGCGGCTCTGCAGCCGCTGAGCAAGAGAGCGATCAGGACAACATCTCTTCCGACTCCCTTGTTCCTGATTCAGCGGACGTGGCTGACGCGGCAGAAGCGGCTGCCCTTGAGGAGGCAGCAAATGAAGCTGAGTTCGAGACCTATGCTACGGGGGAGCTTGCGCTGAACGTAACAACCTCCGAGCTCAAGTGCGGCACCATCACCTTCACGCTTGATGCGGTGAATGGATCGGATAAATGCGTGTTCCGCTGTGGTCAGGTCATGCGTTGGACCGATGGGCAATGGACGATCTGCTTTGATACGGGTCGCACGAACGACCCTCTTAACCAGTTCACCGAGAGCAATGTTTTCACGAGGGACTTCGTCTCTCCAGGCGACTACTGGATAACGTTCAATGTGATGGACAAGGGCGTTACCCCTGTCGATAGCGCGCGTAACTCCTATCATTTCACCATTAAGGATGATGATCCTGCCCATCCTTCTGTTGAGACAAAGGCCAAGCAGGTCTACAATCAGATGGTGTCAGAGGGCATCACGGGCGAATACGAGCGTGCCCTTTGGCTGCATGACTATCTCATCGATACAGCAGACTACGACCATTCATATCGATATTCCTGCGCTGACGGCGTGCTCTTGCGCAAGACAGGTACGTGCGAGTCATATCACCAAGCATACATGATGCTGCTCAAGCTTGCTGGAATCGCGTGCGGGCGCGCTGAGGATACTGAGGTCGACATGCACGTATGGACCTTGGTGCGCATCAATGGGGTGTGGTGTCATGTTGATACCACGTGGGATGACAATACGAACACGCTGCCTGGAACGCAGCAGGATACGCGGCGGTACCTCTTCGGCGTGGATGACAACATCATCAAGCTCGTTCACGAAGGTTATAAAGGGTCAGGTGCTGATTCCCTGGAGTACAGCTACTTCATCAAATCAGGCAAGATCGAGCAATTCAGCAAGCCTCTTCATGCTCAGATCCAAAGCTACTTGGATGCGCGCAACACATCCTTCTCGCTCACCGTGCCGTATGCAAGCTGGCCAGAGGGGTACAAGAACATCATCTATAACATCGTTGCGTATGATCTGAAGACTGCTTCATGGAGCGTTGAGGGCAAGCCCATATCGCTTTCGGCTTCCTATGCGAACAACAAGCTGACGTTCACGGCGGCATTCAGCATCGAGATCATCGCTCAGCCAAGCGCGAACGAGATGACGGTAGGACTGACTGCGCGTGGGGGTGTTGCCTCGCTTTCTTCAACGGCGAACGTTCGGTTTGCTACCTGGTCGGTCAAAGGTGGCCAGGATGACATTAGATGGTATCAAGCCACACGCTCTCAAAATGGAGAGTGGAGAACTACTGTCGATATCCGTAATCATCGAACAGCAGGGGAGTATCTTGTCCATGTGTATGCCGTGGCGAATGGAAGGGACGCTTTCGTGGGGGCTACCTCCTTCACGATCGCCCAGCCCACAGCCACACTCGAGATACTGTCCCAGACAGATGCTCAGCTCAAAAGCGGCTTGTTCACGATAAAGATGTCGAACGTCAAATCCCCTTCTGGCGTGCAGCCCACAAGCGTTCGCTTCCCAACCTGGTCTGACAAGGATGGGCAAAACGACATCGTGTGGTACAACGCTCAGGCAGGGGCGAACGGCACCTGGACGGTGACGGCTCCCTGCGTTGGTGCGAACAGAGAGCCTGGCCTCTACCTTGTGCATGCCTACGCGACCACAGGAAACGGGATCGACACGCTCTTCGCGACAACATCAGCAACGACCAAGATGTCGCCTGCCTCGCTTACCGTTTCTCTCTCCCAAGACGAAACCTATGCTGACATCACCGCGGTAGGAGGCATGTTCAATGCGGCCTCCTCGGTTCAGTTCCCCACCTGGTCTGCCAAGGGTGGCCAAGATGACATCAGGTGGTATCAGGCAAGCCGCACCCAAAAGGACGGGGTCCTTGCTTGGACGGCGCGTGTTTGGATCCGCGACCATCGCACGTCTGGTAGCTATGCGGTCCATGCTTACGCGAGCATCGCTGGCGCAACGAAGATGCTCGGCTCCACCTCCTTCACGATCGCCCAGCCCACAGCCACACTCGAGATACTGTCCCAGACAG
>CAJURO010000016.1:0-8498 GCA_910588985.1 uncultured Eggerthellaceae bacterium | reverse complement strand
TGTGCATGCCTACGCGACCACAGGAAACGGGATCGACACGCTCTTCGCGACAACAGCGAAGCAAGTGGAGCTTGCGAAGCCTACGATCGAAGCATCTGTGGGCTCTGATGGTCGCACGGTTACGGTCAAGGCAACAGGTGGTTACTTCGCGCTTGCAAGCAGCGTTCAGTTCCCAACGTGGTCGAGCGCCAATGGGCAAGATGATATCGTCTGGTACCCGGGCTCGCGTATTCAGGACGGCTATCAGGTCACGTTCGACGCAGCACGCCATGTGCCGTCGAATGAGATACTCATTCACTCCTATGCCACGATCGCAGGGCAGATGCGCTTCGCGGGAGCGATCTCTTTTGACGCTACTGCTTAGTCGATGAGAGCCATTCCGTGCCTACCCTGTCGACTTGAGCTAACAGAGCTTACGGCAATGTAAGATAGGTGTAAGTTCAATCGATGGAGTGAAGGGGCCTCGTTTCCGTAGGATTGACCCAGGCTCACGTGAAGTGCGCCTAGTCTCGTACGGAAGGTGACGGAAATGTATCTCAAGCTTGCGCTTAGGAACATCAAGCGCTCGGTTCGCGATTATGCGGTCTATTTCATAACGCTTCTCTTTGGTGTTGCGATCTTCTATGCATTCAATTCGATCGGCAGCCAACAAGTCCTCTTCGACCTGCAGTCCGAAACGACCGAGCATCAATTTGCTACGACCGCACGCTTTTTGGAAACGTTCTCTGGTGTGATCGCTTTCGTACTCGGATTCCTCATTCTCTATGCGAATCGATTCCTCATCAAACGGCGTAAGCGTGAGCTTGGGACATACCTTGTGCTGGGAATGAATTCAGTGCAGGTCTCCCGTATCGTCTTGTATGAGACTGTTCTGGTTGGCTTGTTCTCCCTTGCGTGCGGCCTTCTTCTGGGCTTCATCCTTTCTCAAGGGCTTTCGTTCTTCACGGCTCTTCTCTTCAACACCACTATCAGCAACTATCAGTTCGTGTTCTCCTTTGATGCATTCATACTTACCTTGATCTGCTTCGCAGCGGTCTACCTTATCGTGCTCTTGCTCAATGCGTTCTCGATCACACGCTATAAGCTCATCGACCTTCTCTATGCTGACAAGAAGAACGATCGCGTCCTTGTGCGCAACCCATGGGCATGCTTCGCGTTCTTCATCCTCTCCATTGGCATCCTTGCGTTCGCTTATTACGAGCTCATCCAAAACGGCCTTGTCATGCTAGATGACCCGTCCTTCATGTATGCGACCATTGGCATGCTGGTTGGCTCGCTGCTGTTCTTCTGGTCGCTTGCAGGGTTTGCGATAGCGATCCTCACACGTATGCGCAGCGTGTATTTCCGTGGGCTCAACCTTTTCACGGTGCGGCAGGTTGCAAGCCAGATAAACACTGCGTTCGCCTCCCTCTGGATCGTCTGCATCCTGCTTTTCTTCTCGATCACCGTGTTCTCAACAGGCATGGGCTTCATCGAGGTGTTCGTAGGCGATGTCCAGAAGTCGAATCCCTTTAGTGCAACATTGGACGCAGAGATATGGTATGGCCCAGGCGGGGATCGAAGGATGTCATCGGGCGATCCGCTTGAGCGGAGAGCAGAGATGCAGGCCGAGGCGTCTGAGCGTCTTGCACAGGCGGAATCGTACGACTGGGATATGAGCGAAGCTCTTCGCGCGGCTGCTCCGAAGCTTTGGGAAGAGACCATAGCCGCTACTGCCCAGATAGATATCTACTCAGTGCCAGGGGTGACATACGAACCTCTCTTTGAAGCTGCTTGGAAGGAGGATCCTTCGCTTGACCAGGCGATGATCGGCGAAGAGAGCGTCGAGCAGCTAAGCAGCAGTTTTGTGCAAGTCATCACGGCTTCTGCGCTTAACGCAGCATGCGAGCTTCAGGGCTTGGAGCCGATTAACATCGAACCAGGAAAAGCTGTCATGGTGAATAACATGCAGATCACAAGCGATATCGCAAGGGCAATTGCATCATCTGGCGTATCGATAGAGATGGAAGATGAGCGCGTCACGCTGGAACCCAAGGTACATGAGGTGCAGCTTGAGGATAATGTGCTGATGTCCTCGGCGCTTGTGATTGCAGTGCCAGACAGCTTCGTTGAGGCGATCAAGGCCGAAGACGTTATTCCTGAACGCTCATTTCTTGATGTCATGTATGCCGATAATGGCAAGACTGACGAGGAGAACGACCTTGCGCTCGCTCGGATCGTGAGCGCGCTGCAGCCCAAAGACATTGGTGGGTTCGAAAAGGGCTTTGCGGGAGAGATCGACGAATGGGCAAGCCTGCTCTGGCCAGTCACGCGCATCATAACAGCGTATCAGATGGTGGTCCAATCAAATGGCATGCGTCTTATGATCACCTATCTTGCGCTCTACATAGGCTTCATATTCCTCATCTCAGTGGCGGCCGTGCTGGCTATCCAGCAGCTTTCCCAAGTAGCTGATTCAAGCATGCGCTTTCGAACGCTCTGGAGGCTCGGATGCGATAACTCCATGCTCAACCATGCTTTGTTGGCGCAGGTTCTCATCTACTTCCTCGTGCCGCTCGGCTTAGCGCTCTGCCACAGCGTATGTGCCATAGGCGTGCTCTCTGAAACGCTCTTGGCGGCACTCGGAGTCTCTCTTCTCGAACCCATTGCTCTTGCGGCTTTGCTTGTCGTCATCATCTATGGTGGCTATATGGTTGTCACCTACCTTTGTGCGAAGGGGATGATGAAGTCTGCCCTCACCGAGCGATAGCGAAGGAGCGCTCTATCAGCCTACCGTATTGGCTTCAGGAACAACGGGGGCGGTCCAATCGACGCCCTCGCGCACCTCGAAAGCTTCGAGTTCGGCGATAAGCTCCTCGATCGTTCTGGGAAAGCGGAATGCTTGGCAGGTCTCTTCGTCAAGAAAATGTGCACGCACCATCTCATCGAGAAGAGCGATGATGCCATCATAGAATCCATTCAGGTTCAAAAGGTAGCATGGTTCTGGTGACATCTTCAATCTGATGCGCGACATGATCTCGGAGATCTCCTCGAGCGTTCCAACGCCTCCTGGCAACGCAACGAAGACATCAGCTAATTCGATCATCTTAAGCCTGCGTTCAGCCATCGTCTCCACGACGAAGAGCTCGGTCAAGTCATGTTGTTCCACGCCCGCTTCGATGAAGAAGCTCGGCTCGACGCCATGCACTTCGCCACCTGCGTCCAATGTTGCGCGGGAGACGGCACCCATCGACCCGATAGCGCTTCCTCCATAGACAAGCGCATTGCCGCTTTCACCGATCCATGTTCCCAATTCATGGGCGGCATTGACGAAGGTAGCGTCGGATTCAGGGCACGAACTGCAATAGACCGCGATATTCATGGGCATGCTCTCAAGGTCGTGTTAGGCTTGCACGTTGCTGCCAAGGCCAAGGGAGGAGACCCAGGCGCTGACCTCCTCGAGCGAGGGCTCTTCAGAGAAGTCCCCGCCTGGCAACCATTCGCCTGTCTTTGCGATCTCGGCGAGCTGCTCGGCGCTCGTGCCGATGCCAGAGGCTTCTGATGTGCAGAACGGGATGACCTTCTTGCCAGAGAAGTCGTTCGCAGCAACGAAGGATTGCATCGGGAAGGCAGCTTCGCCAAGCCAGATCGGATAGCCAAGGAAGACGGTGTCATATGATTCCCAGTCAGGCATCGTGGTGCTCACGAGCTCAACGGAGGTTGCGCCGTTCTCAAGCTCGCGTGAGACGCGGCTGTCGGGATCTTCGCCATCAAGGTCGGCTTCTGTGTAAGGAGTGCTCGGCGTGATGGGGAAGAGAACGCCATTGTTAGGCCCTGCGATCATATCGGCCACTCGCTGGGTGTTGCCCGTTGCAGAGTAGTAGACCACGGCGGTGTTGAACACTTCCTCAGGGGTATCTTCGGCGTTCTCGGAGGCTTGATCTGAGCAACCGACAAGAGCACCGACCATGCAGGTCAAGATCAGAGCAAAGCTGAGAGAGAGGAGGATTCTTAACGTTCGTTTCATGAGGTCCCTTTCTTATGCCCATGGCAATCCATTTCGCATTTTCCTCAGCCTCTGTTGGCAGAGGCTGAGGTATGAAGGCCTAAAGCTCGACGCGCTCGAACATCTCGGGACCAACACCGCAGATGGGACATGTGAAATCAGCGGGGAGGCCATCAGGGTAGTCCTCCACGATATAGCCGCAGACGGTGCAGCGCCAGCCATATCTCTTGCCTTCGTCGGGAACACCCTCTTGCGCTGGAGCGCTTTCGGCTGCATCCTCGGGGACGAATGAGCTTGCCTTCGGGGGCGTCTTGCCACGCTTGACGGCATGGTAGTACGCATAGGTGAGAGGCTCGCCTTCGTCAAGAACATCAGCCTCGTCGACTTTGCCGATGAACATGACATGCGTTCCCAGATCGACCTTGCTCACAACCTCTGCGCTGAACCATGCAAGGGCGTTCTCCTGGACATAAGGGATATCGCTCGTGGTCAGCTCATGCTTCGTATCGGCGAACTTGTCGACGTCGTTGCTGCTCTTGAAGCCGAACAGGCCGATCAGCTCCATAGGGCAATCCTGATCGAGCACGCTTACGCAGAAGTGCCCACTTTCCTCAATGGCTGCTTCGGTCGCATTCTCCTTGTTGAGCGTGATGCTCACCTGGAAAGGCGAGGACGTGACTTGCTGGAAGGTGTTCGCAATGCAGCCGACCTTCTTGCCGTTTGCGGTACGAGCGGTCACAACATAGAGGCCGTAGCTGATGGTATGGAAAGCTGATCTATTCACCATGACATGTCCTTTCAGTGTACTGGCTCTCATTCTACTCGTCTTGGGTCTTTTGCAATGGTATGTCTTTGGTCTGGGTCATTTTCGCCGAGCCCATCGAGCGCGTTCACGCCGCTCTGTCATGGCGTGTTCCTCTTCTTTGAGCTGAAGGTAATAGTCAAGACGTGCTTGTCCTAGGCATCCATCTTCAACCGCTTTGCGGACAGCACAACCAGGTTCGGAGGTATGCGTGCAGTCGCGGAACCGACAGGTTTCAGCCATCTTTTCAATATCGGCGAAGGCGCGGGCAAGCCCGCGATCCGCATCCCAGAGCCCGACGCCGCGAATACCTGGCATATCCACGACACGACCTTTGTTCGGCAACGTGATGATCTCGCGCGAGACCGTGGTATGGCGCCCTTTGCCATCTTGCGCGCGCACATCGCTTGTCTGCTGGCGTTCGCTTCCGACAAGCGCATTGATCAGGCTCGACTTGCCTGCTCCTGAGCTTCCGAGCAGGATCGTGGTCGAATTGGGCGGGAAGGCATCTTCAAGCGATGCACCATCAGAGCTTTCGATCACGCGTGCCTGCGTCGTCTGATCGATAATGCCTTCGTGATCCTTTGCGGCAGCATCCTTTGCTCCCTTGCCCTGCGCACAGGCCTGGGTTGTCTCTTCTTCCCGTATGGTGATGGCCATCACGGAGACCCCAGCGCCTCCAAGGGCGTGAACCTCTTCAACGATACGGGTGACCTCATCAGGGGGCAGCAGATCTGCTTTTGTGAGCAATACGCCGACGGTAGCATTGCTCTGATGCGCCATGACAAGCTCACGCTGCAGCCTCGTTGGGTTGAATCGGTCGATCGGTTGCACAATGAGCACCTTGTCGAAGTTCGCCGCTAGGATCTGCCCTGTGGCGCGGTCGTTCGGATCCTTGCGCGAAAGGATGCTTTCGCGATCTTCGATCTTCTCGATCACGCCGACTTCATGAGTATCGGGCAGCTCGACCTCGACACGATCGCCAATGCAAGCGCGCACGTGCCCATGCTTCTGGAGCGCTGCGGCATGTTCGCATCGGAGGCGCTTGCCATCCTCAAGCTCAACGAGGGGCAGCCCTCGATCAAGCTTGACCACTTCGCCATGGGCCGTGCGAGCGCTCATCACAGCTCGCGCTCTCGAAGCTTATGGTGGGCGAAGACCATGGCAAGCCCAAGGACAAGAGCAACGGCGCCAACTGAAAGGCGGTTCGCGTTATAGGGAGTGTCGATCGCCTTGCCTGGCGCGATCTTCGAGGCATTCGTCGCGTGGAGGCACGTCACGCCATCATGATCCTTGCAGGCAAGGTTGAAGATGCCGCGCACTTGCAGCGTGGAACCTTGGCGTCCATACGCTCCATACGTGTCGATCGAAGAGGTGAGGGATTTCGGGATGAAGACGGCGATCTGCGAATATGAGCCACCAGTATCTTGCAGCGTGATCCAGCAGAAGCTGTTGTCGTACTCATCGATGATGCGGTCACCTACCACTTCTCCTGTCACCTGCACGGTCTGCCCATTCATGAAGGGAGTTGCCTTGGCAAGGTCGGCGATAGAGGCATCGTAGAGAAACGAGCTGTCGGGTAGCTGCGAGGTATTGACCTCATTTTTGAGCTCCGTATTGCTGTTCTGGGCAGAGGTGCCTGCATTCTCAGGCGTTGTCGCATCGCAGCCCGCGATGCCGAGCAGGGAAAGCGCAAGCACGAGCATGAGCGCGATCCGCGCACCACGATACCTGACCTGTTCTCTGCGCTGCTTCATTTCGCGTGAATCCTATCCACGAGCTTGTCGGCAGCAGACTTGCGACGTGGGATCGCGCTGACTGCGACCTGTACGATGAATGCCAGCAACGTCAAGAACTCCAAACGGCCGACCCACATCTGGAAGATGAAGAACAGCTCGAGCGTGAAGGGCATGCCAGGAGTGACGATGCCGGTGATGAGGCCGCCGTTCGACGTCATGGCGATCGATTCGAAGATCGCCTGCGTCGCATCGTATCCATGGGCGATGCCCACAAGCGCGCCGAGCACATAGGTGATCACGTAAAGGATGAAGATGGTCATGGCGCTCTTCACCACATCGGGCGTCAAGATGCGTCGTCCGATCCTGAAATAGGACACCACCACACGAGCCGAGTCAGGGGAGACGGCTTCTTTGATAGTGGAGACGAATGATTTCGCGATGATGCCAACACGGAAGAGCTTGATGCCGCCCGAGGTGGATCCCGCACCGCCACCCACTGCCATCAGGATGGCAAGGGTGAGAAAGGCGCCTGAGGTTAGCACGGTGAGGAGCTGGTTCACGGTGATGGTGCTGAACCCGGTCGTTGTCGCCGCAGAGACGATCATGAACAACCCTCGACGCAGAACCGAAGGTGTATCCGAGAACAGCGAAGAGGTGGCAAGGGATGCGGTGAACACCACCGCCATCAAAGCGAACCACAGCACGATCGTGCGCGTCTCCAAGTCGCGGAAGAACGCGCGAACGTCGCCCTTGCACACGTTCGCCCAAATAGCGAAGCTGATAGAGCCCGCCAGCATGAGCACGATGAGGAAGAACTCGACGGGGAGGGAATGGTAATACAGGATGGACTGCTGCATGGGGGTGAACCCGCCCGTGACGAAGCCAGAGATGGCGACCCAGAAGGATTGCAGCAATGCGCGTATAGGCTCGATGCCGCTTGCGAAGAACAGGAAGAACAGCACGATGGTGGCGAAGGCGATGAAGGCTGCTGTCAAACGCGCGATGAACTGGGTGGTTTGGATGACGTTCGGCACCACATGCTCGCTGCGCCCCTCTGAGGTGTAGAGCGACGAGCCCGTTGAGCGCCCGAAGATCCCGAGCGAGAGCGCAACCACGATCAACCCCAAGCCACCAAGCAGGTGCATCATGAATCGGAACATGTTGTCGGCATAGGAGAGATGGTCAAGATCGACGATGACGCTCGCGCCCGTGGTGGTAAGCCCGGACACGCCATCGAAGAGGGCGTCGAGATAGGTCAAGTAGTGCCCAGAAAGATAGAGCGGCAAGCTTGCGCCCACACCGAGCACGATCCAAGCGAGCCCGACAACGGCAAGCGCTTGCCTGCGCGTGAGACGTCCTGGCTGGATGCGTAGGAACAGAAGGGCTGCTCCAACCACCACCGTGATGCCGATGGAGAAGAGGTAGCGAGTCGCAGGCTCCCATTCGCCAAAGAGGATCGCCGTAAGCAGGGGCACCGCCATGACAGCGGCGCTGAACAGGAGAAGGACACCGAGATAGTGTCCGATCACGCGTGCGTCGTAAAGAGTGAATCTCTGCCACATGATCTAGGAGGCAAGACCCGCTAAGGAGGCGAAGGCTCTGGTAAGGAATATCACGATCATCACGAACAAGACGAAGCTCACGATGGAGAGGAACACCAGTCCTATCGAGGATGCGCCAAGCTGGAAGGAGTTGTTATGTTCGCGTCCGCTTTTCTTCATAGGAGAATTGTAGCCATTCTTGTCCGTTTCTCCATGCGAATTCGCGTTCAGAGCCATAAAAAGGGGTACCATTCTCTTTAAGGTATCCGCACCTTGCATTGTGGGGCTTGATGCGGACATCTGCCACCTTGATCGTACGATTTCAAAGGAGGGGGATATGGAAGGTCTTGCGGATCAGGTCTTGCTCTCGCGCATCCAGTTTGCGTTCACCGCGAGCTACCATTTCATCTTCGTGCCGATCACCATTGGCA
>CAJURO010000015.1 GCA_910588985.1 uncultured Eggerthellaceae bacterium | reverse complement strand
TCGAAGAAGCCTCGGGCTTGCAGCCTAGCGGCACGGAAAAGTGTCCGCATCCCCCGGTCTGTACTACTTTGAGCAAGCGATCTTATGCTGTCAGAATATTGTGATATATCGGCCTATCTGAGTGATAAAGCGATTGGCGGATGCAGGTTCGATTTTGTTTCAACATCCAGCAAGCGGATAGCAAGCCAAGTGCTCCCTCGAAAGAAGCGCCCGATAGATCTATTGAAAAGGAGAGTGCGGAATCCTATTCCCACCCTATGGTCGAAAGGCTATTATTTTGTATGTGGGGCAATGCTATTTCCACCTGATAGGCCACAATCCAACTAGCCACTTCTCATAACAGTATCGATATGAACTCACTCGGATTTTGCGAGTTAACCCGTTCACGATGGAATAAAAATGATTGCGCCGAAACAACCCCACAAGCTGGGGTTTCTTTATGTCAGCGGAAAAAGTGAGTGCATTTCAGAACGCAGGCTTCGAAAATTTATTCCGCTGGAATAAATCCCTAATAAATATCGCCCCATGGAATAAATCGCCTACCTGCGGAAACGCAAAACGCTGAGTGCAAAATGAGTTCAAAATGAGTACACGTGTTTTAAGATGGCAATAAATTCCGGCTAAACGCCTTTCTCGATAGCCAAAACTTACGGGGTCGAATTGACCCCGTTGCTCTGAACTGGGAAGATTTCATAAAGTGGATATCGTCCATCACGAGTAAGCCAGCTGCGACGACTCATTAGCGATATTTCGATAGGTCTTTCAACATTAGCCACTCAGACTCATCGGTCCCATCACCGATAATCTCAAACCCAAGGCGTTTGTAGAGTCTCACGGCTGGATTCTCTTTCTGCACCGAAAGCGACTTCCTTTCGAATCTCTGACTTCCGAGCTCTTCCAACATAGCCGGCATCTGTGCCGTCCCGACTCCGTTTTCATGATGCGGCTTGCACAGCGAGATGGAGAAAAAGTGTGCGCTATCATCGATATCTCCGTCCTCGTTGGTCGTGCGCACCCAGCATGCTCCGATCTGGTTGTCGCTAATCATTGCGGCGTGGGCGATATCGTCTTCTCTCGACCCTAAGCCCTCGAACGCCGCCTAGCAAAGAGGGTCATCGTAGCTGATCGAGCGAGGAACCAATCCTTTGAAAACGGAGGGAACGAAGATGGCCTCGTAGAGGAAATCCCCTGACACGGAATGCCCATCTTGCCGCATAGCCCTAATCTCGTATTTCGAATTCTATCTAGCACTCTCGCTTCTAGAGTGCTAAAATGAGACAAATGTTCTTGATGTATTTGAGAGGTAAGGTTCCATGGCGTTAATGCATGATTCTTTTATCGAATTCAAAGATAAGCTCAAATTGAGCCCATCTCAAGAGAATGAGGTAAGAACGAGCCGGGATGCAAACAGGGATGCTATTCGCAATTGGATGTCAGACCATGACAAAGGTAGCGTCAAGTTCTATATGCAAGGCTCGTTCCCCATGAAGACTACCATTGCGCCTCCTGACGACGAAGAATACGATATCGACGATGGCATATATCTATGCGAATACGAAGACACCGAAGAAGACGACTGGCCTACTTGCAGTACGGTTCACGGCTGGATTAAAGACGCCACAGAAGGGCGCACGAAAAAAGACCCCATTGACAAAGACGCATGCGTTCGCGTCTCCTATGTTCATGGCTATCACGTGGATATGCCGATTTATATTATGAAAGATGGACACGCATACCTTGCTCGCAAAAGTACGGGCTGGGAAATAAATGACGCGAAAGAGTTCAAAGACTGGATAAACGAAAAGAATCCCGAAGATGGACAGCTCAAAAGGATTATCAAATACCTGAAGAGATGGAAGGATTACAAAGCAGTCGACTTAAAGGGTATCGCTATAACGATTCTCGTAGCAGAGAACTTCGAAGGTGCCCCTAATCGCGATGACGATGCTCTCAGATACACTGTTGACAATATCTGCGATTCGCTAAGAAACTCTTTCGAATGTAAAAAGCCACTTGCCCCTTATGACAATCTCTTCGAGAGGTATTCTCAACCACAGGCCGAAGACATTATCTCATCTTTCGAGGATCTTCTGTCCTCTTTGGATAAAGCGCATAGCGTCGACAATCTTCAAGAAGCGTCGACCATCCTTCGTAAAGAATTTGGTGAAGCCTTCCCGGAATCATCTGATGTGTCTTCAACAAAAGCTTCAATTGCGAGCACATCTGCACCTGGCATTCTGAATCGAGATGAAAGGTTTGGATAGAAGACTGCTCGTCGAGCTTTGCACTACAAGCAAAACAAATCCCAAGATCGAGAATGACACCCTCATCGTAAGCTCCACCTTAGACGATGGGTCTAAGGTGGAGCTATCGCTCGATATCGCCGTCGATACCTTCTACAAGCTCCCTGAATTCTCCGTCGATTTGAATTGTTACCCTAACCTAAAAGGATTACCCCATGTTGGTCCATCCGGAACGATATGCGCTTCAGATGCCACGTTATGTCAGCCCAATCCAGCCCAACCAGAAAAGTGCATTAGCGAAATCCTAGAAAGAACCATAACCGTCCTAAACGGTGGAATTACGGGTGAAAATCGTGATGATTACGCTGATGAGCTGAATTCATATTGGTCGATCGACAGCACTCACACTGGATATATATGCGATGCTCTTCCAAAACATACCGGGATTGTGTACAGGGCATACGCTAAAATGGGAAGAAAATCCGTACCGTGCTTTGCAGCAAGCGAGCATACGGCCATTGATTTCGCAAAGCATCTTGGAAGACATCACAACCACACTACAAAAGCTGCTCCATGTCTATTCCTTTCACTATCTTGTCCACTTTCTTTTCCTCTTCCTGCCACCTACAGAGATTGGGACGAGGAGATAAAGAGATCAGGAAAACAAATTCAAAATGTATACCGCTCTTTTCTCTGTAGGAGCAAAAAGAAGTCAGTTTTCATCATCCTTAGCGTCCCCACCAAAAATGGAACATGCATTGTATGCTTTCAACAGGACACCACCCCGGACTACGGTGGTTTCAGACCTCTCCCGAAACGTCACCAACGCGCGCTAGAGAATTCCTCATACGGCAAGAAAAAGGTTAAGAAGTACGATCTGAATGACATCTCACAAGAAAGGCTTTTCTCTAGAGGAGGAAATGGTCAGATCCTACGCGGATGCTTTGGGATTATAGGCTGTGGATCACTGGGCAGCAATCTCGCTAAAGCGCTTGCAGATGCCGGAGCAAGCAACTTCCTGCTCATCGACAACGAGACACTTGGTATTGAAAATATAGCTCGGCATGCCTGCGGGTTCGATTGGATTGGGAAAAGCAAATCGCAGGGAATGAAAAGGCTCCTCGAGGAAGCCAATCCAAACGTCCGATGCATTTCCATAACAGATGACGCGAACAAAATAATAGAGGAGTTCCCTGAAAAGTTTGATAACTGTCAAGCACTATTTGTCACCGCCGCCGATGGACCACTCGAGCATCATTGCGTGCACACACTTTGCCGCTGGGGTCTTACTTGCCCCCTCATTATAATGTGGGTCGAGCCGTTTGCCCTCTTCGGACACGCCATCGTAATCAACAAGCCGCAAGATGTATTTGCGGATCTATTTGACATGAATCTATCTTTCGCAAATCCCGCAATCTCAAATTCAAAAAAATTTCTAAAGCGGGAAGCAGGCTGTCAATCAACCTATATGCCCTACTCCGGCCTAGATATACAGAACTTTCTCCAGGATTTTATAAGAATATGGGAAGGCGGAGCAACGATGAAGAGCCGTCGAAACTATCACTTCGTTTGGGCCGGAAACCTGTCAGAGGCAAAAAACATAGGTGCAGAAATTGCATCAAGCTACAGCAAAATGAACGACTACTCCTATCGAGTCGAAAGAATCGATTGAACATGAACGTCATCTTTGAAGGCGGCGTCGAGCTTCGGATTAGCGCAAAGATCATATCGAAACTTAGGCGCTACGCCAAAATGAACGGAATGGACAAAGAATCTGGCGGGGTCCTGATTGGAACTCGGTCCACGGACGGAAAAACTTACGAAGTGACAGATATCACTTTTCCCTCACCAAGCGACAAGCGACATCATTCAGCATTTGTGCGATCAAAAGTAGCGGCCAATAATAAGATTCGCGCATCATGGGCACGCGCGCGCGGGAAAGAAAACTATCTCGGAGAATGGCATACTCACAACGAGCCATATCCCCATCCTTCCAGAATGGATGAACGCGCAGCAAGATACTTGGCGAAATGCGGCCCCCATCCTTTTGAACACATATTTTTACTCATATTTGGAAGCTCTGATAATACGTTTATCGGCATGATCGATACTCAGGGAATAATATCGCCAGAAGAAGGGATATCTTCATGACTGGATTGACGCCATACTCGATTGACGACGATGATGTACGCAAAAAGGCATTTGTCGCTGTAGCGGCGGCCTCAATGGTGCTAGCAATAGTGCTTAATCTCATATTTCTTCCGTTTTTGAAAAGCGCCGTCGAAGGAGTGTTCGATCACGAGATTATTGATGCTATGAGTGCAGTAGGGCTCGTATCCTTTGGAGGAATAGGAACGTTTACGCTTTTTGGGATCCTCTGGACAGTATTCGATAGGTGGCTTTGGCGCAAACCCCCTTTTATCGCGATTCATGGCATTCCAGATCTGAACGGCGAATGGGAGGGCGAACTTATTTCTAGCTTTAAAGACGACTCAGACGTCAATACATGCTGTTCGATGATGCTTGTCGTCACACAAACTTTCTCAAGGATGCAGTGTGTCTCACATTATCCATCGTCTTCTTCTCGCAGCGCGATTGTCGGCATTCGGGAGTGTAATCCCAAAACAAAAAGCTGTCTGTTGGAATACTCCTATGGTAATGAGGCTGGGAGCAAGTCGGTCGTAGATGCCACGTGGGAAAGAGAACACCTGGGATTCAGCCATGTAAGATGCACTGCAAATAATATGAATGGTCACTACTTCACAAACCGCACACCCGGAACAAAGGGCACATTTTCCCTACATCGCAATTCGTAGGCATTTTCAACCACAGCAGAAGACAACTTCGAGGAATGATGAGGGGCCAATAACAAGATTAGGTTATCCAATCAGATTGTCAATAACTTTAGGAATTCCCTATTGTTTTAGCCAAAGACGACTTCTGCCAGCACCTCGAACAACTGCAAAAAATGCGTGGATAATTTGTCCACGCAAGTCCGAACTGGCGTTTCTTCAGAAAACCGTACTATCCTGCTATCTGGTCTACGAACTGGTTGGCCCACTCGACCGCATCAGACACATCTTGCAGAACATCCAGCCCTGCCGCTGCCTCGGCGTAGATGGCGTCCCATCCCTCATTGGCGACGATGGGGGTAGTCCACGGCTGCATGCGCCTATAAGCATACAGCCTCTCACAAGTCTCCCTTACTAGCTGCATGTCCACGCACTCGTTGCGGGTCATCACTTGGAGGTCCACTAGATCGTGCGCCCGTTGGCTAACAGGCTCGCTTGCGCCATGGAGCTTCTGGGCTATCTGGTAGTGGAGTGGCATGAGAGCGACGGGATCGAGTTCAGGAAAGCCCATCGCCCCGAGCATGTCGGACGCATCGCGCGGAAGAACGTACTCTGCCTCGTCGGCGTCACCGATCTCATCGTGTCCCACCTCGAAGATGACGGTGCACCAAGGGCTTCCCAGGTAGGAGAGCTTGACCTCGTAGGGCTGCATTACATAGCGCTCCGGCACGCTTTTCGGCCTCGCCTTCGGACGCTCGACGAGCCTGCCCGTGAACCCCTCCCATCCTTCTGCGAGGTTCTTCTTGAAGCCCTCGGCGAACTCACTGCTCCCGACCGATCGGGCTACGTCCAAATCGGTCGTGGCACGAGTCGATGCGTCGCCGAAGCGAATCTTAAGCGACGAGCCCCCTTTTATCACGGCATTCGGAAGTATCTGGCTAATCACCGCGTTCGCTATCACGGTGCGGTTCCGGAGATAATCCTCATCATTCTCGCCCATGCGACGAATAGCCATGTCGAGGTTTCTCTTGCTGTTGGGCTTGCTCATGTCCACCCCATCTCTTCTTTGATGGACGCGTACTCGATCTTGCTGATATAACCCTCTTCGCGCGCCCTTTTTGCGGCCTCCTGCAAACGGTCGTCCATCATAGTCTCCCTCGCGCTACGTATCGCATTCGCGGCGCTTTGGGATGGGATGCCGTCGTACACGGTGGGAGCATCGCCCTCATCATGCTTCTTGAGACGAATGGAGGGCGGCAGACGCCTCCTCGTACGATTCGGCGTAGCGACGCAGATGTAGGTCGGATTCGTAGGCGCAAGCCCAAGCATAGCGATCACACTCTCCCCGAAGAGGTACGCGCCCCTTCCGACCCGCGCAATCGCCGTCGCATAAGCGTCGTTCTCATGCGGCACTCGCCTCGTGAGCCGGTAAAGGCCGCGTGAGATGTTCTCTAGTTTCCCCCTCTGCGCCAGTTTGGGGAGCTCCACCGGTGGAATCCCCGCATCGGCAGCGTCTTGCGTGCTGATGAGATAGTGGTTGTCCACCGCCAACTCGTATATCTGATCATAGTAAGTCATGGCAGAACTATACCATTTTCAGTATTGTTTTGACAATTCCAATAGCAAAGAAAAGCCGGGGGAAACGTCCCCGGCACTTGGAAGAAGCCAGGAGATAGCTCCCGGCCACTTGGTAGAAGCGTAACAGCCTCCAATGATTTTGTAACATACGCGACAGCAGGGCGCAATTGCGAAAAGCATATGAGCCCTGGCTGCCGATAGCTCTTGCGTGCCAACTATACTGCACTGCGTCAAATTGGCGCAGTGGGTTTGACCTGGCATTTTTACTCGAAAATCATTTGTTTCCCAAATGATCTCAAGTTGATTCGGCTGCCATCAGGTCTTGCGTAACCCGATGAAAGTGGCGCTCCCTCCTTTCGAGTGATTGCATTCTCGTTGCAAGCTCATCTAGTGAAAGGAGACAGAAATGAGCGTCTACAAAGATCGGTCGACTGACTGCTGGTGGGTGTCCTGCAGGTTCAAGGACATAAACGGCGTTGTCAGACGCACCACGAAGCGTGGCTTCAAGTCAGAAGAAGAGGCGAAGAGATGGGAGGAGGACCTGAAAGACTTGCCATACTTGAGATCCATCATCTTATCGCGTTTCTTCGAGGCATACGAGCGCGACATCAAGCCGACCGTGGCAGCGAGCACCTGGGTGCAGGAAGGAGGCTCTGTTTCGAAAGAGGATCGAGCCGTACCTCGGTGACACCCTGATTGAGGAGCTCGCAGCGCCCGATATCCTGCTTTGGCAGGACCTGATGCGCGCGGCGCGGAAGAAGGACGGCACACCGTATGCGCAAACGCACCTCCGCTCGCTCAACAACCAGCTCGACGCGATCCTTAACCATGCTGCGAATCATTACCGGCTTGCCCGCAATCCAATGAAAGGGCTTCGCAAGATGGGCAAGAAACGGGCGGGCGAGATGAGGTTCTGAACGAAGGAGGAGTACCTGAGCTTCTCTGATCAGGTGGAAGACGATCCTGAGCTGCATTGCGCCTTCGAAGTCCTCTACTGGTGTGGGCTTCGCTCAGGCGAGATGCTCGCTCTCACAGGAGACGACATCGACTTCAACCGAGGCGTCATCATGGTGAGGAAGGCTATATCCAAGGTCAAAGGCTTCTATGTGGTGAGCACCCCGAAGACGAGCACGTCGCGCCGCGTCGTGCAGATGCCGCCTTTCCTCGAAGAGGAGCTGAGCTCGCTCATGTACGCGAAGGGGACGGCTCTCGACGAGCGCATATTCCCGTTCATGCGCCACAAGATGAGACGGCATCTGAAAGAGGGGGCCGAAACGGCGGGGCTTCCCCAGATCCGCGTTCACGACTTGCGTCACAGCCACGTGTCGCTTCTCATCGATCTCGGTTTTCCCACCCCTGCGATAGCGGAGAAGATAGGACACTCCTCAATCTCCGTCACGTTCACTTACGCGCACCTCTTCCCGGCGCGCCAGCATGACATGGCGAAGGCTCTCGAAATAGAGGGAGGCATGCGATGAGCTGTCCGAGGGAGGCGCGCAAGCGCAGTAAGACGATAGCGTTCTGGGTAACACCGGGGCAAGCCGCAGAGATCGATGAGATGGTGAGAACGAGCGGCCTCACGAAGCAGGACTACCTGCTCACGCGCGCCCTGGAACGCGAGGTGGTCATAGTGCCGAGCAGCCGGGTGGTGAAGAACCTACGCGAGAAATCCGAGCGGATAGCAAAGAGGCTAGAAGCTCTCGCGAGCGCAAGCGAGCTGAGCGACGCCTTGCTCGATGAGATCAGGTGGCTCGCCGGCCTCGTGGCGGCGTTCGCGAGATACGGCGAAGAGGAGTTCGATGCGGTTGAGAGGATCATCGACCTTAGTCGCGACTGACGGCCTGTTTCATATGCCTCGCGGCCTCTCTTGTGGAATCTCTGCGAAGAATGACCTTAGCGGATCTAAGCGAGCCTTAACTCGACGCCCGCGAATACGGGCATCCCTTCTTTCGAATACCATCGGATTGATCCGATCAACCTAGAAGAGAAGGGATGCCCATTCGATTCGCTTTTAGCTGATATATTCATCCGAAAGACCGATACGGGGTACCGATCGATGATGCTCAAAACCCTGTTACGAGTTGTGGATTTCGGACCCACGTGATGACGCTGTGATGACGCTTTTCGAGCTCGTTTCGCGGACGCGCAAACCCTTGAACTGGGCGAATGCTTCCGTGTAAGCCACTTGCGCCCTACTCCCACTCGATCGTGGCAGGGGGCTTGCTTGTGATGTCGTACACCACACGATTCACCCCAGGCACTTCTGCGACAATACGTGAGCTCACCCGCGAGAGGACCTCATATGGCAGCTTTGCCCAGTCGGCTGTCATCGCGTCGCTTGACTCCACTGCACGTAGGATGATCGGCCTCTGATACGTCCGCTCGTCACCCATCACGCCAACGCTACGTACATCAGGCAACACGGCGAAGTACTGCCACACAGATCGCTCGACTGCAGGACCACCAGGCTCCGCGCACTCAATCTCGACGTCAGTAACATGAGGGCGGGGACGCGCGCCCATGCCAGTATCGTCGGCAGCCTCTGCTCCGCCAAGCGCTCTCCTCACTAACTCCGCGTTATATGCATCCAGCTCCTCGCGCACGATCGCATCAGCATCCTTCAGGATCGCCAGCTTCTCAGGCGTGACCTCCCCGATGATGCGGATCGCCAAACCAGGCCCCGGGAACGGCTGCCTGTGCACGATATGATCGGGCAGTCCTAGCGCCGTGCCCAACGCCCGCACCTCATCCTTGAAGAAATGATCTAGCGGCTCGATCAGCTCGAAGCTCACACCCTCGGGGAAGGGGATCAGGTTATGATGGCTCTTGATGGTCGAGGCCTTCCCGCCTGTCTTGCGCGCCCCGCTCTCGATGATGTCCGGATAGATCGTCCCTTGCGCCAAGAACTTCACAGGTCGACCATCTTCCGCACGCTCCTCAGCAACGGCGAAGAACTCCTTCCAGAACTGCTCGCCGATGATGCGCCGCTTGGTCTCAGGATCCGTCACACCTGCCAGCAGCGCCGCATAGCGCTCCTCGGCATGCACATGCACGAAGTCCACATCGAACTGCTTCGCGAACACCTCCTCGACCTCTTCAGGCTCGTTCTTGCGAAGCAGCCCCGTGTTCACGAACACGCACGTCACCTTATCCCCAATGGCACGCGCGCAGAGTGCCGCGACCACGCTCGAATCCACGCCGCCTGACAGCCCGAGGATGACGCGCTCATCGCCAACCTGCTCGCGAATGTCCGTAACCGCATCCTCGATGATGGAATCCATCGTCCACGTAGCCTCAAGGCCGCAGATATCGAACAGGAAGTTCGCAAGCAGCTCCTGCCCGTAGGGCGTATGCCTCACCTCAGGATGAAACTGCGTCGCATAGAGCTTCCGTTCGGCGCACTCCATCGACGCCACGGGGCACACATCGGTCTCAGAGGTCACAACGAACCCTTCGGGAACGCGGCTTACCGCATCACGATGGCTCATCCAGACCGTCTGCCTGCAGGGCGTGCTCCCGAAAAGTGCTGAGGTGGGTGTGCCGCCCTTCGCCGCGATATCCGCATCGCTTTCGCTGGCATCACCATCGCCTCCAGCAGCGCCACCACCAAGGTCAAGCCCGCGCAGCATGACGGTCCCGTCGCCGATCGAGCTCTGCCCGAATATCTCGGCGAAGGCGGCTCCATGCTCAGGCGTCTCAAGCCCATCCTTGGCAAGCAAGCCGCATTTGCCATCCAGACGCGTGAGCTCTGCTGGGCCATATTCGCCCGCTTCCGTATGCGCAACCTCGCCACCAAGCATGACGGCCATGATCTGCTGGCCATAGCAGAAGCCGAGCACGGGAATGCTCAGCTCGAATATCTCAGGGTCGATCTTGGGCGCATCCTCCGCATACACGCTTGCAGGACCACCCGAGAGGATGATCGCCGCAGGCGCCAGCGCACGCACTTCACGAGCGCTTATGTCGCACGGCACCACCTCTGAGTACACATGCAGGTCGCGCACGCGCCGAGCGATCAGCTGCCCGTATTGCGCGCCGAAGTCAAGCACGATGACCATCTGATCAGGGGTAGCGCGCTGCGTCAGCGCGCGTGCCGACTCGAAAGAGGCATCCGCGTGTTCTGCGGCCGTGCTTGAGGTATTGCCAGAGGTGGGGCTTTTCGCCATGATCGTTCCTTTCGCGATTGTTAATTGAATTATACGCATGTATCATGATTCGATTATGGATTCCAAGCATCTGACCGAACATATCGATCGCACACGCAAGATCGAGCGCGTCCTCTGGATCGTGCTCGTCTTGAACCTGCTCGTTGCAGCGGCGAAGTTCGTCTACGGCCTCATCTCGAACTCCGCTGCCATGCAGGCCGATGGCATCCACTCGGCCTTCGATACGGTGGGCAACATCGTGGGCATCATCGGGATCACGCTGGCAGCGCGTCCTGCCGACACGAGCCACCCGTACGGTCACTCCAAATTCGAGACGTACGGCTCGGCCATCATCGGCATCATGCTGTTCGTGGCCGCCTTCGAGGTGGGTTCGAGTGCGGTCGAGCGCCTGGTGAGCGGGCACTACACGGCTGCGGTCACGCCGATCTCGTTCATCGTCATGGCTATCACGCTCGTTGTGAACCTTGCGGTCTCGCATTTCGAGCGCAAGGCGGGCAAGCAGCTCTCAAGCGACATCCTTCTAGCCGATTCCGCCCATACGCTTTCCGACTCCATCGTATCCATCGGCGTTATCGCGGGGCTCGTCTTCGTGGCTGCGGGGTATCCCATTGCCGACCCGATCATGGCGCTCGTGGTCACGTTCTTCATCGTGCTCTCTGGCGTGAGCGTCTTCCGTCGAGCACTCAGGACGCTGGCGGATCACTCGCGCATCGATGCGGACGAGCTCGCGCGCATTGCGTATGCTGAACCTGGTGTTCGCGAAGTCCATCGCATTCGCACGCGGGGAACCGAATCTGAGGTCTACTGCGACCTTCACCTTCTGGTCGATCCCGCTATGACGGTGCTCGAAGCGGATCATCTGTGCGACAAGGTGGAGGCGAACATCAAGCAGGCATTTCCCAATGTGTGTGAGACGCTGATCCATATCGAGCCGTTCGATGCAGAGCATAGCGAAGGCGAGGCTGACCTTGCTTCGCAGTCTGTAGCGGAAGGGATCGCGGACGCCTCCGACACATATAAGAAGAACGAAGCCAGCAACAGAGACGAATAAGGAAAGAAACGACCATGCAATCGAAGATCAGAAGAGTCAGCCCAAGGCAAGCAAGCTTGAGCCTCATAGCTATCGTGTTTGCGTTTGCGTTCGCTCTGCTTGCGGCACTCCTTTGTGCGGGATGCGCGAATGGGGGAGCAAGCACCAATGGCTCGCAGCAAGCAAGCAGCGAGGGGAGCGGTGATATGCAGGTGGTGCGCATCGGCACGATGCCCACGGAGGACATCCTGCCGATCTGGGTGGCAGAGCAAGAAGGGCTCTTCGCCGACCTTGGCTTCGAGGTCAAGGTCGAGAGCTTCGATTCTGCTCCAGCACTCAGCGCGGCCATCACGGCAGGGGAGGTCGACCTTGCCATGACCGACATCATGCGCGCGGTGAAGCTGACCGAATCGGGTGCGCCTGTCACGCTCGAATGGGTCACGCTTGGGACCGAGCCCGACCAGGGCCGCTTCGGCATCCTTGCCGCAGCGGATGCCCCGTTCGATACGCTCTCTGAGATGGCTGCCTATGCAGCAGAACACCCCGATGAAGACGTGGTCGTGGGGGCCGCGGCCAACACCGTTCCCGAATACGTCTTCGACAAGCTTATCGAAGAAGAGGCGATAGCCCCTGATGCCATCAAGACAACGGAGGTCGCAAGCTTGCCTGAGCGTTTCAGCCTGGTGGCAAGCGGGAACCTTGCTGCCGCGGCGCTTCCGAATTCGCTTCTGACGCTTGGTGAGGTGCAGGGCATGAAAGTGATCGCCGACGATACGCAAGGCGCGAACATCTCCCAATCGGTCATGGTGGCTCGCGAAGCGTTCGCCCGTGACCACGAGCAAGAGATCCTCAAGATCGCATCCGTATGGGACCAAGCAGTGGCGCTCATCGCCGCTGACCCCGCGCTGGCCCTTGAGGTTCTCTCTGAGCATGCAAGCCTGAACTCCCAGGTGAAGGATGCGTACGTCATCGCGACCTATCCGTTGGCGCTTGCCGAGTCGGGCGAGCTGGCGCATCCCGATGCTGCGTTCGTGACACCGCAGCTTACCTGGATGGCCAAGAAGGGCTACGGCGCAGAAGGGATCACGTACGATCCTGAGTCAGGCGCGCTCATCTCATAGCACGCCATGTCTTTCCTTGAGGTGAATAACATCTGCCTGGATTACTCCGTAAAGGAGGGGCAGACGCATGCGCTCGACGATGTCTCCTTCTCAGTAGGCGAAGGTGAGTCCGTTGCGATCATCGGGCCCTCGGGCTGCGGGAAGTCGAGTTTGCTCAAGATCATCCAAGGGCTTGTGCCTGCGACATCAGGCACCGTCACGCTCAAGGGGGAGACCGTCGACCGGCCTGCACGTGACATCGCGCTCATCCTGCAGGACTTTGGCCTTTTGCCTTGGCGCACGTGCGCGAAGAATGTAGGGATAGCGCTTCAGATTCGCGGATACGCACGCGACGAGCGCAGAGAGCGTGTCGAGAAGATGCTCGAGCTTGTCGAGCTGTCCGACATGGCGCGCGCCTACCCGAGCCAGCTCTCAGGGGGCATGAAGCAGCGCCTTGCGATCGCTCGCGCGCTTGCTGTCGATACGAAGCTCCTGCTCATGGACGAGCCGCTCTCAGCGCTTGATGCGCTCTTGCGCGAGCGCATGCAAGAGCGCTTGCTCGCGCTTTGGCAAAGCCAAGGCTACGCGCAGATCATCGTCACCCATTCGATCGAAGAGGCGGTCTTCCTCGGTCAGCGCATCATCGTCTTCTCGCCGCGGCCCGGCCACATTGTCGACATCATCGAGAACCCGCTTTGCGCAAGCGCTGGCTTCCGAAGCACCGAGGCGTTCTTCTCTCAAGTAGAGTATCTTCGCGAGCTCCTTCGCGAGGATGCCGATGACCCTGCGAGCGAGGTGCGGCATGCATAGGGCGCTCGGATACGTGTGGGGCACTATCATCGTGCTCTTGCTCTGGTGGCTGCTTGCCCTGCTTGCGAACTCGCCAGCGCTGCCCACCCCGCTCGATACGCTGCCCGATGTCGTTGACAATTGGGATGCGATCGTGCCGCAGCTTGGCATCTCGTTTCTGCGTATCATCGAGGCGATGGCCATCGGTACCATCCTTGGTGCGCCGCTTGGTCTCATGCTGGGTCGGAGCACGCGCGCCGATGCAGTCCTCGGACCTGTGGTCTATGTTCTCTATCCGCTTCCGAAGATCGTGATCTTGCCCGTGCTCTTCGTCTTGTTCGGCATTGGGGGAGAGGCGAAGGTGATACTCATCGCCATTGCGGTCTTCTTCCAGATGCTCGTGACGATGCGCGATGCTGCGCACGCGATCCCCCCGTCCACCATCGAGGCCATGCGCTCGCTTGGCGCGAATCGGCTTCAGATGTTCGTGCATGTGACGGTGCCCGCAACGCTGCCAGACCTGTTCACAGCGCTGCGCATCACCACAGGAACTGCCGTGGCGATCCTCTTCATCGCGGAATCCATGGCAGGCTCGACAGGGCTTGGGTACTACATCATGCACGCATGGTCGCTCCTTGAGTACACGCAGATGTTCGCGGGCATCGTGGCGTTCGCCATCATGGGAGTCATCCTGTACGAAGCATTCGATTTCGCCGAAAGGCGCCTTGCCCGTCGATAGAGCCTTGGAGCGTGGGATGCGGACGTGCGAACGGGGAAGTGCGCGCAGAGGACTGTATGACAGGGGACGGTTCAAATGTCATGTTTTTCAATGGAAAAGATGACATTTGAACCGTCCCCTGTCATACCCCTGTCATGCTAATGTCCCCTGTCACTCTCCCTGTCATGCTCCGTCCGCAAACTCCCGTTAGAGGGTCTTTCGCATCCATTGATGCTCGACGCCTTCGTCAAGCTCGATAGGACCGTATGGCTCATATCCTGCTTTCGCGTAGAAGGGCGTGACGGCGCATTGCGCATGCAGGTGCATCTCATCGACACCGCGCTCCTTCGCCACTCGTTCGCATTCCTCGAGTATCGCCGATCCGATGCCGCCCTTGCGCGCCTCAGGCAAGACAGCCAGCCGTCCGAAGATCCAACGTATGGGGGCATCGGCATCGTCGGCAGCCTCACCCTCATCAAGCGCAAGCTCAAAGACCTGACCATCGGCATCTGCAGGGAACATACGAGCACAGCCGATGCACGCTCCGTCCTCATACGCGGTCACGTGCACGCATGTGGGATCCTCATCGAGCGCTTCGAACTCATTCTCGAAGCCTTGCTCATCCATGAACACACGCTCGCGAATCATCCTTGCATCTTCGAAGCAGTCTGTCTTGAAAAAGATCATCTTCGCCAACCTTAAATCTGATAAATTCGTGCAGTTTGAATGATAGTGCAATTCAACAGCTGGTTTTCACGTACTCTTTATCCTTATAAGATTACGCATAATCTACAGGGATGGTATTGCAATACTTGAGGAGGACCAATGAAGGAAACCCGTTCAGCCGAGCGCAGTCTTCGCAAGCTGGCGATCGTTGCAGCAGTGGCTGCTTTGGCGCTCACTCTGGCGTTCATGGCAGGATGCTCTGCACCTGCGAATTCGACGTCGAGCTCATCATCGAGTGCTTCTTCCGCATCGTCTAAGGCTGCGGTGTCGCAGGACCTTATGAGCGGGACGCATCATGCGGTCATCGAAGTCGAGGGCTACGACCCCATCAACGTCGAGCTGGACGCTGATTCTGCTCCCATCACCGTCACCAACTTCGTCGATCTGGCGAAGGATGGCTACTATGATGGCAAGACCTTCTATCGCATGGTCGACAACTTCTGCCTCCAGGGAGGCACGCTTGGCAACAATGCTGCGGGCAACGATCCGTCCCTGACGCCGATCGTGGGCGAGTTCTCTGGTAATGGCTATGACAATGAGCTGGCAGATCAGTTCGAGTATGGCACTATCGCCATGGCACGCACGAGCGACCCGAATTCTGCAACGAGCACGTTCTTCATCACGCTTGGGCCGAACGAATATGTGGGCCAGAGTCTTGATGGCTCTTACGCCGCATTCGGCATGGTCGATGCAGCGGGCATGGATACGGTGAGCAAGATCGTCAGCGACTACATGGCCAATGTTGATGACCCTTCGATGGGCACCATCTCCTCTGAGGCGAATCAGGCGAAGATCAAGTCGATCACCATCGTTGACTAGGTGCGCTCCTACGGTTGTCTAACATAGGCAAGGAACGCCTTCACAACAGGGGGCGTTTCTGCACCACCTTTATATGCGATCCCGATCTCGCGTCGTGCTGGGATGTCCAGCGGGCGCGAGATCGTGTTATAGGGGTTACGCTCAAGGATCAGCTCGGGCATGAGGCTTAACCCCAGCCCGCTTTCCACCATGGAGAGGATCACATAGTCGTCCGGGGTTGAGAGGATGATGTCGGGCCGAACGCCCGCATCGCGCAAGAGGTCGTAGATGTAGGTGTCGGTTCCCATCTCAGGCATGAGGAAGGGCTCGCCTTCAAGCGATGCAATGGGGAACTTCTTGCGTTTTGCAAGAGGATGGGTGGGAGGCAACACGGCGAACATGCGGTCGGAGCCGACCTTCTTGAACTCGTATGCTGCGTGCGTTGAGCGCATCGTGAATCCGCAGTCAACACGACCTTCCTCGATCCAGTGATCGATCTCTGTGTAGTCTCCAATGAGAAGCTGATAGTCGATGCCAGGATAGTCGGCCTTGAATGCCTTGATCATGCTTGGAAGCCACTGAGCTGCTACGCTGGCGATCGTCCCGATGCGGATGATGCCTGCTTGAAGCCCTGCGATGCTATCGATCTCCATCTGAAGGTTGCGTTGCCGTGAGCAGATCTCGCGAACATAGGGGAGAAGGAGAGCTCCTTCGGGGGTGAGTTCGACTCCTCCGCGCCCCCGCTTGAGAAGGGTGACGCCCCAGCTGCGCTCGAGCTCTCCGATCATCCTGCTGATCCCCGATTGCGTATAGGCAAGCGCATCAGCGGCTTTAGTGAAGCTCCCTTGTTCGACCGCCTCGATGAAGGCTTCGTATTTTTGGATCGTATTCTCCATGGTTGCACCTCTGTGGGATGTTGCGGACAGAGCACTCTTCTCTGTGTTTCTTTGTCGAGGGTGATTCTAGATCATACATGACGAAATGTCATGTATGTCATGCTAAACATTCGCTTTTATTCTATTTGCTGTCGTGGTTTACTAAGCAAGCTCGCTTTTGAGCAACATACCTGCGAAGGGCTCCTTCGTCTCGGGGAATAGAAACAGACAAACGAATACGCTTGAAGGGGAAGACGGTGCAACACACGTTCAAATACATTGCGGCTTTGATCATCTTCGGTTCCAACGGGATCGTAGCGTCGTATATCGATGCCACAAGCGCGCAGATCATCTTCCTGCGCGTGCTCATCGGAGCTCTCGTGCTCTTAGGCGTATTCCTCGTTTCGCGCCGGACGTTCACGTTCTGGCAGCATAAGAAGGCATTCGCGTTCACCTGTCTCTCTGGTGTTGCGATGGGTGCTGAGTGGATCATCCTGTATGAGTCCTTCAACTACATCGGCGTTGGCATGGCAACGCTTCTCAACTACGTGGGCCCGATCATCGTGATCGCGTTCTCGCCGCTTCTCTTCAAGGAGAAGATCACGTGGAACAAGGTTGTTGGCATCGGGGTGGTGCTCATCGGCGTAGTGCTCCTGAACGGTGCGGTAGCGGGCTCGGTGAACCCTTTTGGCGTGGCGCTCGCGCTCAGCACAGCGATCCTGTATGCGGTCCTCGTGTTCGCAACGAAGAAAGCTGATCCCATCCGCGGGCTTGAGTTCACGGTCCTGCAGCTTTGCGCAGCGCTTGTGGTCGCCCTCGTGGCAATGCTCTTTACAGGCGGCTTCCAGATCGACCTTACGCAGATGAGCATCCCTGCCATACTCCAGATCAGCCTGGTGGGCACAGGTGTTGCTTGCCTGCTTTACTTCTCTGGCATGGCGGGCCTGCGCGCACAGTCCGCAGCAGTCTTCGGGTATCTTGAGCCTGTGGCGGCAGTCGGATTCTCCGCTCTTTTCCTGGGCGAAGTGATGACGTCGATTCAGCTCGCAGGGGCGGCATGCGTCCTGTGCGGAGCTTGCTTCGCCCAGCTTCGCTTCAAGCCGCTTCCTTCTCCGCGCAGGATCATGGTGCCTCTTCGCCATCGTGTTGCTTCACATGTTTCGCTTAGTAGCCGAGCGTAAGCAGCTTAGATGAGCTCTTGTAATTCATACTTGATATATCGGGTATGAAAATTGCCCCATGATGGTGAAAGCGAGGTAAGCCAAAGGAGCTGAGAGACCTTGGCTCGAAGCGACGACGCGGCGAGACTTTCATTCATCGTGGGGCAATTCATCAAGCATCCATTTCAGGACATTACCTCAAGAGCGACCTTGATTCATGCTTCACTTTTCGCAGCCTTTCCCTCACTATAGGATGATCGCTGGTGTCATTGCTGCTGTCGTTGCGCGCATGCAGACAGGGCATTGCGAAAAAGGAAGCTAGACCATCTTACGAGGGATCGTTGGCATGAACGTACAGGAAAAGCATGATGAGCTCGTCTCTCTCCTTCGAGAGCTTGCCTTTGGAGAGGTGACGGGCCAGCACGAAGGGATGGTCGAAGGGTCGGTGCAAGGCGGCATTGCCGCACGACCTGTTGCTGTTGCGTTCTCGGGAGGTGTTGATTCAACGCTTCTTCTTGAGATGGCGCACCAAGCATTTGGTGATGATGCCTTCGCTATTACGGTGCACACACCGTTCTCGCCACAAGAGGATTTCGACAAAGCTGTTTCATTCTGCAAAGAGCGCGGCATAGCGCAACAAGTGATCGAGGTTGACGTGCTCTCGGATGGGAGCATCATCGCGAACACCTCTGAGCGCTGCTACCTGTGCAAGCATATGATCTTCGAAGCGATCAAGGCTTCGGTAGAGGAGCGTGGCGCGATCATCGTTGACGGCACGAATGCTGACGATGCGGCCGACTTTCGCCCTGGAGAGCGAGCATTGCGAGAGCTTGGCATCGTGAGCCCCTTGAAGGAAACAGGTTTCTCGAAGCTCATGATCCGCGAGCTTTCCCGAGCGCTCGACCTTCCGACAAGCGAAGATGCGGCGAATGCCTGCCTCGCAACGCGCATTCCCGCAGGAACACCCCTTGACCTTGAGTCGCTCACCAAGGTTGACGCGGCTGAACGATTCCTCCATTCGCTTGGCTTCGCTGGTTGCCGCGTGCGCCTTCATGACGAGGTGGCTCGCATTGAGGTCGACCTCGCGGATATCGAAAAGCTTGTCCAAGAACCCGTAAGGACGCATATAATCAGAAGATTCACCGAGATCGGGTTTCGCTTCATCGCACTCGACCTTGCGGGCTATCGGATGGGGAATATGAACTGATGGAAGACAAGACCGCGCACAGCAATGCGCAAACCTATATCCTCTTCGCGATCACAACCTTCACGTGCGCTATCGGCTCGCTTTCGCAGACGGTCATGAACTCGATGCTCCTGACCGTTTCGGTTGAGTTCAATGTTGGCGAAGATGTCGCACAGTGGCTCACGAGCGTGTATATGTTGGCGATCGGCATCACCGTGCCCTTGGTTTCGTTCCTCTCGAAGCGCTTCGACGATCGAGGCCTCATCAAGATCTCGCTCATCTTCTTCTTCGCTGGCTCGCTCGTCGATATGGTCACGAGCGATTTCTGGGTGCTCCTTGTTGGGCGCATCCTCCAGGCGATCGCGACAGGCATCACGCTTCCCATGATGGCCACGATCGCCATGATGAAGTTTCCGAAGGGTCAGAATGCCACCGCGATGGGCATCTCGGGGATCGCGATGGGCTTTGCGCCGAATATCGGGCCTCCGATCGGGGGCGTGCTGGTGACCACGCTCGGATGGCGTAGCTACTATGTCATACAAGCCATCCTCTTGGTGGTGCTGTTCATGCTCACGATCACCCTGCTTCGTCGTGAACAGGTCGCTTCAGAGGCGTCGCGTCTCGACCTGGCTTCCTTCGTCCTCTCGACGCTCGGCTTTGGAGGGCTGCTCATCGGGTTCACGAATGCAGCGAGCATGCCCCTTGTGAGCATCTTCGTATGGGTGCCATTCGTCCTTGGTGCTCTTTGCCTTGTGTTGTTCATCGCACGTCAGAAGCGCATCACGAACCCGCTCATCGACCTCGATATCATGAAAGACGAACGGTATCGCATCGCGCTTACCGCTCAGTGCTGCCTCTTCGCGTCCTTCATGGGCATCACGTTGATCCTGCCCCTGTTCGTGCAGAATGTGATGGGGCTGAGCGCCATTGATGCAGGCAATGTATTCCTTGCCCCGATGATCTTCGCGGTTGTGTTCAATCCGCTTGCAGGTATCCTCGTGGATAAGATCGGAGCACGCCCTGTCACGATTGGCGCAGGGCTCTTCCTTGCAGTTGGCGCAGTGGCAATGGTCTTTGCTGATGGGCAAACGTCATTCTGGACTGTCGTGGTCATCCAGGCGATCCGTGGCATCGGCATCAGCTCCTTGATCGGCCCTTGGATCACGTGGGGTCTCTCGACGATGGACTTCCGTCTCATGATGGACGGCTCGGCGTTCTTCGCGACCGCGCGTCAGGCATGCGCCTCGTTCGGTACTGCGCTCATGATGCTTCTGATCACGATAGGTTCGGGAACGGGAGTGGCAGCCATTTCATGGGGATATCAGCTGGCCTTCGGCTTCTCAGGCGCTCTCGCCGTTGTCGTCCTCGTGCTCGCTCTTTGGAAGGTGCGCTCATAGCGAAGAAGGGCACTGTCGCCCTTCCATCCTCATGCTTCTAAGCTGTCTCTGTAGGCATCACCTGAATGGTCCTTTGGCTTTGCCGCTGCTACTTGCTGCTTTGTCATGAAGAAAGCCCACGCCTTTGTGAAGGCATGGGCTTTGCAGCGCGAGCGTTTGGTGCAGCGATCGGAATGCTTTGACCGCATGCGATCGAGCGTGGATCGCTTATTCCTGCACCTCGAAGAGAGCGACTACCGCACCGTTGTACTCACCATCGATGAAGTCCTTGACCTCTTGTGACTGGAGAGCCTTCACGAGTGCCTGGATCTTCGGCTCATTCTCGGTACCTTCCTTGACGGCAAGGACGTTCACATAAGCCTTTGCAGCTTCGCCTTCGGCGGACTCGACGGCAAGCGCATCAGCAACGGCCAAGTCAGCCTCGATAGCGTAGTTTCCGTTGATGACTGCGGCGTCAACATCGGGAAGCGTACGTGCGACCTGTGCAGCTTCGACCTCCTGGATGGTCAGGTTTTCAGGCTTGTTGGTGATGTCAAGGATCGTTGCGGTGATGCCAGCATCAGGGTTGAGCTCGATCAGGCCCTCTTGCTGGAGCAGTAGCAGAGCGCGTGCCTCGTTGGTGGTGTCGTTCGGCACCGCGATGGTGACTGCTTCGCCATTGCCAAGGTTCGTCTTGATGGTCTCAAGATCAGCGGTCTTGCCCGCATAGAGTCCGATAGGTTCATAGTGGACATCAGCAGCGCTCACGAGATGCGTGCCATTCTCCTCATTGAAGTCGTTCAGATAGGTGATGTGCTGGAAGTAGTTCGCATCGATGTCGCCTGCTTCGAGAGCTGTGTTGGGCAGCACGTAGTCGTTGTACTCAACGACATTGAGGGTGTAGCCCTCTTCTGAGAGCTTGTCAGCTATCTGCGCGAGGATCTCTGCGTGAGGAGTTGGAGATGCGCCGACCGTGATGGTCTTGTCATCATTGCTTTGCGCACCTGAGCTTGCCGTGTTCGCATTGCTGCCTGCGCAGCCTGCAAGCGCGAGCGTTGCGAGCGCACCTGCCGCAACAAGTGCGACGAGCTTCTTCAATGTTGCCTTCTTCATGTGCTTCCGTACCTTTCTATCGAAGTCTCTTGTCTACTTTGCTTACCAGCTTCAATCCGCCTTCTTGGAATATCTGAACGATAACAACCAGCAATGCCACCGTGATCCACATGACATCGGATTGGTACCGGTAATACCCATAATTGACCGCAATCGCGCCGAGGCCACCACCGCCAACGAAGCCCGCCATAGCGGAGTACCCAAGGATGGTGGCAAGCGAGATGGTGGCGCCAACAAGGAGCGATGGCTTTGCTTCAGGAAGGAACACCTTCCAGACCATCTGCCATGTTGAGGAACCCATGGCGCGTGCGGCTTCGATCACGCCACCGTCGATCTCTTTGAGCGAGGACTCGACCATGCGTGCAACATAGGGAGCGGCAGCTACCACGAGGGGTACGATGGTCGCGGTCGAGCCGATGGTGGTGCCTACGACGAAGCGCGTGAACGGGATGATGGCAACAAGCAGGATAAGGAAGGGCACAGAGCGCAAGATGTTCACGATCGTGCCGATGATGAGGTTCACGACCCTGTTTTGCCGAATGCCGCCTTCGCCCGTGATGTAGAGGATGACACCAAGCGGGATCCCGATCACGTAGGAGATAGCAGTGGAGACCAGGGTCATGTAGATGGTCTCCCAGATGCCCCAGGCGATGACTTGGATAACGGCTTCAGACATCTAGATCGCGCTCCCTTCGATCTTCTCGGCAGTCTCCTCAGCGCTTCGGAGCGCTTGTTGCTCTTGCTCATGCTCTCGATCGCTCAGATCTGAGCTTTCTCCTGGCTCATCTATCTTGTCTTTTGCTGCGGGGCTGCTTGTTTCGTACACGATGCCGCGGCCGTCAAGATAGGCCTTGATGCGTTCCTGCGCATCCGTATCCGAGGGCATCTCGATGAGCATTTGGCCGAAGGCCTTCCCGCCGATGTTCTCCGTGTTGGCTGAGAGGATGTTGACCATGACACCGCAGGCGATCGTCATATCAGAGATGACGGGTGCTCCCGACTCTTCGCCCGTGAAAGCGATGCGCAGCGCGTTCGGGATATCCTCGATCGCAGGCGAGGCGTGGGTAGGCTCGATGAGCTTGCGCGCCGTTTCTGATTTCGGATGGAGGAAGACATCGCGAACAGTGCCCTCTTCCTTGATCTGCCCATCGCTCATGACAGCAACGCGATCGCAGATCTGCTCAACAACGCGCATCTCATGCGTGATGACGACAACGGTGACGCCAAGACGTGCGTTGAGCGTCTTCAGCAGATCAAGGATCGAGCTCGTGGTGATCGGGTCGAGCGCACTCGTTGCTTCGTCGCAGAGGATGATCTGAGGGTTCGATGCAAGCGCACGAGCGATAGCAACACGTTGCTTCTGACCACCAGAGAGCTGGATGGGATATGCCTTCGCCTTATCAGCCAGGTCCACAAGGTCAAGCAGCTCTGCAACTCGTGCATCTGCATCTGCTTTCGACACGCCAGAGATCTCGAGCGGGTAGCGGATGTTCGCTTCGACGGTACGCTGGGCCAAGAGGTTGAACTGCTGGAAGATCATGCCGATGTTCTTGCGTGCCGCACGAAGCTCTTTGTTCGAGAGCTTGGTGAGATCGGTGCCATTGACAAGGACGGACCCTGCTGTGGGGCGCTCAAGCAGGTTGATGCAGCGTACGAGCGTGGATTTGCCCGCACCAGAGAAGCCGATGATGCCGAAGATCTCGCCATCATGTATGGTGAGGTTCACATCGTCCACGGCACGCATCATGCCCTTGGATGTTTTGAACTCCTTTGTGAGTCCTCTAAGCTCTATCACCAAATGCCCTCGCAGTTCTGTTCCAATTCAAAGTTGAACGCGCCTCAGATGTGGTCTGAAAGCGCGTTTAGAAATTCTAGTGCATTCTGATGATCAGGGAACATACGGAAATCGGATACTCGGCTATCTGCTAAATAGATAACCGAACGTTCTCTTCGATCTATGGCAACCTTTCACATATTGTTTCTAAAGGATTCGTTTGGCGAATGACGGAGTGTACGAATCGAACGTGTCGAGGCGCACCCCTTTTCCATGATTCGCAGCATGCACGTACTGCCCATCGCCAAGGCAGATGCCAACATGGTACGGAGCGCTTCGGCTTCCCCAGAACACGAGATCTCCCTTCTCGGCGCTTTCAAGTGCGATCTCTTCGCCAAGGGCCACTTGACCATAGGTCGTACGGGGAAGATCCATCCCGAGCGCCGTTGCGAAAGCGTGCTTCACGAGTCCCGAGCAATCGAATCCTCCTGGCGACATGCCGCCGCTCACATAGCGCGCTCCGATATGCTCGAGAGCATCGCTCACAACGCGTTCAGCGTCTTCAAGACGCTTTGCCAAAGTGGCTGTTTCAGGAGTCATGGCGATCGCATAGGTAGCGGCTTCATTGATGATGTGGGCGATGGAGAAGGAATCCTCTTCGGTTGCATCCGAAGGAGAAGCGCCGATGCTGTTCTTGTCGACCTTCACCTCTTTGGTGAATTGCGTGCTTGCATCGGCAGTGCCTTCGCTCTCAAAGGCCAAGGCTGTTGAGGGAAGAAGGAGGCAGCTGGCAGAGATCGCAGCTGCAATGAATGTGCGACCAATACGACCGGTCGCATTCAAATGGCTGATCAATAAGCTTCCTAACACTCGACAACAAGGACAGGCGCACTGTGGAGCTTGAGGTTTGCGCCGAAGATGCAAAGCCTAGGCGAGCCCTTGTGCCCAAACAAGGGAAGTTGCCGATTCTCCATTGTTTCCTGACACTTATCCATGAGGAGCACAAATCCTCTTCACAAATCTGATTTCGGTGTATACTGTGCTCGCTTCAGAAAAGAAAGGCGAACAGACTCTCATGACATTCGGAGCCACATACCTGAACACGCACGCTGCGTTCGCAGCGAACAGTGCATGGTGGTGGTGCAGCCGAATAGAGAGGGTTTTCTGAAGCTGACAGACCGTTATGCGAACATGCAAAGCCCTCGGAACCCCGAGGGCTTTTTTGTTTGCCAAAAGCCAGCGGGAGAAGGACTTCGAGCACGAGCGAAAGGAGTTGGCGACATGGCCGACAAGCAAGCAACAGCACCACACCGTCTTTATCTGCGCGAGGATCAGATCCCAACGCAATGGTACAACCTGCGCGCCGATATGCTCGAGCCTCCCGAGCCCATGCGCCTGCCTGATGGCAGCATTGCAACTTTTGAAGATATCCAGCCAGTCTTCTGCGATGAGCTCGTTCGCCAAGAGCTCGACGATGAAACGGCATTCGTCGATATCCCAGAGGCTGTGCAAGAGATGTACAAGATCTACCGTCCGTCACCTCTGTGCCGTGCTTACAACCTTGAGCGGGAGCTCCAAACGCCTGCGAAGATCTACTACAAGTTCGAGGGCAATAACACGAGCGGTTCGCATAAGCTCAACTCGGCTATAGCGCAGGCGTACTATGCCAAGTCGCAAGATCTCGAGAGGGTGACGACAGAGACAGGGGCGGGACAGTGGGGAACGGCGCTCTCAGAGGCGACTGATTATTTCGGCGTTGGCCTTGACGTGTTCATGGTGAAGGCGAGCTATGAGCAGAAGCCGTTCCGACGCTCCATCATGGAGACGTTCAATGCAACGGTGACCCCGTCGCCTTCCAATACGACCGAGGTGGGCAAGAAGATGCTTGCCGAGCATCCTGATTCAACGGGTTCGCTTGGAACAGCCATCTCCGAGGCTGTTGAGCGTGCCCTCAACGTACCTGAGAACAAAGGCCGTTACCAGCTTGGCAGCGTTCTCAATCAGGTCGTCCTGCATCAGTCGATCATCGGCCTTGAGAGCTATGAGGCGCTCGCTGAGATCGGCGAATATCCTGATGTTGTTATCGGATGCGCCGGTGGCGGCTCCAATCTGGCGGGGCTGATCGCGCCGTTCATGCGCGACAAGCTCAAAGGCACGCGTCCCGATACGCGCTTCATCGCCGTTGAGCCAGCAAGCTGCCCTTCGCTCACACGGGGGAAATATGCTTACGATTTCGCCGACACAGACCAAACGTGCCCACTCGTCAAGATGTATACGCTTGGCAATGGGTTCATCCCAAACCCTGACCATGCAGGCGGTTTGCGCTATCACGGCATGAGCCCGATCGTCTCGAAGCTGAAGCACGATGGCTATCTTGAGGCGATGTCCGTCAAGCAGACCGATGTGTTCGGTGCGGCTGTGCAGTTTGCGCGCCTTGAAACGATACTTCCAGCTCCAGAGAGCGCACACGCGATCTATGCTGCCATCGAGGAGGCGAAGCGCTGCGCTGAAACAGGTGAAGAGGAAGTGATCCTCTTCGGCCTTACCGGAACAGGGTATTTCGATATGAAAGCATATGAAGCGTACAACAAGGGCGAGATGACCGACCATATCCCGACGGACGAGGAGCTTGAGCTGGGTTTCGCGACGATCCCTCACATCGAAGGGGTCCAATAACGGCGAAGGACCGCGATTGCGAGGAGGTGTTTGAGCATCTCTTCGCAATCATGCCTAACCATTGCGTCACGGTCTCGCATCGGTGGTTGCATGGTGTTTACGGATCATGCGCTTTCAAGGCGCTCTAGTCGGCCTCTGTGCTCTTTGGGACTATACTGGTTCATTACTTTGAAGAGAGGTCTTTTTGATTCGAGGGAAGAGGCAAGAGCGCATAGTGGCTGACATCGAGAAAAGAGCAATGGCGAATGCGCGAAAGCCGATCATCGGCATCGTGTCTGCTCTCAGCATCGATGAGGATATGCTCAAGATGCCGAACCGCTATGCGAACGCCATCGTTTCTGCTGGTGGCGCGCCTATAGCGCTGCCTTTCACATCCGATGTCTCAGTCTATGAAGCTCTCTTCCCGAGCATCGATGGGTTCTTGCTCTCTGGTGGCAATGACATCAGCCCTGTTCGCTATGGCGGTGACATCGCTTATGGGAAGCTTACCGAGCTCACGCCAGGACGCGAAGAGCTCGAATACCTTATCTTGAGCTTCGCGCGGCAGTTCAATGTACCTGTCCTGGGCATTTGCCGTGGTATGCAGATGATGAACGTCTCATTGGGTGGGTCGCTTTACGAGGATATCGCCGATCAGTTCGAAGCGGGGGATCGCGAGCTCATCCATTGGCAAGAGCTTGATTATGCGCTGCCGACCCATAAGGTCCACATCGATGCCGATTCTTTGCTGGGTTCGATGCTCGAGCTTGAGGAAGCGTCGGTGAACACGATGCATCATCAGGGCATCAAGACGCTTGCCCCCTGCTTGCGTGCCTGCGCATGGTCAACCGACGGCCTCATCGAGGCGATCGAGGACCCAGCTTTGGACTTCTTCATCGGCGTCCAGTGGCATCCTGAATTCTTCGCGGGCGGCAAGGTCATGGGCACGCTCTTCCGATCGCTTGTGAAGAAGGCGGGCGAAGCAAGGTATGTCGAGAGTGGGTGCGGTGATCGCTTGCGCATCCTTCGCCATGAATGTGACGGCCATTGGCCCAAGATCGCATTCGCGGATGCGATGTAGCGAAGAGAACGGTGGTGAGCGCATGGTTGCAGCAAGCATGAGCATGGAGCGCAAGCGAGAGCAGAGGCCTATTCGCGAGTATTCAACAGGCGAGGAGATCGCCAATTCGATCACGCATGGCATCGGCGCGCTCTTAGGGATCGCAGCCCTTGTTCTTTCGATCGTGAAGGCGGTGGCAGACGGGGGCGGTCTTCTGCTTTGCGCGGCGCTGATCTATGGGATATCGCTCATCATCGAATACACCATGTCGACCCTCTATCATGCGCTCACCGCAGTGCGTGCCAAGCGGGTATTCAAAGTGCTTGACCATTCAGGGATCTATCTCTTGATCGCAGGAACCTATTCGCCTTATTGCTTGGTCACGCTTTGGGATGTCGGGGGTTTGTGGCTTGCCGTCTTCGTATGGGTCGTGTCATGCATCGGCATTGCCCTTGAGGCGTTTTGGACGTATCGCCCGCGTTGGATATCAGCAGCGCTCTACGTGCTCCTCGGATGGAGCATCGTGGTGTATCTGCCAGCCCTGTATGGGCTCATGGCTCCAGCGGGTTTTTGGCTGCTCGTCGCAGGTGGCCTTTGCTATACGGTTGGCGCGATCTTCTACATCCTCAAGCGCGTGCGCTATCTGCATACCGTGTTTCATGTGTTCGTTCTAGCAGGCTCGATCTGCCAGTTCCTCTCGATCATCCTTTTCGTGCTCTAGATAAGAGGAGCGAAGATGACGCCAGAAGCAAGAGAACGGGAGATCGTCAAGGGGAGCGTCATCGGCATTGCGGGCAATATGCTCCTTGTTGTCTTCAAGCTCATCGTGGGCTTCCTTTCGAGCTCCATCGCTATCATCTTGGACGGGGTCAACAACGCGACTGATGCGCTCTCATCCATCATCACCATTGTTGGCACGAAGGTTGCGGGAAAGCGTCCTGATAAGAAGCATCCCTTTGGGTATGGGCGCATAGAGTATCTGACCTCAGTGGTCATCGCTATCATCATCCTCGTTGCGGGTGTCATCTCGTTGCGCGAATCCATCCTCAAGATCATCCATCCTGGGACCCCAAGCTATTCGACGATCGCCATCGTGGTCATCGTCGTCGCTATCCTTGCGAAGGTTGCGCTCGGAATCGTGTTCAAGCGGTTTGGCGATAAAACGCAATGCGAGGCGCTTATCGCATCGGGCATCGACTCAGATTATGATGCGGTGCTTTCGGCGGGAACGCTTGTGGTGGCCGTTGCTCAGAATGTATGGGGCGTCAACATCGACGGCTTCGTTGGAGCGATCATCTCGCTCGTTGTATGCAAGGCAGGCATCGATGTCCTACGTGATGCGCTTGGCCCCATCATCGGAAGCCCTGAGGATCGCAAGATGGTTGCAGATATCAAGGCATTTATCAGGACATTCCCAAGCGTTCGTGATGTCCATGATGTCATACTTGACAATTTTGGCCCGAACAAGGTTCTCGGTTCCGTTCACATCAAAGTACCTGATGATATGACAGCTCGTCAGGTTAGCGAGCTTAGCCGAAGCATCACGAAGGGGTTGCGAGACAAGTTCAAAGTTGACCTCACGGTGGGTATCTACGTCGACAACACGACTCCAGAATTCCAGTCAATGAAGAAGAGATTGGATGAGCGGGCAAAAGACAACGAGAGCATCCTAGGGATACATGCTTTTTATGTCGATCCCGATACGAAGACATGCTATTTCGATCTTGTTATTGAGATTTGCGCAGATGGCGAGAAGATCGTCTCTGAGATCGTGGATGAGATGAAGAGGGATTATCCCGATTACTCGTTCGATGTGCAGATCGATGCAGATTATACGGAGTGATGGTCACTCCCCGTCAAAGCTCGATGGGGTTCCAGGTGCCATCGATGTCACAGAGCCAAGCTTCTCCTTCGGTGAAGGAGAAGAGCACAAGGCGTTCATCATGTGGTCCGTCGTAGCTTTCGCCAATTGATTCCAGATGCTTCCATGCGGCGTAGAGTGTCTCTTCGCCTGCCGTGTCGTCAAGGTCAGCGCGCCCGCGCACGATGATCCATCCGCTTCCTGGCTTCCATGCCGTAAGCTCGAAAAGGGGATTTGCCTCAAGCTCTCGATAGACGTCCTTTGTGTTTGCGGTGGCGAACCAGATCCTTTCTTGATCTATCGCAGCAAAGCTGAATGGCCTCACATGGGGCTGTCCATTCTCGCTCGTAGCAAGATACCATGCGGGTACGCTCGTCAGATATTCAACGATCCTTCTCATCCCGTTGTTCGTATCACTTGTCATGACCGTGTCCCTTCCGAGTAGATAATCGAGCTCATTCTTCATGCGGCCTTCTTTAGAAGATGATTCCTTGAAGGATGTTCGCTGCTATCACTGTTGCGAGCATGCAGGCCATTGCTCCCACAGCGATAACGTCTTGGCGTGCAAAAGCAAGCGGATGAAGTCGCGTTCGACCAACGCCACCATGATAGCAGCGCGCCTCCATAGCAGACGAGAGCGTCTCGGCATGACGGAACGCGCTTGCGAACAAAGGCACGATGAGAGACGAAAGCGAGGTTGCGCCTCCGCGGAAGGGATTGGCAGTGAACTGGGCGCCACGACTTGCTTGTGCGCGGTAAACAGTGCGCAGCTCAAGAGCAAACTGAGGAAGGAAGCGCAGCGCGATCCCCATCATCATGGCAAGCTCATGCGCTGGAAAGCCAATACGGGCGAGAGGCGCAAGGAGCCGCTCGAACGCTTCGGTTATATCAAGGTTCGTGGTGGTCAAGGTAAGCAAGCTCACGCCAAGCAGCAAGAGGATGAGACGCATGGAGATGAACGCTGCATGTGCAAGGCCTGCTTCGCTGATGCAGATGATGCCCCATTGAAAGTAAATGGTGCCACCCTGAACAAAGAAAACGTTCAGCAATGCCGTTATGACGACAATGAAGAGGAGGGGCGCGATCGAGCGCGCAGCCTGTATCAGGGGGATGTTCGCAAGAACATAGAAGAACAGGGTGAATACCGCGCATACGGCAAGGCCGATCCAGCCGCTTGCAAGGAAGACGATGATCATGAATGCAAGCGAGAGAAGAAGCTTCGTGCGTGGGTCAAGGCGATGAACAGGGCTTGTGCCTGGCCAATAGCGACCAAAGAAAGCTTTCTCATTCATGAGGGACCTCCACCTTCATCGAGGGCGAGGATGCGGACGGCGATAAGAGGAAGCTCAGGTCATCGGCAAGGCTCGCTTCATCATAGAGAGGCCGCTCAAGAGGCCAGCCCTTCCTTTGCAGCGATCGCGCAAGGGCCTGCGCTGCAGGAACGCCAAGCCCGATGTTGTGCAAAGCCTCCTCGTTTGCGAAGACGAGAGAGGGGATGTTACAGGCAAATACCTCTCCTTTATTGAGAATGAGGATGCGCTCTGCCATGCATGCAAGGTCATCCATGGAATGCGAGATCATCACGCAGGTAAGGCCTCGCTGATGCAAGGCGCTAATGAGCGAGAGAAGCTCCTCGCGCCCTTGCGGGTCGAGACCAGCGGCAGGCTCGTCAAGAACAAGGATGCGCGGCTCCATGGCAAGGATTCCTGCAAGCGCAACACGTCGCTGCTGACCTCCAGAGAGCTCGAAAGGGCTTTTCTGCGCCACATCATCAAAAGAAAGCCCGACGTTCGCGAGTGCAGTGCGAACACAGGCATCGACCTGTTCAGGAGAGCGTTTCTGATTGCGTGGGCCGAATGCGACATCATCATAGACGGTTGCGGCAAAGAGCTGATATTCGGGATATTGAAAAACGAGCCCTACCGATCTGCGTGCTTCTTGGATGGACGCCTTGGTGGCAAGCTCTTGCCCACCGAACAGCACTTGTCCTTCAGTGGGTTCTAGCAGGCCATTCATCAGCTGGATGAGCGTGCTCTTCCCGCTTCCTGTGTGCCCCGCTATCCCCAAGAACTCCCCTTCGTGTATATCAAGGTCGATATGGCGAAGCGCCCAGAGCGATTCAGGATCTGAGCCCCACTCGGCATGGGTGGCAGCTGAACGGTTCTCCTGCTTACTCCGAGTGCTTTGAGTGCGTTGCATGCGCTTAGGGTGCATATAGGAGAAGCTCACATCTTTCAGAGAAAGAAGAGGAGGGCTCGTCATGTGGCTTGCTTCGCGCTCGATCTCGATGAGCTCCTCCTCAAGGGTGCCCTTTGTCTCGCTTGTAAGCAAGTGCGTAAGATTCGTGCTTTCCTGAGAGGTGATGGGTACCCGCGTTCTGCATTCGCTGCTCCGACCAGCGTTAACGGCGAAGCTTGTCATGATCGCCAATTGCTCGAGCGCCTGTTCAAGCTCCTGATCTTTCACGCACGGCGCAATGTTGACACCGCGTGCGCGCAGCTCAAGCGAAAGGGATGCCGCAAAAGGAACATCAAGGCCCAGCTCGCATAGCTCTTTCGTGCGAATGAGCACATCGTTTGGTGCACCATCCACGCAAACGCGTCCCTTGTCCAAGACGACGACACGATCAGCACAGGCGGCTTCTTCCATGTAGTGCGTGATCATGATGATGGTCATGCCCGTTTCATGCAACTCGCGGCATATGCGTAAAAGCCCCGCACGTCCACGTGGATCGAGCATGGCAGATGCTTCATCGAGGATCAGCATGGCAGGATCCATAGCGAGGATGCCCGCGATAGCGGCACGCTGCTTTTGCCCTCCAGATAAAGATGATGTTTCACGTAGCTCAAAGCCTTGCAAGCCGACGCTGGAGAGTGCTTCAGCAACAATCTTCGGAAGCTCTTGCTCGGAAACGCCAAGGTTCTCTGGGCCGAACGCAACATCGTTCTCTACAAGCGATGCCACCAACTGATCATCAGGATTCTGGAATACGAGCCCTGCATTAGAGCGGATGAAATAAGCTGCATCCGCATCTGTCGTGTCGCGTCCGAAGGTGAGAACACGTCCCGAATCAGGAGCGAGAAGCGCATTGATGCATTTCGCAAGCGTCGACTTTCCTGATCCATTTCCTCCGAGCAGACAGAGGAACTGCCCTTGTGGGACGGTAAGATCAAGATCACGGAAGACGGCATTCGTGCCATCGTAGGAAAACGATGCGCTCTCGAAGATGACGAAATCCTGGTCATTCATCTAGCGACCCTGTACCTGGTCTTTCTTTGGTGTTATGAGGTTCGAGATGGCTTTGTAGATGATGAGGGTAAGGAGAGCGTTGAGTACGGCCTTCGCAAGGTTGAAGGGTATGAGCACAGGCACGATGAGAGCGATCACCGCATCAAGTGGTACGCCAAGCCAATTAGGCGTGATGATAAGGTTTCCCACAATGGCCATGATGAGAGCGCCAAGAACACCTAGGGTCAACCCAAGAATAGCTCCGCGGAACGTATGAAAGCGCTTGTACATGAGCGCCGCGGGCGCAACAAATCCGATGACAACGAAGATGTTCATGATTGCACCTGAGAAATCTGCCATGAGGATGCCGTGGAGGATGGCTCCGACTATGCCCACGGCCAGGCCTCCTGCTGGCCCATATGCGAAGCCGCAGACCATAGCAGGCATGGCGGAAGCATCATATTTGAGCCAGGTGACCCCAGGGAGCAGGGGAAACTCAATGAAGGAGAGCAACACGCCGATAGCACAAAGAAGCGCCATGGTGACAAGCTGTCGCGTTGACCATGCATTCGTGTTCTTGATGGGGGCTTGCGCAGTGGGTTGCTTCAGCTCTCGGGGTTGCTTTGGAACAGTGGTTCGTTCTTGCGCAATAGCGCTGTTGGTATCTTCGGTGCACAGAGATGCGCCCGAAGATGGGGAGGTGTTCCCATCCATAAGGGTTCCTTTCTGCCTCTTCCATCCGGACTGTAACCGTTGGTCCCGGATTCTCACCGGATCAACCTCGCTTGTTGCGAAGCTCGCGGACTTGCCATATGGCTTACCGCCAGTGGGGAATCTCACCCCGCCCTGAAACAGAACTCAGTGGAGTCATGGTAATTCTGTTCGCCCTCAGATGCAAGGGAGGATTTGCCTGTGGATTGGTTGCTTCGAGAGAGAGGTAGCCTGTGCCCCCGAATCATCGGGTGCTACAATGGGGCGAACCGACGTCAGAGAGGTATCATGCACGCTATCCAGCTAGACGATATCGACCTTACGAGTGCAGGCATTTCTCCGCAAAAAGAGGTGTTTCGAAACCTTGCCCCTGCTGTTCTCATCGAGCATGCATTGCGCAAGGAAGAAGGCCTTCTCTGTGATACGGGAGCACTCGTAGTGAATACAGGATCTCGCACGGGGCGGTCGGCAAAGGATAAGTTCATCGTCGATTCGCCTGAAGTACACGATGAGATCGCGTGGGGCGAGGTCAATCGGCCGATCTCGAGAGAGGTATTTGATGCTCTGTATGGTCGCGTAGCCCAGCATCTCTCAGAAGAGCCCCTCTACGTGTTCGATGGGTTTGCGGGTGTCTTCCCTGAGCACGCACGCTGCTTTCGCGTCATAGGAGAGCTGGCTTCTCAAGCTCTCTTCGTCAATCAGCTCCTTCGTCGTCCATCACGAAAGCAGCTTCGAGACTTCGTTTCAGATTACACGGTGCTCGTTGCGCCGACGTTCTTGTGCGATCCCGCAAGGGATGGGGTGGAAAGCGATGCTGCTATCTTGATCGATTACGCTGCCAAGCGGGCGCTCATCTGCGGCACGCGCTATGCAGGAGAGATCAAGAAATGCATCTTCTCCATCATGAACTACGTGCTCCCTCATCTTGACGTGCTGCCGATGCACTGCTCAGCGAACGTGGGAACAGATGGTGATACAGCCATCTTCTTTGGGCTCTCGGGCACGGGCAAGACCACGCTATCAGCCGATCCATCGCGCAAGCTCATTGGCGATGATGAGCATGGCTGGGCTGATGATATGGTGTTCAACTTCGAAGGTGGTTGCTATGCGAAATGCATCGATCTCGATCGTGAGCATGAGCCAGACATCTTCGACGCCATCAAGTTCGGTGCGCTTGTTGAGAACGTTGCGCTCGACCCTACAACGCGACATCTTGATTTCCATGACAATTCGATCACCGAGAATACGCGTGCAGCCTATCCGATCGACCATATTCGCAATATCGTTCCAAGCGGGATGGGCCGCGTACCATCAACGGTGATCTTCCTTACTGCAGATGCCTTCGGTGTGTTGCCTCCCATATCGAAGCTAACGCTCGATCAAGCCATGTATTACTTCCTTTGTGGATACACCTCGAAGGTCGCGGGCACCGAGGTTGGCATCACCGAGCCTGTACCGACCTTCTCTACGTGCTTTGGCGAGCCGTTCCTGCCGTTGAGCCCTGTCCTGTATGCCGAGATGCTTCGTGAGCGCGTGGAGTCGACAGGAGCGAACGTCTTTCTCATCAACACAGGCTGGAATGGGAGAGGGGAGCGCATCTCGCTTCGCGCTACGAGGAGCATGGTGAACGCTGCGATCTCTGGAAGCCTTGATGAGGCTGAGTATTGCACCGACGACATCTTCGGATTGAGCTTCCCGAGCGAGTGTCCTGGATGCTCCCCTGATATTCTCGACCCACGTTCATCATGGGCAGACCAAGATGCGTACACAGCTTGTGCGCGAAGATTGTCAGCGATGCTCGAAGAGGCTTACGCACGCTTTGGTGCTGAATAAGGTTGCTATATGATGATGAAAGCGAGGTAAGCCAAAGGAGCTGAGAGACCTTGGCTCGAAGCGACGACGCGGCGAGACTTTCATCATCACATGGCAACCCATTGTATGTTCAATCTGAATTAACAGAATATTGATCAAAAGCGCCTTAAATGAGAAGTCTGTAATATGCGCGCACGTTTCGCGTAATGCTGAGCTGTCATCATGGATGCATCAAAAGGTCATGCTTGCGAGATGAGGTGGTCTCAATGTTGACGATGTGCGGAATCGCTCTCTTCGGTTTTCTTTGTGCTGCAATGATCGCTTGCGTGATGGTCGTGTTCGTATAGACGCTCATGTGCGATCGAGCACGACCTTCGCAAGGGTATACCCTTATTGCGTTGCGAGGAAACGTTCTTGCTACGATGCGAGCTCTTGGAGCTTCGCGAGGACCGCATCGTTGCCTTCGATGAGCTCTCCATCAAGGTAGAGGAAGGGGATGTTGTCGGCATTCCCGCCAAGCGCGGTGAGCTCAGCATAAGGTTGCTCTTGCTCGACATCGCGCAGGTCGAGCTCGATCCCATGCTCTTCAGCGAAATGTACGGCAACAGAGCAAGTTGGGCAGGGGGCCCAGTAATAGAGAATCGGCTTTTCCATGGGTAAACTCCTCTCTTCGCCTCTGTTCATCATAACTTACTGGTGATGGAGCAGGGATGACGTTATCCACAAGCTCTTTTTCGCTTGCAAAAGACTTTTGACAGTTTATGCTCTGCGGAAAGCGATGATGTCAAACTGATTCGGTGGTAACTTGTATCCATCTCGTGCACCCTCTTCTCAGGAAGGAGGCTTCATTGGAGCTTTTGGCGCAGCTTAAGGCTAATCGGGAAAAGCATGGTCTTTCTCAAGAAGATGTGGCACAGCGCATCTATGTGTCGCGTCAGACCATTTCGAATTGGGAAACAGGGAAGACCTACCCAGATATCCACAGCTTGTTGCTCATTGCGAATCTCTTCGATGTCTCCGTGGATGAATTGCTGAAAGGGGATGTTATGTCGATGGAAAAGAAGGTAGAGAACGATTCAAGAACTTTGAGGCGACTTGCTTGGGCGATGCTCGGCTTCATGCTTGCGGCGTTATCATCAGGTGGCGTAGCCATTGTCTTGAGGGATGTTGGCACGATGACTCAGGATGGCATCAGTGTCGGAAGCATGGCTGCTCTTCTTTGCGCTGGAGTGTTCTTCCTTTGTGCATTCGCGGCGGCGGTATGGGCAGAAGTGCTCAAGCATCAGAACGATCTTGTTACGATTCGCGAGCTCATCGCATTCGAAAAGGGGCTTCCTGCGGATGAAGCGAGGGATAGCGCAGCATTTGGACGCAAGCATCCCTTCGTCTCGATCATCGCGAAGATATGCTCGGGAGCGATGTTTGGATTCATCGCGATCATGATCTTCGTGATCATCGCTAAATACATTCGAGACTTCATCTTTTACGGTTTAAGCTAGTCGAAAAAGGATTCATTCTAGCGCTGCGAGCCTGATCAGGCATATAAGCCAGAGTGAGATTAGGCCTTCCGAAAACGAGTCAATCGCATAGAGTTGACCTTGAGGCTCCTGGAGCAGTTGAAGCTTCGGGAGGTCATGAGAGGCTTTTCAAAGGGAGCTCTTGCGTGGCTTGGTGGAGGAGAGGACAGCAATGGATCCTGTTATTCAGCTGGATGGGGTAACGAAGGAGTACGGAGCCGATCGAGGCGTGTTCGATCTGTCCTTTACGGTAGAGCGTGGTGAGGTGGTAGGGTTCCTTGGGGCAAATGGTGCAGGGAAGTCCGTCACCATGCGCATGCTCATGGGCTTCATTCGGTCGAAAGCAGGGCGCGTATCGATTGGTGGCCTCGATTGCTTTTCTGAGCGCGCAACCATACAGCGCTCTGTGGGATATTTGCCAGGTGAGCTTGCCTGTCCATCTGACCTGACAGGGGAGTCCTTCCTTGATTTCATGGCGGCGATGCGGGGATGTTGTGATCGAGCGCGCCGCAATGAGCTTGTCTCTTTCTTCGAGCTCGATCCTTCTGTGCGTATCCGCTCTTTGTCAAAAGGAAACAAGCAGAAGCTTGGAATTGTTGCCGCATTCATGGGAAGCCCTGATGTGCTTTTGCTTGATGAGCCGACAAGCGGGCTTGACTTGCTCATGCAGAGGAGGTTCGGCGAACTGGTGCGATCCGAGCGTGAGCGAGGTGCGACGGTGCTGCTTTCCTCGCATGTTCTTGGTGAGGTGGAAAGCACGTGCGATCGGGCGATCTTCATACGATGCGGTCGTTTGTCATCGGAGGCCTGCGCACATGACCTGACGCTTGATAGCACGCTCGAGCGCCTCTATGGTGCTGACGCGCTTAACCTTCATTGGGGAGCAAAGCCGATCGCTGGTCGGAGGGACGTGGTTCGAGCTGACTCTCTTGGCACATTGAGGGGAGGTCGAAGATGATGCGGACTCTCTTCATGCGTAGCTTGCGCAGTGTTGCCATCGTCATGGTGATCCTCGTTGTCATCGCAGATATGTACATCGCCTCGGTCATCTCGCTGTATGATCCGTCAGTCAGCGAAAGCTTGGCTGTCATGCAAGAGGCCATGCCTGAGCTATTCGCTGCATTCGGCATGGCGAATGCAGCATCTACGCTGCTCGACTTTCTCATCAATTATCTCTACGGGTTTTTGTTTACGGCATTGCTGATCGTGCTTGCCGCCTATCTTTCCAACAAGCTTTTTGCGAGTCCCTTGAAGGATGGGTCGTTCGCATGGATCCTTGCGACACCGTGCTCGAGAAGCTCTCTGATCCTCACTTTCGTCGTTGTTGAAGCAGTAGCCGTTGCTTTGGTGGTAGCGCTCTGCTGGATCGGTGAAGTGGCTTTCTGCGAAGCATGGTTTCCTAGTGAGCTCGATCAAAGGGGCTTAGCTTGCGTGAATGGAGGGCTGTTCGTGCTCGGCCTCTTCGTGGTCTCGCTCTGCTTCGCCGCAACGATCCTGTTCAAAAATGCGGGTCTTGGCTTGGGAATCGGCGCTGGAGTATGTGCGTTGTTCTTCCTTATGGGACTGATGGGTAGCGTGGGCGAAGGACTTGCATGGGTGGCGAACTTATCACCCTATAAGCTTTTCGATCCGTATAGCCTTGCTGCAGGCAGTGCGGATGCGTTCGCGAACGTCGCTCTTTTGTGTGGCGCTGCGATCGGTTTGAATGCGCTCACGGTCATCGTTTTCATGCGTCGCGATTTCAGCTTGTAGCAATACGATGCGCTAAGCATTGGTAGAGGCTGTTTCTGCAGAGATTTTTTCCGTAGAGGTTGCCTCACGCGGGTTCCGCCCCCTCGTCTAAAGCCATTCTGGTTTATAGGCCCATGCGCGCAGGATGTCTGACCATTGTCGATAAGCGTTCATGAACGCTTCAAGGTCGATAGGGGTGTGGTTTGAAAGCCGCTGGTGGAGGTAACCGTCGCCGAGCATGATGAGCATGTCGAGCACTTCGCGGGGGTTGACCTCATCGCGGAAGCGGCTGAAGTCGACATGCGCGAAGAAGCGCTCGAACATGAGGTCGACCTGTTGGTTCATCCATTCGGCCATGGTGTTGCGTATATCACGGTGGTCGGCGTAGAAAGCTCTGACCGAGAACTCAAAGGCCCACGGCCACTTCTTCAAGGAGGCTATCTTCTGTTCGCCAGCATAGAGCAGCAGTTCGAAGAAATCGTCGATCGCATAGAAGCTCTCATCGACGACCCATTCCACAACACGATTCGTAAGGTAGTCCATCGTTCGCGTATACAGCGACTTCTTGTTGTGGAAATAGAAGAAGAGCAGCCCCTTTGAGATCTTTGCCTGCCGCGCTATCTCTTCGGTTGAAGCGGCTTTATAGCTGTTGCGCCCGAATCCCTCGATGGAAGCCCGCATGATGGCTTCTTGGCGCTCGGGCGGCAATGCGTCAAAATCGCCATGCCGCTTTGAGTTGCGAGGATCTTGTTGCATAGAGCTCTCCTGAGTGCTTTGGTTATTGACTCGCTAGTCAATCACTCGCAAGTCTATCCTATTGACTCGATTGGAGAAGGGGCAATGAAGGGTTTGCCTTGCTTCGAGACTGATGCTCCTCGTTTGTTCGAAGATGCTGAATCGAGCCCATTCTGCTCGATCAACTTGAAACTTATTCATGAACGATCCTAGCAACAAAAAACCCTGAGCATTTCGCTCAGGGTGGATGTTTGGTCGCGGGGGCTGGATTTGAACCAACGACCTCCGGGTTATGAGCGGTCTTGAATGAACGTAATGTAAGTACGATTATGTGTCTGAACTGGTGTTTTGCGCTAAGCCTATCACATAGATTGCGGTGCATTTGGGCATGTTTTCGTGCCCATCTGCACCGCATCTGCACCGACTTTGGGTGTCCGTTTCAACTGAATTTCGAAGGATTTTCAGTAGATTCGGACAGGTTTATTTCTTGTCGATACTCTTACGTTTCGCTTGCTTTAACCAGTTCTTCTTGAACGAACCGATGCCACCGAAGAACTTGTCGTAAGTTCCGCCATTTTCCTTGGCTGCATACTTCACAGCAGCAAGCTCAATAGTGCAGAGGTAGTCGGCAACCTGGGCAAGCCTGTATTCGGTCATAGTCGTCTTTTTGCGAATTACAGCTTGTTGAGAAAGACAAGAGGAGATTGCGCCATAAAGCGCTTGCCTTACGAGCTTCTGCCCATTGTCGTAATAGACTTTCACCTTGTCGAAGTCTTGAAAGAACTCCAAGTGGTCGTTGAATAGAGCTATTAGATCACGTTCAATATGTTGGGCAAGAGCTTCAGCATCGTTATGTTCTCTATGCTTATAAACGAACGTTGCGTACTGGATTGGTAGACGCTGCACAAGCACGTTAAAGGAATACAGAAGCTTTTTTCGTAGACTCAAGCTCAAGTCCGTATATCCCTCGTGACCATTCAGCAAAGGCTCGGAATGAAAAGGTATGTTGGGAAGATCAGCCGCCGCCAAAGATTGTTCGTAGGCGTTTATCTTGTCGGTAATCTTGTTTGCCTGATTGTGAATAACAGCAGTCAAAAGGAAATATCGCGCATGCGTGCTCTTGTCGCCACTTTCATCTATAAAGACAGAGAGCTCTTTCATCGCTACATTCCTCCAAATATAAAAGATGCCGGGGGATAAGCCCCCGGCGCTTGGAGGTAGCTTATTCAGCCACCAAATACTTTATAACATGGGGCAATCAATCTATCAAGCGCTAAGTCAATCCATAACTGTTCTGAATTCAACGACTATTTTAAGCAATTATATTATGCCCTATGTTTGAATCTACTCAGCCGTGACCGTATTGTTCTGAAGATATTCGCACAATTGATCAATCAGATAATTGCGCATCTTTGAGCCGACATCAACTTGCGAGAGAATCTCCGCGAGGTCTTCGTTCCATTTCTTCACCTGTTCTCTGTGCTCATGTTCCACCAGTACGCCTTCACGGTTCATTCGAACAATTGCATTCCAGAGCTCGTGAATTGAAACGACATTGGCGGCCTTAACATACCGCCCGAATTCGTCAGGGTTAATCGCGGTCAGACCAATCGGATCTGAGCCAAACCAAGCGTCAGCATTATGTGCTATTTGCAAACCAGCCTCTTCGTCGGGAGCACTTACATCGGTCATCATGCGTGAATATGCTTCATCCTCAAACTGACGAAGAGCCATTTTGCGCAAGCTATCTATTTCGTCGAGCCGATTAACGTCATCGACGTGAACTACTTGCCAAGCAATTTGATCTTCATTAATGGCGCTTCTTGCAAAAGAAGAATTCTTCATCAACAGACGTTCAGATGCTTGAACAGCATGCTCATAATCTGGCAGTGATGCAATTCCTATCAATCTCAAGAGATTGATAGCGTGTAGAAGGTTGGGGATATTCGAGATGTCCATTTCACCGGAATCAAGCGCTTCTAAGATTGCATTTAGAAATGTCTTCCCCTCCTCATCCTCGAATGCACGGCCACGAATCGAATTAATCGCAGCAAGAGCCACTTGCTCTTTATACGACTGAGGATGGAATCTTTCAGCAAACCGAACGAGGTCGCTGTTCACTTCATTGACATCAGGCCTTATGCCTTCGTCAATAAAGGCTTTAAGGAACTTGAGGGCACTGTACTTTGCTCGGTTTTCGTCGAATTCATCCCAAGCTATCCAAGCTGGCTCACCTGGCTTCACGAACTCCGCACCATCTGAAGCACATAGCGCTATATACGTAACATCCTTCAAGGTATCTTTTTGTATTGCAATATCCGTCTCGTCATTTTTAAAAAACTCGCATTGCGCCATCGTATCAAGCAAAGGCTCGAAATGAATCAGCCGTCTTGCGTTACATTTCCCAGTGAGACGTTGAGCTGAAATAACTTGCTCTTCAACATTGAGGCGCTGAGGGAATGCTTCTATGCTTTCTGCAAGAATATGGTCAACCAACTCAGCGGGATCTGGCTTAAACTCCAGCCTGTCCCATACCAGCTTCTCAGTTATATCTGCGGGAACCACGTCACCGCTGTTAGCGATAAGCAACACTTTATGACCATGCTCTTCTACTAGACGGCATAAAGCAGAGAACAGGGCCTCATCAAATTCTTGATTGTCTCCGTCTTGCTCTTTGCTATGAGCTAATGAGAAAGCCCTGCGCTCTAAATCGTCGATAACAATTAGAGACCTTTTCGGAAGCATTAATGATAAAAAAGCGCTATCGCTCAATGAGGGCAATACCCCAGACGCTTTGCCAACCTTTTTCGTTATCTTTTTCAGAAAACCTAGGCCTGATTTCCTTGCCTCGTTCAGAAGCTTTTTTCTTTTAGAGCCATCGGGAAGCTCTTCAATGCTTGCTAATTCATTAATGTAAGCAGTCGCTATTCGCTCCATTAACTCATCTGGAGTAGTAAAACCGGCAGCTGTTGTGTAGATTACAGCTGCAGAATCATCAAGTCCTTCAAGGTAAGCTTTTAGGTCATTGCGAACAAAATAACTTTTTCCCGATCCCCACTCTCCATATAAAAGCATTGCATGATGCGACTTAGCTGGTTTAAGGTACTCGACTATTCGTTGTTTTATCTCATCATTATTCGACATTTCAACATCTCCAAAAACATGAAAAAATGCGCTCATTAGCAGTCTTCTAGCATACGACCTAACTTAACCCTTTGAACCTCTCCAAGAACGCTTTCAATCGAGCGATGACTCGATCTTTCAATTTGGAGTACTGACCATCAGGTGCAAATCGGCTCGGCTTGTAGTTCATGAGGCTCGTGATGTTCGTGCCAGTCGCCTCGATCTCTCCGTCGGCAAAGGCCTTGCTCACGAAAGCCTCCGTAGCAGCTTCGTCCAAATTCTCTTCCTCTACGATCGCAGAAAGCTCTCGCTGCTTCGCCTCGGCTATGTAACGCTCCCAATCAGCTGTCACGTCGTCGCTTGATTCCAACCCATCGATAAAAGCATCGATGAGATCCTTCTTGTTGCGAAGCTCGTAGCTCGACTTGATGGCGCGTTCGATATCGGCGATGAGAAGCTTGTCCTTGCAATGGCCGTCGTGGTACTTCTGCACGAGCATCAAGATGTAGTCGATGTTGATGTCCACCTGCTTCAGCAATTCGATCTCGAAGACTAAGTCGTCATTGATAAGGGTAGACTCCTCGCCCTGTGGACGCCACTTGTTGTGAAGGTCTTGGTAGATGCTCCTGTAGTCCTGCTCGTCGCGTGGCGACAGCGTATCATCGGCAGCAAAATCATCAAATGAAGTGAGGATATTCCTCAGCCGCAAGATCACGCCGAACAGGCGAATAAAATCCTTTTCCGCCTGTTCACCTAGGATGACCTCACCAAGCGGAAAGTTCTCGTAGAGCTGAGCAAGACGCTCCTGATACTCAGCCAGGTACTCCCCGTAGGGCTTCAAAAGGACGATGCCGCCAGCATCTTTGTCTCCGAACAGGCTTATCGCGTGGTTCACGTTGTCTTCGAGGTTCCTGAAGCAGACGATGTTGCCATAGGTCTTCACTGAGTTGAGGATTCGGTTCGTGCGGCTGAATGCCTGGATCAGCCCATGATCCTTGAGATCCTTATCAACCCAAAGCGTGTTGAGC
>CAJURO010000014.1:29669-49534 GCA_910588985.1 uncultured Eggerthellaceae bacterium | reverse complement strand
ATTCTACCGTGCGCTTGGATTCGAAGAATGCGCTTGGGAGGACATCGAAGAGAATGTCTCGGAAGATTGCGCGCATTGCTCGTGGCGCGATGAATGCAAGCCGCTTCCTATGCTGGGTCGTGCGAGCACTCTGGAGTAGGAGGAAGGTCGATGCCAAGCGATTGTGCGGCAAGTTCGCGAAGCTGCTCGATCGTCATCTCATAGCATGCAAGGGCATCTATCCATCTACGCAGGCAGCTGTATCCTTTGTCAGTGAGCGTGAACATGCGCTTCGCTGATCCTTCTTGAGGAGTATCCCATTCGCTCGTGACGAGCTCCTGCTCCTCCATGCGCTTCAAAGCGCGATAGATTCCTGTAGCGTCAGGCTTCTTGCCACCGAACATGGGAGAATGTGCTGCTTGTTGAACGATGATGTAGCCATGCATAGGCTCGCCGCTTTGTGCGAGGATCATGAGAATGGTTGGCTGAGAGAGCCGAGAGAGCGATTTGCCGAGCTCAGCGCACTCTTTCATGTCTTCATCGGATTTGGGGTGGCAACTGCTCCACATACGTTTGCCCTCCTTGCTGGGTGGCGCGCGCAAACGCAGGGCGCCAACGAGCATTGCATTACAGCTATCCGCAACTTCCTCCGAGAGGCACGACAGTTGCGAAATAGTTCATTCTGCAACTATTTTAGTATAGTTTTCGCCGAATGCTTGGATGAAGCAGTCGATGTTGTGCTTGAATAAAGGCGAATGAGACGGCTCAAGGAGGTTCTGGCATGTGCGGGATCGTAGGTTTTACTGGTAAGCAGCCTGTGAAGGACGTCCTTATCGAAGGGCTTGCCAAATTGGAGTACCGCGGTTATGACTCTGCTGGAGTGGCTATCGAGCAATCAGGTGCGCTTGAGGTGATCCGACGCCGTGGGAACGTTTCTGGTCTTGCGCATACGCTCGGGCATTTTGACTTAGAGGGAACCTGTGGCATTGCCCATACGCGGTGGGCGACGCACGGTCGTCCTACTGAGACGAACGCGCATCCTCATCTGTCTTGTGATGGTCGCATCGCCGTCGTCCATAATGGCATCATCGAGAACTTCGTCGAGCTGCGCGAGGAGCTGGCCCGACGAGGTCACGATCTTGCAAGCGATACCGACACCGAGGTCATCGCTCATCTTATCGAGGAAGAGGTTAAGGGCATCGAGAAGGAGGGCGATTTTGACAGTATGTCGCCTGACGACTTTGTCCGCGCGGTATCAAGAGCTCTTTCGCGTCTTGTTGGCTCGTACGCGCTTGCGGTCATCTCGAGTGCGGTACCAGGCGTTATCGTTGCTGCTCGCAAGGATTCTCCGCTCATCATCGGAAGCGCTCCTGCAGGCTCTTGCGTCGCATCGGACATCATCGCCATCTTGGACCATACGAGAGATGTCTTCGCACTTGAAGACGGCCAGATAGCAAAGCTCGCCGAGTCGGGATTCGAGGTCTATGCCGCAGGGGATGGCGAATGCGTGCCCATAGAGTTCGAGCTGGTACATGTGGACTGGAATATGGATATCGCGGAAAAGGGGGGCTATTCTGATTTCCTTTTGAAGGAGATTCACGAGCAACCGCGCGTGATCCGTGACACCCTTGCGGGGCGCATAGTGAACGGGTCGATCGTGATCGACGAGCTCGACCTCACATCAGAAGAGCTCAATCTCATCGATCGCATCAACATCATCGCCTGCGGCACGAGCTATCATGCGGGGCTTATCGCGAAGAACCTGATCGAGGGATACGCTCGGATCCCTACTGAGGTTGAGGTGGCAAGCGAATTTCGCTATCGAAATCCCATCATCACGCCCACAACGCTCGTCGTTGCTGTGTCGCAATCGGGCGAGACTGCGGACACGCTCGCTGCTATCCGCGATGCACGCGTGAAAGGCGCAAAGGTCTTTGGCATCACCAACGTGCTTGGCAGTCCTGTTGCTCGAGAATCTGATGGCGTGATCTACACGAAGGCTAACAAGGAGATCTCCGTGGCATCCACGAAGAGCTTCCTTGGGCAGGTGACGTCTTTGACCCTGCTTGCGCTCCTTTTGGCTCAATCGCGTGGCGAGCTTACGACGGGGCAAGTGAAGATGCTCTTCAGGGAGCTTGGGGATACCGCTGCTAAGGTCGAGGAGATACTTGCTGATACGTCGGCCATCGACCAAGCGGCAGCATCGTGCGCTGACGCGTCCTCGGCTCTCTTCATTGGCCGTGGGCAAGGAGCTGCAGTCGCACATGAGGGTGCGCTCAAGCTTAAGGAGATAAGCTACCTTCACGCCGAGTCCTATCCTGCAGGCGAGATGAAGCACGGGCCTATCGCGCTGATCAACGAGGGCTTCCCCGTCATAGCCATCGCCACGGATTCGCCGACATATGACAAGGTCGTTTCCAACCTGAAGGAAGCACAGGCGCGTGGCGCCAAGATCGTAGCGATAGCCACTGAAGGAGATGAGCAGATTCGCTCTATCGCTGAGCATGTCATCTACATCCCAAAGGTCCGCGATGCATTCTCGCCCATCCTCGCAAGCGTGCCGCTCCAGCTTTTCGCACGCGCTATCGCGCTGTTGCGTGGATGCGATGTGGACCAGCCGCGGAATCTGGCGAAATCCGTTACGGTCGAATAAACTTCTTGGTGATTGCAAAGCGAAAGGGAGATACGTGGCACGATCGAAGTATGCACAGCAAGCATATGAGGCGGCACTGGCTATCCAAGAGCCGAACACACGCGTTGGCGTGGGAGTTGACATGGTCGACGTCGAGCGCATGCGGCGTATCATCGAGCGGACCCCCTCATTTTGCGAAAAGGTCTTCTCAGCTGACGAAGTGAGCTATTGCTCTGACAAGGGCGATCCTGCGATGCACTTCGCCGCGCGCTTTGCTGCAAAGGAGGCAGTCGTCAAGGCGCTTGGCTGTGGCTTTGCTGATGGCGTTGGTGTGCGAGATATCGAGGTTGTGCTCGACAAAGGACGTCCACGCATCGCTCTTGTTGGTCGCGCTGCCGAGATTGCCGAGAGCACCGAGATCACCGATATCGAAGTCTCCCTTTCGCATACAGCTGCAGAGGCAGTTGCGTTCGTTGTTGCCATCTCGCGCACTGCACAGGAGCAAGCTCAAAAGGTCGATCCTGTGCGTGAGCTTGCGCAACGCTTCAAAGAAGCGAAGGCGATGTTCGATGAGCCAACGCAGGTTGAAGCAAGCGCTGAGGATGCTTGATGCAGATGACAAGCCAGATCAAAAGAGAAGAGATCCAACCCAAGAGCATCACAGCGGCATTTCCACAACTCTCGCCTCAAGCGAACAAGCACACGCGTGGCAAGCTCACCATCATTGGCGGCAATCGAGAATATCCAGGCGCCGCCTGCCTCTCTTCGCTTGCAGCCTATCGCATGGGGGCAGGCTATGTGCAGGTCTTCTGTGACAAGCACACTACAGGGATAGTTCAGGTGCGCGCGCCTTCGGTGGTGGCACGTGACTGGTCATCGCTTGCATCTCAGGATATGGCTGTTCTCGCATCGCGCCCTCGTGCGCCTCAAGCTGTTGTGATCGGTTCGGGAATGAGTGGCGCGGATGCGTTCGAGCGCGATCTCGTGTGCGCTGTCGTCCGAGGAGCCGATTGCCCTGTTGTGGCAGATGGGGGAGCGCTTGGTGTTCTTAGCAGCTCCGAGGGAATGGCTGCATGCAAAGAGCGAGCTGGGCAAGCATCACCTCTTGTCCTCACGCCCCATTTTGGCGAAGCCAAGCGTTTGGGCGAGAATATCGAACTATCTGCACCTCAGGAGAACGACCCTGACTCGCTTGCATGCTATGCGGCGAAGCTTGCTCAGGCATATGAGGCTTGCGTGGTGCTCAAGGGTCCGCAAACCTATGTTGCGTTGGCTGACTCTGAGACCGTCTTTGCGATGACGCATGGATGTGCGGCGCTTGCCAAGGCAGGCACAGGCGATGTCCTTGCTGGCATGATCGGCGCGCTTCTGTGCCAAGGCGTCGAGGTGCTTGATGCGGCGTGCATCGCAACCTCTTTGCATGCCGAAGCGGCACGGCTGAGCGCAGAGGCGCTTTGTGCGACAAGCGTCATGGCAGAAGATGTCATCGATCATCTTCCCTTTGCGATCAAACAGTTCGCGTAGCCCATTTCAGCCAGAGAGGTGCTTCTCGCTCGTTCGTGCATTTTCTCTGGAGGATGCTCTTGGTTTTATCTTGAGTGTATAATCAGCAAGAACAAAGGTAGTGTGTGCGAAACGGGGACTGACAGGTTGGGCGACCCTAACAAAGAAGTCAGAAAACTGAAGAAGGACAAATCAGTATCTCATGGTGCTTATGTCACGCTGCCCAAACTTGAGAACGAGGAGAAGGTCGCTTCTTCGAAGAAGACCGCCAAGAGCGATGGCAAAGGATTCCAGAAGCTCAAATCCGACGTAGATCCGAAGAGTCGCAAGTTCGCCACAGGCCATCCAAAGAAAGAACCTGAGAAACCCAAAGAGGAGCCTGCGAAGGATCCGTTCCTCCATGTCGTCATCACCTCAGATGAGGAGAAGGAGAGCACGACCAAGGATGGCATCGAGCGGAGACCCTTCAAGGTTGGCAAGCAAAAGCCCAAGGAAGGCGATCTTGAGAATTTCATCTCAGCGCTTCCCAAGCTCCCCGATCGGCTCATCTTCGATACTGAGAAGGAAAAGCCGAACGTCTTCAACGCAAAGACGATGAACCTTCCTTCGAAGAAGATATCTCCTCCCGATAGCTCGTTCAAGCGCCCTGGTCAGCCACGGTCTGTTCCACTCGGGGCGCTTACGCCTTCCAAAACGGGCAGCTTCGCCTCTCCCGCTTCGACGAATAACCTGACTTGGGCACGTACCTCTTCGAGCGAGCAAGGGCCATTCGGTGCCGCTCGTTCGTCAACGGGTGTGCCTCTGAACAATCCGCGTAGCAACCGCTCCTACACATTGCCGACGATGTTCCCGCCGCATCTCACTTCGGCAACCTCGCACATAACAGCTCCTCCTGGGCAAAACGCCTCAACGTGGGGTGGTCAAGCTCCGTATGGGTCGGGGTTGACGTCATCGCCCTATAATATGCGTTACAATCCCGCGAATCCATCGGGGGGGCAGGTAGGAATGAGCGGCCAAGCTGGGCGCGGCTATCCTTATGGTGCCTATGGAGCTTCATATGGCTACCCTGGATCATTTGCGCAACGCTATCAATCCGCTAATCCTTATCAGTCTGCGTTCAACAGATATCCCATGATGTATGGCAATCCGCATATGCCGTATGGATATGGCTACTACTCGTCTCGCTATCAGATGCCGCCAGGTCCGAATCGCGTTGCAATGCGCCAGACGAGCTATGAGAAGCCAGCTTCTGAGGAAAAGCCCCTTGAAGAGAGCCCGATATTCGACAAGCCACCTGTTTCGATCGAAGAGGGGATGAAGACGGCTGATAAGACGCGCACGAAGAGACGCAACGGGCTCATTGCTACGATGGTTGCCATGTTGCTCGTGATCGCGGTAGGTGTGGGGTATCTTGTCTATACCGAGCAGATCGATCCTCTTTCCTTGCTTGGTGTCGGTGCAGCTCCCGAACAAGGGGGAGAGGGAAGCAGCCAAGCGTCTTCCTCTGCTGCCTCCTCTTCAGCGACCTCATCGAGCTCATCATCTTCGTCTGCGTCAGCATCTGCAGGGTCGGTCGTCTATCAGTACACAGCCCTTACTGCAGATGGTACGAGCTATACGGTCGAGGAGACGGTGACGTTCGATGCTGAGGGGGCATGCGAGTTCACCACAATGGAGATGGAGTTCCCCAACGATGCCGCTTGCCGTGCGTATGTTGACGTCCTTTCGAATGACTACGGATCAAAGCTGACGGTCGATTCCATGGATGGGGCGAAGGCAACGGTGACCATTGACAATTCCTCGCTGCATCTTGATCGCGAGGAGTACGAGAACACCTTGCGCTATAGCGTCCAAGACCTCGTTATCTTACGCAAATAGACTCTGCGCGATCGCTTCATAATTCTGCGAGTTTCTGGTACTATATTCATCAAACCATTCTCAACCACAGTTCAACCGATTAAGGAGAATGCGATGCTGTATCAAAAGGATGCGCATCATTATCGTAAGAAGATTCAAAGGAAGCGTCGCGGGCGTCGTGCTTATGGCGTGACCTTGCTTGTTCTTTCCCTTGCGCTCATGTTCTATGCTGTTCCTTGCTTCGCGGTCAGCATCTGGGATGACGGCCGTACGCAAGCGAATCCAACAGCATTTTCCTCATCTGTCTCTGATAGCGCATACACAGCTCCTGAAGAGAAGAGCGGTGAGACGGTTGCAGCGGCAGCTGCGTCTTCGAGCAGAGTCTATTCCAAGGTGAACCCCGCAATATCTGAGACGACTGGTCCCGGCATACTCGACGACGAGGCGGCAGTGATCGCAGCAAAGAAGCGTGCTCAGGCTGTGACGGTTGCAAATCTTGAGAAAGAGGCCCGTGCTCAGTCGCAGATCAGTCCCATCACCACTATCGTAGCAAAGTCCTCAAGCGTTGAATTTGCGGTCGCTGCATTCGTTGTTGCCATCGCATTCGCTATTTTGGGCATACGTTTGATCGCGCATGATAGGGCAAGCCGCGGCAATGCTATCTCTGCTTCGTTCTCGTCTGCGCTCAGGGCTTGATCGGCGTTCGCGTATTCTTGGGATCTAGATGAGCAACGCAGCCAACGACTCCATCTCTTTAGATGATCTGATAGCCGCTGTCGGCGGGCCGTCTGGCGAAGGGGGATCATCACCCTCTCCTTCCTCATCTTCTTCGGCGAAGAAGAGCGCCGCTTCAGAACCTGCTCCTTCGATCGATCTTCTCTCCGCCCTTGGCCTTGACTCTCTTCCTGCTGATGGTGAGCGCCCTGATGCGTTCCTTACTGAGCGAGAGCGGCGGGAGCGCAAGCGTGAAGCTCAGCGTCGTGAGCAACAGATCCGATCGCAGCAGTGGCAGCGAGAGCTTCGTGAGATCGAGGCGAAAAAGGCACGTATCGAGGCTGAAAAGCCTATCTCATCTCCTGAAGTGGACAGAAGCGTTGTGCAAACCGTGCCATCAGGAGCAGCAGCTGAAGAACAGGCATCTTCCGTACGTCGCCGCACGGTGATTCCCACCTTTGAAGGTGAGCTCCATACAGAGCAACCTCTCGCTGACCCCGCTTTCTTGGATAGCTCGAAAGAGCCTGAGCCTCAAGGGATGTCTGCACAAGCGCCTGCTACGTCTTTAGCTGAAACACCGACGCCGCAAGCAGAGCAAGAGCCTGTGAGCACGAAGGGGAGAGGAAGGCTGCGCCAGGCATCCTTCTCATCGCTTCCTCGCACGCATGCTGCTATCACTCCTCTTGCAGGTGTCTCTGAAGTGCGTTCATCGTCTTCTGATGCTCAGCAACAGGAGATGCTAGCATCTCAGATAACATATCCTTCTTCGGAAGCATCTGCACACGCGCAGGAGAACGCCTCTTTCGCGCCTCCCTCGCAGGCATCGCCCCTTTCAGAAGAGCCAGCCTCAAAGCCTCTTCCCAAGCGTATGAGCTTCTCCGATTATCGAGCAGGGCAGGTGAGCATCAAGCCGCTCACAGATGACAATGCCGATGATGAGGCGAAGAGCGTTATCGAAGCTTCGCATATTCAACTTGCTGAGGAAAAGAGCACGACTGCGCTTACGCATCTCATCACGCAAGATCACTCCCAGACGTTCTCAGAGCCCTCCGAGGCGATGAACCTTCCTGCTTCATATCCTGAACCTTTCTCTGAGGAAGGGGGATACGGAGATGCGGCTGAGCTGCACGGAGAAGATGCCTACGAGCTTGATGGGGAAGACGCCGAGGGCTTCGAAGAAGCAGGCGAGGGGCATGCTTTCTCTTCTTCCTTCGATGAGGGATACGATGTTGATGACCTTGATGAGGTCTTCGCAGAGGAAGATACCGAAAAGGAGCCAACTGGCGGCCCAAGCAGCGATGACGAAGAGAAGCCCTCTTCACCTCAGATAACGAAGCGATCGCTTCCTCTGAGCGGAACCTCCTCATTCAGTGCGATAGAGCCTGAGCTCACAATGCCTGATGAGGAGCGCTATGGACAACCCTCGGGTGTTCTTCCGCCGCTCTCGGGGAGCGTTATCGAGCAGATTCCGTTTGATGTTCCCGAGGAAGAGCAGACCGAAGAGGATCTGTTTGAGCTTGATGAGCCTCAAGTGGCCTCTGCTCCGATCTACGAAGCGCCAGCTTCTGCTCCTCCAATGCGTGAGGGCGCAGAGCAGGTGCGCAAGCCAACGCTTCGCCAAGTTGAACCTGCGTTCGCTGAGGAAAAGGCGAAGCGGGGAACAAAATCGCGCATCGTTGGCATTACCCTCATCGTCGTTGCGGTACTCTGCGGTATTTTCGCCATCGTGCTCGTGAGCGGGTTGCTTGATTTTGAGGGTACAGGAGCACCTGAGGGAGACAATGGCTCGAATGATGCGCCTCCTGCGGCTGTGTATGAAGTGACGGGTGCCGACACTGCTACCTATTCATATGTGGTGCGCGGACCAGATGGATCGACGCATGAGGCGGTGGAAGAGGCGGTGTTCGACGAGGATGGCATCCTTATCGAGAGCACTATAACGGTCAATGTTGATAACCAGGAAACTGCCGACACGCTTCTTGAGCAGCTTCGCGAAGAGTTCGGCGATAGCGTCATGGACTACAAGGCATCTGATTCGAAGGTCATCGTGGTGCTTGATATTGAGCGCAATGACCTGACGAAGGATATCTATACCGAGTTGCTTTCTGCCAACATGGCTGAGTTCAAAGTGCTTGGCTAGAACAGCTGATCGGAAGATCGAAAAGGATAAAAGAGCGAGCGAGCCTGTAAGCCGGGTTCTGTCGCGGACGGCCATTTATCTAGGACGCCGATCGCTCGGCGTCTCAAGCACGCAACCCGAACGCATAGCGGGCAGCTATATCGCGCTCCTATTTGCGCTTGCTCCAGATGGGGTTTACCAAGCTATGACGTTTCCGCCATGCTGGTGCGCTCTTACCGCACCGTTTCAGCTTTTCTCTTGAGGGCGTAAAGGCCGTCAAGGGAGTTTTCTTTTCTGTGGCACTTTCCGTCGGATCGCTCCGCCCAGCTGTTAGCTGGCATCTTGCCCTGTGGAGCCCGGACTTTCCTCGTGTGCAACTGCACACGCGACCGTCTGGCTCGCATCGCACATGGTATTCTAGCAAAGAAGAATGCTATTGAATGAGGTTTGCATGTCTGTTTGCGCACTTATTGGCGCGTCGGATTTCAATGCAGAGCAATTTGCGTTGATGGACGAGGCGGGGGAGTTCGACTATGTTATCGCCGTTGATGGTGGCTTACGATCGCTTGAAGAGGTAGGTCGCAAGGCTGATCTCGCTATGGGCGATTTTGACTCCTATGGTAGCGTTCCTCATGGTCTGCGCACAGTGCAATTCTCTTGCGAGAAGGACGAGTCGGATATGGAGCTTGCGCTCTTGCGCGCGAAGAAGCTCAAGTTCACTGATGTTGTCGTTTTTGGAGGGTTGGGAGGCAGGCTTGACCATACCCTCGCGAATATCTCTCTCTTCGCGCATTTCAGCGAAGAGGGAATCAATGTGTGCGCGGTAGGCGAGCGGGAGCTGCTTGTCTTCTTGACTGGCCCAGATGTATTCGAGTCGCCTGCTCGAGAGGAAGGGACAGTATCCGTCTTCGCATTGAATGATAAGGTGAAGGGTGTGTTCGAGCGAGGGCTTCAATGGGAGCTAGACGATGTTGAGCTCACCAATCGCACGTCTCTCGGACTGTCGAATGCTTTCAAGGGAGAAGCGGTGATGATCGGCGTTGAAGAGGGAACGATCGTTATCTTCTATCCGCTTGACTAGCTTCTGAGCTTTTCGTATCATTGTAAACCGCGCTTGTTTGCCAGAGGAGCGTGAAAGTGTGAGGCATTGGGGTGTCGTCTAATGGCAGGACAGCGGTTTCTGGTGCCGTATGTGAGGGTTCGACTCCTTCCACCCCAGCCATTCTTTCTCGGCTCTTGCGCATAGGCGCTCAGCGTGAACGTTGGTAGGTTTTCTAAAGCAGATCTGCGAAGGAATGCTATACTGGCTTAGCGCAAATGTGGCTCCGTCGTCTAGCGGTTTAGGACGCCGCCCTCTCAAGGCGGAGGTCGCCGGTTCGAATCCGGTCGGAGCTACCATGACTTTTCTGGGCTGCCTTTTCGGGCAGCCTTCTTTATAGGAAGAGGCTGTATGACCGCTCAAGCGCCTTCAGACTTCCCGTATGAGCTTCGTTCTGAAGAGGATCGTCCAGAGGTGCTCCGTAAGTATTGGAGCATCGCGCAGGGCTTGCAGAAAGTGGACGATTTGCAGACTTCTTCACGTTTGGAGCAGCTTTCTCAAGAGAACATCGCAGGTCTTCGCGATCTCGAAGAGACAGGAAAGTTGCTGAAAGCCTATTACGAGGAATCCTCTAATGCGGTTCTTGATGATGACTTGTTGGCGCGAGCGAATGCAGAACGGGAAGCAGATTTCGTTTCCTTGCGCATTGCCGAGCTTCTTGCAAAGGGTGCGTTCCTCTTTTCCCCGATCATGCTTGATCGGATCCATGGATACCTATTTCAGGATCTTGATGCTCAGATCTATCGACCAGGGGAGCATAAGGATCAGCCGCTTCAGAAGCAGGAGCTCATCCTTAATGGAGATAGCGTTGTCTATGCTGATCCCAGTTTGGTTGATGCGTCTCTCAAGCTGGCATTTGAAGGTGAGGCTGGTCATTCTTATGGGCGCACGATCGTGGGGAAGGATCTGGAGCGTCTTGCACAGTTCGTTTCGCGTATGTGGCAAGCTCATCCCTTTTTTGAGGGCAATACGAGAACCATTGCTGTTTTCCTGGTTTTATATTTGAATGATCTTGGATATGAGGTGACGAATGAGCCTTTCGAAGAGCATTCATGCTTCTTTCGGAACGCGCTTGTTCGCGCGAATTATCGAAATCCAAAGGCAGACGTCTTTCCCGACCTGTCATATTTGGCTTTGTTCTTGCAGCAAGCATTGTCGGGATCAGAAAAGATCTTGCGTTCCAGGGACCTCATGGTTCAGGTGCTCTTCGATGATCCTTCGCTTCTTCGCAATGTGTCTCCGAGACGAGCTCTTAGCATTTCTTAAACATCTCGATAAATAGGAAATCTTTACTTTGCGTTGCAATAATCTTTACTTTCATTCAATTATGAAGCAATAAGTAAAGATATGAGGTGATAACCATGATTTCATATAAAGGCTTGATGAAAAAGGCTTGAGCAAATCCATCCTTTCCAAGATGGCAACGGTAGGGTTGGCAGGTTGATCGTCTAAAAGGAATGCCTGCGCTTCGGGATCGTTCCGTTCATCATCGAGGATTCCAAGAAAACGTATTATTATCGGGGGCTTTCCGAATGGGGGCATGAAGAGGGATATCTAACGGATACTTGCTTGGATAGACGAGATGCATTCAAGAAAATGATGCTTCTGTTTGGTCTTCAGTCGTGAAAGCTTAAGCTCTGGTAAACCAAGATTGAGCATATGATGGCAGAGGGGTAAGGCTTTTCTGCCTATCTCCCGAACATGACTAGAAGATAGTGAGCACACCGTCGTCATCAACTCTGAACCCTTTATTATGGAGATTCTTATTCCAAAGAACTGAAGCTCTCTTTTCGATTGTTTTAATTGCACCATTAAGATCTTCCACGAATGCAGGAAGGGTATCCATTGCTAGATCGGTGCGAGATGGGCCAGCAAGGTCTGCATACCCGAGATGGAGGCTACTCTTGTATTCATCAAAGAACTGCAGACAGAAAGCCTCTTTATTTTCCGTGATCCATTTGGAAAACCGACCCGCGCCTTTGTCGTCATTGTTAACTCGCAAATAGAACAAGTCTGGCATATCGTTGTCGTTCTCATAGCTTCCTTTTCCAGCGGGATTGCTTTGAGGAACGAAATTGAACCCTCGTGGTGCTGGCATGAAATTTGCAAGGCTATGATGAAGGTCAGAAAGCTTGTTCAGCAAGCTTCGAATTTCATCATGGCCCGAGAAAATAGTGTCTAAATTCTTATGTACATAATACTCAGTGCAGTCTCCATTTATGCCATACGAGAAATAACGGATAAAGGACCAAGCATTGAATATGGTATCGGTACTTCCTAGGCCATAATCGTGAATAGCATCCACATGGTATAAAGCTTTGAAGCATTTTGGGAGATACGATTCGCCATAATAGCCTCCTTTTTGATGATCGAAACCTTCATAGAGGCTATCTGGGTGTCGTACGTTTTGTGCAAGCCGATATTCCAGCAGTCCTTCAATGCCTGTTTCAGCAACATGCGGATTGCAGGGAGCGAGTTCGTTTCGCAGACATTTGCACAGGTCGGCTTCACATGAAATTTCGATCACAGGGATCCTTCCTTTGGCATATGCATTATATCAAGGCGGTATTGCTACCAAGATAAGACACGTAGGGTGCATTTTTCTCGTGAGCATAATACGGTTATCAGAGAAGCGAGGATTTCATGGCGCTTTTACGTCGAACATGGCTTACGCCAGCATTCTTTTTCGCGGCAGTAGCGTTGCATACCTACGGCGTTGTTTCGGCGAGCCATATCCCCGCCGACGTGGACATTGTAGTCTTGCCACTTATTATTGATTCTCCTTCGGCTGATGGGAAACGATCAGGCGTATTGCTAGGCCGCCTGCTGCGTCCTTGCAAGCTTCGGGTTTTTAAGCATAGGGTTTTAACCTGAAAGGGTATCAGGAATAAACGCGCAAAAGGTCCTTATGAGAGCATCTATCATTAGCCTATGTACGAAACAAAGGGGATATGATGGATGCTGCAATGATCAAACGGAAAAGATATGTCTACCTATTTGTGTCGGCTGCCTCATTTCTGGTGCTTGGCCTGGTATACGCCTGGTCGCTTTTCGCAACACCAATGGCTACGATCTATGGATGGGAGCTCAGCGCTGTCAAGGTGACCTTCACCATCTGCATGGCAGCCTTCTGCGTGGGTGGCCTTCTCGGTGTGCAGGTGCTCAAGCGGTTCAATGTGAAAGGCGCGGTACTGCTTGCAGCTAGCTTGCTTGTATGCGGATTTGCAGGAACAGCTGTGCTTGCACCGCTCGGCATCTGGGCTCTCTATCTGTGCTACGGGGTCTTGATCGGGTGTGGAACGGGACTTGGGTACAACGTGGTCATCGCAACGGTCACCCTATGGTTCCCAGACAGGACGGGGTTTGCATCTGGCTGCATGTTCATGGGATTCGGTCTGGGTTCTCTCACTCTGGGACGGTTGGCGAACACGATCATCGAGGCGGTCAGCCTCGATGCAGCATTGTTCGTGGTTGCAACGACAGCGGCGATAGTCTTTGTGCTTCTGGCTCTCTTCCTCAAACGGGCTCCTGAGAACATCGGTGAGCTGCTTGGGGTAGAGAAGAAAGCGGAGGTTGTTGCTGACACCGAAGCAGAGAAGCGCGAGCTTTTTAAGGATCCAGCGTTTTACTGTTACTACATCTGGGCGACCATTCTGCTTGGTGCTGGACTTGTCATGATTGGTACGTCAAAGCAAGGAGCGCTTGAGCTTGGGATCGATGATGCTTTCGCCACGACGCTCGTGGGGATCATTCCGATCGTGAATGGGATAGCAGGTCTTTCCATGGGCGTCCTTTTCGACAAGAAAGGGCTGACGTTCGTTATGGTCTTGGTGGCAGCAGTATCGTTCATATCAAGCGGCATGCTCGCGTGCGCCTTCAAGTTCGGCATCGACTGGCTCTACGTCATAGGGTGTTTGACGCTTGTGACCTCATATGGAAGCGTTGCCCCCATTGCGACGGGATTTGCGCGAGAGCGCTATGGGGCTGCGCGCTTCCCGCGCAATCTTGCGGTGGTCAACACGGACATCGCTGGCGGATCTCTCTTCCAGCAAGGGGTGACAAGCGCAAGTGGGGGGATAAGCGGCGTGATCTATGCAGCGATGACCGTATTTGGAGGTATTGCCGTTGCGCTGACCTTCGTTATCACGCGCTTGAGAAGCTCAAAGAAAGCGAAATGATGCAGCGAAATGGAGTAATATGCTGGCAGCATTGGGATGAAGCTTGCCGTGGGGTTATAGGGAATTGTCGAAGAAAGAAAAGATGCATAAGACGAATGCGATGCGCGAGGTCGAAACATCGGGCTTTGACTTTCAGCTCCACTCGTTTGAGAGCGGAGAGGCGCTTAGCGGGGTTGAGGTTGCAAAGGTGCTTGATATCGATCCGGATAGGGTTTTCAAGACGCTCGTCACGCAGGCGAAATCAGGCACTCATTATGTCTTCATGGTACCCGTTGCAAAAGAGCTCGATCTCAAAAAGGCCGCACAGAGCGTGGGGGAGAAAGCTATTAGCATGATCCCTTCGCGCGACCTGCTTCCCCTTACTGGCTACGTGCATGGGGGCTGCTCGCCTTTGGGCATGAAGAAGCAGTTCCCGACGGTCATCGATGAGACGGCGCTGCTCTTTGATGCCATCTTCTTTTCCGCAGGCAGGATCGGCGCGCAGATCGAGATGTCAGCCGATGATCTTGCGAAGATGACGGGCGCAACCTTTTCTGACCTGGCTAGTTAGACAAGGCAATGGGCGCGCATAAGCTCGGTGAGCGCGGTCAGCGCCGAAGCTCCCAGAATGCGATCGCGCTCGCTGCGGCTACATTGAGCGAATCCACGCCGTGCGCCATGGGGATGCGAATGACGTGGTCGCTTTCTTCGATAGTGCGCTCTGAGAGCCCTTCTCCTTCAGTCCCAAGGATGATGGCAAGCTTGTCGCATGCTTTGAGGTGGTCATCGTCAAGGCTCATCGCATCAGGCCTGAGCGCAAGAGCTGCCGTCTTGAATCCGAGATCATGAAGCAAGGGCATGCCTGTTGCGCACCATCCGCCTGCTCGCTCGACGTTGCCATGCACTCCCTTCCCGTGTATCTCCGAGCCAATATACGTCCAAGGGATCTTCAGGGTGTTCCCCATTGAGACACGTAGGGCTCGACGATAGAGGGGGTCGCAGCAGCCTGGCGTCAAGAGCACGCCATCGACGCCGAGGGCTGCTGCGCTTCGAAAGATGGCGCCGACGTTGACGGTATTGGTTATATCTTCTAGAACGGCAACGCGATTTGCGCCGCGACACACCTCCTCGACGGTTGGCAACGCCATACGGCGAAACGCTCCGAGCGCCCCTCGGGTAACCTCATATCCTGTCAGCTCGCCAAGGGTCGTTCGGTCGGCAAGGAATATGGAGAGGTCCTCAGGAGCCCTTCTTCCTTCAACAAGGGCGCTCGTCAAGCTGGCAAGCCAACGCTCTTCCAGAAGAAAGGAGACAGGCTCGTATCCCGCTGCTAAAGCACGTCTGATCACCTTCTCTGATTCAGCGATGAAGATGCCCATCTCAGGCTCCAGGCGATTGCGCAGATGCGGGTCGGTGAGGCTTGTGAAGACCGCAAGCCGAGGATCTTCGAGGGTTGTTACAGTTTCAATGGGCATAAGGGGTTCCCTTCATTTTGTTCTGCGCTCAGCAATAAAATGATACCTTTTACTTCTCCCTGTCAGGTCAGCTTGAGGATGTGAAGCATAATGACGCGCATGGGCGATGAAAACGAGAACATACAGGAACAAGCTGACCAGCAGGAGAAACCGAGACCAGGTGACGCTGATTCGTCGCGCGTTACCCGTATGGGCACCGAATCCATCCCTAAGCTGATCGCTGAGTTCGCCATACCATCTGTGGTCGGCATGGTCGTGAATGGCTCGTACAACATCATCGATTCCATGTTCCTTGGGCATGCAGTGGGTGAGATCGGCCTGTCTGCAGTCACGGTAGCGAACCCTATCATGATCGTATTCATGGCGCTTGCTATGCTCATAGGAAATGGCGGCAATGCTTTGGCAGCGCTCAGGCTTGGCGAAGGTAAGCGCGAAGCAGCCGAGCGTGCGCTTGGCAATGTTATCTCGCTCAGCGTCATCCTCTGGATCGTCGTTGCCATCATGGCCGCGAATCCAACGCTCATGCATTTGCTCCTGACGGCTTCGAGCGCAACTGATGAGGTAAGGCCCTATGCATATACGTTCATCCAGATCCTTTGCTTCGGATTCGTCCTGCAATCGATAGGCATGGGCGTCAACAACTTCATTCGTACATGCGGATCTCCCAACATCGCCCTTGGTACGATGGTGGTCGGGCTCGTGGCAGCTACGGGATTCAACTATTGGTTCGTCATCATCAATGGATGGGGTGTGGCGGGAAGCGCGTATGCAACGCTTGCGGGCCAAGCATGTTCAGCTGTTGCCGTGTTGAGCTATTTCTTCTTCTACAAGGATGTGCCTTTGCGCATCCATCTGGCGACGCTCGTGCCCAAGGGCAAGATCATCGGCATCATCCTCGCATATGGGTTTCCAAGCTTTGCCGTCCAAGCAGGCATGGCCGTTGTCAACTTCGTGCTCAATTTCCAGCTTGCAACCTATGGCGCCTTAAGCGAGATCGGCGCTGTCAATGCACTTGCTTCGATCGGTGTGATCAATCGTATCGGCATGTTCAGCGTCATGCCGCTCATTGGGATCTCCATCGCGCTTCAGCCTCTGCTTGGATACAACTATGGCGCGCGCAAGATCGCACGTGTCAAGAAAACGCTCTGGGTTGGAGCTGCCACGGCGACGGTCATTGCTACGTTGGAGTGGATCGTCATCATGCTCTTCCCTGATGCGATTGCGAATGCGTTTGGGATCAAGAGCGCCTCTCTCGTATCTTTCACATCGTTCGCTCTTAAAGTTCAATTCATCATGTTGCCGCTCATTGGCTTCCAGATCGTAGGTGCGAACTATTTCCAAGCTACAGGGCAGCCTGCGAAATCGATCTTTCTGACGCTCACGCGTCAGATCCTTTTCCTAGTTCCCCTTCTTTTCATCCTTCCTCACATCTTGCCAAGCATCGCACCTGGTCTCGATGGTCTTGATGCGCTCTACTTTGCTGCGCCGATATCTGATTTCCTTGCCATCTTCACCGTTGGCGTTTTCTTGATCTGGGAGATGAAGCGCTTGAGGAAGATGCAGGAGAAATACGCTTCCTAGCTTCTAGAATTCGCTTCGATGCCGCTTGCGAGCGACAAGGTCACGAGCTGAGGAGATATGGATCCGGATCAGCTCGTCATTGCTATGGCACGTCTCATGAAGCGCATCGAAGACGGGAGGAAGAAGCTCGCTTGTGCGTGTTTCCCCAAGAGGGGTGAGCGTGATAGGGCGCATGCGGCGATTGCGCTGATCTCGTTTGCGCGTGATGTATCGGAGCGCCTCGAGATTCTTGAGCGAGGACGTGATGTCGCAGGAGTTCAAAAAGAGAAATTTCGCGATGTCTGCTCCACAGCAACTGCTCCCCATCACTTTGAGCGCAAGCATGATACGGTAATCATTTGTGGTCAGCCCTTCGCGCTCCAAACAATGGGAAGTAAGCGAGCGCGAGATCGCAACCGTCTCGAGAAGCGCTGTGTCGACCCTGAGCGTGCCCCCATCGAAGCGAGGTATGGAATGGCGCTCAACCGCTGAGATCGAGCTCTCCATTGCCGCTCGCAGCTGTTCTTGCGAAAGCGAGTTCCAATATGTTGAGATGACCGATTCGAGCGCCTCATCAGCGCGTGCGATCATCGCGGTGCCTGTGCGTGAGACCTTTAGGTCGACCACCCGCATGTCGGAAGGGTCTTCTTGCCTTGTGATCAAGCGGCGCGATGCCAGCTTCGCGATAGCCGTTGAGATGGTCGAGGTGCGCACCTGAAGGATTTCTGCGAGCTCGCTTGTGCGATATGGCCTCTCCAGGAGACGGATGAGGATGCGGTATTGAAGGAGCGTAAGCGAGCAAACCTCCTCAAGCGTGCGTGTCATGCTCTTTGCGAGCGTATCCATCATCGTGAGATAGTCGCACATGAAGTCGAACGTGAAAGCATTCTCAGGTTTGCCGCAAGCTTCGATGTGCTCGCGATAAAGCGTTTTGGGAAGGGTGCTCGGATCATCAAGGTGCTTGTTCTTGCGCTGTTGCTGGTCAAGTGTTGCTTCCATGGTGGGGCCTTTCCTTGGCGTATCACCAAGCGCTCGTTCAGGGCTGCTTTCTCATCGGCGTTTATTTTATCATCAAATAGTTCAATCAGCATATAATTCAAGCGAACAATACGCTACGTCATATCCTTTTCGCAGCAAGGGATTGCGCGTATAAAAGAGAAAGTATGAATATGCATGCCTGGCGATGCATGCATGCGCGACTCTTCGAAGAGAGGGGAGAGACATGAGCGATGAGACGTTTGTCTACACAGCATGTCCTGGATGGGGCGATCATGACTATTGCGCCATCAAGACCATCGTGAAAGATGGTCGGATCGCACGTACGGAGAAGATCATCTACTCCGATCCAGAGCGCCCTGATGGGCATATCTGCCAAAAAGGATGCTTGGCTGGACGCCAGCCTTATGATCCAAATCGTCTGAAGAAGCCGCTCAAGCGCGTTGGTGAGCGCGGCGAGGGGAAATGGGAAGAGATAAGCTGGGATCAAGCGCTTGACGAGATAGGCGAGAAGCTCGTTCACATTCGGGATACGTATGGACCTTCCTCGGTAGTGCTTTGGAACCTTGGCGCAGGCGTTCCCGCGCAATACAGCTTCGAGAACCTCATGCCCTTCCGTTTTGCGAACACGTTTGGCGTGACCGTGCCTCTTGGCTCGATCGGCCTCGATAACGGACCGTTCTATGCTGAGTTCTACAATGCGGGAAGCGAGTTTCCTCGTACCGTCATCGATCCTCGAATCATGGTTGGCACGGATCTGATCTATGTGTGGGGGTGCAATCCGATCGAGAACCAGATGCGCTGCGCGCAGAACCTCGTGCGTGCTCGCGAAGCTGGGGCGCGGATCGTCGATCTGGGACTTATCTTCGATGGTACCGCGGGATTCGCCGATGAGTTCGTGGCGATGAAGCCTGCTTCGGATGGCTATCTTGCTATGGCAATGGTGAACTATATCCTCGAGAACGATATGCAAGCTGATGAGTATCTGCTCGCACGTACGATCGCCGCCTATCTCGTCGATGAGGAAACGGGATTGCTTGCGCGCGCTGAAGACGGGGAGTCGTTCCTTGTGTGGGATGCCAACGCCAATGCCGCAGTCCCTGTAGCGGCGAAAGCGGGCGCATATCCAGAAGGCGCTGACATCCCCTTGTGCGGACGCTTCGAGATCGATGGGTGCACGTATGCGACAGCGCTTCAGAAGTTGAAGGAGGTCGCTTCGGAGTACACGTTCGAGCTTGCTGCTGAGAAATGTGGCATTACGGCTGAGGATGCAGAGCGTCTTGCGCGTGATTGGGCAGAAGCTGAGAACGCCTTCATCCTTTCTGGCTATGGCCTTCGCTATCGCAATTCGAACGAGACATATCGTCAGTTCCTTCTGCTCGGTGCCTTGATGGGTCGTTTGGGCAAGCCAGGCTCAGGTGTCTTCGAGGCGCTCCAGCTTCAAAGTTGGCCCTTGGTGTTCAATGACCTTCCGATCAGCTGTCCTGATGGCGTTGCAGGCGTGAAGTCGGTACCGATCCGCATGGCTGAATGGTTTGCGAAGGCAGAGGCGCCCGACAGCCCTTACAAGGCGCTCATCGTATGCAGTGGCAATCCTGTCCATCAACAGCCAGATCGCCAGCGCTGGCTTGATGTGGTGGAGGATATGGAGCTTGTCGTTGACTATGACGTTTGGCTTACCGATACAGGTGAGATCGCCGATTACGTTCTTCCTGATTGCATGTCCTTCGAGCGCGAGGATCTTATCACGGGCGCTTGCTACAATCATCTGATC
>CAJURO010000014.1:0-29659 GCA_910588985.1 uncultured Eggerthellaceae bacterium | reverse complement strand
GATCTTGCAAGAGCCAGCTATCGAGCCGCAGGGAGATTGCCATGAACCTGTTTGGGTGTTCAGCGAGCTTGCAAAACGCGTGGGTCTTGGCGAGTATTTCACGATGAGCATTCCTGAGTACATCGACATTCGCCTACAAACACCTTATCCGCTGATTGCAGGCATACAGCCGCCTGTGACCTATGAGCGCTTGAAGGCTGAGAAGATGATACGCGCCGCTGCGCCTCCAGAGCCCAAGTACACGCCTTATCTCAATCCAGCGGAAGTCCTTGATAACGAGACGGGACGCATGGAGATCATGTATGCCGAGAAGCTTGCTGATCTTGGCATGGCGGTCACGAAGGTGCTTGAGCCGAACAAGATCGGCAAGTCGACAGAATACCCCTATCAGCTCTTTACAGGACGCCAGAGGTTCTTCATGCAGTCAAGCTTCACTGATGACCCGATCACCGTGAAGCTTTCTGGCGAAACGCCGGCGACGCGTTTGAACCCTGCTCAGGCAAAGCGCCTTGGACTTGCTGAAGGCGAGATGGTCGAGGTGTTCAATGATCGCGGGCATGTCGTTACACGCCTTGTGCTCGATGAGAGCGTGCCTGATGGAACGGTGCATGTCTGGTTCGGCTGGCGTCGTCGTCAGTTCGAGGAAGGCACGTATGCAGAGATCACTCATCAATGCGCGGGACAAGACTCGCAAGGACCCCTTGAGGACAAATGGTTTGCGGATTGGTTAGCTGCTGGACATCATCCCAATCCTTATGTTGAGGCAATGAGCTCCCTTACAGGCTCGACGGACTGCTACTGGGATTCATGGTGTGATATTCGCAAGTTCGATCGCGCGATCACGCCAAACCCGCAGACTACGATCGTGAAGGAGGCCTAGAGTCATGGCGAAGAAGATGTTGGTTGATCTGGAGCGCTGCATCGGGTGTTGGACATGCGCCATGGCTTGCAAGGTTTGCCATGACCTTCCCGATGATGAGTACCGTATCACCATTGAGACGAAAGGGTCTGGTGCGGGCATCGATCGACCTGCTGGTGTTTATCCCGACCTTCATATGAGCTGGCAACCTCTCTATCATAAGACGTGTACCTGGTGTGCCGAGCGTCAGGCAAAGGGCGAACCACTGATGTGCGTGTACGATTGCCCGACGGAGGCACTTGCCTATGGTGACGAGGATGATCCCGAAAGCGCATTCAGCGTGAACCTCGCAAGATGTAAGGCGAAGGGATGCCATACATTCGAACTCCCTGAAAGCGATGAGATGAAGCACGGTGTGATCTACGCTGCTAAGTAATGAAACTGGGCGCCCGCAAGGGCGCCCAGTTCGCTATTATGGGTTCATCTACTCTTAAAGGGGGAATCCATGGATGGAAGAGAGCCGAATCTATCGCCAAGTGCGCGTATCGCGCGCAACGCTACTGTTGTAGGCGATGTGGAGATAGGAGCCGATGCCACGATCCTCTTCAACGCTACGCTGCGCGGGGATCTGGATCGCAAGATCATCATCGGCGATCGGACGAATGTGCAGGAGCTTGCCTGCATCCATGTGCCCATGGATGCCGATACCATCATCGGCGACGATGTATCCGTTGGCCACGGCGCTATCCTTCATGGTTGTACCATCGGCAATGGCTCGCTCATTGGCATGGGGGCTATCGTGCTTGATGGAGCTCGGATCGGCGAGCGCTGCCTTGTTGGGGCTGGTGCTCTGGTCACGGGCAAAGCGGATATTCCCGACGGGATGCTCGTTATCGGCTCACCCGCCAAAGCTATCCGCAAGCTTACCGAAGAGGAACTCGAAAGCATTGCCGACAATGCAGCTGAATATGTGCGTATTGGCAAGGACCTAGCGGAGCAGGGCCTGCTCGAGGAAGGCTACGCTGCCAATCGATGACAGGATGCTCTCATTCCATAGTCGGGAAGGAATTCTTCTCGGAGCATCTCACCAGGATGCGTTGGCTTGCGCGAAATGAGCATCATATCTGTTGAGTTCATCTCTGATCATTCCTCTCATCTCCGAGTGAACTTCAATGGTAGTCAAAAAGTTCCTCGATACTACACTATAACCCTTGACCCTGAGGCGGCCTCACGGTTTAGACTTTGCCTTTAAGGAGGTGCTGGTTAGATGTGGACCGTAGGGGAAGTCGAAGCCATGACGGGCGTTACCCGTGCAATGCTGCGCGACTATGACGAGAAGGGGCTGCTGTGTCCTATGAAGACAGGAGAGGGGATCTCGAACAATCGCAAGCTCTATTCCGAGGATGATATCGAGCGGCTGAAGCGGATCGTCGTTTTGAGAGCCTACGATTTCAAGCTCAAGGAGATCAAGGCTATCCTTGATGATGACAAAGCAGGCATGATAGGGCTTCTCGAGGCGAAGATAGAGGAGATCAAGCGCGAGGAGAATCGCTTGCGCAACCTTATCCTCTTCGCGAAATTCGTTGATATCACCGATACCGAGCTGTTCGAAGGACTCGCTTGCGGGCCAAGCGATATCGATGCTTTTGCCGATATGGTGCGCGAGACCCCGGTGTACCAAGAAGGGATCGCACGGATCGAGGGCTATTCCGAAGAAGAGTTCGACGAGGTGTTCGAGGAGCTTGTAGATATCATCAACGATCTTTCGACCATAGGCGAGGAGGAAGGGTTCGCTGGGGTGGAGCGTCAGATAGAGCGCTTCTGCGCATGGTGGGATGAGCGGATCGTACCGATCTCAGAAAGCGGGTACCTAGGCTTTTGGGCTATTTTCGAAGATGACAGCCTTATCTCTGCTGTTGTCGAGGAGGTCGGCGGCGAAGCAGCGTCAGGGGACCTTCAGATGTCTGCGTTCTATGTCTGGATGAAGCGCCTTGCTCTTGAGCTGGGACCGAAGATCAGCGAGGTGGCGAAGCATGCGCAAAGCGACATCATCCTTGCTGCTGATGAGGCTACATCGCTTGTGTTTGATATTTGCGAACGCATGGGCGTTTCTTCAGAAGAGGATTCGCGAGTCGGTGATATGGCGATCAAGGTAGAGATGGTCGAGCTTGCGTCTTCTGTCATCGATTATCTGGCTGGCATCGTAGAGGATGAAGAGTTGAGGAAGTATCTTGATCCAAAAGGCGCAATCACGCTTAACGGCAACGAGCTAGCAGGCATGCGTGCGGTACTCTCATTGATGGGGTCTGCAGAGGCAAGGGAAGAGGCCGATGGGCTGGAAAGAGATGGGTTGGATCTAGAAGGTTAGCAGTTCGCGAACTTCCGTATCGAGGGCATCTGCGATCCTTGAGAGGTCATCGATGCCGACTCCTACGCGTCCTGTCTCGATGCGCCAGATATGGGATTTGCTGCTGCCGACCATGAGAGCGAGCTTTTCCTGGGAGAGCCCCTGCTTCTCTCTGCGCTGGCGGATCGCGCTTCCGAGCACTTGCCTTTTCTGTTCAATATCCATGCTGTAAGCGTATGTGCTAGTATGTGCGAAAAGGCTTCATAAATGAAGCCAAAAGACAAAGAGAAGGGGTTCGATAAGGAGCTTGAGGTGACCAGAAGAAGACTGGATGTGCGTATAGGTTGTGGCAAGAGCATTCTCGGCTTTTTTTTGGGGCTCTCGATTCTTGTGCTCGCTATTGGAGGCATTGTTTTCTGTTTGATCGCGATCCTTTTCGCTTGATCTTATCGACTCACTGAAGGAGAAAACATGGTGGCAAAGAAGATTGATTTCAAGAAGCTTGGCGCGAAAGCGAAGATCGCAGGTGTTGGGCTGCTCGTTGGCCTTGTGCTTGGTGTTGCAGGAACCATATTCTTTCAGAATTTCAATCCTGAAGATGAGCACGAGATCACTGCATCAGTGGTGTTCGAGAGGATCGTTCAGAAAAACGAGTTGGTCAGTGCCTCTCAGGATTACAACATCACAGATAAGTTCTCTGATGCCAACTCGTTCTTTGGGTGGTTTGACATTCCCTTGACTTGGAAGAGCTTCTGGTATCGCTATGTAGGAACAATCAAGGCGGGTGTCGACCTTGAGCATGCTGATTACGGGCAGTTCGGAAATACGATCACCGTCACGCTCGATCAGCCTTACATTATTTCGAATACACCGAACATGGACAAATCTGGTGTTCTAGAAGAGAACAACAATGTGCTTAATCCTATTCATATCGAAGACGTGGATGAGTTCCAGCGCCTTTGCATGGAAATGAGCGAGGCGGAGGCAATCGAGGGTGGCCTCATGGATGAAGCTAAGACGAACGCCGAAGAAGATATCCGCGATATGTTCAACATAGCTCTCGGCGGGCAATACACGGTCCAATTCCAATGGAGGGAACCGCAGCAATAAGCATTTCTTGGGGGGGGGGATTCTTGAAAGCATTCATAGATTTCAGCAAGGGCGAAGCGAAGCTCAAAAGGATGCTTTCGAGCCTAGAATAATAGCAATAAGAAATTTTGACGTAAAATCCCATATATACACGAAAAACATTAAACATATATAGATAAATGCTCTTATACAAATAAAATACGGTATCATCAGACTGTTATTGTCAATAAATGATTGATGCTTCTGTGGCAAAGTAGTATACTTATGCAATGCAGAAGCATTTCTCTTGGAGATGAAATGCATTTCAAGGACAAGGACATCGAAAGGTTCTGGAATGACCCTTTCGGTTTTTTCCCGAAAAGAGTGCCTTCGAATCTGAGGCGAGCATTGTTCCGAAGATTGCAGATGCTTGATGCCGCACACGACCTAAATGATTTGAGAGTACCTCCAGGAAACCATCTGGAAGCTCTCAAAGGGAATCGGATAGGACAATACAGCATCAGGGTGAACGAGTGATGGCGTCTTTGCTTTATATGGTCTGATGAAGGCGCAGAGGAGGTCGAGTTCTGTGACTACCACGCATGACGTTGTTTCTACGCCAGGCGAGATACTGCTTGAGGAATTCCTGCACCCTCTCGGCATCAGCCAATACCGCCTTGCGAAGGCGATAGGGAAGCCGCAATCAGCTATTTCTGACATTGTCCATGGACGTCGCGCAATCACTGCGGAGATGGCATGGCTTATCGGCGAAGCCCTTGGGACCTCTGCAGAATTCTGGCTCGACCTTGAGACCACTTACCAATTGAAGACCCTCGATACTGCGAGGCTTCCAAAGGTCATCGCTCTGACTGCATGACCCTTGCGTCCCTTCTCTACCTTGCCCGATATCTTGCACGCGATCACATATTGCCGTAAGTAGATAACCTTCGTTCTTTTTGCGGATGGATGTGCATCGTGCCTATAATGTGACCATCTCATGAGAGGTGGTTTCTATGGCAATGACGAAAGCGGGGCGGGCTGCCTCGAGGTTCAAATTCGCTCTGATCGGGCTTGTCGTTGGACTTGCCCTTGGCATCGGCGGGGCTCTCATTGCGCAGGGTATCAATTCGAGCTCGAAGGACGCGCATGTGGCGCCTTCAGTGGTCTTCGATCGCATCGTTCAGAAAAGCGAGCTGGTCACTGCTTCCCAGGGTTACAACATCACCGACAAGGCCACAGACGTGAATACCTTCTTCGACTTATTCGACATTCCCTTCACTCAGAATAGCTTCTGGTACCGCTATGTAGGCACGATCAAAGCTGGTGTCGACCTTGAGAATGCGGGGTTCACGCTTGATGGGACCACGATCACGGTGGCGCTTGATCAGCCCTATATCATCTCTAACACGCCGAATATGGAGGAGTCAGGCGTGCTCGAAGAGAACAACAACATCCTGAATCCCATCCATGTCCAGGATGTCGACGCCTTCCAGCGCATGTGCGTTGAGCAGAGCGAGTCTCAGGTGATCGACGGTGGTCTTATGGAAGAGGCGCGTACGAACGCAGAGCAGGATATTTGCGATATGTTCAATGCTGCTCTTGGTGATGCATATACGGTCTCGTTCGAGTGGAGGGAGGCATCCTGATGAAGCTCAGCAAGAAACAGCTCATCATCACGTTCGTTACGCTCGCGATCCTCGTGATCGTCTTCTTCGTCTACAACAACGTCGTTCTTTCTTGGCAATAAGGTGTTCCAAAGCATGATCGGAGCAACGCTCATGATCGGCAAGAAGTAACGGATGGAGCCATTCACGGGGCCCGCAAGAATGGTAAGTATCATCACCATTGCAGGAAGAAGGGCGATGATATCGCGCTTACGTCCGACAAAGACAAGATAAGCGCATTCCAGCATCACAAGCCAGGTGAAGAGCCCTGGTTGTCCGACCACGCCTAGCCCTGGAAGGTCTTGAAGAGCGGCGCTCATCTCCTCAGCTGCATTGCGAATGCTCTCAGGGAGAGCGAAAGAGTAACCGAACGGGTCCGAGCCTGGCTGCGTGAAGAACGCGATCACGTTCTCATACTCAGGATAAGGGACGACGCAGAGATACCCATAGGTCATGTGAGCCATCGAATCAAGGTAAGCTTCGGGATGGCGTATACCAATGGACGTCCAGACTTTAAGGAGATCAAAGGTGGTCGTTCCCTCTGAGTTCTCCTTATAGTAGTTCTTCACGGCATCAACAAGCTCCTCTTCGTAGGCGTTTCTGACTTCTTCGGAAGAGCCGAACGCGCGCTCCACAAAGGAAAGTTCGTCTTGCGTCAGGTCGTTCTCAAGGGCGATCACGCGAGCGATCTGCTGCATAGGCGCAGAGAGCTCAGTGGCACCACCCTGCGTGTTCGCTTGGACCGCGGTATTCAGCCCTGCTGTGATGGCGATCGTGGCGATGAGCGCAAGAGCGGCGGGGATGAGCGCAAGCATGCGCCACTGTATGCCTTTCGTGAACAGGCAAATGAACGGAAGCGAGAGCACGATCATGATGACCGCGTTGCTTCTCAGCAGGCCGCATATGATCGCAGCTAGGGTGATGAGGACCATCCACTTCGTGCTTTTGAGGAATGCATCTGGCTTTCGCGAGCAGACGATGATGAGCGTTGCATAGACGATGAAGACAGTCGTGAACAATGCGTCCTTCATGCACCATTGCACCGATGCGCCGAAGGTTGGCGTGAGGGCGAAGAAGAGGGCAGAAACAACAAGCGCCCACTGCGGGGCGCGAAGCTTGCACATGAGATAGACCTCGAAGCTCAGAGCGGCTCCCATTGTCAGGACCTGCATGAGCACGAGGCTGAACACGCCCGCATTCGGACCAGCGATGCTCTCTCCGAGATGATAGATGCTGCCATACAGAAGCGTCGAGAACACCGAGTGCTCCGTGTTGAATTCGATGAGGCCTTCAAGCTGTGCAAGCTGGAAGGCGAAATCGTAGCAAACGCTTCCAGGGAAGAACACGATGAGGTAGGGAAGCCAGCCAAGGACGATGATCGCGAATGCGCACCAAAACCACTTTCTTGGGGAGAGCCTTCGTGCATGCAGTGCATCCTCGTTCGTGTGAGATGGTTCACCCTGAGGTTCATGCTCCTTGCATGGAGGCGTGGCGTTTCCTTGCCCACCTCCGCCATTGCTCCCATTCGAGCCTCCTTTATTGCTGCCAGCAAGATGATCGCGCAGCCACGCGAATGCCGCCGCAATGAGAGTGAACAGGAAAACACTGATAGCGGCGAAGCTCAGGATGCTCATGATCATGCAGAAAGGCGTGCTGATGAGGACATGGAGCGTCTTCGTGGATGTGATCGCAGCGGTGCCGACGATGAGCAGGGCAAGCAGGCAAGCTACCACGATGATGGCTGCTTCGCCACGGCGTGGTCTGTGAAGGTATTTGTAGAAGAAGGGAGGCGCGAGCAGGATCAGCAGCAGAGCTGCAGGAGGGGTGTACTCCGAGATAGTCATGAGCTGATGGAGCGGGGAGTCGCCAAGATTGCGAGATCCCATTCGGCTCACCTCTGAGCCAGAGAGCGCAAGCGCATCGAGCGCATTCAAAAAGGAGCAGGAAAAGAGCAGGAAGAGCGCCAGGACAACGCTGAGGACGACCCTTGCCATACGAGGCTGCCCTAAGGTAGCGGTTCCCGCTGCGTGATATGCATCTGTTTCCTTATCCATACAAGGTCATTCTACGCAATCGCATTTTACATTGGCTCAAAAGCGTCAAAGATTTTGAACGATTTGCTAAGAATTGGTTACACGACGTTTACATCGCGCCTTGTTCCCTGACTCTCATTTTTCAGAGTTCTAGAATCCTTTCAAGCTCAATATGAGCGGAATGGTCATATATAGAGTCGAGGGGTTTTGCACTATGAAGGCTTTGGAATTTGCGAAGAAGAAGGCAGCTAACAAAGCGATCGATCATCTTTTGGAAAATCCAGAGAACAACATGGCCTCGATGGTCGAGGTTGTCAATTCGATCGTTCCATCCGCCCTCTTCACGGCGCAGCGCGCGGCAATCACCAAGTCGATCGAGGAGCGCAACAACTGGTATCAGCTTATCTGCCGTGTGAACGAGCTTGATCGCGATGTTGCGGCTTCCTTCTTCAAGACGTTCCTTACGCAAGACAACTTGATCGCGTGGGCAAAGCAAGAGCAATCTCGCGAAAAGTATGGGTGCAATATCCCCTGGGCCATCCTGCTCGACCCGACAAGCGCGTGCAACCTTCACTGTGTCGGGTGCTGGGCTGCCGATTATGGACATGCGTTGAACTTGTCCTTCGATGACATAGATTCCATCATCACTCAGGGCAAGGAACTCGGCACGTATGTCTATATCTACACTGGTGGCGAGCCGCTCGTGCGTAAGCGCGATCTGATCCGCATCTGCGAGAAGCATAGCGACTGTACGTTCCTGTGCTTCACCAATGCGACCCTCATCGATGCTGAATTCATCGAGGAGATCGCGCGCGTGAAGAACTTCGTGCCGATCATCTCGGCAGAAGGCGAAGAGTCGACCACAGACGCACGACGCGGCGAAGGCACGTATCGAAAGATCGATGCAGCAATGGACCTGCTCCATGAACGAGGGCTGCTCTTTGGCGTCTCGATCTGCTATACCTCGCAGAACGCTGATTCCGTGGCGAGCGACGAGTACATCGACTGGCTCATCGAGAAGGGCGCTTTCTTTGCATGGATATTCACCTACATGCCCGTTGGCGTTGATTCTCCCGCTGACCTTATGCCAACACCTGAGCAGCGAGAGATGCTCTATCGCTTCAACAAGCATGTTCGCGCAACGAAGCCGCTGTTCACGCTTGACTTCCAGAATGATGGCGAATTCGTGGGCGGGTGCATTGCTGGCGGCCGCAGGTATCTGCATATCAATGCGGCAGGCGATGTGGAGCCATGCGTATTCATTCATTACAGCAATGCGAACATCCACGATGTCTCCTTGATCGACGCTCTGCGCTCGCCATTGTTCATGGGCTACTACAAGGAGCAGCCGTTCAACGACAATCATCTACGTCCTTGTCCGATGCTTGAGAATCCAGAGTGCATCGAGGAGCTTGTCGAGAAAAGCGGTGCGCACTCTACCGACCTTGTGCAAGAAGAGACAGTCTATGAGCTCACGGTGAAGACGCGTCCGATGGCAGAGCGATGGCGGCCAGTAGCCGAGCGGATTTGGACCGATGAGGCTGATGACCGCGCAACTGAGCGGCACCGCAACGATCTTGGCATGGCGCCTTCAGATGTTGCGAAATTCAAGCGTCAAGGTCGGATTCGCCGCGATGCCTTCGATCCGCTTCGTGATCCACGGAGCGCCATCGAGCGCAAGCAGGATGAAACACAGGTTCAGGTTCATGTTGTCGATATGCCGCGCGAGGCAGAGTCGAAGACCGAGGCTGTTGCGTGACCGGACGCTCGGACGTCGCGCACTCAATTGCTTCTTTTCATGACTGATACACTTCGGGCTCTTGCGCGATTCGCCCTTTCGCGCAGAGGATGAGCACGTATAATCAATCGAATGAACGAACAGAAGACATATGTGCTCGCATTCGATACATCCAATGAGGTTATCGCCATAGGTCTTGGCAAGCTCAAGCTAACTGACCATGCGGTAGAGATCCTTGACGAGGCAAAGATCGCGGCGCATCGTGCGTCGAATACGCAATTGATCCCTCAGATCGATTCGCTCTTGCAGGAGCATCAGATCGCCCCCTGCGACCTTGCGTGCATCTGCGTGGGACGAGGCCCAGGGTCATTCACGGGTGTGCGTATTGCCATGGCAACGGCAAAGGGCATCGCATGCGCGCTTGGCTTGCCGCTCATAGGCGTGTCAACGCTTGACGCCATCGCATGGCAGGCGTGCATGCAAGGCGTTCAAGGCTCCCTTCTCGTGGTGGGAGACGCAATGCGTAAAGAGGTCTATCCCGCGTATTTCACCCTTGATTCCGCGGGTGTGCAGCGTACATCTCCCGATAGCGTCATCAAGGCAGAGGAGTTCTCCTATAAGAGCATCGGCGCTGACCATGTAACAGGAGATGCGCTCGCGAAATACGGGGATCTTCTCGAAGGCTTGGGTGCGCCCTTGCCAGAAGCGCTCCATACGCCAACGGGGGCGGGGTTGTTGCTGGCGCTTCAAGATGCTTGGCGACGAGGCGCAGCAGATCCCCTTGATGCTCATCGTCATGATCCAGCGTTGCTCCTTCCCGTGTATACGCGTCTTTCCGATGCGGAGGAGAACGAGCGTGCGGTGCAAGCTTCTCCTAAGCGAGCGAATCTCGTTCAAGGGGTTCAAGATGTCGCTTCTTCGAAAAAGGTCCAGTTCCGTCCGCTCTGCGAAGAGGATGCGAGCCATATTGCCGCACTTGAAGATGATTCGATGGGAAGCGATGCATGGTCGGTGACCTCGGTGCTCGATGAGCTAGGAAGGCGCGATCGCATCTGGTGGGTTGCTGAGGATGCGGAGCGTCTCGTCGGCTATGGTGGCGCACTGGTGGTAGGTGGAGATGCACAGATCCTCAAGGTGTGCGTTGATGGGGCGTATCGAAGATGTGGCATTGGCATCGAGATCATGAGCAGGGTCGCCTACGATGCAAAATGCCTTGCAGCAACGACCGCTTCGCTTGAGGTGCGGCTTGGCAATAAGGGTGCTCAGGCGTTTTATGAGAGGTGCGGATTCATCCATGAAGGCGTGCGTCCGCATTACTACTCGGATGGCGAAGACGCGGTCATCATGAGGGCCGACCTCGATATGATCGAATGTGCTTGCGCAGAACGCGAGAGCGAAGAGGCAGCCAACGTGGCTGGCATGCATCTCGATGTGAGGGAAGATGGGGATGATCGTCGGGCAGATGAGCCGACAAGCATCCAGCACCCTTGCATCCTTGCGATCGAGACCTCGTGCGATGAGACGGCTGCTGCTGTCGTCGAAGGTAACGCGCACATCCTGGCCGATGTCGTTGCATCTCAAGTGGATTTTCATCATCGTTTCGGCGGTGTTGTGCCCGAGATCGCTTCACGCAAGCATATCGAGGCGATCGCAGGCGTTGCAGACGCTGCTCTGTCCCAGGCTCATCTCGGTTCGAACGCTTCTGGGGTGTCGTGGAGCGCTCTTGATGCTATCGCGGTCACCTACGCGCCTGGTCTTGTGGGCGCACTCGTGGTGGGCGTTGCCTTTGCCAAAGGTGCTGCTTGGGCGCTCTCGGTGCCGCTCATTCGCGTCAACCATCTTGAAGGCCATCTGTACGCCAACAAGCTCGACCCTGTTTCAGGTGCGAAGTTCGCGCCTCCTTGCGTTGTCTCGCTCGTCTCTGGGGGCAACACGATGCTCGTCCATATGAAGGATTGGCAAGAGTATGAGGTGCTCGGCGAGACGATCGACGATGCGGTGGGGGAAGCCTTCGACAAGGTGGCGAAAGTGCTTGGACTCGGGTATCCCGGCGGTCCGCAGATCTCGAGGCTTGCTGAAGAAGGAGATCCTCAGGCGATCGACTTCCCTCGTGCGCTCATGCACTCGCATGACTATCGGTTCTCGCTTTCTGGGCTAAAGACGGCCGTTATCACCTATATACAGGCGCTCGACCCAGATGAGCTCTCCTCTCAGATCCATGATATCTGCGCAAGCTTCCAAGCTGCCGTCTTTGATGTGCAGGTTTCGAAGGCGGCTCATGCGCTCGAGGAAACGGGCGCTCCTCGATTCTGCTTAGGCGGAGGTGTTGCTGCCAACCCTGCATTGCGCCACGCGTATGAGGAGATGTGCGAGAAGCACAATGTTGAGCTCATCTTGCCCCCTCTCTCTTTATGTGGGGACAATGCTGCAATGATCGCGCTTGTTGCACTCGACCGTTTCCTTGCAGGGCGCTTTGAATCCTTCGATATGGACGCATTCGCTCACGCAGATCTTGCCGTTGCCTATTAGCTCATGCTGCTCCTGTGTGATGCCCTTTTTGTCTGCTAGAATTCTCCTTTATGGAAAAAACTATCTAACGAGCGAGGCAGAATGCTCTTAAGTGCGAAATATGTCTTTCCCATCACATCGGAACCCATCGTTGATGGTGCTGTTTTGGTGCGAGGTAATTCCATCGTCGACATTGGCGAATTCGAGGCGCTCGCGCACCGCTATCCAGAAGAAGAGGTCACGAACTTCGGGCAGGCAGCGCTTCTGCCCGGATTCGTCGATCTGTTCACCCGTCTTGAGCAGGCGGCTTTGCGTGGCATGGTGGCTGACCAGCCATACGCGAAATGGCTGCTCTCCATCATCGAGAAGAATTCCCAGCTTGAGCTCTCTGATTGGAAAGATTCAGCGATGCTGGGTGGCTTCGATGCGCTCTCCTCAGGCATCACGACAGTAGCCGACATCACATCCACAGGTGCTGCCCTTCATGCTGCCAAGGAGCTTGGCATGCGCGGGGTGATCTATCGCGAAGTTGGTGCCATGGATAAGATGCGCGTGGAATATGCCATGCATTCTGCCGAGCGAGACATCAAGAAATGGATGGATGAGAACGACTCCGATCGCATCACGATCGGGATCTCGCCCGCTTCGATCTACGCCAACCATCCGCAGGTGTTCGGGCTTGCCTCTGAATTCGCCACGAAGGAGGGGCTGCCTTATGCCATGCGACTTGCTGGCTCGAGCGAAGAGTATAACTTCGTGAAGTATGGCTCTTCGATGTTCGCTGTTGACAACATGGACGTGGGCACTCGTGGCTATGTTGAGATCCCGCCTTGGTTGCCTTTTGGTGTCTCGCCTGTCCGCTATGCGCTCAATTGGGGGGCATTCGATTCACCGAATGTGCTTTTGGTGCATGCGGTCTATGTTGACGATGAGGACATCCAAAAGCTTGTATCGCGAGATGTCGCCATTTGCACCTGCCCGCGCTCGAATGCTCAGCTTGGCATGGGCGTGGCGCCGTTGCTCGAGTTCCTTCAGGCGGGCTTGCGTGTTGGCCTTGGCACGGATTCTCCTGCTGCAACGGAGTCAACAGACATGCTCATGGAGATGCGCACAGGCTTGCTCTTGCATCGCGCGAACAATCCCCGTCATTTCTTGGATGCATCCAAGATGCTCGAGTTGGCTACGATGGGAGGCGCACGTGCGCTGCGCATGGATGATAAGATCGGCTCTCTTGAGATTGGCAAGCTTGCTGATATCATCGCGGTCGATTTCTCGGGTGTTACCCAAACGCCCGAGATCAATCCTGTCTCCGCACTTGTGAACACCTGTACCACTTCGGATGTGCTCATGACGATGATCGATGGCGAGATGCTCTATCATGACGGCCATTTGACCACGAAGACGGAGATGGCGAAGAGCATCGGCGAGGTTCTCAGGCTTCGCGTTAAGCTCAGGTCATGATGCGGTCCCTATCATAGAATGTTAGCAACCTTTGATCCGCAAGTAAGGTGAGCGAGGAGAATGGCTCAGAAGAACAAACAATCCAATAAGCAGATCAAGAACTTGACGCGCGCCGAGAAGGCAGAACGCGTCAAGGCAGCGCAAGAACGTGAGCGACGCGAACGTGAGCGTCGTGCGCGAGGAGAGCGCACGAAGAAGATATTCACGGTCGTCGTCTGCGTCATCCTGATCTTGGCCCTCGGAATCCCGACGATGGCGCTCACGGTGCTTTCGCAGTAGAAAGGCTCATGAAGACGTGTTCGGTATTGGTGGATTCGAATTATTCCTGATCCTGCTCTTCGGGTTCCTCATCTTCGGCCCCGACAAGCTTCCCAAGATCGCAAATACGCTTGGTCGTGCGATCGCGAAGTTCAGAGGAGCGCAAGAGGATATGGCAGCGCAGCTGAAGACGACCTCGTTCGTGGATAAGGAGTCCGACGAGCCGTTCAAGAACCCCCTTGAGGTTATAGAGAATGCAGCAGACAACGCGAAGAACGCCACAGATGCTGCTGCGAAGAAGGCAAGCGAAGCTGCTACGCTTGTGCAAGAGCGCTCTGAGAGCTTTGCAGAACGCAAGGCACGCTATGATCGCGAGCGGGCAGCGAAGAAAGCACAGGAAGAGGCTGAAGCAGCTGCCTCTGAAACGAATGACGAGCCTGCGCGTGAGCCAGTAGCTGATGTTGCGCCTAAGAGCATCGTTGAAGAAGCAGACGACGCTCCTGCGTCAGATGCAACTGCATCGGCGAAAGATGGTGCCACAGCTGAGAAAGAAGGGGAGGAGTAGAGATCATGCCCATCGGTCCCGCGCGAATGCCCCTTCTCGATCATCTGGGCGAGCTCCGCATGCGCCTCGTGCGCATCATCGCATGCCTTGCGGTCGCTGTCATCGTGTTCTATTTCTCTTCTCCGATCATGGGGCAGTTCCTGCTGTTGCCGATCGCCCAATATCTGCCATTCAATGTAGAGACTGGCTTTGCCGATATGGTAGCCCTTGATCCGTTCGAGGCGTTCACCACGCGTTTCGAGATATCGCTCTTCTTCGGTTTCGTGGCTACGTCTCCTGTCGTGCTCTGGCAGCTTCTTGCGTTCTTCTTACCTGCCTTGAAGCCCAAAGAGCGCAAATGGTTCACACCGACCTTCATCATCGCTGTCGTCCTTTTCGTTCTCGGTGTCGTCTTCTGCTATGCGGTTATCCTGAACGCAGCGTTCCAGTGGCTCACAGACCAGGCACAGGGGCTTGGCTATGTCGAGCCGCGCATGTCCACCTATATCGACATCATCATCAAGTTCGAGATCGCGTTCGGCTTTGCATTCGAGCTGCCGCTCCTGATCTTCTATCTGGTCATCTTCGATGTGATCCCCTATAAGAAGCTTCGCGAGAGCTGGCGTGTCGTCTATATCGTGCTCATGGTGCTTTGCGCCATCATCACGCCTGATGCTTCTCCTGTGACCATGCTTCTCTTGTTCGCCGCCATGATCGCGCTTTACGAGCTCAGCCTGTTCGCAGCGCGTGTTGTGCTTGCAAGGCGCATTCGCAGGCAGAATGAGGAGATCGCACGTGAAGAAGCGGAATATGGCGCTTAAGCTTGTGAAGCGTCCAGAGGCATGCTAGACCATGCATGAGCTTGGCATCATAACGGGCGTCCTCGATTCAGCGAAGGATGCAGCCAAAGAGGCGGGAGCTGAAAGGCTTCTCAAGGTCACGCTTTCGGTAGGGGAGATGACCGAGGCTATCGAGGATGCGCTCCAATTCGCCTTCGAAGCGCTCGCTGAGGATGATCCGTATGTCAAAGGCGCAGTTCTTGAAGTGAACATGGTCGCTCCAAAGAGCGAGTGCCTTGAGTGCGGAGAGGTGTTCACGCATGATAGGTTCCATATGTTCTGTCCTGCATGTGATAGCTTCGCAACGACACTGCTTGAGGGCAGAGAGCTCAGGATTGATTCGATCGAAGTTGACATGCCCGATGACGAGAGTGGTATGCCTGTTGAAGACAACAAGGGGGAGCAATGCAGATAGACCTCAAGAAACCCATCCTTGATAAGAACGATTCGCTTGCAGCAGAGTTGCGCGAGCGCTTTGCGAAGAACCATGTTTTCGTCCTTGACTTGCTTGCCTCTCCTGGCTCAGGCAAGACTTCGACGATCCTTGCGACGATCGATGCTTTGCGTGACGAATTCAATATCGCGGTCATCGAAGGCGATATCGCAAGCAATGTTGATGCAGAGAAGATCAAGGCGCAGGGAATCGATGCCGTGCAGATCAACACGGGAGGCGCATGTCATCTAGAGAGCTCCATGGTCAAGCGCGCGATCGATGTGCTTGATCTTGAGCGCCTCGACCTCATCATCATCGAGAATGTGGGCAACCTTGTGTGCCCAACCGATTTCGACCTTGGGGAGAATATGAAGGCGATGATCCTCTCAGTACCCGAGGGAGATGACAAGCCTCTCAAATATCCAGGTGTGTTCCAGGTCGCGGAAGCCATCGTCTTGAACAAAGTGGACACCATCCCTGTGTTCGACTTCAATGAAGATGCCTTCGGCGAAGCGGTTCATCGTCTCAATCCCACAGCGCCTGTATTCAAGATATCTGCGACAAAGGGCATGGGCGTTGAGCAGTGGGCAAGCTGGCTTGCAGAGCAGATCAGGAATGCGTGAGAACGCTATGTTCATCAAAGACGAAGCCCAAGCCTATGAGAAATGCGTAGAGGCGACGGCGCATTTCATCCACAAGAATGGATTCTCCGATGTTGTCATCGGTCTGTCAGGTGGGCTGGATTCCAGCCTTGTTGCCGCGATCGCCTGCGATGCGATCGGGGCGTCTCATGTTCATGGCGTCTTGCTGCCCGGCCCTTTTACGAGCGAACGCTCTCTCGAGGATGCGCTCATGCTCGCACGTGGTCTTGAGATGGAGACGCATACGGTTTCCATTGTCCAAGCATACGATGATTTTTGTGCTGCGTTTGAAGATGCGTGTGGCGAGCCGTTGGTTGGTATCGCTTCGGAGAACGTCCAAGCGCGGTGCAGGATGATCGTGCTCATGTCCTTCTCCAACCAGTTTGGTTGGCTGATGCTCAATACGGGCAACAGGTCAGAGGCGGCGATGGGGTACTCCACGCTCTATGGAGACACCGCGGGTGCGTTCGCGCCTCTTGGTAGTCTCTACAAGACCGAGGTCATTCGCCTTGCTGAGTGGCGCAATGCACAAGCGAAGAGTGCTGGGGACGACCCTGTCATCCCGCTCAGCATCCTTGCGAAGCCGCCGAGCGCTGAGCTCTCTGCTGATCAAACCGACGAGGCATCCATGGGCATCGAGTATGTTGTCCTTGATGCTATTCTTGATGCGCTCTCTGAAGAGAATTTCGATACCATGGCCCCTGCCTTGAAGCGCTTTGATCCACAGCAGCTCAAGATGGTATCCGATCGCTATCATGCGAATGCGTTCAAACGAGCTGTGGAACCGCCGCTTGCCGCTGTGAGCCGTTAGATCTCATTGCGAAGAGTTGCGGGTAACAGTTTGTTAGCAAGTATCGATTGCGGTATTATCGACTGAGAAGTTCTGCCTTTGAAAAGGCTTCTTTCTTTTCTTTGTTATGAGAGAAACGGTGACCATGCATTTACCTAAGAGACTCATCAGTATCATTGCTTCCGGTGCGCTTGTCATGGGTATGCTTCCGAGTGCTGCATTCGCTCAGGGGGCCGCATCGAATGTTGAGGCGAGCGGTGTTCAGGAAACAAAGGGTGAAAGCGCACTCGTAGCGCAGAGTGATGAGAATGCGCAGGATGCTACAACATCAGATGAGCCTTCCACCTCTTCTGATGTTGTAGGTAATGTTGCCTCTTCGGAAGAGGGTTCTTCCGCGTCCCCGTCTTCTTCTCCTGCTTTCCCTGAGGGTGCGAATGCAGCTGCGCCTTCGGGCATTTCCTCAGAAGCTGTTGAGCCGACAGATGAGGAAAGGACGCTCGCCCTCGAAGAGCTTAACAGGGATGCGCGCGATGTTGCACAAGTGACCGCACGCATCGATGCAGACATGGCTTATGCGACCCTTGCTGCTTCTGGTGGCGATTTCGAACGAGCGAGCTCTGTCCAATTCCCAACATGGTGCGAAGGTCACGGACAGTCTGACATTCGATGGTATTCGGCATTCAAGTGGGATGGTGCATGGATCTGCACGGTCCCCATTGCGAATCACAAGTTCTCAGGAACCTACAATGTGCATGCCTATGCTGTTGTCGATGGGGTGAACAAGCTCGTTGCTGTGACGACGTTTGACGTGGCAGCACCAAAGGCCTCGATCTCTTTCGAGATGGGCACAGCTGACAGCTATCTGGTTCGCATCTCCCAAGATCCTTCCTCTCCGACCTTTGATTCGGTACGCGTTGCGAGTTGGATTGCGAATGCTCCCAACCAAGCAGGCATCCTCTGGATCAACGCGGCGAAGCAGCCCGATGGAACATGGCTTGCAACGGTTCCCACGAACGGGCAGAACCGTGGGGATGGAACCTATGCCAATCACGTCTATGTTGATTGCGTAAACGGCATCTCATCGAGATATGTCGGAGCGATCTCCCACACGTTCGCTGGTGTTGGCGATGCAACGTTGGACATCTCTCTCAATGCCGATGAGACAACCGCGACCATCACCGCATATGGAGGCGCCTTCGCACGTGCGACAAGCGTGGTCTTCCCTACGTGGTCGAAGCCGAACCAGGCCGATATTCGTTGGTATAGCGCCCAGAACAGCAACGGCGCATGGGTCTGTCGTGTCAACATCTCCGATCATGCGGCCCTGGGTACGTATCACGTGCATGCCTATGCCACTATTGGTGGTACACAGAGATTCGTGACAGCACGTGATTTCAAGGTCAATGCGCCAGCAGCATCGCTTACGCTCAGCCAGGATCGCTCTTCCGATCCGAATGCGCCGCTCATTGCTACATTGAAGCTGAATTCACATGCTGACCTTGCGTCATATGTCTCTCTTCCAACGTGGACAGCGGCGAATGATCAGGACGATATATATTGGTATGTCGCTTCAACAGGAAGCGATGAGAGCGTATGGACGGCTGAGATCCCTACGACTGGTCCTGGTCGCGGAGCAGGTACGTATATTTCGCACGCCTATGTGACGCTTAAGAATTCCGCGCAAACGATGGTTGCGACGAGCTCATTCGATGTGGCCGTGGAGCAGGATGCAACGCTGACGGCACAGGTTAATAGCGAGCAAACGCAAGCAGCTATCCAAGCACAAGGGGGAGCATTCGCTCGTGCTCAGAACGTTCGCTTCGCTGTTTGGTCAAGCGCGGGAGAGCAGGATGATATCCGCTGGTATAACGCTCAAGTTGATGGATCGGCTTGGAAATACAGTGTGCCGATCTCGAATCATAGAACAGCGGGTCTCTACCATGTGCATGCCTATGCGGTAGTAGATGGCACGGACGGAATGCGGGGCGCCTGTGATTTCACGGTGAAGAATCCTGCATCGAGCACGGGCGTCCAGATCACGCAGACAGCAGATCAGGTCAATCGTGATGAAGCGACCGTGAGCCTTACCCTCGATACCCCAGGTGCGCGCGTTACAGGCCTATCCTTCCCAACATGGACGAAGACAGCGCCAAATGGCAACCAGCAGGATGATATCGTTTGGTATGGTGCATCCTCAAATGATGGCTTAACATGGACGGCGACCATCTCTACGTCTGGAGTGGGTCGTGGCGACGATACGTATATCGTGCATGCCTATGCCTATGCAGCCAATGGGATCACTGCCTTTGTCGGCTCGGCCTCAGTAGACTTGCGTGCAGGCGCGCAGCCACAACTCAGCGCTACGGTGAATGCAGAGCAGACGAGCGTGCGGATCACGGCATCGGGAGGAGCCTTTGCACGGGCCTCTTCTGTTGCTTTCCCGACTTGGGCTGATGCAACGCAAAAGGACATCGTTTGGTATCCAGCCCATAAAGAAGGTGGGGCATGGGTCGCTGATGTGAGCATCGCTCGGCATGGGATCGCGGGCACCTATGCGGTTCATGCGTATGCTGTCATAGGCGGTGCTCAGTCGATGGTTGGTGCGACCTCTTTCAATATCCAGAAGCCTCAAGGGACGGTCACCTTGTCGCAGACCCCTGATCAGGTTGCGCGTGATGAGGCAACGGCGGTCTTCACGCTTTCGAATGCGGCGAATATGCCCAAGATATCCTTCGTTCAGTTCCCTACTTGGACAGTTCTGAACAATCAAGATGACATCGTCTGGTATCACGCAGCGAAGCCAGATGTGGATGGCGGCAACACATGGAGCGTTACTGTTCCGACTTCTGGGGCAGGACGTGGAACAGGCCAGTATCTGACTCACTGCTATATCACCTGTGCGAATGGCACTTCGACTTTTGGGGGAGCTGCACTGGAGACACTGCGTGCGAACGAGATGCCAACGCTCACTGCATCTTTGAATGCGGATCATACGGCGATCTCGATCACAGCCTGCGGCGGCGCATTCTCAACAGCTTCGCAGGTCGCGTTCCCCACGTGGTCGGAGAAGGGCAGCCAGGATGACATCATCTGGTATGCAGCCGAGAAGCGCGGAGGTCAATGGGTGAAGAATGTGCCCATTGCCAATCATCGCACCTCAGGCACCTATCTCATCCATGCATATGCAACGCGCAACGGTGCGCAGTCATTTGTTGCGAGTGCGACAGCAGGGCCTGTAGAAGGCCCTGCAAGCGCGAACGTGTCGGCAAGTCAGGATGGTAACGGCACGATCGCGGTCACAGTCGAGAACATCCAAAGCATATCAGGCATACAGCGCGTGCAAGTGCCGACATGGACGTGCCAGAATGGCCAAGACGATATCATCTGGCACGATGCGCAAGGAAGCGCAGATGGCACTTGGACAGCACGCATTGCCGCTGCAGATCATCGGGGGAGCGAGGACTCCTATCTTTCGCATGTTTACGTGACAGGGAAAAATGGCATCATGACCATGGTTGGCATGACCCATGTCTTCTTGCCTCTCAAGAACTATGTATATCTCACGGGCAATTATGGCTCAGGGTCGCGTACCGTGTGGGTCAAGAATCCAACAAGCTCTGACGTCCAGGTCCCTGTGTGGTCGACCGTAGGGGGTCAAGACGACATCATGTGGGTGCGTGCCTCCCACGTAGGTGATAATCTCTATCGTGCTGATCTTGATTGCAGACGCTTGAAGCATCCAGGAAGCGCAGTTGCACACGTCTATGCAGGTGGCTCGATGATCCGCGCGCTTGACTTCACCGTTGATGCCTCTGAGATCATTCCCGCTCATCTTCGGGCGATGCATGACCGCATTGCGGGCCTTGCAAGCCGTACGAGCTGGATCCTTGCGGTGGACACTAATTCCTGTACGGTGGGCATCTTCCGAGGGAGTCAGAACAATTGGGCGCTTGATCGTTCATTTGTCTGTAGCGTTGGGGCATGGGGATCGCCGACAAAGCGAGGAGATTTCACGGTAGGCGTAAAAGGCTACGTATTCGGTCATGGCTATTCGTGCTATTACTTCACTCAGTTCTCAGGTAATTACCTCTTCCATTCGGTGAAGTACTATCAAGGGACGTTCAACATCATGGATGGACGGCTTGGTCAGCATGTCTCTGCTGGATGCGTCAGGCTCGACATCAATGATGCGAAATGGATATACAACAACATCCCGGGCGGTTCTCGTGTGATCGTCTACTAGCTTCGATATGCGAAAGAGCGAGCGAGTACGCCGATTCCTGATCCAGGACGTGAAGATGTCCTGGATCGATTGGCTTGTTGATTGTGTGATCGCGCTTGGCGCGTTCGGGTTCGGGCTTTTGCAGCTTTCGCTCTCTGATAGCTTCTTCATCCCAGATGATTTCACGCGCTTGATGCTTGGAATGCGCAATGCGACAAGCGTTACTACGGCAACAGCCGCCACGCTCTTGACATGCTTGCCGCTTGTTGTGCGTCGCAAGCTCCCTTGGGTCGCTTTTAGCGTGAGCCTCGTTCTTTGGTGCGCTTTCGAGTGGCCGCGTGCAGTTGCCTCCCTGTCGCTGATCGGCCCTCTGGTTGCGCTCTTCACGCTTGCCTACGAGCGTCCACGCACGCAGAGCTTCATCGCAGGAACGTGCGCGCTCATAGCTATCTTGATCGACCCTATTTCAGCGAATGCCCCGCGCATTGCCACGCTTTCGCTTGTGCAGAACATCGCGCTGGTTGTGGCGGTGACATTTGCAGGATATGCTCTCCATTCGCGTGAGCAATATGTGGTGTCAGTGAAAGAGCGCGCAGAGGAGAGCGAGCGTTTGCGGCGCACGGAGGCTGAGCATGCGATCTCGATGGCTCGAGCAGAGCGCAACGCGGCTCTTGCGCGCATCGAGGAACAGCGGGTGGAGATCGCGCGCGAGCTCCATGACATCACAGCGCATTCTCTTTCTGCCATCAGCATACAGGCGGCTGCAGCAGAGCGAACCCTTAAGGTCGATCCTGACGAGGCGGCCCGCACGATAGCTTCTATCCGCCAAACGGCAAAGGCGTCCCTTGATGAGATCCGTGCGATGGTCGGTGTTCTGCGAAACAGCGAAGGAGAAGTTGCCGAGACGGTTCCCACGCAAGGGACGAAGGACGTTTCTGGATACGTTGCCTATTTGAACTCTGCTGGCATCAGCTGCTCCTTTGACGATGAGCATTATGAGAGGAGCCATGTTCCTGCGCTTGTCGACCTTGCATTCGCTCGCATCCTCAAAGAAGCTACGACGAACATCGTCAAGCATGCTTCAGCAAGCAAGGTGCGCATCGTGCTCTCTTCGAATTCCCAGGAGGCAACCCTTGAGATCACCGATGATGGCTGTGGTATGGGGATCGCTCGGGAGATCGATTCCCTTGATGCTCTCTCACAGGCCTTCCGCGATACAGGCGAAGAGGGACGAGCCCATATGAGCAACGGCCTCCGTGGCATGTTCGAGCGAGCGCATCTCATTGGTGCGGCTTTGACCATTTGGGAGCCTGTGTCAGGTGGCCTTGAGATCAAAGTATCTGCACCGATGGCGAATTCGAGCGAAAAGAGGAGCATATGAGCGATGCCGATAAGATCCGCGTGCTCATCGTTGATGATCAGGAGCTTGTGCGTTCAGGGTACAAGGTCATCCTTTCCACGTACTCTGACATCGAGGTCGTAGGCATTGCGAAGAATGGTCGCGAGGCAATCGAGCTCGCGCAGGCATTGCATCCCGATGTTGTCCTCATGGACATCCGTATGCCTGACCTGGACGGCATCAGCGCAACGAGGGACATCATCGCGAACCCCTCGCTTCCCGACGTGCATGTGCTCGTGCTCACTACATTCGATATGGACGAATACGTCTATGATGCCCTTCAAGCGGGAGCAAGCGGATTCCTCCTCAAAGACGCAGACCCCGACGACATAGCCAACGCCATTCGCATCGTCGATCGTGGAGAGGCGCTCATCGCTCCTTCCGTCATGGCTCGTATCGTGAAGGATCTCGTCTCAGCGCGTCCGTCATCACGCTTTGGAACATCTACCGCTCTCGCCGAGGTCGTCTCTTCGCTCACCGAGCGCGAGGTTGAGATCTTGAGGCTTGTGGCGAAGGGGAAGACCAACGATGAGATTGCCTCCGAGCTTGTCATCTCACCTGCTACGGTGAAGACGCATGTTGCACGCATCATGGCGAAGACCTCTTCCCATGATCGAGCCCAACTCGTCGTATTCGCCTATGAGAGCGGCCTCGTCTAACAAAACAGCATCGTTCGCGAAAACATGTTGAATTGTGTGCGAATGTTGGTATCATATCCTTCTGTTAGCACTCTCTAATCAGGAGTGCTAAAATTTGCTCGAACAACGAGAAGATCGTTAGATCAAGAAAATCGAGTACGAAAGGCGGATGTAAGGCAATGAATCTGAAACCACTGGGCGATCGCGTGATCATCAAGCAGGATCAAGCTGAAGAGAAGACAGCGTCTGGTCTTTATTTGGCCGGAGACTCCAAGGAGAAGCCTCAAACAGGCACTGTTCTTGCCGTTGGTGCAGGCAAGCTTGACAAGGAAGGCAAGCATCTCCCGATGCCCGTTGCTGTTGGCGATCGCGTCGTATACAGCAAGTATGGTGGCAACGAGGTCCTCTGCGACGACGAAGAGGTGCTCATTGTTCGCGCTGATGACATTTACGCAGTCATCCAGTAATCATCGAATCCAAAGAACGTATTCAAGATAGAAAGGAATCATCCTTATGGCTAAGGAAATCAAGTTTGACGCCGATGCGCGTTCTGGTCTTGCTGCTGGCGTCTCGAAGCTTGCAGCTGCTGTCAAGGTAACGCTTGGCCCCAAGGGCAGATATGTGGCGCTTGAGAAGTCCTATGGCGCACCGACCATCACCAATGACGGCGTTACGGTTGCAAAAGAGGTCGAGCTCGAGGATCCCATCGAGAATATGGGCGCTCAGCTGGTTCGTGAAGTTGCAGTCAAGACCAATGATGTTGCAGGCGATGGAACCACGACAGCGACGCTTCTCGCTGACGTCATCGTATCTGATGGCTTGAAGAACGTTACCGCAGGCTCTGATGCGCTCGCGATCCGTCGTGGCATCGAGCAGGCTACCGAGGCTGTTGTTGATGCCATCAAGAAGGCTTCCAAGGAGGTCGATACCAAAGAGCAGATCGCCAATGTTGGTACCATCTCTGCGGGAGATGCAGCTATTGGCGAGAAGATCGCTGAGGCTATGGCTGCTGTTGGCAAGGACGGCGCGATCTCTGTTGAAGAGAGCCAGACGTTCGGCATCGAGATGGACATCGTCGAGGGCATGCAGTACGACCGTGGATATATTTCCCCTTACATGGCAACTGATATGGAGAAGATGGAGGCTGTCCTCAAGGATCCCTACATCATGCTCACCGATCAGAAGGTCTCCAATGTCTCTGACTTCATCCCGCTGCTCGAAGAGGTCATGCGCTCTGGACGCCCGCTGTTCCTCGTTGCTGAGGATGTTGACGGCGAAGCTCTGGCAACGCTGCTTCTCAACAAGCTGCGTGGCACGCTGAACGTTGTTGCCATCAAGGCTCCTGGATTTGGCGATCGCCGCAAGCGCATCCTTGAGGATATCGCCGCTGTTACAGGCGCACAAGTCATCGATAAAGATTTCGGCATGAAGCTTGCCGATGCTACGATCGACATGATGGGCACGGCAAAGACCGTGAAGGTGACCAAGGAGAACTCCCTCATCGTCGATGGCGCTGGCAACAAGGCCGACATCGACGCCCGCATCGCTCAGATCAAGGCTGAGATGGATCGCACCGAGAGCGAATTCGACCGCGAGAAGCTCCAAGAGCGCCTCTCCAAGCTCTCTGGTGGTGTAGCTGTGCTCAAGGTTGGTGCTGCCACTGAAAGCGAGCTCAAGGAGAAGAAGTCCCGTATCGAGGATGCGCTTCAGGCAACACGCGCTGCTGTCGAGGAGGGCATTGTTGCAGGTGGTGGCGTTGCGCTCGTGAATGCCATTCCTGCGCTCGATGCGCTCAAGGTTGATAACGACGAGCAGGTCGGCGTGGATATCATCCGACGCGCTCTCGAGGCACCGCTTCGTGCCATCGCCGAGAACGCGGGCTATGAGGGCAGCGTTGAGGTTGCTGAGGTCAAGAAGGCCAAAGCGGGAACGGGCCGTAACTACAAGACAGGCGAGTGGGGCGATATGATCGAGATGGGTGTCAACGACCCTGTCAAGGTCACGCGTACTGCCCTCCAATCTGCTGCGTCAGTTGCGTCGCTCATCCTCATCACCGAGGCTACGATCAACGAGATCCCCTCTGAGGGTCCTGACCTGAGCGCACTCGCCGGTGCCATGGGCGGTGGCGGTGGAATGTACTAAGCCGCCCCTCTGAGCGAAGGTGCCTATTATTAGCTAGCTTCGCAAGAGACCGAGCATCCAGAGCCACAGAGATCATCCTCTGTGGCTCTTTTTTGCATTCTGATGAGCAGCTTGCACTACAATCATTCTTATGGACGAAGTACTTCATATAGCTGAGCATGTTCTCGAACATGCGCTTGTCGATACGATCTATCTCATCCCCTTCCTGTATTTGACGTATCTCGTCATGGAATGGATGGAGCACAAGACCGGTGGTAAGACCCAGGAGGCCATCAAGCGCGCAGGCAGTGCTGGTCCTATTGTTGGTGCGCTCTTAGGCGTCATCCCTCAGTGCGGATTCTCAGCGGTATCGGCAACGCTCTATGCAGGTCGCGTCATCACGTTGGGCACGCTCTTCGCTGTTTTCCTTTCAACCTCTGACGAGATGCTGCCAATCTTCATTGCTGAGCAAGTGCCCTTGAACACGATCCTTGCGATCATGGGCTCGAAGGTCATCATCGGCATGGTCATGGGCTTCATCGTCGATGCGGTGATGCGCGTGGCGAATCGTTCCCATCAAGACTTTCGCATCCATGAGCTTTGCGAGCAGGACAAATGCGGCTGCATTGAGGACTGCCACACATGTGAGCAGGATCCACGCCTTGTCTATGAGCACCGCGACGACTGCGCAGAAGGATGCGACCATAGCCATCATCATCACGATCATGCTCATGACGATGCGGGATGGAAGCATATTGCCCTCAGTGCGCTCAAGCATACGGTTCAAGTCATCGTCTATATCTTCCTGATCACGCTTGTCCTCGATGCTGTGCTTGAGATCGTCGGCGAGGACGTGCTTGGTGCATTCCTTGCAAGCAATCCAACGCTAGCTGTATTCTCTTCAGCCTTGGTTGGCTTGATTCCAAATTGCGCCGCCAGCATCGTCATAGCTGACCTTTATGTGGAAGGCATCCTTGGTGCTGGAGCGATGCTTTCAGGTCTTCTCGTCTCGGCAGGTGTAGGCTTGCTCGTGCTGGTGCGCGCAAATCGTCCTTGGCAACAGAACGTCATTATCATCGTTCTGCTTTATGCTATGGGGGTCCTTTGGGGACTGATCGCGAACGCTTTCGGCATTGTGTTCTGAGGATTTATTCTGTATGACGGGTCTATGACCTTCGAGCTGCTCCTTGTCATAGCCACGGCTGCTTCATCATATCCAGCCGTAAAGTGCGGCTCAACTCTCTATTGGCCTGCATTCCCCTTTGTGCGGCTTACGAAGAGGAAAAGGGCAAGCGCAGTCATTCCGACGAGAGCCATGATCACATAGAGCCATACATAGCCGATAGCGGGAACGAGCACGCCAAGGAGAAGAGGTCCGACCCCTACGCCGAGGTCGAGCAACACATAGAACGTTGCGTTCGCCTTGGCGATGTTCTCGTCTGCCGCAGTCTTCACCGCCACAGCAAGTCCGCTCGATTGGATCGTGCCGACGCCATATCCAAGGAAGAGCGCCGAGCCAAGGATCATCAAATCATTCGAAGAGAAGGCAAGAAGGAGCATTCCTATCGAGAAGGAGAAGAATGCGGGGATCATGACGAACCGTGCTCCACGACGATCGAACGCACGTCCTGTGAAGGGACGAGTGATGAACATGCTGATGGCATACACGACGAAGAAGACACTCGCAGCACGTGTGAGACCGATCTCCTCTGCGAAGGGAGTCAGGAAGGAGAGGAGCGAGGAGTAACCGAAGAAGATGATGCAGCTTACCAGCGAGATGGGGATCGCGCCGATCTCAAGGAACTTGGCGATAAGCTCTTTTCGCGAGGTGCGCGGCGACCTTTCGTCTGCGATCGCACGCATGGCAGCGCGATCTTCCTTTGCCCTCTCAGCATCTGACGCGATCTCCGCACCAGCAAGCTCGTCTTGCGCCGCTTCCAGCTCATCCTTCGCCAAGGTGCTCTTGGTGCTATTTTTCTTGCCAGCCGCTTTGCGGCTCATGAAGGCGACGAAGGGGAGCGCCACGATCACGATGATGGCCGCGACAACGAAGAGCGTGTGGTAGCTATACCACCTCGAAAGGATGATGCCTGCAAAAGGGCCGATGGCAGCACCGAGCGTGACCGAGAGCATGTAGTATCCGATGCCTTCGCCTTTGCGAGAGCGCGGTAGGATGCTCGTGACGATCGTGGCCACAGTGGAAGAGCAACAGCCATAGATGAACCCATGGACAAGGCGTATTGCCATGAGCGCTGGAAGGGGAACATCCATCAGACAGAGCATGGTGAAGAGAGCTTCTATCACAACGCCAACCAACAAGATCGCCTTCCCTCCGAGCTTTTCGATCAGGAAGGGGCATTCAAGGCGAGCGAAGAGCGTGCCGATGATGAAGACGCTTGCGCAGAACCCAGCAAGTGCTGCAGGTGCGGCATAGACATCCATCGCATAAGCTGTCATGACGACGGTCAGCATGAAGTAATTGCAAGCAAGGACAAGGTTCGTGCAGGTCCCGAAAACGAAGTCGCGCGTCCAGAGCGGCTCGCTTGCTATCTTCGAGGGCTTGTTGGCGAGAGAGCGCATGGAGCCCTTACTTGGCTATCAGGACCGATATGGGCGAGTCTTTCACGACGGCATAGCTGACGGAACCGAGATACCCTTTCACGCCACCCCGTCCACGGCTTCCCATGATGATGAGGTCGCATTCTTCTTCGATGGCACAGCGAACGATCAGGTCAGCTGGCGAAGATCCACGGAGGATCTTGATGCGAGCGTAGCTCGCAAGCGAGCTTGCGATCGACTGGAGCTTATCTTGGATGGGGGAGACGTCATCGAGCAGCACGGTATCGATGCCTGTTGCAGCAGCTCCCGAAGAGAAGAGGAGCACCACATGGACAAGGATGACCTCCATGTCGGTATCATTCACGACCATTCTGCTGACCATTTCCAAAGCACGTTCAGAGGGTTCCGAACCATCGTAGGCAACAAGGACTCGGTACATGGGCATCTCCTGCTTCATCTTGCGTTCGACAATGATCTCATGATAGGTATTGCAGATGGACCTATGCAAGGCGGAGCGCACCGACGGTGCTCATTGTTCTCAAGCGGTTGATTCGACGATGTTCTTCTACGGCATGACCAAGCTGGTCTCATGGTAAAACGTTGACCGAGCTTCTTCGCACAGCTACAATACGTATTCGGCGTTTGGACGGAGGGGCCGTTAGCTCAGTTGGTAGAGCAGGGGACTTTTAATCCCAAGGTCGCGGGTTCGATTCCCTCACGGCCCACCATTTTCCATTCAGCCATTTGCTGGGGTATCGTCCAACGGCAGGACTCTGGTTTTTGGTGCCAGCTATCTAGGTTCGAATCCTGGTACCCCAGCCAATCTCTTTTCCCCTTGCAATCTACCAGTGCATTCTGTTAGCATTCTCCATCGACCGACAAGGCGGTTGCGCGCACAGGTCCTGTGATCGCGCGAATACCTGGCTGCTCCTGGCATGGTAAGCCCAGATGAGCGGCGCAGCTTCAAGCTGCACGCCTGACATGCAGGCATTCAAAGACCAGCAAAGCCGGTTTCAAATTTTTGTGTGCCTTTTTTCGATTTCTCGCCATCGTCCTCTAGATTCTTTGGTAAAGTCAACCGTCGCTGTGTAAAAGCTAGCTTTTGGAGGCGAACCTTTGGCTAAGGAAGATGTGATCGAGCTCGAGGGTACTGTGCGCGAAGCACTGCCCAACGCGATGTTCAAGGTCGAGCTTGAGAACGGGCATGAGATCCTCGCCCACATCTCAGGCAAGATGCGCATGCACTACATCAAGATTCTTCCGGGGGATAAGGTCACGGTGGAGCTTTCCGTCTACGACCTCAACCGCGGGCGCATCACCTATCGCTTCAAGTAGCCCATCAGCAAAGAACGGGGAATGAGCGCGGGTATAGCACCCAGGGAGAGCCGACGCTCCCGACTTGCTTCCCATGAGCAAGAAGATTCTCGCCAGCGGCTGGGCGTGCAGGTATAGGAAGAAAGACATCTACCGAAAGGAAGAAAGATGAAGGTACGTCCTTCGGTCAAGAAGATGTGCGACAAGTGCAAGATCATCCGAC
>CAJURO010000013.1:28516-50458 GCA_910588985.1 uncultured Eggerthellaceae bacterium | reverse complement strand
CGCTGAATACAGGCAGTGAATAATTCCAGGGAGCACACTTTTTGAAACATAACCCACTATTAAGCACGAATAAACCAGAATTGGCACGGAATAATACGATCATAGCAGACCCAAAATCAGACCCAAAACGGGTTTTGAGGTCTGGGGGAATGAAAAAGGTCAGGAGCCAAAAATGACTCCTGACCTCGTGTTTTAATGGCGGGATGTACGAGACTTGAACTCGCGACCTCCGACGTGACAGGCCGGCGCTCTAACCAACTGAGCTAACACCCCATTAAGTGTGCTGAAAAGACAGCTTGTTAATTATAAGCAGATATCGCCTAACTCACAAGAGTATTTTTCATAAAAAGTATAAGGATATCGATCTTAGGAAACGCCACTACTTTGAAGAAGCTCGCGAGCATGCGCGAGTGACACCTCAGTTGCGCTTCCTGAAAGCATGCGAGCGATCTCGATTTCACGTTTCTCATCTCTCACCTCAGAGATGCGCGTTCGAGCAATGCCATCATCTTCAGATTTCTCAACAACGTAGTGCTTCCCCGCTACCGCAGCTATCTGCGCTAAATGAGTCACAACGATAACTTGGTGAGTTTTTGAAAGTCGAGCGATCAAGGTTGCAAGCGCATTTGCAACAGCTCCCCCAACTCCGGTATCTATCTCATCGAAGACAAGCGTAGAGATGTCGTCCTTTTCGCCCATCACAGCATGGATGCTTAGCATGACACGGCTAAGCTCTCCTCCTGATGCGATCTTAGCTAAAGGACGCGATTGCATGCCCGCTGCAGGTTTGAAGAAAAACTCGATCCTCGCGGGAGAAATCTGTGTCCACTCCTCAGCTTCAAGCTGACTTACAGAACAAATGAAAGAGGCACTCCCCATGTTGAGCTCCCGCATGTTTTGCGTAACCTCATCTGAGAAACGAGGACAAAGCTCGCTAAGCTGAGCAAAAAGCTTGTCTGCAGCAAGATCTAGTGCATCTTGCGCTGATTCTAGCTCGCGCCCAGCTTCCACCTCAAGCACATCTGAATTATCGTAAGCTTCAATGATCTGCCGCTCATGTTCTGCTCTTTCGACAACATCAGCTACATCGGGTCCGTAGGTTTTGAGCAGCGCCTGATATTCTGCAACTCGTGCTTGATAGAATTCAAGCTCAGATACATCCAATTCAATAGCAGAAGCATACTGTGCTAGATCCCGTGCCACATCTTCGATCAGATAGCTTGCTTCGCGAAGAGATGAAGCGTGTGCCGCAAGCTCAGGATCGAACTCGACCGCCGCCTCGATTGCTTGAGCACAAGCGTTCAAACGATCAAGTATCCCATCATCGCTCGAAAGCAAACCGGTAGATGTCTCAGTTGCACGCTTGAGATTTTCAGCATTCTCCGATGTATTGAGAACACGAACAAGCTCCTTGTAATCATCGACCTGTGGATCGACCTTCTCGATTCGATCCAGCACAAAGCGCGCTTGCTCAACGCGCTCATCTGAAGAACGTTTGAGCTCCTGTATCTCATCAAGGCGCGCACGTGCAGCTTGCTTGCGCAAGAAAGCCGACTCGTATTCATCGCGCATCGCTCGGAGATCAGCTCCACCCCACGCAAAGACGAGCTCTCTTTGCGAACGTTGGCTCATGAGCTTTTGCTGATCATGGTGAGAGCAAAGGTCCATTGTTGCGCCAACCGTACGAGCAAGATCACCAACGCTTGCAAGCTCTGAATCGATCTTCACGCGAGAACGTCCTTCAGAGGTGATGCGACGACTGATAACAACTTCGATATCGTCCTCATTCTCAAGAGTGCGCGCATGCTCGTGCAAAGGATTATCCTGAGAGAGCGAATGTTTCGGAAAGAAGAATCTCCCCTGAACGAGAGCCTCATGCTCGCCATCGCGAATCATCTCCCGCTCAGCACGCTCGCCCATGAGCAGTCGACATGATGCAAGAAGCGCTGATTTACCTGCTCCTGTTTCGCCCGTGATAACCGTAAGCGAATCAGCAGGCTGGATATCGACCGCATCAATGAGCGCAATGTTCTCAGCGTGAATCTCTTCGATCATGGCTTTATCGCTTCCGCCTTCCATAATTCGAACCCTTACGTGAGCTCTTGCGAAGATCCTTCAAAATATCTGCCTCGCTCGAGCCCTCAACACTGCTTCGCAGCTGTACCACTTGATCACGCAAGCGAGCCGCTTCCTCGAAATCCATGTTCATTGACGCAGCTTGCATCTCTTCTTCCATGGACATCACGATGCGCATGACCTCTTCTCGCGAAAGCTCTGCAAGCTCCTTGTTGATATCGGTCGCATCAATGCCGGATGAATCCTCGGCGATAGCCCCCATTATGTCATTGATCGCCTTGCGAATCGTTTGCGGTTCGATACCATGCTCCTCGTTATAGAGCATCTGTATCTCTCGGCGACGCCGCGTTTCGCTGATCGCCCGCGCCATAGAGTCAGTTTCCCGATCTGCATACATGATGACTTGTCCAGACACGTTTCGTGCAGCACGACCTATCGTCTGAATGAGGGAACGATGATTGCGCAGGAAGCCTTCTTTGTCGGCATCAAGGATGGCAACAAGGCTCACTTCGGGAAGGTCAAGACCCTCGCGAAGAAGGTTGATCCCCACAAGCACATCGAATTCTCCCTGGCGAAGCCCACGAAGGATCTCCACACGCTCAAGCGTTCCAATATCAGAATGCATATACCGAGCTTTTATACCCTGGTCAAGCAGATGATCGGTCAGATCCTCAGCCATCTTCTTAGTAAGCGTGGTGATAAGGACACGGTCTCCCTTTTCAGCGCGCTCGCGGACCTCATCGATGATGTCATCGATCTGGGAGATGCTCGAACGTACGATGATCTCGGGATCAAGCAACCCTGTTGGGCGAATGATCTGCTCAACCTGCGCTTGCGAGACATTCTCCTCATAATCACCTGGTGTTGCAGAAACATAGATGAATTGCGGCACACGCTCTTCGAACTCATCAAAGCGAAGCGGTCTATTATCAAGCGCCGAGGGCAGACGAAAACCATGTTCGGCAAGGGTGACCTTACGTGAGCGATCCCCTTCATGCATGCCGCGGATCTGAGGTACGGTCACATGCGATTCATCGATGATGCATAAGAAATCTTCAGGAAGATAATCTATCAAGGTATAAGGCGGCTCTCCTGGAGCACGACCATCAAGATGCCGTGAATAATTCTCGATGCCTGAGCAAAAACCCATTGTCTCAAGCATCTCGAGATCATAGTTCGTGCGCATCTCGAGACGCTGTGCTTCAAGAAGCTTACCTTCGCTCTTGAACTCCATCAGGCGATTCGCAAGCTCGTCGCGGATCGAGGATATGGCTGCATTCATTTTCGGTCGCGCTGTCACGTAATGCGACGCCGGCCAAATAGGAATCGCGTGATACTCATTGAGGATCTCACCTGTCACATGATCAACTTCAGTAATAGATTCGATCTCATCTCCCCAGAACTCTATACGCAGAGGCTCTTCTGCGTAAGGAGGGAATATTTCAAGAGAATCGCCACGAACGCGGAATGTGCCCCGCTTCAATTCGTAGTCATTACGATCGTATTGGATATCGATGAGATCATGGATCAGATCATCTCGATCAACAGGCTTGCTCTTATCAAGGAATACGGCCATGCCTGCATAGTCTTGAGGAGAGCCTATGCCATAAATGCAGCTTACCGATGCGACCACTATCACATCTCGTCGGGAAAGCAACGAGCTTGTTGCAGCATGTCGAAGCTTCTCGACCTCTTCATTGATCGAGGCATCCTTCTCGATGAAGGTGTCAGAGGAAGGGACATATGCTTCAGGCTGGTAATAGTCGTAATAGCTTACAAAATACGACACGGCGTTGTTTGGGAAAAGGTCTTTGAACTCTGCTGCAAGTTGCGCAGCAAGCGTCTTGTTAGGAGCCAGGATGAGCGTTGGCTTCTGAACAGCCTCGATGACCTTTGCCATCGTGAAGGTCTTGCCCGATCCAGTCACACCAAGAAGCGTTTGATAGCGAAGACCATCCTCTACCCCTCTGGCAAGCTCTGCGATAGCCTGAGGTTGATCACCCGATGGCTCGAATTCAGAAACAACTTCCAATGGTTGGGAAGAAAGATGTTCGCGCGGCGTTTTGCCGCTCATCTCCATTCCTTCGATATTCCTCAAATGACTGGACATATCCCTCCAATAAATCGACCCGATACCTCACAAGAAAGTATCGGGTCAATAGATACGCTCATCAGTGCGTAAAATCAAGCGTTGTAATTATTCCACCAGGTTAAAACCTTATTGTAGAGCTCTTCCTTGGTCGAATCATTATCGAACACAACATCCGCTGCTTGAAGTCGATCAGCATCGGTGATCTGAATGGCGATCCTATTGCGCACGTCATCCTCATCAAATCCTGACGCTATCGCGCGTGCGATACGCGCATCGATAGGAGCAAGAACAGCAATCACAACATCAGCAGAATAAGCAAGAGAGCTTTCGCGGTTCTTGAAGGCTGAATACTCCACAACAACTGCATCAGATCCTTTTGCTTCAAGCTCCTCGATCATCTCAGTGTACGCCTCTTCGATGCGGGGCATCGTGATGCGATTGAGCTTGCGCGTTTCAGCGGGACTGATGAAAGCCTTCGCGGCAAGAGCTCTGCGAACCACTTCCCCATCTTCATCAAGGATATCCTCACCGAATGCGTCAATGAGATCTTCCTTGACGATCTCCCACTTTAGGATGTCATGTCCAACTTGATCAAGATCGATATGATCGAGTCCCTGATCGACAAGTGCTTGGGTTGCAGAGGATTTCCCAGCACCCATGCCGCCGATCACGAAAAGTTTCTTCACCTCTGCCTCCTCGATGCGCTCGTCATGATGAAGATCGATTATTCAGCGTCCTCGACCGTTTCCTCAGCTGTTGCCTCAGGCTCTGCCGTGGTGGCCTCTTCAATAGCCTCGATAACAGCCTCACCATCGGCCGCTTCTGCTTCTGCAGCTGCCACAGGCTCAGCGTCAGCACCCTCTGGCTTCACCGACTCATCAACCTCGATCTCGAAGCCAAGATCGGCAGCGGCCTCTTTCATTGACAGGGAGATGCGACGACGCTCAGGGTTGATCTCCATGACCTTGACCTTCACATCCTGACCCTGCTTCACAACCTGAGCAGGAGTGTCGATGTGGTTGTTGGACATCTCGGAGATATGGACAAGACCCTCGATGTTGTCGCCAAGCGTGACAAATGCACCAAACGGAACGACCTTTGAAACGTTGCCGTCAACGATAGTCCCAACAGGATAGTTCTCAACGAGCTTGAGCCATGGGTCCTCGGTCGTCTGCTTCAGGCCAAGGGAGATGCGCTCACGTGCGAGATCGACATCAAGGACCTCAACCTCGACCTCGTCGCCAACCTTGACGACCTCGGAAGGATGATTGACGTGGTTCCAAGACAGCTCAGAAATGTGAACAAGGCCATCGATGCCGCCAAGATCGACGAAAGCACCAAAGTCAACGATAGAGGAGACCTGTCCCTTCAGGCGCATGCCCTTGGTAAGCTTAGAGAGGATCTCGGAACGCTCCTGCTTGCGACCTTCCTCAAGAAGAACACGACGAGAGAGCACGACGTTGTTGCGGTTGCGATCCATCTCGATAACACGTGCTTCGATCTCGTTGCCAAGATACATATCGAGATCTTTCACGCGACGAAGGTCAACAAGCGATGCAGGAAGGAATCCACGCAGGCCAATGTCAAGGATAAGACCGCCCTTGACAACTTCGATGACCTCGCCCGTAACAACTTCGCCAGCCTTGAACTTCTCTTCAACCTGGATCCACGCGCGCTCGTACTCAGCACGCTTCTTGGACAGAACGAGACGGCCATCTTTGTCTTCCTTTTGAAGGACAAGCGCCTCGATATGATCGCCAAGATTGACGATCTCGGACGGATCGACATCCTTGCGAATGGAGAGCTCACGCGATGGAATGACACCTTCGCTCTTGAACCCGATGTCAACGAGGACTTCATCATGCTCGAGCTTAACGACGGTTCCCTCGACGAGATCACCCTCGTCGAAGTCGGTCAACGTGCCATCAATGAGCGCATTGAGCTCGTCATCGCTGACATCGCTGAAATCGATTACAGATGTGTTCTTGATCTCGGTCAAAACGGACCCCTTTCAAAGACTGGGGACCCTTTTATCATGATGAATGTCTACTACCATGTTCGTTTGCAGAACGCTACAGAAAAAGGTGCTTACACAACCAACATGTCTCAAGGGCCAATATTACTTTGCCTGCCGTTTACAGACCGTAGAAGTATACCACGCAAGCGGCACAGACGAACTCAATTCGCTTCTTGTTTTGAAAGTTTTTTTGCCGAGCGCTCCAAAGATGGATGATGTCGCTCTAATCGAGTGCTTCGCGAAGAGCGCATGAGAGTTGGTCGGCGCAGCTTGTCGAGCGCGGACCACAAGTATTGCCCTCAAGCATGGCGATAACATCTTCCGCCTTCATGCCTGACACGAGCTTCGAGATAGCTTTGAGGTTTCCATTGCAGCCACCTTGAAAAGAAGCGCTCTTGATGATGCCATCTTGAACGTTCACATCGATCCGATTTGAGCAAACACCACGAGGAATATAGACGATCTCTGACATGAAAGGCTCCTTATCACAGAGTATGTATCATGTGTTGAGCATACCATCTCAGATCGCTTCGTCGCCTCGCTCTTCGGTGCGGATGCGAATGACATCCTCGACTGGAGAGATGAATATCTTCCCATCGCCCACCTCGCCAGTCTGGGCTGACGCCAAGATCGCGTTCACAATATCCTCGACACGAGCATCCGCAGCAACAATCTCGAACTTGACCTTCGGCACCGTATTCAAGAGCACCTCGGTACCACGATAGTACTCTTTCCAACCATGTTGGTTGCCACAGCCATAGACCTGGCTTATGGTCATCCCCTTGACTTCCACCGCAAAGAGCGCTTCTTTGACCTGTTCCATCTTCTCAGGTCGCACGATAGCGATGATCCTTTTCATGCTATTCCTCCTCTAATCGAGACCAACATATGCGGGGTATGCTGACTCGCCATGCTCTGACACATCCAATCCGAGCGCTTCTGATTCATTCGTCACACGCAAGGACCCTCTGAAGGCAAGCTTCACGACAATGCCGATAACAATATCGATGGCTCCTACAAAAGCTATCGTTACGATAATACCGAGCGCTTGTGCCCCAAGGAGCGTCGGATCGCCTGTATAGACAAGGCCTCCGAACTCAGTCCATGAGAGCTCTGGCACGCAGAAGATGCCTGTCAGAAGGCCGCCTACGATTCCGCCCACGCAATGACAGCCAAAGGCGTCAAGTGCATCGTCATAGCCGAGCTTCGGCTTGAGATACGCAATTGCGAAATAACAGATGGGAGAGACGATCAACCCAAAGAGAAGAGCAGTCCACGGCTCGACAAAGCCAGCCGCAGGTGTGATGGCGACCAGCCCAGCGACAAGACCTGTGCAAGCCCCGACAAGCGTTGGCTTCGAAGCGAAGATGCGCTCGACTATCATCCATGAAACAACACCCGCACCAGATGCGCATACCGTATTGAGCAGGGCAAGAGCTGCAATGCCGTCAGCAGCGAACGCACTGCCACTGTTGAAGCCAAACCATCCAAACCAGAGAAGCGCTGCACCCAGTGCGATGAATGGAACGTTATGGGGACGATAGCTCAGGGCGCCAAATTCACGGCGACGTCCCACAAGGATGCAGAGCACCAGAGCTGTGAGACCCGAAGAGATGTGGACAACATCCCCACCGGCAAAGTCAAGGGCGCCTATCTTGTCGCCTATGAACGAACCTTCGCCGCCCCAAACCATATGTGCTAGCGGAGGATAAACAAGCACCGTCCATGCAAGAAGGAATACGATGAGCGCGCCGAACTTCATCCTTCCCGCAACACCACCTGTGATGATCGCTGTGGTGATCATGCAAAATGCCATTTGAAAAGCAATGTCCACAAGCCCAGGATAGGACGCATTTGAAAGGCCTTCGGAGGCTGCGAAGAGCTCAGATGTGCTTGGGAGCAAAAGCAGCTGATCGAATCCGCCAAAGAAGGGATTTAACCCGTCCCCGCCATAGGCGAACGAGAATCCGCAGATCGTCCAAGTAAGCGCAACGATCCCAATCGACGAGAACACCATCACCATGGTGTTGCCAACGTTCTTGCGCCTTGAGAGGCCGCCATAGAAGAATGCCAGCCCTGGTGTCATCAACAATACGAGCATTGTTGAGACAAGCATGAATGCAGTGGTTCCGCTCTCCATTACCTTCCCCCTCTTCGTGGTCCGTTCATCTCAATTCGATGATGGTGTAAGAACAGATGAAAGACGATGAGGGGTCAGAGAGTTAATACATGAGAGACAGGGTTGTAACATACTTGAAGCATGCATGTTACAGGATGAAAATAAAGCTGCGAAGTTCTAGCGTGAAAGCTCTTTCCTGATGCGCGCAGAGATGGAAGGCACATCAAGGCCCATCTCCTTGAAAAGCAGCGGGCAGGAGCCTTGCATGATGAACCTATCTGGAATGCCAAGCGTAAGCGCATTGCAAACAGACCCGATCTCTTGCATGACTTCGAGTACGCCTTCGCCTGCACCACCCGAGATAACACCCTCTTCGATGGTAACAACAAGACGAGTGTCGCACGCACGGCGAATAGCTTCCGCATCAAGAGGCTTTGCCCATATCATGTCGACCACGCGCACAGAAAGACCGTCAGCTTCCAGCTCATTTGCAACCGCAAGGGCGTCATTGACCATGCGGCCAAATGCAAGGATGGCGATATCATCTCCCTGTCGCACTTCACGAGAGACGCCCACCTCGAGAAGCGACGGATCATCAAGAGCGACACCATACCCATGCCCCCGAGGATATCGGACGGAAACAGGCCCTTTCAGTGCGAGAGCTGTCTTGAGGGCATCGACGAGCATCTTCTCGTTCGATGGTGTGATAACCCGCATCTGCGGGATCATGCGCATATAGGCGATGTCGAACACCCCGTGATGCGTTGGCCCATCATCCCCTACAAGCCCAGCGCGATCGAGCGCGAATACGACATCGAGATCAGGAAGGGCAACATCGATCGCAATCTGGTCGAAAGCACGCTGCGCGAACGTAGAGTAGAGAGCAACCACAGGCTTCTTGCCTGCGCTTGCAAGGCCGCATGCCATGCCGACAGCATGCTCTTCAGCGATCCCGACATCAATGAAACGGTCAGGGAAACGCTCAGCAAACCCCTTGAGCCCTGTACCACCAGCCATTGCGGCAGTGATGGCAACGATGCGCTCATCTCTTTCTGCTTCTTCGCAAAGAGCATTCCCGAACACCTCGGTGAAGGTAGGGGCCGCAAAGTCGGTCCGTTTTAGTTGAGCAGTAGCAGGATCGTAAGGAGCGATACCATGGAACCGCTCAGGGTCGTTCTCAGCGAAGCTGTATCCAGCTCCCTTTTTCGTAACAACGTGCATGAGCACAGGGACGTCCATGGGCAGGACCATCTCGAGCATGTCATGCAGCTCATGAAGGTCATGCCCATCAATAGGAGGTGTGCAGACGATGCCAAGCTGCTCATAAAGCATAGCCTGCGGAATGATCATTTGCTTGAACGACTCTTTCGTGCGCTTCCCGAATTCAGCGAAAGCGTTGCTGACCCAACCACCGCTCTCAAGCTGCTCTTGGACATTCTCGCGGAATGTTCGGTATTGCCTCGTAGCTCGAATATTGCCGAGGTGCTTCATCAAAGCGCCGACGTTCCTTGAGATGGACATCTCGTTGTCATTGAGGATGATGACCATGGGCAATTGCTGGCTTCCAATATAGTTGAGCGCTTCGAAGGCCATGCCCCCTGCAAGCGCAGCATCACCGATGATCGCGACGATCTTCTCATCAGTGCCATTGAGAAGGCGCGCTTTCGCAAATCCCGAAGCAACCGAAAGCGAATCCGAAGCATGTCCTGAAGGATGCGAATCATAAGGCGATTCGCTGGGGCGGGGGAATCCCGAGAGACCGCCAAAGAGCCGAAGCGTTTCGAAATCTTCCACACGGCCTGTCACGAGCTTATGCGCATACGACTGGTGCCCTACATCAAAGACGACCTTATCCTTGGGCGCATCGATCAGCGAGTGCAAGGCAAGGATGATCTCTACGGCACCAAGCGAAGAGGCAACATGGCCGCCGTTGTTCGAAGTGACCTCGATGATCTCATCGCGAATCTCTTGTGCGAGGATCCCAAGCTCATCAATGTCAAGCAGATGAAGATCTGCTGGCGAGTGGATCATATCCAGTATGCGCTTACTGGACACTGAAGGTCACTTCCCCCTCTTCATCTTGGATATCTGTTGTGCTCAGAGTGCTTTCGCTCGACTCTCTCTCGATCGATTCTTCCGTAACCTGAGCATTCTCATCAAGCGAGCCGTCCTTCAGGTCATCCAAAGCAGCATCATCTGAAAGCTCGATTTCAGTTGCTACTTCGCTATCCGTGATCTCACAGGCTTGCATGCCAAGCTTGACCGCTTCCTCGAAAAGCGAGAGCGCCTCATCAAGAGAGGTCTCCTCGTTTGATACGCGCTCGCTTATCTCATCGATACGGCTTTCGATCTCGTCAAATGTTCTAGTTTGAGCCATGACAACCTTCCTTGGCCTCATCCTCAAGCTCGCGGGCGATATTCCCAAGCATCCCATTCACGAAGCGCGGTGATTCATCATCACCACCGAAGAACTTCGCAAGCTCAACGGCCTCATTGATCGAAACCGAAATGGGAACATCCTCAACATGAAGCATCTCGAAGACGGCGATACGCATGATAACAAGATCGGTGATCGGCATGCGGTCTATGGTCCAGTTCTCAGACGTGGACGAAAGCAGCTGGTCGATCTCGCCTTTGTGATCCACGACACCTTCGATGAGCCCAAGGGAATACTCTGTGAGGGGCTTCTCTAAACAGAGGATGCCGTCATCGCTCAGCAATTCCCTTGCATCTCGCCCGCGGATCTCCCCAGAGTAGAGAACCTGGGCAGCCTGCCTTCTGTCATCTGTTCGTTCGTGCCGTCTAGCCATGCGATGCGCCTATTTTTGCTGAAACTGAAGACCGTCAATATAGATATCGATAGAAGCAACCTCGATGCCCACCTGCACAAGCAGTGCATCCGAGATGGATCTGCGCAGCTTCTCCGCCAATTCTGGCAATACATAGCCATAGTAGACTTCGATATGGAGTGTTATGCGAATGCGTCCATCATCGTCATAGGTTGTCTCGATCCCTGAAAGAGAGGACTTATTGGTGAGCATAGCGAAGACACCACTGGTTGTATGAACACCAACGAAAGCCACACCTTCAACCTCTTGCGCCGCGATGGAGATGATCGTATCGACCACTCCTGATGCAAGGGTCATGTTCCCTGCTCCCTGTGAATCCGTCATAAGAGGTCTCCCATCTGAGTCTCGATGAAATCCGTTGTTGCATCTCCAGCTAAAAATACCTCATTCTCAAGGACGCGCTTGTGAAAAGGAATGGTTGTAGCTATTCCTTCAATTTCAAACTCATCAAGCGCTCGCTTGGCGCGCTCGATAGCTTCTACGCGATCCTGCCCATGGCAGATAAGCTTCGCAACAAGCGAATCGTAATGCGGAGAGATGCGCGACCCCTCTTCGATGAACGTCTCAACGCGAACACCAGGACCAGCAGGCAGACGAAGTCGCGTGATGGTCCCAGGATTCGGACGGAAGGAATGATCAGGATCCTCAGCGTTGATGCGCATCTCGATAGCATGTCCGAAGGGTGAGAACGGCGCACGTCCTGCACAGCTCATCGGCTCACCTGCAGCAATGCGGATCTGCTCTTTGATGATGTCGGTGCCGGTGATCATCTCCGTGACAGGATGCTCTACCTGCACACGCGTATTCATCTCCATGAAATAGAAGCTACCATCAGTATCGAGCAAGAACTCGATCGTGCCTGCGTTGCGATAGTTGACCGCACGAACAGCCTTGATAGCAGCAACACCCATCGCTCGACGAATATCTTCGGTAAGAGCAGGCGAAGGGGCTTCCTCGAGCAGCTTTTGATGACGTCGCTGGATAGAGCAATCGCGTTCGCATAGCGCAATGTTGTTGCCGAAATCATCAGCAAGCACTTGAACCTCAACATGGCGTGGACGAAGCACGAGCTTCTCCAAGTACACGCCACTATCGCCAAAGGCCGCTCCTGCCTCAGTGCAAGCAGCTTTGTACTGAGCCTCGAGCTCTTCGGGCGCATGCACCTCGCGCATGCCCTTGCCGCCGCCACCTGCTGTAGCCTTGATAAGAACAGGATACCCAACGCTCTCGGCGAACTTGCGCGCCTCCTCAACGGTTTCGCAAAGCCCCTCTGATCCTGGGACCGTTGGCACGCCACATGCCATCATGGTTGCACGTGCGCTCGCTTTGTCACCCATGCGCTCGATGCACTCTGCGCTTGGCCCGATGAAGACGATGTCGTTATCGGCACAAGCGCGAGCAAAATCGGCATTCTCAGCAAGGAAGCCATAGCCTGGATGGATGGCTTCAGCACCCGTGATCTCAGCAGCAGCGATGATGTTCGGGATGACGAGATAGCTCTGATTCGAGGCAGCAGGCCCGATGCATACCGCCTCGTCAGCATATCGGACAGGCAGCGTATCAGCGTCTTCGGTTGAGTACACCGCAACAGTCTTGACACCGAGCTCACGAGCAGCACGCATGACCCGCAAGGCAACCTCGCCTCTATTGGCAACGAGAATCTTCTGAAACATTATGCCTGCTCCGAAACGTTCGGGGTCTTCTCATGCGGCTCGATATAGAACAGCGTCGTGCCAAACTCAACCGGCGTCGCGTCATCAAGGCAGACCTCGCGAATGGTGCCCATCTCCTCAGCGGTGATCTCATTCATGAGCTTCATGGCTTCGACGATGCAGAGCGTCTCCCCTGCTGCCACCTCATCTCCGACCTTCACGAAGGGAGCTTCGCCAGGTGCTGGAGCCTCGTAATATGTGCCAACCATGGGAGCAGTAACAGCGTACCAGTTCGAAGGATGCGCCTGAGCAGGAGCAGCCTCGGTGGCCTCTGGTGCGGGAACAGGCGCTGTAGCAACATGCGTTGCCTGAGGAGCCACAGATGGGAGAGCGCTCACCTCGCTGGGCATGCGAACCGCAATGCGCACGCCTTCCTCTTCGACGACGATCTCGCCGACGCCGCTCTCTTCTGCAACCTTTACGATCTCTTTGATCTGGGCGATGTCCACGTAATCCTCCTCTTTTGTACCTTTTGACTCAGCTTCAAGCAGGAAATCAACTTTCTCGCTCGTCCGATGCTTGCTCAAATACGTGCGCGCTTCGTTTGGGAACAGCGCATACATGAGGACATCCTCCTCAGAGCGCGCAAGATCCCCGATCTCTTCTGCGACTTCATCATAGGTTGTCGTGACAAGGCTTCCAGGTGCGATAGATGGATCAAGGATCTCAGCATCCCCTGCGACCTTCGCCACGATATTCGGATCCATCCTGCCAGGTGCTTGTCCATAGAACCCGCATACATAATCCTTCATCTCCTTAGAGATGACGCTCCACCGCTTGCCGGTGAGAACGTTGAACACGGCCTGAGTTCCCACGATCTGCGAAAGCGGCGTCACGAGCGGAGGATAACCAACCTCAGCACGCACTTTCGGGATCTCGGCCATGACCTCGGGCAGTCGATCAGCCGCCTTTTGCACTTCAAGCTGGCTCATAAGGTTTGACATCATGCCGCCAGGAACTTGGTGCGAATAGACCTTCATGTGGGTAAGCGAAGAGACACCACGCTTGTAGTGCCCACGTTTACGGATCTCTTCCCAATACTCAGATATCTCGAAGAGAAGGTCAAGGTCGAGCCCTGTATCGAAGCGGCTCTCTTGGAATGCAGCAGCGATCATCTCGACAGCTGGATGAGAATTGCCGAATGCAAGAGGCGCGTGTGCGGTATCGGCAATGGCAGCTCCAGCCTCAGCAGCCTTGATGATGTTTGCGGGGGCCATGCCACCAACATAATGACAATGGATGTGAACAGGGAGCCCGATCTCGGCATTGAAGGCCTTGACCATGCGCTCGGTACGATAGGGCGTGAGCATGCCAGCCATATCCTTGATAGCAATGGAATCTGCCCCTAGCTCCTTGAGCTTCTGCCCGTATTCAAGGAAGCTGTCGAGCGTATGGACCGGAGACATCGTGTATGAGATGGCACCTTCGAAATGAGCGCCACACTCCTTGATGGCCTCAGCGTTGTCGACAACGTTGCGAATATCATTCAAAGCGTCGAAGACGCGGAAGACTTCGATGCCATTGCGATGTGCCGCGTGGATGAAGCGAAAGACGATATCACGCGAATAATGCTTATATCCTACGAGATTCTGACCACGTGAGAGCATCGAAAGGGGCGTCTTGGGTGTTTTCGCCTTAATGGAACGCAAGCGCTCCCACGGGTTCTCGTCCAAGAAGCGCAAGCAGGTATCGAAGGTTGCACCACCCCATGCTTCGATCGCCCAATAGCCTACCTTGTCCATCTTAGGAAGGATGGGGAGCATCTCCCCTATCTGCATACGCGTGGCCCAGAGGCTCTGCTGGCCATCGCGGATCGTCGTATCCATTATCTGCAGTCGAGCCAATTAACGCACCTCCTTTTGTCAAGCGTCTGTGATGTTCGAAATTGGAACTTCCCATTATATAAGAAAGGCGGTCAGGAATGACCGCCTTCTACCGATACGCGCGAAAAGCTGCGAGCGGCGGTTAGACCCTCTTGATGAAACGCCCATCACGAGTATCGATCTGCAGAACATCACCGATCTCGATGAATGTTGGCACCTGCAGCTCAACACCCGTCTCAAGCGTAGCTGGCTTCGTGGTGTTCGTAGCTGTATCGCCTTTGAAGCCAGGCTCGGTATGCGTCACCTCAAGCTCAACGAACATGGGAGCCTCGATAGAGATGAGCTCATCACCCGCATAGAGCAGCGATGCCTCGTCGTTTTCCTTGAGCCACTTCTTCGCCTCCCCGACCGTTGCAGCAGGAATGGACATCTGCTCATAGGTATCAGTGTCCATGAAGTAATAATCTGGCCCATCGTTGTAGAGGTACTCCATCTTCTTGGTCTCAAGGCGAACAGAGTCGAACTTGGTACCTGAATTGAAGGTGTAGTCAACGACGCGTCCTGTTTTGATGTCCTTAAGCTTCGTGCGTACGAATGCACCACCTTTACCAGGCTTGACATGCTGAAATTCGACGATTGTGCACATCTTGCCATTGTTGACGATGCACATACCATTTCTGAAATCTGCAGTTGAAACAGTTGCCACAAGCAATCCTTTCATAATGCGACCAGCCAAAAGAGGCCTTTGCTCTTGTCGATGCAAAAATGTATTGATTCATTCTACGCGCGATCGAGTGCTATCGCAAATCATCCGCTCTCGTAGCTGGCGAACGGAAAGAGCAGGGTCCGCACGCATTGCGCAAGATGAGATAGCTCGCACAAAGGAGAGCAAGACCTGCGATGTCAAATGCAATGAAACGCCCTATTGCGCTTGAAAGCACCGCATGAGCAGGATCAAGCGAAAGGAAGATGAAGCTCTCTCCGACTGTCCCGATGAGCTGCTGAGCGATGATGAGGGGACCTAAGATCTGAAAGCGAATCGGTTGGACGATGAAAAGCGGATAGGTAACATTCCACATGAGGAAGAGGATCCCAAAGCCTCTCACCGCAGCTTCGCCTGGCACACCTGCAAGCTCATAAGATGCTACGAAGCTTGCGGGATCGATGATGAATTGCAAAGCGCATTGGATATTCATGAGGAAGACAAGCGCGAAGCTGATGCGAGCTCCCCAGATCGCAGCAGATGAAGAGCGCGACGAGCGGCTCTGGGTGCCCCGAGATGCTGTTTTGTCCTCGTTCATGAATCCTGACCTAGATAACGCGCCCAAACAAGGAACTCAACATTGCCAGCGGCACCCTTGATGGGAGAAGTAACAACCCCTTCAATGGAGAACCTTTGCGAGATGAGCGCATCCTTGACCTCAGCGACAGTACGTGCACGCACCGCCTCATCAATCACGATACCGCGTTCGCTCTCATCATGTCGTGACTCGAACTGCGGCTTCACGAGGCCGATGAAAACGCCTCCTGCGCGCATGAGTGGCGGAAAGTAGGGAGCAAGGCGCGCAAGGCCGATGAAGCTCACATCTATGACAACTATGTCGAATGGAGCACCAAGCACAGCAGGATCGACATGCTTGATGTTGGTGCGCTCGAAGACGCGCACCCGCTCATCAGTTCGGATCTTCCAAGCTAGATCGCCATAATTGACATCCACGCAGACCACATTCGCTGCGCCTGCCTGAAGGAGGCAGTCCGTGAATCCCCCCGTAGAGGAGCCGATGTCGAGGCAAGACTTGCCGCACACCTCGATGCCTGATGCCGCAAGGGCTGCTTCGAGCTTGAAGCCTCCTCGTGAAACGTATTTCGCTTCCCTCTTGACTTCGAGCTTGTCGTATTCATGAACGATGTGCGCAGGACTCGTCGCAAACTCATCGCAAACCTTGACCTCATGTGCAAGAATACGGCGAAGCGCCTCATCACGATCCACGACCAACCCGCGATGTACCAGAGCATCATCAAGCCGAGATGTATGCCCTTTCGTCTTCACGGTCAATGCTTAAGGATGCTTTGCTTGCTCTAAGGAAGAAGCAGAAGTGCGATCTGAACCGCATTGAGAGCAGCCCCTTTGCGGATCTGGTCTGCAACATCCCAGAAAGCGATGCCATGTTCGACCGTGTCATCCTTGCGCAAACGTCCAACGTAGGTGTCATTCGTGTTAGCAAGGATGCCTGGCATAGGATATGAGAAGGTCTTCGGGTCATCAAGGACGATCACGCCTGGAGCCGCTTCGAGCGCAGAGCGCGCCTCCTCAACACTCACGGGGCCTCTGAACTCAACATTGATCGCCTCGCCATGACAGCGCAGAACAGGAACGCGCACGCACGTGGCTGCAACATCAAGCTCATCATCATGCATGATCTTCTTCGTCTCAGCGACCATCTTCCACTCTTCCTTCGTGGACCCATCTTCGAGGAAGATGTCGATCTGCGGGATGCAGTTAAAGGCGATACGATGCTGAAAAGCCTCGACACTCAGCTCTTCGCTTGGCGTGCCCTCAAGGAACTCGCGTGTCTGGTCATAGAGCTCATCCATTGCTTTTGCACCAGCCCCCGATGCTGCCTGATAGGTCGCAACGACCACTCGCTTAATGGGCGAAATGTCATAGAGCGGCTTCAAGGCAACGACCATCTGGATCGTTGAGCAATTCGGATTCGCAATGACCCCTGAATGCCAAGAAGCATCTTCAGGGTTGACCTCAGGTACGATCAGGGGCACATCCTCGTCCATGCGAAATGCGCTTGAATTGTCGATCATGACACACCCTGCACGGGTCACCGCATCGCGCATCTGGCGAGATACCCCTGCACCCGCACTGAACAATGCGATATCAACATCATCGAACGACCGCTCGTTCATCTCTTCAACGATCAGCTCGCCCGCAGGAACATCCCCACAGCCCTCGAAGGGAAGCTTTGACCCAGCGCTTCGCGCAGAGGCAAGCACTCGCAAGTCAGAGGCGGGAAAGTCCACATCATGCAACACCTTCAAAAACTCACGACCAACCGCTCCTGTTGCTCCTGCAACAGCAATGCGCGGATGCGCTGGCATCTCGTGGGTCCACATAGGCTTATCTTCCCTTCTTCATCTTCGCAGCGATCTCCTCAGCAGAAAGCTGCGTCTCTTCGAAAACACTGTCGGAATCAAGCTCGAAAGCAGTATGGAGAACCTGTACGGCACGCTGCGTCTCGCTTGCCTCGATCACGACCGAAAGCCTGATGGGCGATGTCGAGATAGCAAGGATGTTTATGTTGTTCTCACCAAGCGTCTTGAAGGTCTTGGCTGAGATTCCTGGCGAAGACTTCATGCCTGTGCCAACAAGGGATATCTTGGCGATATCCTCGTCAACGTCATACTTGTCTGTGCCGATCTTTGACATGACCTCATCAAGCGCTTCCCGCGCTCGTGGCAGATCGGAGGCAGGGCAGGTAAACGAGATGTCAGTCGCACCGTCAAGGGATGTGTTCTGAATGATCATATCCATATTCACGGCCTTATCGGCAAGCGCCGAGAAGACGAGCGCTGCAACGCCGACTGCATCAGGCACATGCCGAATGGTGACCTTCATCTCGGATGTGTCATGCGCGATTCCCGTGATGACCGCCTGTTCCATCTGACCCTCCTCTTTAATGAGTGTCCCCTGCGCGTCAGAGAACGCTGAGCGCGAATGGATCACAACTCCCCATTTCTTTGCGAACTCCACCGCGCGTGATTGGAGCACACCTGAGCCAGAGCTTGAGAGCTCGAGCATATCGTCATATGAGATGGCCTCCAGCTTGCGTGCGCGCGGCGCTACACGAGGATCGGTAGTGTACACACCATCCACATCGGAATAGATCTCGCAGATCTCAGCGTTGATGCCCCACGCGACAGCAACGGCAGTCGTATCCGAGCCTCCTCGGCCAAGCGTGGTGATGTCACCATTCGCATCGATCCCTTGAAAGCCAGCAACAACAGGAATGTACCCCTCTTCGAGCGCCTCGAGGATGCGCTCGTTATGGACCTTCACGATCTTTGCTTTATTATGCGTGCCATTCGTCTCGATGCCAGCCTGTCTTCCTGAGAAGCTCTTCGCAGGATAACCCTGAGCTTCAAGCGCTAGCGCAAGAAGCGTCATCGAGACATGCTCTCCTGTCGAAAGAAGACGATCGAGCTCGCGCGAGGGAGGGTTGGTGTTCACGGCATTTGCAAGGCCCATAAGCTCGTCGGTGGTCTTGCCCATCGCAGAAACAACGGCAACCACTTCATTGCCCGCCTGCTTGATAGAGATCAAGCGCTTGGCAACATTCTTGATACGTTCTGGTGATGCCACCGACGTTCCGCCGAATTTTGCAACAATGAGAGACATTCCCAATAAGCTCCGAAGTCCTAACACGTGTCGACCCGATGTCGAGCGATTATTATAATCCTTGATAGCGAACCCCAGCATAGGAGAATCGATGCCGGCGATCATTACCCATGATACCTTCGGCCGCGACGTGTATGCGCGACTCTATGAACTAATCGGCGAATCGAAGGATGAATGTGATGCGTTCCTGCTCGGCAACCAAGGGCCAGATGCGCTTTTCTACGGGTCAGTGAACCCCCTTGCCCGTATGTCCCGAGGTCTTGGCACGCAAATGCATCGCGAAAAGACCTCAGAGCTCATACGCGCATTCGTGGATGCAGCGAACCTCTCCCCCGATATCGAACCAGCTCGCCAGATGTCCTCTGCCTCTCCCCTCTGGCGCATCCACCCTCAAGCAAGCTCGACTCCCTTTGACATTGCATGGGGGTATGCTCTCGGGTTCTTTTGCCATTTCATCCTTGATTCAACTCTTCACCCATTCATCTATGCACAGCAAGAGGCTCTCTGCCATGCAGGTGAACCAGGTCTTGACGAACGGAGCGCACATGAGGTCCACGCGCTCATCGAAAGCGAGCTGGACGAACTCGTGCTGAGCACGAAACGCAGCGAGACTATCGCAAGCTTCGACCCTTCTGAACGCGTCCTCAAGGCGAACGATTATGTCCTTGACATAGTGTCGACCCAGTATGCCGAGGTGGTGTGGAGCGTGTTCGGAAAGCGCCTTGAGCAAAACGCTTTCAAGACAAGCGTCAAGGCATTCCGTCAGATACAGCGTCTGGTCTACTCTCCCGCGGGATACAAGCGTGAGGCCATCGGTCGCATCGAGACGGTGTTCAGGCGCTTCTCTTTCTTGAGAGCCTTAAGCCATCGCAACGTTGACTTGAAGAAGTCGCTCTTTGACAATCACGATCATCTCCCTTGGATCGACCCTGCAACGAACATTTCACGCACTGCATCGTTTTGGGATCTCTACGACGAGGCTCTCACCTCTGCGCTCGCGGGGATAGAGAAGCTCCTTTTGCTCAAGGCGCATCCTGAACGCGTCCATCCTGAGATCTTCTTATCGATCACAAAGGGAAAGGACTTCAATGGATGCCCTACGAATGCAGTCATCATCGCATCCGAGGACATCATCTAGGGGAAGCTGAGAGCTATCCGAGGAGAGTGCTTGATCAAACGTTCTTCAAAAGGATGGTGTTCATGATATCGGCAGCATGCTCGCATGCATCCGCGCACTTCTCCATGCGCTCATAGATTCTCGACCAGACAAGCACATGCATGAACTCCTCGTTGTCTTCGGTATGAAGGTAACGCATGGCTGCCTTATAGAGATCGTCTGCTTCACCTTCGTAGGTGTTGACATCAACGATGAGCTGCTTGAATTTCTTGTTCCTCTTGAAGGTATGGAACTCAGACATGGCTTTATCAAGAGATTTCACGGTCTTCTTGATGATCTCCGCGAACTTCATCGCATCCTCGGGAATGGATTTGATGTCATACATGTACATATGGCTCAAGACATCATCTATGTAGTCAAGGACATTATCGAGAGCTTGGGCAAGTTCGACGATGTCCTCACGATCGATCGGCGGCATAAAATCAAGCGCTGCCTCCGTGAAGATGTCGTGGTTGATGCTGTCACCCTCGTTTTCGAACTCATGCATTTGCTCCATGGTGTCAGAGTATCCACTGGCATCAGTGAAGGTTCGCACCGCTTCGATAAGAAGATCTGATTCGTTGACCGCAAGTCCGATAAGACGCTCGAATGCCTTGAAATAATCAAACTTATGCTTTCTTGCCATATCTCCTCCTGAAGTAAAGCAAAGCTTCATTCATGCTCATAGTACTGTCTTCTGAGCAATGCTGTTCATTCGGTCAACGTTCCGTTAAAGGAAAATGAGGAACACCTTCGCGAATATGAATCCCATCAATCCGCACCCAGGGAACGTCAAGATCCACGTCTTCACCATATCGATGGCAATGGACCACTTAACGCTCTTCGGGTTCTTGCTGGCGCCTACACCCATGATAGCGGTTGTATTGGTATGCGTAGTGGAGACAGGCATCCCACCAAAGGTGGCAACGACGAGGCTGACACACGTAGACAGGCTTGCGGCAAATCCCTGGACAGCTTCGAGCTTCACCATATCAACGCCTACGCTCTTGATTATGCGCTCTCCTCCAACAGCAGTGCCCAATCCCATATTGATCGCACAAAGGATCATGAGCCAAAGAGGGAGCACCATACTCGCTGTGTTCGTTCCCATCCCAGCTGCCATCATGATGGCCAGGATGAAGATGCTCATGAACTTCTGGCCATCTTGCGCACCATGCATGAAGGCAACGCCTGCCCCCGCCGCAACCTGTGCCGCACGGAAGAAACGATTCGCACGGGGCCTATCCGCATTCCGGAATACGATTCGAAGCAATCGGAAGAATACCCACCCAAGGCAAAACCCCATGAGCGTCGAGAGCAGGATGCCATAGATGACCTTGATCCATTCGTTCCAGTTGATAGCATCGAAGCTGCCCATGAGCGCGATCGCAGCTCCCGTGAGACCTGCGATGAGCGAATGAGACTGAGAGGTAGGGATGCCGAACCACCAAGCTGCAGCTCCCCACACGATGATCGCGATCATCGCCGCCATAAGCGTGATCAAAGCTCGTTGAGGGTCATCTCCAAAGTCAACCATGCCGAAGATGGTCGCAGCAACAGCAGGAGAAATGAGCGAAATGACAAGAAGGCCTACGAAGTTGCAGATAGCGGCCATTATGATGGCCGTCCTGGGCTTCATAGCACGCGTCGACACCGCGGTCGCGATGGCATTCGGCGCATCGGTCGCACC
>CAJURO010000013.1:0-28506 GCA_910588985.1 uncultured Eggerthellaceae bacterium | reverse complement strand
ATTGACGATTATGACTCCGATATTGAGGATGACAACGATGATCAGCATGGGATTGCTGATCATCTCGCTGATGAACAAGGTGAAATCTAGTTCCAAAACCTACCTACTTCGATAAAGAAGGCGCACAAAGTGCGATGCTCGTGCATATTCTATCTGATATCAATGATGCTCAAAGCCAGACACCATATGAGCGGCATCTCATTCCGAACCGAAGCGCGCAAAAACGCGACGGCGCTCGGAGCCGATCGTCGTCAGGGCGTTATGCCCAGGCAGCACGGCAGTGTCATCGGGAAGGGACGCAAGGCGTTTGATGGAAGCTGCCATCTCTTCTTCCGAACCACCTTCGAAATCTGTACGACCTGTTGCTCCCGCGAAAAGCGTGTCACCCGAAACGAGAACAGGGAGCCCCTGTTTATGTTTGCCGAACTGTGGAATGCAAAAAAGGCAGAGGGAGCCAGGTGTGTGGCCCGGGGTCTCGATGACCTTCCACTCCATATCGCCGACGCGTATGATATCTCCCGATGAGACCATGCGATCAACGGTGCAGCTCTTCGCAATGCGCGAGGTTCCCGTATCCGTAGGCACCTGGATGCTTGATGCCTCCTTTGCAGAGGCGATCACAGGAGCGCCCGTAATCTCTCGAAGCTCGGCTGCTGCACCTGTATGATCCCAGTGACCATGCGTGAGCACGATGGCATCGAGCTCACGCCCTGCAAGCGCCTCAACGATCATCTCAGCACGCGCACTTGGGTCGACCACGAACGTGCCAACGCCATCTGAGATGATATAGACGTTATTCTCAAGTGGCCCCATGATGAGATATTCAACATCAACGCAAAGCCCTTCGACCTTAACGAGCTCCATAGATGCTCCTTCTTCGTCGTTCATCATTTCTTGCCCACGGTCTCCCCTGGCATCGTGCGGCGTGCTTCGAAAACGCCTTCGATTCGATTGAGGCTCGTTATGCAATCCTCGATCTTGGCGATATCGCTCACCTGGAAGAGGAATCGCATCTCGACCATGCCGTCCTTGTGGGTATTCGTCGTGCACGAAAGCACATTCGCCCCGATCTCGGAGAATACCTGGGTCACATCGAGGAGCAGGTTCATGCGATCGAGCGCTTCGATGTAGATCTCAACCTTGAAGAGCGCCGAATGAGATGCGTGCCCCTCCCACGAAACGTCAATGATCCGATCTGGGTCCGACATCAGATCTTTTGCATTCGGGCAGTCCGCTCGATGGACGCTTACTCCACGACCTCGCGTGACGAACCCCACGATCTCATCTCCTGGCACAGGGTTGCAACAACGAGACAGGCGCACAAGGATGTCGTCGAGGCCCTTCACGATGACGCCATTGTTCGAATGCGTCTCATGACGCTTCGGACGCTTCACGCTTGTGAGCATGGGCGCCATGACGCCAGTCGAGCTCTCTCCTACCCCGATCCGAGGACGCGCCGCCTCCTCATTGGCACTGTCGACAAGAAGCTTCAGCAAGCGATTCGCGATATGCGTTGCGCTTTCTTTTCCACGAGCAAGCTGGATGAACATATCATCAGGGTCATTGAATCCCATCGCATCGGCGACGCTTTTGAGCGCTTTGCCTGTTCGTGCGCTCGACAATCCAATACCATGCTTGCGCATCTCGCGCATGAGCATGTCGTGCCCTTCTTGAAGGTCGGTCGAGCGATTGGCCTTCGAGAAGTAGCCACGGATCTTGTTGCGAGCCGAAGGAGTTTTGACGATATTGAGCCAATCACGCGAGGGAGAGGCGCTCTTCGAAGTGAGCACCTCAACGCGGTCGCCGACTTGAAGCGTATAGGTGAGCGGCACGATCGAGCCGTTCACCTTCGCGCCAACACAATGGTTGCCAACCTCGGTATGGATCGCATAGGCGAAGTCGACAGGCGTGGAGCCAGCCCGCAAGGTCTTCACATCTCCGTTAGGAGTGAAGACGTATACCTCAGATTCGTCCAGGTCCATCTTGAGGGACTTCAGGAATTCGCGTGAATCCTCTGTCTCATCTTGCCAGTCGACCATCTCGCGCAACCACGCGAGCTGCTTATCGAGCTCGCTTGCGCTCACGCGCCCCTTAGCTTCCTTATAGCGCCAATGCGCTGCCACGCCGTACTCGCTCGCGCGATGCATCTCTTCAGTGCGGATCTGAACCTCAAGTGGTCGACCAGCAGGGCCCATGACGGTCGTATGAAGCGATTGGTACATATTGAACTTCGGCATGGCGATGTAGTCCTTGAAGCGACCAGGCATCGGATGCCAAAGCGTGTGCACAGCGCCAAGAGCTGAATAGCAATCCTTGATAGATGGCACGATGATGCGCACCGCGATCAGGTCGTAGATCTCAGAGAATCCCTTGCCCTTCTTCGTCATCTTCTGATAGATGGAATAAAGGTGCTTCGGACGTCCCATGACGCGTGCCTCAATGCCCACCTTCTCCATCTCGTCATTGATGATATCGACAACGTTCGAAAGATAGGTTTCCCTATCCGAGCGGGTCTCGGTCACCATGCGCGAGACTTGCTTGTACTTATTCGGCTCAAGATAGAAGAAGGCAAGGTCCTCAAGCTCCCATTTTATAGAATTGATGCCAAGACGATGCGCGATGGGCGCGTAGATCTCGAGCGTCTCACGTGCTTTGAAGATGCGCCTATCTTCGCGCAGGCTGCTCAAGGTGCGCATGTTGTGCAAACGGTCAGCCAGCTTGATGACGATGACACGTATATCCTTGCTCATAGCAACGAGCATCTTGCGAATGGTGGCAGCCTGCTCATCAGAGATCGATTCGACCTCGATACGGGTGATCTTGGTGACGCCCTCTACGAGCAAGCGAACATCCTCGCCGAACATCTCCTCGATATCGGCAGCAGATACGTCGGTATCCTCGACCGTATCATGCAAAAGGGCTGCGCACACGGTCTCAGCATCCATGCGCAAGTCAGCAAGGATGATAGCCACCTCGATCGGATGGACGATGAATGGCTCACCAGATTTTCTGAGCTGACCCTCATGAGCGTTGCGCCCGAAGGAATATGCGCGGAAAAGCAGAGCCTCTTCGGTGTCGCTCATATATTCGCTCGTAAGAGCCTTAAGCTCAGAGAATGCCTCATCGGGCGTCTTGAATTCTGTGTTGATCGAACTTGGATTCGACATGATGGTCCCTCAAAGCGCAAACAGCAACGATCACAAACCCTGATTCGGGATGATGGGATGTGTGATGCGACGGCGCAATCCTTCGATGTCACAGCGCATCGCCCAATCACGGAATGCATAGAAGTGGTCGAGTTCGTCTCGTCCTTCGCAATACCGAACCGAATCAGTGAGCTCTACTTTACAACAATCTTCGTGAACAAGTATGGAATGAACCTCAGCACCCCCCTCGAAGAGCTGAGCGGCATCGATAAGCCCAAGTTCGCGAAAGACAGCAAGGCCACAAGCGGCTGCAGTAGGTGTGATGGAAATGCTTCCTTGGCTTGCGGCTTGAGCAAGATCATCGATCGTACGCGTGAATGCGCACCCCGGACAAGATGCTTGCATGCCCTTGAGCGCACGATAGATGCGCACCATGACATCACGCTCAGGCGTCATATCGTTCAATATCCCCTCGTTCATCCTCACATCTTGTTGGCCAAAGAGAAGATGCACCCAAGCTTCGAGCCCATCCCTGCCTGCGCGTCCCGCCATTTGGTTGAACTCGATATCGCTGAAGGGCATATGATAGAGAACGACATGCCTGATGTCAGGAATGTCCACCCCTTCGCCAAAAGCTGACGTGGTCACGAGAATCGCGATGTCGCCCTTGCGGAACAGATCCTCTATGCATGCACGCTCTTCACGCGACAGCCCCGCATTGTAGAAGCCGATCATCGGGGCAAGTTGTGGAACGCGCGCTCTCAAACGACGAGCGATGCTCACTGACTGCTCACGCGAATTGACGTAAATGACGCATTTCTCTCCTGAAGCAACAAGATGCGCAAGGTAATCATCCTTATTGCGAATGTTGCGAACATCATCAAGAAAGAGATTATCGCGCTGCGTATCATCGATGACACTGACGTCGATCGGAAGGGTTGAGGAGATGTCTGATGCGATGTCGGTGTTAGCGGTAGCAGTGACAGCGAGCACGACAGGATCTCCTAGAATGTGCACGATGCGCTTGAGCTCACGATACGACATGCGCACACCAGCACGAGCTTGCCCAATATGGTGCGCTTCATCCACCACCATGAATCCTATGCGCCCACATGCCGCAATACGCTCTGCATGGAACGAGAGGTATTCTGGCGTTGTGAGGATGATATCAACCTTGCCAGCAGCAAGCGAGCTATAGATGCGCTCTCGCTCGCTCTGCGTGCTCTCGCCATTCAGCACCTCGCAGACGATACCAAAACGCGAGAGCTGAGAAGAGAGATGGAATGCCTGGTCAGCCATAAGCGCACGGAGCGGATAGACGAAGATGCTCGCCTTATGGCTCGTAAGGGCAAGCAAAGCCGCAAAGGTTTGGAAGACAAGGGACTTGCCACGTCCTGTAGCCATGATCCCAAGCGTCGAACGTCCTTCATGGAGCATCTTGAGCATCTCTGACTGCGCTTCGTGAGGATGGCCTTCGCCAATGATGGCGCGAATGACCGCTTGTGCAAGCGCAAGCGGATCTTGCGAAGCAACGCGCTCCCATTCAGCACGCGTCGAAGCATGCGAAGCCTCCTTGCTTGGTTGAGCAGCGCTGGCTGGTTCATCAAACGGTCGATCCGCATAAGGGGCTTCACGCCTGACGCACCTCTCTTCGTCAGGCTCGACGAAGAGCTTATCGAACATATCACGCGCAACCTCGCTCAAGCTCCCGATGATGCCAGTGCATGGTTTTGCGGGAATAAGCGCAGAGAGCATCGCTTTAACGCTCTTTCGACCGCGCCACTCATCAACCTCTGCTCTGAATACCGCGTCAACTATCGCTTCGTTCTCGATGAGATGATCGATGTTCTCGCAATGGAAGAGGATGCCATCTATCGTGTATCGTCCGTCAGTGAGCCTGCATGAGAAATGATTCTTATCGGCACCGACCACTTTCGCACGCTCGATAAGGACATTGCGCGCTGTAAGGCATGGTTCGGGATTCTCTTGCCCATAGGGAGCAAGCTTGTTGAGGAGCTGCACGTTCTCCATGGTGAGCTCAGAGAGAGCGACGCTCGCATCGATCACTTGAACAGATTGAAAAGCACTCTCGGGCAAGGTAGCCATATAGGCATCAAGGCGCTTGCGAAAAGCATCGAGGTTCGCCGCAGGCAAGGTAACACCAACCGCCGCGCTATGCCCTCCAAACTTCGTAAGCAGGTCACGCGAAGATTCCTCGATCGCGCGGAAAAGGTTCACCTCTCCGATAGAGCGCCCGCTTCCCCGTGCTTCATCCCCGTCGATCGTGAAAAGGATAGTGGGGACCTTGTAGATATTGGTAAGCCGAGAGGCAACGATGCCCTTCACTCCCTCATGCCAACCTTGTCCCGCAACAAGCAGGCAACGCTCTCCTTTATACGTAGAAGCTGCCTGTTCGTAGGCGATCTCAGAGAGTTCCGCCTCTTTGGTGCGGCGCAGCGTATTCACCTCTTCGAGCTTGGTAGCAAGAGCGAATGCGCTTTCATAGTCTTCTGATAACAGCAAATCGAGCGCAAGCTCAGCATCGCCCATGCGGCCTGCTGCATTCAAGCGAGGGACAAGCGTAAAGCTAAGATTCGTGCTGGTAAGATCACGTCCTGTCGCACCGCTCACATCCATGAGCGCCTTGATGCATGGACGTGGATCGGCATTCATATGCGCAAGCCCATCTGAGACAAGAGCGCGATTCTCGCCGATCATCGGCATGAGGTCGGCGACGGTTCCAAGTGTTGCAAGGTCGGTGAAGGTACGCCAAAGATGCGGATAGCCACAAGCAGAACCAAGCGCCTGGACAACCTTGAGAGCCACGCCCACGCCCGCAAGAATGGAGCTAGGGCATGCGGGATCAAGCTTAGGATCGATGAGGGGAACGTCCTGGGGAATGGCATCGCCTCCCTCATGATGATCGGTGATGATGACAGGAATGCCCTGTTCGCGCAAAAAAGCCACCTCAGGACCACAGGCGATACCGCAGTCAACGGTGATGATAAGGTCGGGCTCATACGTGAGAGCGCGTTCGATAGCCGCCTTCGTGATACCATACCCCTCTTCGAAGCGCTTGGGGATAAAAGGGGTTGTCTGAGCACCAAGTGCCCTCAATCCACGCGTGAGCACGGTGGTCGCGCTGATCCCGTCAAGGTCGAAATCGCCGAACACGAGGATATGCTCTTTTCTTTCAAGCGCCTGCTTGAGCCTTGAGATGACGTTTTCCATCCCCTCGATCTCATAGGGGTTTCGCCAATCTTCAAGCGAGGGCTCCATAAAACGGTGCGCTTCTTCAGGCGTGCTGATACCCCGCGCAGCAAGCACGGAAGCAACAAAGGTAGGAATGCCTAAAGTTGTTGTGAGGCGCGCAACAACATCTCGCGTCGGACGAGCTAATCTGTATCTGGTTGTCATCGGTCCCCCATATCGGACCTGGTTTCTTTTGACCTCATTGTCTCATATTTCACAGCTGTATGCGCTTGCTCATGTTCCTCTCGAAGAAACATCCATCAAATCAGAGAAATAGCAACATAAAAGCAACGAAAAGACAATGTGTTCTCATAGCCGCTAACCAGATCGGCAAGGTAGCGTATTGTAGCTTCAGCGGAGGAGAAAGCAGCATATATGTGCTCAACCTTGAGAAGAAGATCGAGCGTAAGCGATGAAGAAGCATATCCTTTACAAGCCTACGAAGGAAGATGAGATAGGATACTTCGCCCCCAAAACATGGGGCTTTTGGCGCTCGGTGATAGCGTCATTCTGCATCTTCACGATCGTTGGCCATTGGCTCGAGATCCCCTATTGCATGTTCATGGATTACTTCTTTGGAATAGTTGCGGATGATTATGCGGTATGGACCGACCCTTGGTACCATCCTTACTGGGTCTACGGATTCGGTTCGGTAGCCATCACGTTTTTGATCGAACCCCTCAAAGAGAGCATCGTGAAGCGCCGCCGCATGCTTGCAGGCGCGCTTTTGGAAACATTCATTACTTGCGTGACCATTGCTGCGGTGCTTGAGCTTGTGATCGGACTCATGATCAACCAGCCTGATAGCACGGGCAAATACCCCTTCTGGGATAACTCAGGGCTTCCACTCAACATCTTTGGCCAAGCATGGCTTGTGAACGATATCGTCATCGGATTCGTTGCCGTGATCTATGTTTGGGTGCTCTATCCCCTTGTTTGCGAAGGCTTCATCCTGCTCAAAAGCGAACGCAAGGCCAACCTTGTGCTCGCTATCATCGTGATAGTGTTCCTCGGCTGCTGTACCGCTTCTTACATACAGCTCAACTTTTTCACCTAGCGCTCACGAGCCTTCTCGATAAGCTCCGCTATGCGATCCGAGTACTCGAGGTTCTCAAATCCCTCTTCACGACTCAAATCGATCACGGGCGCCTCATTCCAAAGAGACTCAAGACGATAGTACTCGCGGGTTTCAGGCTGGAAAACATGGATAACGATGTCTCCATAGTCAAGCAGCGACCACGACCCGTCCTTTGACGTCTCGCGATTGAGAGGCTTAAGGCTAAGCTCCTCGCGGAGCTTATCTTCGACCTCATCCACTATCGCATCGACCTGTCGGTTGTTTGCCACTGTAACGATAACGAAGTAATCGGTGATACCAATGAGATCGGTCATCTCTTGGACCATGATATCGGTTGCCTTCTTCGTATCGGCTGCCCTTGCAGCAATAAGTGCGGCCTGACGAGAACGTTCTTTTTGCTCGATCATCTCAGCCATATGATTTTTATTCCTTCCATTGATGATGCTTGCGTTCCCGTGCAAGCTGATTCCATATCTCAATCGTATCTGGATGCAAGACGGCATCATGGTCGATGAGCGCACGCGTCCAGAACTTATATACCAAAAAGTACAGCTCATCTAAGCTCACAGCGCCGATGAGCGAGCGAAGATAAGGCGCGTCCTCAAATGTCCTCGACGGCTCAATGGCGTCAGCAACATAGAGGATCTTGCCAAGAGAGCTCATCGTGGTCGACGCGGTCGTGTGAGTACGTATCGCCTCGATGATATCAGAAGGGATCTCGGGCCATGTCCGTGCAAGTGCGGCCGCCGCAGTAGGACCATGCAGCACGCGGGGCATCTCCTCTACAACCCGCGCACCGATCTCATCCTCGATGCCAAGCTCTCTCACTCGCTCTCTTATCTGATCATCGTCATACCCTTTGTCCCAGTCATGAAGCAGCCCTGCCAACCGAGCCGATGCAGCATCTACCCCATACACAGCAGCAAGCTCAGCACACATTTCGGCTACCCCTTTGATGTGTGCAAGCCGACGTTCGCTCACCCGTTCGGCAAGATCGGCTTCGCGGGCATCATAGAAGTCCCTTCCGAGCGCATCCATTAGCAGCTTATCCTCTCTGAGCCCTGATATAGCCCCTTTGCGCGTATGTAATCGCAGACTGCAAGCGGCGTTAAGTAGCGAATGGAACGTCTATCAGCAAGGCGTTCTCTGATCTCGGTCGCAGAAATATCAAGCAAGGGAGCCTCTACGAACCGCATGCGAACGCCCCGATCTCTCAATCGTCTCTCGAGCATCGGCTCTAATGCATAGCCTGGCCTGCTCACGCAGATGAAATCCACCATGCGAACAAGCTCGTCGAACTCCTTCCAGCCCTCAAGGAGCATGAAGGCATCTGCGCCGAGTATGAACGAGAATGTCATGCCAGCTGGTGCCGCGCTGCTCAGCTCACGTACGGTATCGATCGTGTGCGTGATGCCATCACGCTCAGCCTCAACGCTTGACACAGAAAAACGATCATTGTCGAAAACAGCAAGCTCAGTCATCGCAAGGCGATCCTCTACTGATGCGATCTCCACTCCTTGCTTGAACGTTGGCTTCCCCGCTGGTATGAAGAGAATGGCGTCAAGCTCGGCAGAGTCCATGGCAAACTCAGCACATGCAAGATGACCGAAATGGATAGGGTCGAACGTACCACCCAAAATTCCAACGTGCGCACCTTCGCCTTGGCGTGCAAGCAGCTCGGAGAGGGTATGCATCCTTGCATCACACACGTGTCTGACCCTCTCCCACGATAAGATACTTGTAAGAGGTGAGCGCATCGAGCGCAAATGGGCCTCGTACATGGAGCTTTTGAGTTGAGATGCCGATCTCGGCACCAAGTCCGAACTGACCTCCATCTGTGAAGGCGGTCGATGCGTTCGCATACACAACAGCTGCATCAACACCACACTGGAATCGCTCGATGGCATCCTTATCCTGTGCGACGATCGATTCAGAATGCCTTGTTCCATACTGGTTGATATGGGAGATAGCCTCTTGGAGACCTTCGACGCATCGAATGGCGATCTCAGGTCCCAGATATTCCGTCTCCCAGTCCTGCTCTTGCGCATGGTCGAACACGGCATCTTCATCCAAAAGACCTGTTGCAGCCAAGGAAGAGACGATATCATATGCCCCGTCATCAAGGTGCAGCTCCACGCCGCGACAAGAGAGCTCTGGCACAACGCTCATAAGAAGCTCTTTGGCAACCTCTTCATCGACGAGCAGCGTCTCTGCGGCATTGCATACGCCATAGCGGCGGCATTTTGCATTCACGATGATATCGCGTGCTTGTTCAAGATCGGCGCTGCGATGCACATAGACATGACAGTTCCCCGTCCCTGTCTCGATGACGGGAACCTTTGAAGTTTCCACGCAATGCTCGATCAGCCCCTTGCCCCCTCGAGGGATGATGACATCAACAAGACCGTGCATCTGCATGAGAAGGTCGCTTGCCGTCCTCTCGGTCGATGTGATGGATTGGATCGATCCTTCAGGAAGTCCAGCCTCGACAGCAGCTTCTGCAAGCACCGCCCCCATGACCTCGTTCGTATGTGCCGCAAGGCTCCCTCCGCGCAAAATGACAGCGTTTCCGCTCTTGAGGCAGATTCCTGCTGCATCAGCGGTAACGTTCGGACGTGCCTCATAGATGATGCCGATCACACCAAGTGGCACGCTTATGCGCTTGAGGATAAGCCCGTTGTAGAGGACGCGCTCCTCATGTACAACACCGATTGGGTCGGGAAGCTCAACGAGCTCGCGCAGCGCCTTTGAGATCTCCTCGAGACGTTCAGGGGTAAGAAGGAGGCGATCGATCAACGATTCCCTCACGCCCTCCGCTTGAGCCTTCTCTCTATCGAGCGCATTTGCTGAGAGTATCTCATCCGCATGCTCGATAAGCGATCGGCTCATGAGCATGAGCGCATTATTGCGTGTCTGCTCATCCGTAAGCGCAAGCTCCATGCTTGCGCAATGTGCGCGTCGGCAAAGCAGCTCTATCTCATTTGATAGCTCATCCATTCGCTTGCCCTCTCTTACTCGAAAACGATGAGATCATCTCGATGAATCACTGGCTGGGAAGCAAGATCGCATACAAGACGATTCTGCGCGAGCTGGTCTCGATCCATCCCACACGCAAGGCTGATCAGGTCGCTTGCGGCCGATGATTTGCCACGTGCAATGACATTGCCCTTTGCATCGATGATATCCACCACGTCATCTGCGTCAAATCGACCTTCGACATGCGTAATGCCGACGCTGAGAAGCGAACTGCCCCGCTCGCGCAATGCCGCGGCTGCACCAGCATCCACGACGATCTGCCCGCGCGTTGAATCTCCAAGCGCAAGCCAAAGCTTGCGCGGCGTTATCTCATGCTTAAGGCTCCTTGGCTCGAACACAGTGCCCACAAGAGCGCCGTGTGCCACCTTTGTGACAATGTCTGCACTCCTGCCATTCACGATAGCAGTTCTAATCCCAGCAGCCATCATCACCCGTGCCGCAAGCACTTTCGTGAGCATCCCCCCTGAACCAGCTGTTGTTCCCGCACCGCCAGAGATATCGATGATCGCTCGATCGATCCGCTCGACCATAGGGATGATCTCAGCGCCTGGAGCGGAAGGGTCACGGTCGTACAGACCATCTATATCAGAAAGGATGAGCAAGAGCGAAGCGTCAACAAGGACTGCAACAAGCGCAGCAAGCGTGTCATTATCCCCGAAGCGGATCTGCTCGACGCTCACCGTATCGTTCTCATTCACCACAGGAACGACCCCAAATGCAAGCAATTGGGAAAGCGTGTCCCTCGCGTGAAGATAAGCGCTTCTATCTGCCGTATCACGCCGCGTGAGAAGAACAAGCGACGTAAGCAGGCCATATGCGCCAAAGGCGTCAGCATATGCTTTTGCGAGCGCGCTTTGCCCAACAGAGGCTGCTGCCTGAAGCGAAGGCATATCATCAGGACGCGTTTCAATGCCAAGCTTCTCAAGCCCGCATGCGATGGCACCCGAGGAAACGATAACAACCTCGAAGCCCTCCTCGATGAGCGGAGATATCTGCGCAGCGATAGTGGCGATGTAGTCAGTATCGATCGAGCTATCTGTCCGCGTTAATGTTGAAGAGCCGATCTTGATGACGATCCGTTGCGCATGGTGGGCCATTCTTTGATCTCTCCTTAAATATCTAGCTCGCGATAGATATCCTCTGCACCGCTACCCTCATAGGTAAACGTACGGTTGCAGATCGTTATCTCATCCCCGTCGACCGCCCCTGCCGAAGCGAGCGCATCATCAAGACCGATCCTGCGCATACGATGCTGAAGGAAGCTGATGGCCTCCTCGTTCTCCCAATCCGTCTGGATGACCATGCGCTCGATCTGCTTGCCATGGACCTCAAAGATGCCGTCTTCCACCTGGATGATATCGAAATGCCTATCTTGGCGATCGCGCTTGAATTCCCATGTTCTATCAAACTCAGGTCGCACCTCAGCGCTGTTACGCGCTTCTTCGCGAAGCTCGCGCACTTTGCTTGCGATAGCAGCTTTGAGCGATGAGATACCCTCTCCTGTAAGGGCGCTCACAACATAGAGCTTGGGATCGATTCGGCGAGGTGCGAACTCGTCACCACCTGCCGCTTTGAGCGAGTCAGCGCTCACAGCCTCGGCAAGACACGCGATCGCGTCTTCCGTTCCTGGAACATCTGCCTTGTTCGCCACGACAATGCGGGGACGCTCGGCAAGCTCCTTCGCGTAAAGAGCTAGCTCTGATTCGATGATGCGATAATCCTCAAGGGGATCGCGCTGCTCGTAATCGCCAGTCAAATCAACAACATGGACGATGATCGCGCTTCGCTCAATATGCTTCAAAAACTCGTGCCCAAGACCTCGCCCTTCATGCGCCCCTTCGATCAAGCCGGGAACATCTGCGATGACAAAGCTCTCATCCCCGCTCGTTGCAACACCAAGGTTGGGAACAAGCGTGGTGAACGGATAGTCGCCTATCTTCGGTCGAGCTGCGCTCATCTTTGCGATGAGGCTTGACTTGCCGGCGCTTGGCATGCCCACAAGAGCAGCATCAGCCAAGAGCTTCATCTCAAGCTCGATCCATACATCTTCAGCCGGCTCGCCGAGTTCTGCGAAAGCAGGCGCACGACGCGTAGAGGTGACAAAATGCGTGTTGCCACGTCCACCCATGCCTCCCGATGCAACAATGATGCGATCGCCATCATGGACGAGGTCAGCAATAAGCTCGCCTGATGCCTTGTCCTCCTCTGACCACTCGCGGATCTGCGTGCCAACAGGGACGCGAAGGATCCTATCCTCTCCTCGAGCGCCATGCATCTTAGAGCCTTTGCCATGTGTTCCGCGCTCAGCTTTGAAATGATGCTTGAAACGATACTCGATCAGGGAAGAAAGGGATGCGTCAGCTTCGACGATGACATCGCCACCGTGACCTCCGTCGCCTCCATCAGGGCCGCCTTTAGGCACATGCGCTTCACGGCGAAACGACATGCATCCCGCTCCACCATCGCCACCTTTGACATTGATATGTACTTTGTCTACGAAAATCGTGTACCTCCAACAAACAAGCCCTCTTGCGAGGGCTTGTTCATGGTCAGTGTGATAATGCTTCTGGTACTCGCATATATTCCAGATGCTTAACCTTTAAGCCTCTGTGCTTGGGATCACGTGGATCTTGCGCTTATCTCCACGCGTGAACTTGAGCGTGCCATCGCAGAGGGCGAACAGGGTGTCATCGCCACCACGTCCGACATTCTCGCCAGGATGGAAATGCGTTCCGCGTTGACGAACGATAACGTTGCCAGTATTGACCTGCTGACCAGCGAACATCTTCACGCCAAGACGCTTTGCCTTAGAATCGCGACCGTTCCTGGTTGAGCCAAGACCTTTCTTGTGTGCCATTTGTACTGCCCCCTCGACCTATTCCTCGGTTGGCTTTTCGTCAGCCTTTTTCGTTGTCGTCTTCTTAGCGGCCTTCGGCTTTTCGTCCGCCTTTGCCGTCTTAGCCGTGCTCTTTGCAGGAGCCTTCTCAGCCTTGGTAGCCGTCTTCTTCTCCGCAGGCTTAGCCGTTGTCTTCGCGGTAGCCTTAGAGCTTGCCTTCGCTGGAGCCTTAGCAGCCTTCTCCGTCTTCTCGACGTCCTTCTCGGCTGTCTTCTTCTCAGCCTTAGGAGCCGCCTTCTTGGCCTCCTTGAACTTCTCAGATCCTACCGTGACGATCTGGATGCGCGTCAGCGGCTGACGATGACCTTGCATCTTCTTGTAGCCCTTGCGCTTCTTGAACTTGAAGACGAGCTGCTTCTTGTCCTTGAACTGGTTGAGGACCTTTGCCTCGACCTTCGTCTTTGCAGCAACGGTCGGATCAGCTTCGACCTTAGTGCCATCAACGATGCAAATGGCATCGAGGGCGATCGTCTCCCCAACTTCTGCCGGGATCTTTTCGACGTTGATCTTGTCCCCAGGCGCAACCTTATACTGCTTGCCACCAGTCTTAACAATTGCGTACATTGAATCTATCTCCTTGAATGTGTCTAAACGCAAGGATTCATGCTACCAATGCTTCTGCGGCGCGTCAACAAGAAAATACGCTAAAGGCGTCAAATTCGCGCCATCGCCGTCCAGCAAGGCCCTTAATGAGCCTCAGCCCAGCTTCTTCCCCAACTTGCGTCGACCAAAAGCGGCACCTTAAGCTCAACAACATGCTCCATGATGTTCACAACCAGGGCGCTCACCTCTTCGACCTCGTCTTTGGGGACAGAGAAGTCAAGCTCATCGTGAACTTGGAGGAGAAGACGTGCCCTTGAACCACGATGACGAAGCTCATCCATCACTCGTATCATAGCAAGCTTGATGATGTCAGCAGCACTCCCCTGCATCGGATGATTCATGGCAGTACGTTCGCCGAAGCCACGCGTTTGACGGGAAGATGATTTAAGCTCAGGAATAGGCCTGATACGCCCGAACATCGTTGTTGCAAATCCGAGGTCAGCAGCCTTAGCCACGACTTCATCAAGATACGAGCGCACGCCTGGGTACGCATCGAAATAGCGATCGATCATCTCTTTTGCCTCAGAGCGCGGGATGTCAAGCGTTTGTGCAAGCCCGAATGCCTGCTGTCCATAAACGATGCCGAAATTGACAGCCTTCGCACGTGACCGAAGCTCAGGCGTAACGTCATCGGGTGCAACGCCAAAGACGCGTGCCGCTGTTTGCGCATGAAAATCAGCACCAGAATTGAATGCGGCGATAAGATGCTCATCCTCGGAAAGATGGGCAAGGAGCCTAAGTTCGATCTGCGAATAATCACAAGACATGAACACAGAGGACTCATCGAGCGGGATGAAGCACTCGCGTATCTTCCTGCCGAACTCTGTGCGAACGGGAATGTTCTGCAGATTAGGGTCAGAAGAGGATAAGCGCCCTGTTGCCGTAACCGTCTCATGGAATACCGTGTGAAGACGCCCATCTCCTGCTCGCATCTTAGGAAGCGAATCAATGTAGGTAGAACGGATCTTCGAGAGCTCTCGATAGCTGAGCACAAGGCCAGCTATCTCGTGCGTTTTCGCAAGCTCCTTCATAACGGTCGCATCGGTAGAGTATCCACGTGAATTCTTCTTGATCGGCGGCAATTCGAGCACGTCGAAAAGAATGCGCCCAAGCTGCTTGGGAGAATCGATGTTGAACTCCTCGCCAGCAATCCTGTAGATGCGCGCTGCAAGCGCTTCGATCTCCGAGTTCGCATATGCACCAAGCTCGCTGAGATGCTCAGTATTGAGAGAGACTCCCGTACGCTCCATCTGCGCGAGAACAGGCACGAGCGGTAGGTCTATCTCATCCATGACCTGTGTCGCGCAAGCCTGCTCGAGACGCTCGGCAAGAACGCTCGAGAGCTTACGGGCAGCAACCGCGAAGATGATGAGCTCCTCCTCTTCATCCTTGACCTCAGGCAATGTGTTGCCAAGATATCGCTCGCATAAGCTCTCGTATGCATATGAGCTTCTCGAGGAGTCAAGGATGTATGCTGCAAGCGCGATATCGAACCCATCCAGCATATAAAGGTCGTCGCCCTTGATGATCGCCGCTTCCGAGGTGTCAGGCGGATAGACCACCTGGATGAGCTCCTTGAGGTCAAGAGCGGCGAACGAGGATGAGAGCATGATCTCCAAGAGCATCGCGCGTGCCTTCTCCCCTTCAAGAAGGCACGTTCCTTCTGAGGTAGAGACTGCGCAAGTGAGACCATCCTGGAAAATGGAATCCTGAGCGGGGCGAAAATGCGCAACACCGATGCGCTCGCCTCTCTTCATCGCGCTCTCCAACAGCTCCTTGCTCCGATCAGGCTCAAGAACCACACCTATCTCGATCGGCACGAAGGCAGTCGATGCTTGCGCATCGATAAGGTTCAGGACGCGCGTCAGGGGGCTTGCAAGCGAATACTTCTTGAAATGCTCTTCAACCTCCGCTTGATCGAAGTCTGGGAATGAGATGCCCTCAAGGTCGACTTCAAGGTCGAGGTCGCACACGATCGTTGCGATCTGTCGGCTCAAATAGGCCATGCCCTCATTGGCAATGAGGTTCTCCTTTTGCTTTCCCTTTAGCTCATCGATATGCTCGAATATCCCTTCGATCGAGGAGAAACGCTCAAGAAGGCTTGTTGCGCTTTTCGGCCCGATGCCTGGGACCCCTGGGATATTGTCAGAGCTATCACCCATAAGACCAAGATAGTCTATGAACTGAGCAGGGGTAACGCCATATTTCTCCATGACCTCTGCAGGCCCGAGCACCTGCACATCGCTGATGCCTTTCTTCGTAGAGACGATCTTCGTGAGGTCAGAAGCGAGCTGACAGGCATCCTTGTCACCTGTTACCAAATAGGTCTCAAAGCCAAGGCTCTCGTCTCGCTTCGCGATCGTGCCAAGGATGTCATCTCCTTCCCAACCAGGACAGGTGAGGACAGGAACCCTCAGCGCGCTCAGAAGCTCCTTTATGATCGGGAATTGCACGCGGAGCTCATCGTCCATATGAGGACGTTGCGCTTTGTAGCCTGGCATCTCCTGCATGCGAAACTCTGGCTTTCCCTCATCAAAAGCGCAAACCACAGCATCGGGATGCATCTCCTCAACGAACTTGCAGAACATCTGAAGGAAGCCGAAAACGGCATTCGTCGGGGTGCCATCGAGCGCCATCATGGGCGTCTGGATTGCATGGTAGGCTCTATGCATCAATGAATTGCCATCGATGACTGCTACCGTCTTTGCCATATTCGATCCCCTTCAAATGCTCGTCAGATTGCTGAGGCGCGTAAAGCCATCGGCTCATGATAAACCACTAGAGCACCCAGAGATACCCCACGCCTCTCACGGTTTGCAAACGCTGTGCGAGCTCTGGACCTAGCTTCGCGCGAACGCGTCGCACATGAACATCGACCGTGCGCGAGCCACCATAGTAATCAAAGCCCCACACTCGTCGCAGCAAGGCATCGCGAGAATAGGTACGCCCTGGATGGGTAACAAGGAACGCAAGGAGAGCATACTCCAGATAGGTGAAATCAAGCGGCTTTCCTGAAACGTACACTTGGTACGTAGCTAGGTTGATCGTCATGGCATCGATTATGATGACATCATCCGCGCTCGTCTCATTGCCAGGCCACAGAAGCGAGGAGATGCGCACGCTGCATTCCTCAGCCGATGCCCCACTTACTATGAAGTCGGACCGCACTTGAACGGGAAGTCGGAAGGATGCAAGATCATCGAGCGGCACAACGACAAGAAGCGCAGTATGCCCATCCTCGAGAAGCGCCTTCTCCACCTCTTGAACCTGCACGGTAGCATCCTCGGAACACTCAAAGATGACCAGGTCGAAATCATGGTCGGCATGCATCAACTTCTTGAACTGGAACGATGATCCCGCAACAACATCAACATCCATGCTGGAGAGGACACGCTGAAAGCGATGGGCGTTATCAAGAGAGTCTGCGATGAACAGAACATGTTTGCGCGCCATGTTTAAAGCACCGCCAATGAGCGTTCAAGCTCCCAAGGAGTGACAATCTTTTGATAGTCCTCCCATTCTGCGCGTTTCGCCAAAACAAGATACTCATGCGTGTGCACGCCAAGAACTTCTTTCATGAAAGAGCTCTTTTCGAATTCGCAGACAGCCTCGCCAAGCGTCTCAGGCAGGACGCGCTCTCCGCGAGCGATAAGGTCATAGCGCGAAAGAGCGCCCCCATCCTCAATAGGCGGCTCAAGCTCAAGCTCTTCTTCAATGCCTGCAAGCCCCGCTGAGAGCACGCTTGCGAACGCAAGATAGGGATTCGCAGCAGGGTCAGGGCTTCTTAGCTCCATGCGGCAGGCATCTTGGCTCTCTGGACGATATCCTGGAATGCGCACAAGAGTGGCGCGGTTGTTACGTGCCCAAGCAATCCGCATCGGCGCTCGATCTGTGCCTGTGAATCGCTTATAGGAATTCACATACTGATTGGTGATCAGGCAGTACTCGCGTGCATATTTGAGCACGCCTGCAATGAACATCTTCGCTGTCTTTGAGAGATTGTAGCCAAGCGAGTCATCTGGATCGAAGAAAGCGTTCATTCCCTCATCGTTGAAGAGGCTCAGGTGGATATGCATGCTGCTTCCCGCGACATCAGCAAGAGGTTTGGGCATGAACGACGCATGCACGCCATGCTTGAGCGCTATCTCCTTGACCACAAGCTTATAGGTCATAACGGCATCAGCCATAGAGAGCGCATCGGAGTAGCGCAGGTCGATCTCGTGCTGGCTAGGCGCGAGCTCATGATGTGAGTATTCAACGGGAATGCCCATTTTCTCGAGCGTGAGAACCGTGTCGCGCCGAAGGTCGCTCGCGTGATCGAGGCTTGTCAGATCGAAGTAGCTGCCACGGTCGAGCACCACAGTGGAGCCAGGCTCTTTGAAATAGAAGTACTCAAGCTCAGGTCCGACATTGAGCGTGAATCCCATATTCGTTGCTTTCTGGATCGCGCGCTTCAGGATATAGCGTGGATCTGAATCAAAGGGCGCGCCAGAGGGCAGCTTGATATCGCAGAACATACGAGCAACTGCGTTCGATTCGGGGCGCCAAGGCAGAACCTGGAATGTTGATGCATCGGGGAATGCGAGCATATCTGACTCGGTAGTCTTCGCAAACCCCTCAATGCAGCTGCCGTCAAAGCCGATCCCTTCGCTGAATGCTCTCTCAAGCTCATCAGGGACAAGCGCGAACGACTTCATGTTGCCAAGCACATCGCAAAACCAACACCTTATAAAATGGACATCCCTGCTTTCGATGGTCCTCAGAACAAAGTCTTGCTGTGGATTTGGGTACTCCACGCTCTTCCCCTTTCGATGTCCTCACCATGTAGAAGCTCATTGACCTTCATTGAGATCACCCTGCAAGCAAAAAAATGAGGTGACCTTTGAAGATCACCTCATTATCTTACATCCAGTTAAAGATGAATAAGCTCGACTGATTGTTCCTTAAGCCTGATCAGCTGTCTCGGCGGCTTCAGCAATGGCCTCAACCTGCTCCTGCTCTGCTGTTTCTGCAACAGCTTCTTCGACCACGGCATCTGCTTCAGCCTCAGCAGCCTTTGCCTCTGCCTCAGCGGCCTTCTGCGCATACTCAGCAGCACGCTCACCCTTGGCAGCAGCCTTTGCAGCACGCTCTGCCTTGCGAGCAGCCTCGCGCTCGGCAGCCTTTGCAGCACGTTCTGCCTTGCGAGCAGCCTCACGCTGTGCAACGACATCAGTTGCGTTACCAAAGCGATCTGCGAACCTCTGAACGCGACCACCAGTATCGATGAGCTTCTGCGTACCCGTATAGAAAGGATGGCACACATTGCAGATGTCGATCTTGAGCTCTGGCTTTGTGGAATGGGTGGTGAACGTGTTGCCACAGCTGCATTTAACCGTGCACTCCACGTAATCTGGATGAATGTCTTTTCTCATGTTCTGACTCCTTAATAATCGCCTTGGTTTCCGACCAAGACTGCTCAAAGCCTAGAAATGATAGCACATCAAATATCCAGTTTCCACAATCCATGCAGATTGCAATACTCATAGACCGCGATCGGTCTCTCTCCCTCACCAATGAAGAAGTCCGTTGCAGGTGCATCGCTGTCTGAAAGAGGGTGGATATCATAGCCCTCGTCCTTAACAAGGCAGATGAACTGGATGTAATGCTCGGGGGTCATGGGATGGTCAACGCTTCCGATGTTCACATGAATCTTGTTGCCTTCTCTAGTGAGTGCAGGCACGTGCTTCTCAAGCGCAGCATCTGTCGTATCAGGGACAAGCTCAACCATAGGCTCGCCGCAGCAGACGAGCGGCACCCCTGAGTCAACAACCTTTATAGCGATGTTCCCGCAATGTACGCACTTATAGAATTTGACTTCCATGATCAGAACTCCTTATCAAACGATGATCACATCGAGCACGACTCGATGCATGATATTGCACAGATTATATGGCAGCGATCAGTCGCGTGCGGAGACGATGCTAAGACGTTTCCTTATCGCCCTCTTGGGGAAGCTGCTTCATATGTGCGAAGACGAGCAGGCCAATGCCTGCGATGAGCAAGGGAAGGCTCAAAAGCTGCCCCATCGTAAGCCATCCGCCAAAAAGATATCCCAACTGAACATCAGGTTCTCTCACGAACTCGATCAGAACGCGAAAGATGGCATACAGCACAAGGAATGTTCCGATGAAGGTTCCACGAGGACGCGGCGGCTGCTTGCGCGCAAGCAAGATCAACACGATGAAGATGACAAGGCCTTCAAGAAGCGCTTCATAGAGCTGGCTAGGATGACGAGGCAATTCCCCGGCCGCACCACCGAAGACCACGACCCACGGAAGGTCGGTGACGGCACCCCAGAGCTCACCATTAACGAAATTAGCACAACGTCCGAAGAACAACCCCAATGGAGCAGCAATCGCTCCGAGATCAGCAAGCGTCAAGTAGGGAACATGTGTGAGTCGAGCGGCAACGATGCCCGCAATGAGCGCTCCTATGAGCCCACCATGGAAGCTCATGCCACCATTGGTGACCATGAGGACCTCGAGTGGATGTTGAAGATAATATCCATTGCCGTAAAAGAGGCAGTATCCAAGCCGCGCGCCAAGGAGAATGCCGATGATGACGCAAAGCATGATCGTGAGCACAGCATCAGAGCCAAGAGCGATCTTCCAGCGCTTCGCAACGAGATAGAGAACGAATGCAGCGGCAACAAACCCAAGAACATACGCGATGCCATACCATCTGATGGCGAGAGGACCAAGTTGGAGCGCAATAGGGTCAAGAGACTGGTAGAGAGCATCAAGCACAGCAGGCTACCTTATTCCTGACGCTTTGCCCATTCCTGCACCAACCCGATGAGCAGCGTCAAGGACTCTGTCTTTGAGCTCAGCGGGGATCGGCTGGATCGTAGAGATATGCGCAGAGCAAGTCGGGCAGGCTATCGTAAAAAGCCCAAGGTCAGGCTTGAGCACCATAAGTGAAGAGTAGTTGAGAAGATTGAGGTCCCTTTGCGAACAGGAGGGGCATGTCAATACGTTCGAATAGTCTGCCATGATTCCCTCCTTCATTCTCGCTTCTTCATGTTGCCACCATGCAACCTGTCAGTACCTTATTCATCGATTCTATCAAAAGAAGGTGAATACCCAAGGGCATTCACCTTCCATTGCCGAACTGAAAACTCTAAAGAAGGAATCTGTTAGGATTCCCCTGCCTCATGACGCTTCCATCACGCTCGGAGACATCAGGGCCATGCTCAAGAAAGAATGTACAGAATCGGCAGATCTCCTTGAGAGCCCGATCGTAGTCTCGGTTCGGATTGAGCAGTACGCCAAAATCGGAACAAACCTCATGAGTCGGGCGAAAGCATGCTGCATAATGGCAATCCGCAGGACACGGCTCACCAGGAATGTTATGAGGGCAACGCCCCATCATCTCTTCATCGCAGCCGCGCTGCTCCCAACATTGCGTCATCTAAAGATCAGCGGGCCGCACACCCGTCACACCTTCAACGCGCTCCTTAAGGATGCGCTCGACACCGTTAGCGAGCGTGAGCTGAGACATCGGGCAGCCCTTGCATGCCCCCTGAAGCTCAACGGTCACCATGCCATCATCGGACACGTCAACGAGTGCTACATCGCCGCCATCAGCTTGAAGCGACGGACGGATCTGCTCGATAACCTCTGCGACCTTTTCCTTGTCTACCATATGATTCTCCTCATCTAAAAGAAATCGTTCTCAGTCTGAGAGCATCATAGCATAGCCCTCTGCAACCTAATCAGTTGCAGACCAATCGCTTCCTATGATCACGATAACGTCAGAATTCGAGCTGTAGTAATCACCGCCATTCACAACCCTGCCAGAGCTGATCTCCGAGACGATGTCTTGGGCCGCTCCTGCGTAGATCGAATCGGTGTAGATGACGAGCGTTTCAGGATAGATCGTGCCATCATTGGTATTGCCAATAGCATCGACTGGGTATCCGAAGCCGCGGAGGATCGTCCCGAGCCGAGCGCCAGCACCATCGATGTTCGCGCCGTTGCGAATCTCAACAGATACCTCGCTTGGCGGAATCGCGCTATCGTTGATGGCTCCCCTATCACCGCCCTTGACGAATGCATCAAGCACCGCACTCCATTCCTTCGAATTCAACTGGTGCACGGTACGACCATCTTCCTTGATATCGACAAAGGGCACGATCGACTCAAAGACCGCAAGGTCGGACAAGGGTCGCGCCGCATTTGCAAGATCCATCAAGTAGCTCGTTGACATATCAGTCGAAACATAGTTCGATGCCTCGCTTATGATGTTTGCAAAATCGAATCCTTGCGTATCGAGCGCACGGGCAAGCAGTCGGAATGTGAAGCCGACGCGATCCTGAGCGGTTTGCTCAAACCCCCGTGGGCTATTCGTATTGCGCAGATAAACAAGAGCTTCCTCACCTTTGAGAGTGTGCACGCCAGGTGGGATGACGATGTTTCCTGCTTGAGGATCGTCGATCTCTGTTAAAATCTCGATCTCAACGCCGCCAACTGCATCCACAAGGCGAGACAAGCCCTGTGCATTCGTTGAGACAAAATGATTGACCTTCAGGTCAGCAAGATCCGATACGACACGGATCGTCTCCGCATCTCCCCCGTAATCTCGCGCATCCTCAAGCGCTACAACCTCACCAGACGATACCTCAACCTGCAATCTTCCTGGTATGGTCAGGAACGAGAGCTTATTGCCTTCGGTATCAAGGCGAGCAAGCATAAACCCGTATGCATGATCAGATTCCTCAGCACGGTCGCCAAAGGAAAGATCTGCCTCCAAAAGGAAGATGATGGGCTCATCCGTGGAGGGCGCAAGAGCTTCTGCGGCATTCGAAGCCTCGTCTTCGAAGTTAGCGTCCGTTGTTTTCAAGAACACGCGTGTTCCCACAAGAAACGCCACGACAATGGTGATGATGATGACAACAGCGCCTATGCCGATCGCTCGAGCGCGTCTCTTAGAGCGACGCATTTGAGCAAGCGACGCAGCACGCGACCGAGCACGCGAATGACCTCCTGCCGCAATGGGACCAGGGTTCATATCCACTTGAGGAAGCGAATGCGAAGGTGCATGCGTGCGGCCACTCATCCGCTCGCCTTTTGCGAACCTGCCTGCTTTGCCCTCCGAGACATTCGCATGATTGCTCACATGGGCAACATGACGGCTGCGAGGATCATCCATCCTTCGGGCGCTTCCTCGCGCAGAGCGAGGCGAAGAGGATGGATGTTGATGGGCATTGGTCGGTTGCCGCATGTTCCGTGGAGCTTGTTGGCGAGAGCGAGCAGAAGGATCATGCCTTCTTTGACTATCTCTGCCATCAGATCGCCGCATTGCCTTGCCCTGTTGCTTCGACCATCAAGCTTCTATGATACGTTCGAGGTCAACGCCAAGGCATGAAAGCTTGCCAACGTAATCCTCGTAGCCACGATCTATATGCTCGATATCATGAACCCATGTCGTACCATCTGCCACAGCGCCCGCAAGCACAAGCGCTGCACCTGCCCGCAAATCGGTAGCAGATACGGGAGCTCCTTGAAGATGAGAAACACCACGGATGATGGCATGATGCTCCTCAAGCGTAATATCTGCGCCCATGCGCATGAGCTCAGCTGCGAACATGAATCGGTTTTCGAAAAGATTCTCCGTGATGACCGAAACGCCATCAGCAAGCGCAGCAAGGAGCATGAATTGCGCTTGAAGGTCTGTCGGGAAGCCAGGGTGCGGAAGCGTCTGTATATCGGTAGGCTGGAGGTCTCCTGTGCGTGAGACGGTGATGCTCGATGAGTCCGTTTCGACCATGCAGCCGAATGCGCGCAGCTTCATGATCGCCATCTTCAAGTAATCAGGATCAACGCCTGTAACTTGAAGAGGACCACCTGTAAGCGCACCACCTGTCAAGAATGTCCCCGCTTCGATGCGATCCCCCACCGTAGTGTGCTCACAGGGATGCAAGCTATCAAGGGGTACTCCTTCGATCGTGATACTGCTTGTACCACCACCGCTCACCTTTGCCCCCATCTGATTCAACATGTTGCAAAGGTCAACGATCTCTGGCTCACGAGCAGCATTGTCAATGACCGTCTCGCCCTCTGCGACCACTGCAGCCATGAGCATGTTCTCTGTTGCGCCAACGCTTGGAAACTCAAGCATGACATGCGCGCCGATAAGCCCTGCAGGAGTTGAGGCAATGAGGATGCCGTGGTCAACATCGAATTGGACCCCAAGAGCTTCAAGGCCAACAAGATGCATGTCGATCTTACGAGCGCCGATCTGGCATCCTCCAGGCATGGCAGCGCGTGCGCAGCCGAATCGTGCAATCAACGGGCCGAGCACGGAGATCGAAGCGCGCATCTTAGAGACAAGCTCGTAGGGGGTTTCGAAGCTGTTGACCTCGGTCGTATCTATCGCGAAGGTGTGTCCCTCGCGCGAAATACGAGCGCCTAGGCGAGTGAGCACATCGCTCATGACGCTTATGTCAGAGATATTAGGTATGTTGTGGATCGTCGTGGTCCCTTGTCCAAGGATCGAAGCAGCCATGAGCTTCAGAGCTGAGTTCTTCGCACCTGAGACATGAATCGTTCCAGAGATGGTGCAAGGGCCGTGGACGACGATCAATTCTTTTGGCATTGCGTTCCTTGGGTTCGTGTTCAAAAACGTCCTTATTATAGAGCATGGCTCAATGCCCTCATGAAAACGCTCATGCATACTCCATGCCAAGCGTTGCGCTAGCTTGGCATGGATGCTTTCTTCGAAAACCGCGACGACCCAAGCACAATGATAAGCACCACCGCGAAGAGGATGAACAGGGAAACTCCGATGAACATCGAAGCGAACCCTGTCATATCAACAAGAGTCCCCCAGACAAACCCCGTGATGGTAAGGCCTGCAGTCGCAGCCATGGAGATACGCGAATATATCTTTGCATACTCGACCAGACCGAATGCACATCGCGTGAAGATAGGCAACATCACATTCGCAACGCCGTAGTACACGCCGAACAAGAAGGACCCGACATAAAAGAGCACCACGTTGCTGAAGCCAAATGCAAGGCATGCTATGCCGATTACCCCAAGCATGCAAGCGGTAGCAGCGCTTTTGAACGGCCATCTCTCACCAACCCCACCGAGAATGACCTTCGAGATCGTCTGTCCCGCCATAGCAGCTGAGGACGCGGTAGCACCCAGAAGCGGGAACACCTCAATAAGATCCGTTGTTGCAGCATAGCTTGGCACTACATAGTAAACATACATCCCGAAGTTCAACAAGAAGGCAATGATGAGTATGAGCGGAAAGGACGGCATCGATCGAGCCTCTGTAGCCGTGACCCCCTCCCCTTGATACACCTCATCTTCCTCTTTCTTCGCCAACGCGCCCTCTCCTTCATGCAGGGTGTCGGTGAGCCCGAGAGGGGCCCGCCCCTTCTCCTCAGGCGTGCTCGCCATGCAGAACACGGTAAAGGGGAGCGTAAGGATGCTTATGCCAGCGAAAACAAGATAGGTTGCCGACCAGCCGATCGCAGCGATCAATGCTCCTCCGACCGTGCTCCACACCACACCTCCTATACCTGTGAACGCCATGATCACGCCAACATAGAATCCCGCGCGCTTCGCAAACCATCTATTCACGAGGGTGGAAGGGGCAATGTAGAGCAGAAGCGACACCGGTGCGCCCATAAGAAACGCGCCAACGAAATACATCCAGAGGGAGTTGGTGAACGAGAGCCATACGAACACCAATGCGCAGAAGATGACCGCACCTGAAAGGCACAGGCGCGCATCTATGCGGCTGATGAGATTTCCCATCGGCGCCATGAACACAAAGCACGACGCCGCGATGATAGAGGCATAATAGCTCACCGTGCCCACACCGACACCGATATGACCAGCGACGGAATTATAGAATATGCCTTGGCAGGACAGGCCGAGCGACAACGGCATGAAGCTCGTGAGAACGAGCGTAAGGACAATAAGGTATCCGAAACTACCCCGCAGCTTCACCATATTAGAAGATCACCAGCAAGTATGCGGTAGCGATCACAACGCTCACGATCATAATGGGGAAGCCATATTTCGTGAATCCCATGAATGAGATGTTGTAACCCTCTTTGTTCGCAATGCCCGAAAGCACCACATTCGCCGATGCGCCCACAAGCGTTCCATTTCCGCCCAGGCAAGCACCGAGCGAGATCGCCCACCACAAGGGGAACACATCGATGCCCGTTTGAGACATGACGGTGATGATGGGGATCATCGTCGCCACGAAGGGGATGTTATCAAGGATCGCAGAGAGTATGGCCGAAGCCCAGAGAAGCGCGAGCATGAGAAGCACCACGTCTCCCCCTGTGACCGAAACCAGCCATTGTCCGATCATTGTGATAACGCCAGTATGCTCCATGGCGCCTACGACGATGAACAACCCGAGGAAGAACCCGATCGTCCCCCACTCAACCCCCTCGAGCGCAACCTCAAGATCGCAGCGCGAGACGAGGAGCATGATCGCAGCAGCTGCGAGCGCAATGACAGATGATTCGAGCCCGAGCACGCCATGCATCATGAACGCGATCGTGACAACGATGATCATAACGATGCTCTTGTGGAAAAGCGGCTTATCCTTGATCGCTTCTTCCTCTGAAAGCGCCATGACCGCTTTCACATCATCAGATGCAACGGAAAGCTTGCGACCAAAGAGGAATTTGAAGATGAAGATGATAGCAGCAAGAATGATGATGACCGCTGGCGCATCATAGATGATGAAATCGAAGAACGTAAGGTTCGCTGCTGAGCCGATCATGATGTTGGGCGGGTCGCCGATGAGGGTCGCGGTACCACCAACGTTCGACGCAAGGATCTCCGCAATGAGAAACGGAACGGGATCGATCTTGAGCGTGCGACAGAGCATGATCGTCATAGGACCTATGAGCAAGATCGTGGTCACGTTATCAAGCAATGCTGAGAAGATGGCGGTGATGATGACGAAGGAGACCATGATAAGCCACGGCTTTCCCTTGCAAAGCTTGGCGGACTTGATGGCAACGAATTCGAAGAGCCCTGATTGCCTTACCACCGCTACGAACATCATCATGCCGCAGAGCACGCCAAGCGTATTGAAATCGATAGACTCCATCCCCGTATCGAAATCAACGACGCCGATGATGATGAGCGCCACCGCTCCTAGAAGTGCTGCAAGCGCTCGATGTATCTTCTCGGAGACTACAAGCGCCATCACGATAACGAATACGACGACAGAGATGATCTGCAAGGTATCCAACGCAATACCTCTCTTTCCAAGATAGTGTTGCTACTTATAGGTAGTGTTGCTGCTTATAAGGCGAAAAAAGATCCAATGGGTTCAAAGAGAAACGAGATGGACGCAGGGATAAAAGCTCTTGCAATGCTTCATTCAGGCTGAACGACCAAGCGTTTCATCCCTTCGCACATAACACGGCTCATCAGCGACGCTTCTTCCCTTTCTTCTTGCTCTGTCGAAACTCATCCATGCGTGCGTCATAGGACTGGAAGAACTCGCTCCGTTGCTGCTCCCTGGATTTTCCATGCGTGCGCATACGTGCAGCAACAGGAACAAGAATGAGAAAGACAACACCGATGAAGATCAACCCGACCGCGCCAGCACCGACGAATTCCATTTCAACCTCCTCATGCAAAATGCTCGTCACAAACCTGTACGTGGTTCATGTGTGAGAGCGGCTGCCGAAGCGCTAGGAGTTTCGGCAGCCGCCGCAAGAAAGCGGAACTATGGCATCCAGAGAGAAATGGAGTCGATAAGCTCTCTACACCATTCTCTACCTGGACAAGCTGATTAAGCAGGTACCACGATGCCGCAGATGAATGGCGTCCAAAGCACGGTCAGCACGAGCAAGATGACCGTAGAGACCCAAGCGCGCGACACCCATTCCTTCATGGAGATCCAACCCTTCTCATAGCAGATCATCATGATGGAGTCGATAGGAAGCCATGTCGTAACGCCACCAAGGATGCCACCGATACAAGCGATGACAGCAGGATTGATGACGATCTGCGTAGCCTCAGCGCCCACGCCACCATTGACAGCTGTCACTACAGCCACCATCAGAGGCACTGCAACGGAAACGGTCGGAGGTCCAACAGGGATGGCGATATGCAGGATCATGGTAACGACGCACATCACGAGAATGATAAGGATCGCAGGCCATGCCTCAGCACCAGCGAAGGTAACGTTGACGAACCATCCAGCAGCGCCTGTGCCAACAAGTCCCGTGGAAAGCGCTTGCACGCCGATGATCATCATGATGATCTCCCAGGGGATGTTCGCATAGAACTGCTTCTTCGTCAGAAGGTCGATGCCAGGAATGAATGCGATGACGCAGAAGATGAAAGCGACCAGCATGGAGTTGATCTGTGGGAACCATGTGCTCAGGATCATCAGACCGAATGCGATGACGAACCAGATGATGAGCTTGATCTCACGTGCGGTCATCTTGCCGAAGT